>JBDHLC010000082.1:0-6790 GCA_039586075.1 Gemmatimonadota bacterium | reverse complement strand
AGTCCTCTCCGTGTTCGGAACGCGCCCCGAGGCCATCAAGATGGCTCCGGTGGTTCGCGCGTTGGCCCAGGATCCCGGATTCGAGAGCCGGGTCTGCGTGACGGCCCAGCACCGGGGCATGCTCGACCAGGTCCTGGACTTCTTCCAGATCGAGCCGCACCACGATCTGGATCTCATGCAGCACGCCCAGGGCCTGGCCGACGTGACGGGTCGGGTGCTGAACGGCGTGTTCGACGTGCTCCAGAACGAATCCCCGCACCTGGTGCTGGTCCACGGCGACACCAACACCACCATGTCGGCGTCGCTGGCCAGCTACTACGCGAGGGTTCCGGTGGGGCACGTGGAGGCGGGGCTGCGGACGGGGAACCGGTATTCGCCGTGGCCGGAGGAGATGAACCGGCGCATCACCGGTGTGCTGGCCAACCTCCATTTCGCCCCCACGGAACGCGCCCGCGCCAACCTCGTACGGGAGAACGTCGATCCCGATTCCGTGTTCGTCACGGGAAACACGGTGGTGGACGCTCTCCTCTGGACCTCGGACCGCGTGCTCTCCGACGAGGATCGGGTGCGAAGGCTCGAAGGTGAGTTCTCCTTCCTGAACCCGTCCAAGCGTCTGGTGCTGGTCACGGGCCATCGGAGGGAGAGCTTCGGAAAGGGGCTTCAGGACATCTGCCGGGCCCTGGCGACCCTGTCACGTCGACCCGACGTGGAAATCCTCTACGCCGTGCACCTCAACCCGCAGGTCCAGGGTCCGGTTCAGGAGATGTTGGGGGCCCATCCGGGGGTCCACCTCTTTCCTCCGGTGGACTATCCGACCTTCGTGTACCTCATGGATCGCAGCCACCTGATCCTCACCGACTCGGGTGGGATCCAGGAGGAGGCTCCGTCACTCGGGAAGCCGGTGCTGGTGATGCGGGACACAACCGAGCGCCCCGAGGGAGTGGCGGCCGGGACGGTCCAGGTCGTCGGCACGGACCGGGAGGTGATCGTTCGGGAAGCCAGTCGACTCCTGGACGATCCCAGCGCATATGCAGCCATGAGCCGGGCCACGAACCCCTACGGGGACGGCAGAGCAGCCGGGCGGATCCTGGACGCCATCCGTCGCAACTTCGGGTAGCTTTCCACCGCGCCCGTCGGATTGGGCGCCCAGCCCCTCAGTCGCTCTCGGGTCCCGTGTCCAGCGGTTCGCGCTCGGGCCGGAAGACCGCGTACTCGATGCGCCGCTTTCGCATGCGGGTGATCCGGAACTCGCCATCGTCGACCGCAACGACGTCCCCTACGCGGCCGACTCTCCCCAGCTCGCCGAACAGGTAGCCTCCCAACGTATCGTGCCGGTCCTCCGGCAGAGTCAGCGGAAGGCGGGCATTCACGTCCCGCAGGCTGACACCGCACCAGACGCGGATCGATCCGTCTTCCAACGGGAAGAAGTCCAGCGGCTCGTCCTCCTCGTGCTCGTCCTGGATCTCTCCCACGATCTCCTCGATGAGGTCTTCGAGGGTCACCAGGCCCGCGGTGCCCCCGAACTCGTCCACCACGATGGCCATCTTGGCCCGTTGCTGACGGAGCTCGGGGATGAGGTCCTCCACCGCCTTGGAGGAGGGGGCGAACTGGGCGGGCCGGATCAGGGGGCGGATGTGGGATGCCCCCTCCCGGGCCGCACGCCAGAGGTCCCGCGCCAGGAGGATCCCCACAATGGTGTCCAGGTTCTCCTCGTACACCGGCATGCGAAGGTGACCCTCGTCCAGCATCAGCCCCTGCGCCTCCTGCACCGTGGCACCGGCTCGGATGGCCACCATGTCCGTGCGGGGCGTCATGACCTCACCCAGCGAGATCTCGTCCAGCCGGATCACGTTTCGCACCACCTTCCACTCGTCCTCGTCGAGGGTTCCCTCTCGGCGCCCGATCTCGGCCAGCACCTCGAGCTCCGAACGCGAGATGGTGGGCCGGCTCGTGTCCCCGGCGATGGCGCGGGCGAACCACGAGAGCGGAATCAGGATGGGCTTCATTCCCACGATCATGACCCGCAGGACGTACGCTGAGGGAGCGGCCAGCGTGGGCCAGAACGTGGCACCCACCGTCTTCGGAACGATCTCCGAGAAGAGGAGGATGGTGAGGGTCATGAAGGCGGAGAAGAGCGCCATCCACTCGCTTCCGAACGCCTGGAGGGCCAGGGCCCCAGCCAGCGTGGCCCCCATGGTGTTCGCGATGGTGTTCAGCGTCAGGATGGCGGCGATGGGCTCGTCGATCTTCCGCCGCATCCGGTCGAGGATGTCCCCGGCCTTGTGCTCCTCCTCCTGCAGCATCACCACGTGGGAATGGGTGATGGACAGCAGCACTGCCTCCAGGATGGAGCACAGGAAGGAGATGGAGATGGTGGCCCCGAGGACCCAGGCGAGTGCGAGCATTTGGGTGGAATGTCGTGTCGACCGGGGATCTCGGACAAGGCGGGAGAGATCCGGGAAGGATTCCGACGGCGTTCCGAAGGGGCCGGGGCGGCGGCCGAGCCCAGAGCCGGTGGCTGCTCGGACAACCCGATATGCCGAGGCCGGCCTCACCCCTGGGGGCGAAGCCGGCCTCGACATGTAGCGCGGAGGAGGGGCGTCAGGCCGCCTGCGCCTCCTCCTTCGGGGTCCGATCACGGGTCAAGGCGGTGTGGTCCTGCCCGTGGGGAATCACCGGCTTGAGATACTGCCGGCCGATGAGCTCCAACTGCGCGAGCTTGAGGTCGTTCAGTCGGGGGTACTTGTCGGCCATATAGTCCAGCGTCTCATCGAGCCATTCCAGGCGGTGCTCCTGCTTGGCCTCCAGCACGTCGCATCGCACGATGTGGCTCATGAGCTCGTCTCTTGCTTTGGTCAGGGCGGTAGGATCGTGTCGACCCACGAAGTCTCCTCTGTTCGAGTCACTTGATGCGGCAGCTAAGTTTATACGGGAAAGAGACTTCCGTGTTCCGCGGTGGTTTGACCCGAGCGTCATGCACCGAGAAAGGGCGCCCGGGCCGGCCGGCCCGGACGCCCTTCGCGTCTCCGCTTGGTCGCAGTGTCGGAACGGGGCCACGACTTCGCGACGTTGCCCGTCCCGACGTCGTCCGCCTACGAGATGGGTCTCATCCTCGGCGCGATCTTGATGGACCACAGCCCCGAGTTGAAGTCGCTGAAGAAGAGGTTCCCCTTGTGGGGCTGAGGGCCCCAGGCCATGGGGGCGTTCGCCACGTACCCGTCCGGATCGAACGCCTTGTAGACGGCCATCTCCCGCCCCTGGGTCGCCAGGTTCCCCAGGAGCTCCCCAGACACGTCCACCACCCGGACGCCGCCCTCGTAGTAGGCCACGTAGAGCACGTCGTCCTCCACCCAGAGGTTGTGGGTCCCGAACTCACTGGCCTCGTAGCGGGCCACGTCCTTCGGGTTCTCCGGGTCGGTGAAGTCGATGATGTGGATGTACCCGCGCGTCACCGACGGCGTCCCGCCCTGCTGCGGGATCCGCCCGAGGCCGGCGCCACTCCACGCCGCGCCCTGGCGGTTCATGATCTCGTCACCCAGGAAGAGGTAGACCTTGCCCGTGGACTCCTGGTAGTAGGGGAACGCCGCGTGGGTGGCGCCCACGGGGTAGGGGACGTTGGTCACGAAGACCGGGTTCTCGATGGAGCCGCCCCACCTTCCGTTTCCCACGTCCACCACCACCACACCGTTCCCCCACTCGGAGGAATAGGCGATCCCGTCGTAGACCCACACGTCGTGGATGCGGGAGTCGGGGTGGTTGTACTCGGAGACGTAGGTCGGCTCGTAGATGTCCGAGACGTCCAGGATCACGTACTTGTCCCCCCCGGAGAGGGCGAAGAGGTGGTCGTCCTGGGCGAACATGTTGTGCACGCCGCCGGTGAGACCCTCGTCGAAGGTCGAAGCGACCACGGGATTGTGGGGATCCGCCATGTCGATGATCACCACGCCGTTCCTCCGGTTGGAGGCCCCTTCGCGTGAAAGGGCCACGTAGCGACCGTCGGGGGAGGCCTTCACGTCGTTGACCGTCCGCGCGTCCACCTGCACCTCGGCGATGCGGGTGACGTTGGCCGGGTCGGTGACATCCCAGAAGTACGCGAAGCCGTCTCCTCCCCACGTCCCCGTCACCGCGTAGTCCCGACCGTCCACTCCCTCGAAGACCCAGAGGTCCGAGGTGTGCACGTCATCCACGGAGCCCTGGCCCAGGATCTCGATCTCCCGCACCGCCTCACGGGGCCGGACGTCCACCGACGCCCTGGCTACCAGGTTTCCGGCGGTCGCCAGAACGGTGTACTGCCCTGGCACCTCACCCACGAATTTCCCGTCGCGCACGATACCACCGGCGCCGGGGGCGTGGATGGTGTCGTCCGGCACGAACGTGCTCGACCACAGGATCGCCATGTCGCTTACGCGTCCACTGGGACCCGTGGCGATGGCCTCGAAGGTCACCACGTCACCCTGGCGGGTCCGGTCCGCATCGCCACGGATCTCCAGGGAGGTGGCGGGGAAGGGGGCCACTTCGTACCGCAGGCTGCCGCGAGCTCCGTCGAAGTCGGCGTGAATGGTGACCGGTCCCGCCCGGTGCGCCGTAACGGTTCCGTACGCATTCACCGAGGCCACGGACGGGTCGGACGACGACCAGGAGAAGCTCGGATCCGGCCGCTCCGACCCGTCGGCGTGAAAGGCCTCCGCCGAGTGCCGGATCCCGGTCCCGGCATAGAGGGTGTGGTCCGACGCCGGCGTGATGGCAATGCGGGAGACCGCGGGCCAGGTCACCTCCACGCTCACGCGGAGCTGAGGCGGCGGCCCACCGAAGTCGGCGGGGACCACCAGGGAGGCGAAGAGGACCTGGGTACCCCCCACAAGCCCCGTGAGGGTGCCTTCGGCGTAGCGCACCCCGCGCCCCACCACCCTCACGTCCACCCCATCCACCACGTTGCCCTGCGCGTCAACCGCCTCCACCCGGAAGGGGATCGACCCGTTCAGGGTCACCGTCGGGTTTTCCGGCACGGCCCGAAGGCTTACGACCCGGTTCACGTTTTGCGCCGCGGCGGGAAGGGCCAGGAAGGCCATGGCGGCGGCGGTCAGCCCCCAATTCCGTAGATGTCGCATCACTGCCGGTACTCCGTGGGAGGGTAGGTGGGAGCGGAGTCGGGCCCCCGTGCTTCGCCCGGTGTAGCGTACCAGGTCGAGGGAGGGGTAGAGTATAGGCCCTGAGCCGGCCCTCGGGCCAGAATCTCCCTCCCCGAACGCCCCGCTGGTCATGAAGCGAGCCCTGAGCACTCTGCCTGCCGCAGCCATCGCTGCCGGCCTCGGTATGGCCTGCGCCTCCGGAGTGGGAAATCCCTCCCCGGAGCGTACCGTCCCACCCGCCTCCGATCCGGGAAGCGTCGCTACGGCGGCCCGGCCGGTGGTCGCCGCCCCAGGCGTGGCTGCGTCCGCGGCTCCCGCGGCTACGTACTACGTCTACGTGGGCGCCGAGTCGGCCGACCTGATCCACCGGGTCGCCTGGGGTCCGGACGGTGCACGCGTGGAGAAGACGATTCCCGTGGGTGTGATGGCCGTGGAGACCGAGGGCCCCCACGGCTTCAACATGAGCCGGGACGGGGAATACCTCTACTGGACCACGGGCCATGGGGTCCCGGACGGGAAGCTGTGGAAGTACCACGCCGGGCCCGACACGCTCGTGGGCGGCCCCACGGACCTGGGGTGGTTTCCCGCGACCGTCGACGTCACGCCCGACGGGCTCTACGCCTTCGTGGCCAATTTCAACCTCCACGGGGAGCACGTTCCCAGCAGCGTCTCGGTGGTGTACACGCCGGACATGATCGAGGTGGAGCAGATTGAGACCTGTGTCATGCCTCACGGGCTCCGGTTGGCGCCCGACGGCACGCATCTCTACAGCAACTGCATGATGAACGACCTGCTGGTGGAGGTGGACACCCGCACCTTCGAGGTCTCCCGGTTCTTCTCGGTGGCTCCAAGTGCCGAGGGTCCCTGGGAGCGGCCATCCCACATGGACCGTGCCCAGCACGACATGCGCATGATGGAGAGCGGTGGGATGGAAGGGATGGCGGGCATGGACCAGGCCATGCACGGTTTCCCCACGTCCAACGCCTGCTCCCCCACCTGGGCCGAGCCCAGCGCCGACGGCACGAAGGTGTACGTGGCCTGCAACCGTGCGGATCACATCCTGGAGATCGACCGATCCGACTGGACGGTGGTGCGCACCTTCGCGGCGGGACGGGCCCCCTACAACCTGGACGTGACCCCCGACGGACGGCTGCTGGTGGCGACCCTCAAGGGCGGTGCTGCCGTGGAGTTCTTCGACCTGGAGAGCGGAAGGAGCGTTGCGTTGACGCCGTCAAGCACCACGGTGACGCACGGCATCGTCGTGTCCCCCGACTCGCGCTACGCCTTCGTGAGCGTCGAGGGGGTCGGTGCGGAGCCGGGGAAGGTGGACATCTACGACCTCGAGACCTTCGAGCGGGTCGCGGACGTGGAGGTGGGGCAGCAGGCCGGGGGGATCACCTTCTGGAGGATTGAGAGCTGAGCCTTGGGCGGCAGCCCTCGCCCCCGAAGTGCCAGGTTCCCACTCGCCAGATCACCTGCACAAGGGCTTCCGCCCCCCACTCGCTGTCCGCTCCGGAGGCGGGAAAGCGCCGATGCTGCAGGTGCGCCTCCCACTGCACCGTGAAGGGGCCCAGCTCTGCGTCGACCTTGTTCACCAGGGCCCAGACCTCCCGCTCGATGTCCCGAGACCAGGTGGGGAACTGGTCGGCGTCGGGACCTTG
>JBDHLC010000081.1:0-6858 GCA_039586075.1 Gemmatimonadota bacterium | reverse complement strand
CCGCATTCTAGCTGCCCGAACGGTTCTCCTGGGGTCCTACGACTTCGACCGGTCCGGGGCCCTCGACACCGCGCGGGAGATCGACGCTCCCGGGTGTGAGGTCTGGCAGGTCCTAGAGTCGGGCTTTCCGGGGTTCCTCCGACGTTTCGGCTTCAGCGACACCCGGGCCCCCTACATCGGAGGCGTCGTCTTCAGCATCGCTGAGAACGTCCGCGTTCCCGCATCACGGAGAGCCTCCGCGTGCCTTGAGGGTCTGGACCCGCCTGTTACAGACTCCGCCGATGTGCGGGCGGCGCCGCTTGCGGGAGGGGCTGCGATCCCCGACCGCGTGGACGAGTTCGCCGCCCGCGTGGCCGCGACCGCCCTCTTTCGGGCCGTGGGCGGCAGCCCCCCGGGATCCGGTGCGTGGTCCGACGGCGTCCGGGGCGTGCTCCTCCGGCACTTCGATGCGGACGGCTCCGAAGCGCTGGACACGCTGCACGAGGTCCAGACCATCCCCTGCCTCGTATGGCAGTCGGTGGCCGCCACCCATGGCTCGTTCGCCAGCGAGTTGGGCTTCTCCTCCGAGGAGGGCTTCGTGGGAGACCGAATCGGAGTGGACCCCTCCCAGCGCGCCGTGGCCCGGGCGCTGATCCAGGGCTGCGTGGGGCAGGGATTCCAGACCTCCCCAGCCGTGGTGCGCCCGCGCATGGCGTCCTCGTCGGGACTGGATCGTTGGGGTGCCCCCACCCCTGTGCTGACCACCTCCCTCCAGGCGATACACGACATCCCCGAGGAAGAGCGCCGACAGCTGGCGGCCAAGACACTCATTCTGGCCTTCTTCGATGCCGACGGGTCCGGCGCCATCGATACCTCCGCGGAGTTGACCACGACTCCCTGCGAGGTCTGGACCTCCATGGAGGTGGCCTTCCCCGACTACGGCGGTCGGTTCGGAATCACGGACCGGTCCCGCCCCTATCTGGGGAACGTCCTCTTCTCGGTCGCCCCGGAGTTCCGCGACGCGTGGGCCGCCCGCATCACCGCGTGCCTGGCTGGCGACGAGCCACCCGACGTTCCGGACATGGTGATGCCCGGGCGAGCCACCGTCGTGGAGATCCCGGTCCAGGTACGGGAGTTCCTGGACGCGGACGCCGCCCGCCGGATCTTCCTGGAGGCGGAGCACGTCGCCGCGGGTTCGGCGGGATGGACCGACGCGGTCCGGGAGGTGCTCCTGGAGGAGTACGACTCGGACGGCTCCGGGCTGGTGGACCGCGAGGAAGAGGTCGGGCACGTGCCGTGCGTGGTGTGGAACACCATTCGGGCGACGTCGGGGGGCTCTCTCGCCCCCATGGGGTTCGGAACCCGGGGGGACTACTACGGAGACCGCATCGGGATCGGAGAGGGGATGCGGGCCTCCGCGACCCGTGCTCTGGAGGGCTGTCGAGCGGGGTGAGACACTGGGCGTCCCGGCTTGTGGCAACCCGGGACGCTCCGTACCGTGCGGATCAGGTCCTGCCTCGCCTATTCGCACCTTCTGGAACAGGAGCCCTGGCGTGAATCCCTCCCTGAGACCTTGGTTGGCGGCGGCGTTCTTCGCGGCGACCCCCGCCACGGCGCAGACGGCGCTCGTCGAAATCCCCGACTCCCTCCCCCCCGGGGTGACGGCGTCCATGATCCAGCGGGGTGCGCAGATCTTCCAGGGAGTGGGTGGCTGCGTCGCCTGCCACGGCAGCGAGGCGCGCGGTTATCTGGGTCCCGACCTCACCGATGACGAGTGGTGGCACGCCAAGGGGAGCTACCTCGAGCTGGTGAACCAGGTCCTTCGCGGGGTGCCGGCCCAGTTCTCGCGGTCCGGAGTCGCCATGGAGCCGCGAGGCGGATCGGGAATCGACGACAGCGAGGTGCAGGCCGTGGCCGCCTTCGTCTGGAGGGTCAGCCACCCGGAGGCCCGCGACTCCCTCCCGGTGGGGGTCACGGAGGACATGATCGAGACCGGCCGCCGGGTATTCCAGGGCGAGGGCGGTTGTGCGAGGTGTCACGGTGCCGACGCCACGGGCCAGGACGGCCCGAACCTCACCGACGAGGAGTGGCTCCACGCCAAGGGAAGCTACCTGGCGATCTTCCAGACCATCCTCACCGGCGTCCCCGAGGAGCGATCACGGACCGGTGTCGTGATGCCCCCCCGTGGGGGAGGCAATATCTCGGATCAGGACGTCCACGACGTGGCCGCCTTCGTGTGGGCCATCAGCTGGCCGGCGGCGCACCGCTGACCCCCCTCATGGCCTCGTGGCGCCCGACCGCTCCAGAGACCGCACCACCACGCGCTCCGCTCCGAGCTCGTCCGTCTGGAGCCCCAGGATCCAGGACACTCCCACCTGAAGGGGGGTGAACCCGGCGGGCATGCGCACGGGCCCCAACCAGCGACCCTCCGGCCCCAGCACCGTCCACGACGACGGAGAGACCCCGGAGTGCACGTACTCGGCCACCCAGATCTCGCCAGCGGCCCCTGGAAGAAGCGCACCGTAGGCCGGGCGCCGCTCGGGGAGGGGTGTGCCCTCCAGGTAGGTGCGGACCCCCGCCCGATCCCGGGGATCGGCAGCGGCGACCTGGGCGTCCTTCCAGGCGGCGACCTCCTCCGGAGTCACTTCCAGCGACGGTCCGTTCCATCGCACGATCCGCTCCAGGGTCCCACCGAGATCGACGACCCGAAGCTCGTGACCCACCTGGTCGCCCATCACCACGGCGTCTCCCACGGCCACGACGCTGGCATCCCGGGCGAAGGGGGCCGTCCCCATGACGCTCCGCCCTCCTTCGGAGGAGATGAGGACTTCCCGGCCCGGGAGGGAAGCGAGCGCTTCCCCTACCCGCCCCTGGCGGCTGGCCCGGTAGACCCGGACCGGGTCCCGGCGAAGCTCCGTCTCCAACGTCACCGGCCCCTCTCCCCACGCTTCTCGCAGGATCCATCCTCCCGACGGTGCGGAGGAAACGGCCAGGGCCCGGAGGGGAGCCGGCTCCAACGTCTCCACCTCCACCACGCCGGCGCTCGGGTCCAGTAGCGTGACCCGACGGAGCGCGAAGTCGTAGGCCCAGGCAGTGTCCCCAGCCAGGTGGCCCACACCCTGGAGGATCCGGAATTCCCCGGGTCCCTCGCCGGGCCGGCCCCACCTCGCCTCCAACTCGCCGGAGCCGCCGTAGAAGCGGATCTCCCCCGACGAGCCCAGTCCAACCAGGATCCCACCACCGGGCCGGCGGGCAGCCCCGACCACGTCGAACAGGGGGTCCTCCTCGGATCCCACCGATAGCAGGGCCGCACCCACACGCCAGCCGTCTGCCTCCCTCCAGGCGGGTGCGGAGCTGGACACGATCTCCAGACCGGCACTGTCCACAACCGCGCTGACGGCGCTTCCCGTCTCACCTCCGCAGGCCGTCAGGAGGGGAAGCGCCGCGATCAGCCTCCTCCGGCCCATCCGACGGGCCACGGATGGGCTCACCGCCCCGCCCGTCGCACGATCTCCCGACCCAACGCCTCCAACTCGATCTTGGTGCAGCCTTCGAATTCATGGCTGCACGTCCCGTCGTACGCCGCGCAGAGCCGGACCCGGGCCTCACCCGAGACCAGCTGGTCCGCCATGTTGAAGAGGACGTGGTCCTCCTTGCCGATGTGCCCACGGATGAGGTCGATGTAGCCCCTTCCGGCGTGGACCAGCCGGAGCCGGTCCGATTCATCACCCTCCCGCGCGCCGGGGAGGGCGTTCCGCATGGCGGCGGCCGCCTCCCGGCCCAGGCGATGCTCGTGGAGCATCACTGCGATGGGACCGGAGTCTCGCGCCATCCCCCGCTCCTCCAGGACCGGAAAGAGGAGATCCTCTTCCTTGCCGTGGTGGCACGCGTCGGCGAAGAGGCGGATGAAGGTGACGCACTTCTCCACGGCGTCGAAGTCCATGGCATCCGGAGGAGCTCCCAGGAATCCCTCCAACGCTTCCGCCACCGCCAGGATCCACTGGTGCTCGTCCCGGAGGACCTGGGTGGGATGACTCTCTGGCATGATCAACCTCCTTCGGTCGAGCCGTGGCCGGGGGCCTTCGCACGGCGGGTATAGATGGCCCGGTACTCCAGCCCTCCGGAAAAGCAGGTGAGGCACCCGTCGTCCATCCCCTCCCGGTGGACGGGGTCCGCCACCACCTCGAAGCCCAGCTCCCGGTAGAGGGCCACCATCTCCTCCACCCGCTCCCCGGTGGCCACGAACCGGTGCTCCCAGCCCTCGGCGAGACGCTTCGGGTCCGGTCGCGTGCCGACCTCCGGGACGGAGGCGGTCCCTCCCGCATCCGGGCTCTGAGGTCCCAGGACAGGAAGCTTCATCCGGCGGTCCGTCATGGCCTCTCGGTCACGCGCTGGCGCCGGCCCCGGCGTCCAGCTTCGCGAGCCGCCGCTGTCCGAGCCACGCCGCGCCCATGGCGGACGTGAACTGGACCAGGTCCCCTTCCGGCACGTTCACCTCGGCGTCCAGCTCACGGCGGATGACCTCGGCCATGCGCTCGAAGCGCAGGATCCCTCCAATGAGGGTGAACTCGGGCTCCATGTTCACCCGCTTCATGAGCTGCACCGACCGCCCCACCAGCGAAACCACCGCGCCGTGCATGATGTCGGCCGGCGCCGCGCCCTGGGAGAGCTGGTTGATGACCTCCGACTCGGCGAAGACGGCGCACACGCCGGAGATGGGCACCGGCGTTTTCGAGGTCTGCACCAGGGGACCGATCTCTTCGGTCTCGAAGCCCATGTAGCGGGCCGTCTTCTCCAGGAAGGCCCCGGTTCCGGCGGCGCATTTGTCGTTGAGGCGGAACGACTTCACCTTGCTGTCGTCCCCCAGCCGGGTGGCCTTCATGGTCTGCCCCCCCACGTCCAGGATGGTGGCGGTCCCGGGGAAGAAGAGCGTGGCCCCGCGAGCCGCCGCCGTGAGGTCGGTGACGTGCGTGTCGGCGTCGGCCACCTGGTGCCGTCCGAACCCGGTGGTGACCAGGTATTCCACGTCGCTGCGCCGGAGTCCTCCCTCGTCCAGGGCGTCCCTCAGCACTTCCTTCGCCACTTCCTCCAGGCGGAAACCGGTGGGGCGCATGGCCTTCCCGGCGATACGATTCTCCGGGTCCAGGACCACGCACTTGGTGTAGGTCGAGCCCAGGTCGATGCCGGCCGTGTACCTCATGATGCCACCTCCTCCTTGGCCGCCGGCTTTCTCGAAGCCAGGACGTGGTCCAGGGCGAAGAGGGCCGCGCCCAGCGCCCCCATGTAGTGGGATTCCTCACTGACGTTCACCTCGAGGCCCAGGCGCTGGTTCAGCGTCTCCACCATGGCGGTGTTCTTCGCCACGCCCCCGGTGAAGGTGACCTGGTCCTCGATCCCAACACGGCGCAGGAGCCCTGCGGATCGGGCCGCGATGGACTGGTGCACCCCCAGCAGGATGTCCTGGATCTTCTTGCCCTTCCCCAGCCAGGAGAGGACCTCGGACTCGGCGAAGACGGTGCAGGTGGTGCTGATCTTCACGGGCCTCTCTCCCTTGAGGGCGGTGGGACCCAGCTCGTTCAGGGGGATGTCCAGCGCCGACGAAGCGGCGCCCAGGAATCGTCCCGTCCCGGCGGCGCACTTGTCGTTCATGCAGAAGTCGATGATCTCGCCCTCGGCGGAGACGCGGATGGCCTTGGTGTCCTGTCCCCCCATGTCCACCACGGTCCGGGTGTCCGGGAACATGTGGACTGCGCCCCGCCCGTGGCAGGAGATCTCGGTGACCTGGGTGTTCCCGAAGGTCACCTTGTACCGACCGTAGCCCGTTCCCACGACGTACTCCACCTCCCGCTCCTCCAGACCCCCTTCGTTCAACGCCTCCTCGAAGGCGGTCTGGGCCGCCTGGATCACGTTGGCCCCGGTGGCGGTGAGGGAGCGGGCCACGATGGCGCCGGTCTCGTCGACGATGACCGCCTTGGTCTGCGTGGATCCCACGTCCACGCCCGCTGCGTATGCCATGGTCGTCTCCTATCCCTGCGGGGAGCCGGCGGCGGCCTTGTGGCGGCGCGACGCGAGCCCCTCGAAGAAGGCGTCGATGCGGTTCTTCAGCTGGGCCTCCGACACGACCCGACGGTCCATCATGTCGGACTCGATGAAGAGGGACGGGACGTCCGCCCGCTCCATGACGGCCCGGCGGTTGTCCGCCAATCCCGTGGACACCGTCCGGCAGCTCTTGATGGGGTGGTAGACCACCCCGTCGGCGGCGAAGGTCTCGTACATCTCCAGGAGGGGGTCGGTCTGGAAGAACATGCTGTCCATGGCGTCCCGGACTCCCAGGAGGAGGCCCTCGGCCAGGCTCTCCAGCGGACGGTCCAGGTCGTACTGGTGCCCCTCGTTGGCGCCGCCGGAGGCGAACCAGAGGTAGGTGGAGTTCACGAAGGTCCCGCCCCACTCGGTGAAGAGCTCGCCGAAGCGGCGGAAGATGGGATAGCAGGGGACGCCCACGAACAGGAGCCGGTAGAGCTCCTCGGTGAGGGTCCCGATCCCCTCCTTCGCCTTGTACTCCATCTCCTCCACCAGGTCGTCGAAGTACCGGGCGCCTTCAGGGGTTCCCCGGAGGCAGTTGGAGACCCCCAGGTAGATGGTGCCGTCGGTGAGAGCGTTGAAGACCGACGGCCGTGCCTGGTTCAGCTCCAGCACCCGCTTCCACCCGGAGGCCGCGGTGTTGGCATGCCCCAGGGTCTCCCGGAGCCGGTCGATGTCGAACTCCACCCCGCTCATGGACTCCAGCAGAGGGATGAGCTCCTTCAGCTGGGCCAGGACGTACGCCCGGTCGTTCTCGAAGTCCGGGTGTCCGGGCCCCGGCTTCACCCCCGCGGCCCG
>JBDHLC010000013.1:0-117238 GCA_039586075.1 Gemmatimonadota bacterium | reverse complement strand
CCGTTCGCCGCACATCGACAAGAAGAGCCGTGAGCAGTTCGAGCTTCGGACGCACAAGCGCCTCATCGATATCGTGGACTCGCGTCCGCAGACCATCGATGCGCTGACCAAGCTCGATGTGCCGGCCGGCGTGGACGTCGAGATCAAGGTCGATTGACGATGGCCGGAATCATTGGAAAGAAGATCGGGATGACCCGGATCTTCGACGAGAACGGTGCCCAGGTGCCTGTGACCGTCGTGGAGGCTGGGCCGTGTCCGGTCACTCAGATCAAGACCGCCGAGACCGACGGGTACACCGCGGTCCAGCTCGGATTCGGAGCCAAGAAGGCCAAGCGGGCCGCCAAGGCCGAGCTCGGCCACGTGGCCAAGGCTGGGTTGGAGGCTGCGCCTCGCGTGCTTCGTGAGCTCGCCGTGAACGACGGCGACGAATACGAGCTGGGTCAGACCCTCACGGTGGAGCAGTTCGAGGCCGGCGACCGGGTGAAGGTCACCGGGACCTCCAAGGGTCGCGGATTCCAGGGGGTGGTGAAGCGTCATGGCTTCGCCGGACGGCCCGGTGGTCATGGGCACCCCATGGCCCGGAACCCAGGCTCTCTCGGGCCCGGCACGGACCCGTCCCGTGTGATCAAGGGGAAGAAGCTCCCCGGTCAGATGGGCGGTGCCCGTTCCACCATTCGGAACCTCCAGGTCGTCCGTGTGGACGGCGAGCGGAACCTGCTCTTCATCAAGGGCGGGCTCCCGGGTTCACGTGACAGCTACGTTCTGATTACGAAGTGACGGCAATGTTCAAGGCACGTTACTACAAGGTTGACGGCAAGAAGGGACGGGCCCGGGAGCTTCCCGAGTCTCTCTTCGATGGCGTCGTGAACGAGGGGGTCCTTCACCAGGTTGTGAAGGCCTACCTGGCCAATCAGCGTCAGGGTACGCATTCGGCGAAGAACCGCGCCGCTGTAGCGGGCGGGAGTCGGAAGCCCTGGCGTCAGAAGGGGACCGGGCGCGCACGCCAGGGGACCATCCGCGCGGCGCAGTGGGCCGGTGGCGGTCGCGCCTTCCCGCCCATCCCGCACTCCTGGCGGCAGCGTGTGCCGCGCAAGGTGCGGGCTCTGGCTCGGCGGTCGGCCTTCAACGCTCGTGCGGAGGAGGATCGCGTGGTTCTCTTCGACAGCCCGGCCATGGAGGCCCCGAAGACCCGGGACCTGCGCGAGTACCTGACGGGGATCGAGTTGGCGGAGAAGAAGGTCCTGATCCTCACCGACGGGGTGAAGGAGAACCTGTACCTCTCCGGCAGGAACCTCTCCAACGTCGAGGTCCGCCCCTTCGGACACGAGAACGCATACGAGATCCTCTGGGCCGATACCGTCGTCATCGAGCGCTCGGCGCTGGACAACCTCGGCGAGCAGGGCACGGAAGAGGAGGGAAGTGACGATGCGTGATGCCTACGACGTCATCAAGCGTCCCATCATCACCGAGAAGTCCGCGACCCAGATCGAGGAGGGCAACGTCTACGCGTTCGTGGTGGACAATGCCGCCAACAAGGTCCAGATCGCGGAAGCGGTGGAGAAGATCTGGGACGTGAAGGTGGAGGGTGTGCGGACCATGCGGTACGCCGGCAAGGCCCGGCGGTCCCTCATGGGGCGCATGAGCCGTTCCCGCAACATCGGACGGCGTGCCTCCTTCAAGAAGGCACTGGTCACCCTCGCCGAGGGCGACCACATCGAGTTCTACGAGGTGGGGTGAGGAGCTGACCCATGGCCATCAAGAAGTTCAAGCCCGTGACGCCGGGGACCCGGTTCCGTTCCTCCCTCGAGGGGAAGGAGATCACCCGGTCCACCCCGGAGAAGTCGCTCCTGGAGCCGCTGAAGAAGTCTGGGGGCCGGAACCACCACGGCCACATCACCACGCGTCGGCGCGGTGGGGGCCATAAGCGCAAGTACCGCCGGATCGATTTCAAGCGGAACAAGATCGGTGTGCCCGGCACGGTGGCAGCGGTGGAATACGATCCGAACCGGACCGCGAACATCGCGTTGATCCACTATGAAGACGGTGAGAAGCGCTACATCCTCCACGTCCGGGACATGAAGGTCGGCGACCAGGTCATGTCCGGTCCCGACGCGGACATCCGGTCGGGCAACGCTCTCCCCATGGAGAAGATCCCCCTCGGGACGACCATCCACGCGGTCGAGCTCAAGCCTGGGAAGGGCGCTCAGATGGCGCGGTCCGCAGGGGCCAGTGTCCAGCTGGTTGCCAAAGAGGGCGACTATGTCACCCTCCGCCTTCCCTCCACTGAGATGCGGCGCATCCATAAGAACTGCATGGCCACCATCGGCCAGGTGGGGAACGTGGAGCACGAGCTGACCTCCCTCGGCAAGGCGGGAGCCGCGCGGTGGCGCGGCCGTCGGCCCAAGGTTCGTGGCGTGGCCATGAACCCGGTGGACCACCCCCTGGGTGGTGGTGAGGGCCGGAGCTCCGGTGGCCGTCCACCGGTCTCGCCGTGGGGCACGGCGGACGGGAAGAAGACGCGTCACAAGAAGAAGAAGTCCAACAAGTTCATCGTCCGCGGCCGGAAGCGCGGCAAGGCAACCCGAAGCTGACGCCCAAGGACCAGGAACCACGTCATGGCTCGTAGCATCAAGAAGGGTCCGTACATCGACACCAAGCTCCTCGCCAAGGTCGAGGGGATGAATGCCCGGAACGAGAAGAAGGTCGTGAAGACCTGGGCCCGGGCGTCCACCATCTCCCCGGAGTTCGTCGGGCATACGGTGGCGGTGCACAACGGAAACAAGTTCATCCCCGTGTACATCACCGAGAACATGGTGGGTCACAAGCTCGGGGAGTTCGCGCCCACGCGGTTGTTCCGGGGGCATGGCGGCAAGCTCGCGGACAAGCGCGCGAAGCGCTGATCGACAGTCGGAGATAGACGATGCAAGCTCGGGCGATTGCGAAGTACGTGAGGATGAGTCCTCGGAAGGTTCGCCTCGTGGTGGATCAGATCCGTGGAAAGGGTGTCAACGACGCCTACGCCATCCTGCAGTTCTCGAAGAAGGGTGCGGCAGAGCCGGTGGGTAAGACGCTCCGGTCGGCCGTGGCCAACGCTCAGAACAAGGCTCAGGACCAGGGCGACGTGCTGGACCTGGACGAGTTGGTGGTCCACGAGGTGTTCGTGGATGAGGGTCCGACGCTCCGGCGCTATCGCGCCGCGGCCCAGGGTCGCGCGGCTCCGATCCGCAAGCGGACCAGCCATATCACCGTGGTCGTGAACAAGAAGGCGTAGAGAATGGGACAGAAGACACATCCGACAGGATTCCGGCTCGGGATCGTCAAGGACTGGAAGTCGCGCTGGTATGCCGAGCGGGACTTCCCCCGGCTCCTCAAGGAGGACGAGACCATCCGCCGTTACCTGCATCGCCGGCTCTCCCACGCTGCGATCTCCCGTGTGGATATCGAGCGGAAGCCGAGCAAGATCGTGGTGACGCTCCACACGGGTCGCCCCGGCGTGGTCATCGGGAAGAAGGGCTCCGAGGTGGACAAGCTCCGCGACGAGCTGGCGACCCTGACGCAGGCCGAGGTCTCCGTGAATGTCGAGGAGATCAAGCGCCCCGAAATGGATGCCCGGCTGGTGGCCGAAAGCGTCGCGCACCAGCTCCGGCAGCGGGTCTCTTTCCGCCGCGCCATGAAGCGTGCGGTGCAGGGGGCCATGCGGGCCGGTGCGGAGGGGATCAAGATCCAGTCCGCCGGACGTCTCGGAGGGGCGGAGATCGCCCGCACCGAGGGTTACAACGAGGGGCGTGTCCCGCTCCACACCCTCCGGGCGGACATCGACTATGCCCAGATCGAGGCCTTCACCACGTACGGGGCCATCGGCGTGAAGTGTTGGATTTTCAAGGGTGAGGTCGTGGATGACCGTCGCGGCGGTCGCACGTACTCCACCGGCGGGTAAGGAGAACTAGACGATGCTGGCGCCAAAGCGTGTAAAGCACCGCAAGACACATAAGGGCCGGATGCGCGGGAAGGCCTACCGGGGCAACCGCGTCTCCTTCGGGGAGTACGGTCTCCAGGCCGCCGAAGGGTCTTGGATCACGAACCGTCAGATCGAGGCGGCTCGTGTGGCCATGACTCGCCACATCAAGCGTGGCGGGAAGGTCTGGATCCGGATCTTCCCCGATAAGCCCATCACCCGGAAGCCCGCGGAGACGCGGATGGGGAAGGGAAAGGGGAACCCGGAGCAGTGGGTCGCCGTGGTCAAGCCGGGGCGGGTCATGTTCGAACTGGAGGGCGTTCCGGAGGATGTGGCCCGGCGCGCCATGGAGCTGGCGTCGGCCAAGCTCCCCATCAAGACCCGGTTTCTGGTGCGTGAGCGCCAGATCGAGGTCTGAGGGAGGCGATGATGAAGGCTGAAGACATGCGGGAGTGGGACAACACGGAGATCGAGGCTCGTCTCCGCGAGCTGCGAGAGGAGCAGTTCAAGCTTCGGTTCGCTGGCGCCACCATGGAGCTGGAGAACCCTCGAATGCTCAGGAACATCCGGCGCGATATCGCCCGGCTGAAGACGATTATGCGTGAGCGTGAGCTCGCGCCCAACGAGTGACCGAGCGAGTCATGGCGAACACGGAAGAGACCACCCAGACGGGTGAGGCCACCCAGGAGCGGGGCCGTCGCAAGGTCCGGCAGGGCGTGGTAGTGAGTGACAAGCAGGACAAGACGGTAACGGTGCGCGTGGAGCGGCAGTTTCCGCATCCCCTCTACGGGAAGCGGCAGACCCGGACCAAGAAGTACCACGCCCACGACGAGAAGAACGAGTACCAGGTCGGCGATGTGGTGCGAATCCAGGAGACTCGTCCCCTGTCTCGCACCAAGCGTTGGCGTGTGATAGAGCTCATCGAGCGGCCTGCCTAGATAGGATCGGACCATGATTCAGCAGGAATCCATTCTCCGCATCGCGGACAACACGGGGGCCAAGTCGGCCCTTTGCATCCGGGTCCTGGGTGGCTCGCGTCGGCGATACGCCCGGGTGGGCGACGTCATCGTGGCAACGGTGAAGGACGCCATTCCCAACGCTCCCGTGAAGAAGGGAGACGTGGTGAAGGCGGTCGTCGTCCGGACCAGCAAGGAGATGCGGCGTCGTGACGGGAGCTACATCCGCTTCGACGACAATGCCGCCGTCCTCCTCAACAACCAGGGCGAGCCCCGCGGAACCCGTATCTTTGGGCCCGTGGGCCGCGAGCTCCGGGAGAAGAAGTACATGAAGATCGTCTCCCTGGCCCCTGAGGTTCTTTGAGATGAAGCACAAGAACGCAGCGGCGCGTCAGCGCAAGCACAAGATCGTGAAGGGTGACCGTGTGAAGGTCATCCGGGGGAACGACCGGGACGTGGAGGGCACGGTCCTCCAGGTCCTTACGGAAGAGGACCGCGTGGTGGTGGAGGGCGTCAACATGCGCAAGCGCCACCAGCGGCCCAGCCAGGGGAACCCCGACGGCGGGATCGTGACCTTCGAGGCCTCGATCCATGTCTCCAACGTGATGCTTGTCGACCCGGCGTCCGGCGACGCCAGCCGGGTGCGCATCCGTGTGGAGGAGGACGGCACGAAGGAGCGCATAGCCGTCAAGAGTGGGAACCCCGTCCCCAAGCCCCACTAGGGAGCGGATTCCCGAGACGCGAACGTGGTCGTGAGCCCTCCGATCACGCGACCGTGAACCCCTGAGAGCCGGAGGCTCGAGAGAACTGAGATGAGCGACATGCCGAGATTGCAGGCGCATTACCTGGAGGTGGTGCGGCCCGCCTTGACCGAGCAGTTCGGATACACGAATCCGCACCAGATCCCCCGGATCGATAAGGTGGTGCTGAACGTGGGTGTCGGCGAGGCGTCCAAGAACCAGAAGCTCCTGGAGAGCGTCGTGGAGGAGTTGGAGGTCATCACCGGTCAGAAGGCCATGGTGACCCGTGCGAGGAAGTCCATCTCCAACTTCTCCCTGCGCGAGGGCATGCCGGTGGGTGCGTCCGTCACCCTCCGCCGCAAGCGCATGTACGAGTTTCTCGACCGGCTGGTGAGCGCCTCGCTCCCCCGCGTGCGGGACTTCCGGGGGCTGCTGACGCGTTCGTTCGACGGGCGGGGCAACTACACGCTCGGCGTGAAGGAGCAGATCATCTTCCCCGAGATCGACTACGATCGGGTGAACAAGATCCACGGGCTGGACATTACGGTGGTCACCTCCACCGACAAGGATGACGAGGGCCTGGCGCTTCTTCGGCTCATGGGCTTCCCCTTCCGGGGCGAAGAGCCGGTCATCATCGGATCCAACGCGGCATGAAGGCCGCGACCACGAGTATCGATAGACGGAGTCTGGGGGCTTAGATGGCCAAGAAGGCGATGATCGAGCGCAACAAGCGCAAGCCGAAATTCGAGGTGCGCCACCGTAACCGCTGTCAGCGGTGCGGGCGGCCGCGCGCCTTTATCCGGAAGTTCGGCCTGTGTCGTGTGTGCTTCCGCGAGATGTCACTCCGGGGCGAGATCCCCGGCGTCCGTAAGTCCAGCTGGTAACAGGGCCGATAGCATCATGATGACCGACCCCATTGCGGACATGCTCACCCGGATCCGGAACGCCGGCAACGCCGGCCACCGTTGGGTGGACATGCCCGTCTCGAAGCTCAAGATCGAAGTGGCCAAGCTCCTCAAGGAGAGCCATTTTATCTTCGACTGGAAGAGCCTGGACGACGGAAAGCACGGCGTCCTGCGGCTCTATCTGAAGTACCACGAGGGTGCTCCCGTAATCCGCCACCTGGAGCGCGTTTCGCGGCCCGGCCGGCGGCACTACGTGGGTGCTTCCGACGTCCCGTCCGTTCGAAGCGGAATGGGGCTGGCGATTCTCTCCACCTCCCAGGGTCTCATGTCCGACCGCACTGCCCGTCAGGCCGGTGTGGGCGGTGAGCTCATGGCGCTGGTCTGGTAAGGGAGGACGAGGATCATGTCACGCATTGGAAAGAAGCCGGTGACCATCCCCAAGGGGGTGGACATCACGCTCGACGGACTGGCGCTCAAGGTGAAGGGGCCCAACGGGGAGCTGGATCTGGACGTCCATCCCGAGATGTCGTTGGAGATGGAGGACGGGGAGCTCCGGGTCGAGCGTCCCTCCGACGCACCTCGTCACCGCGCGCTGCACGGCCTCACCCGGGCGTTGATCAGCAACATGGTAGAGGGAGTCACCTCCGGGTTCACCCGCACCCTGGAGATCCAGGGGGTGGGATACCGCGCCGAGATGAAGGGGACCACGCTGACGCTGGCGTTGGGATTCTCTCATCCGGTGGAGTTCGAGCCCCCCGCGGGCGTCACCATCGAGTGTCCGAACCAGACCACCGTGGTGGTCAAGGGCGCCGACAAGCAGGCGGTGGGGCAGGCCGCCGCCGTGATTCGCGGGTACCGACCCCCTGAGCCGTACAAGGGGAAGGGGATCCGATACCAGGGTGAACAGGTCCGGCGGAAGGCCGGAAAGACGGCGGGAGCCTGATCATGGCAAATCGTAAGAAGATGGCGTCCCGGCGGTCTCAGCGACTCCGTCGGCACCTTCGGATTCGGAAGAAGATCTCCGGAACGGCAGACCGTCCGCGGCTGGTGGTGTATCGCTCCCTCAAGAACATCGAGGGCCAGTTGGTGGACGATGAGGCGGGCCAAACTCTGACGGGAGTCAGCACGCTCACGAAGGAGCTCCGGGACTTCCAGGCTGAGGGAGCGAACCGGCGCGCGGAGCACGCTCACGCCGCTGGCAAGGTGCTGGCCGCGCGGGCTCAGGAGCAGGGAATCAAGTCGGTCGTCTTCGATCGGGGCGGCTACAGATATCATGGGCGGGTGAAGGCGTTTGCCGAAGGCGCCCGCGAGGGAGGACTGGAGTTCTGATGGCCAACGACAATCGCAGCGGAGGCCCCGGAGGGGGCCGCGGCAAGGGCGGACCCCGGAAGGACAAGCGTGGGGACCGTGGCGGGCGGGGTCGCGAGAGCGACCTTTCCGAGAACGTGGTCCACATCAACCGCGTCGCCAAGGTGGTGAAGGGTGGACGGCGCTTCTCCTTCTCCGCTCTGGTGACCGTGGGTGACCAGAAGGGGAAGGTCGGAGTGGGTTTCGCCAAGGCCAACGAGGTGTCCGAGGCCATCCGCAAGGCGCTGGAGAAGGCCCGCAGGAACATGGTGACGGTCCCGGTTCAGAACGGCACGCTTCCCCACGACATCGTCGGGGAGTGGGGTGCCGGCCGGGTGCTCCTCCGTCCGGCGGCCCCGGGAACCGGCGTCATCGCCGGTGGTCCCGTGCGAGCGGTGCTCGACGCGGTTGGGGTGACGGACGTGCTCACCAAGAGCCTGGGCTCCAACAACCCCATCAACGTCGTAAGGGCCACGATGAATGGCCTGACCAACCTGGTTACCGTGGAGCGTGTCGCGCGCGAGCGCGGCGTGTCCGTCGAGGAGCTGGGAGTCTGAACATGGCGAAGAAGAAGACCAAGCAGCTGGAGATCAAGCAGGTCCGGAGCGGTATCGGCCGTCCCGAGCCGCACCGGCGCACGCTGCGTGCTCTGGGGATCAAGCGTCACCAGCAGAGTGTCGTTCACGAGGATTCACCCGCTATCCGCGGGATGATACAGAAGGTTTCCCATCTGGTCTCCGTTCGCGAGATCGAGGGGTAAAGGAGTCAACATGGCAGAGCTACACGACCTGAGCCCGACTCCCGGGTCTCACCGCGACCGGAAGCGCCTGGGCCGCGGACCTGGTTCCGGGACGGGAAAGACCTCGGGGCGGGGTGAGAAGGGACAGAAGTCCCGGTCCGGCGGCTCCATTGCGCCCGGCTTCGAAGGCGGTCAGATGCCCCTCCACCGCCGCATTCCCAAGCGTGGGTTCCACAGCCGGAACCGGGTGGAGTACCAGGTGGTGAACGTGGGTGACCTGGGTGCGCTGGAGGGCGAGGTCACTCCCGAGACCCTTCGGGCGGCAGGGCTCATCCGCTCCCTTCGGAAGCCCGTGAAGGTTCTCGGGAACGGCGATCTGGAGGTGAAGCTCCAGGTCACCGCCCATGCCTTCAGCGAGAGTGCCCGCAAGAAGATCGAGTCCGCCGGCGGTCAGGCCATCGTGCCCGACGCCGGGAACGGCGACGACGAGCAGGCGTAACCTGAATGGACAACTGGATCGGAAAGCTCTGGCGATCTCCTGAGGTCCGCGAGAAGCTCACCTTCACCGTCTTCATCCTCCTCATCTACCGCATCGGGGCGCACATCACCGTCCCGGGGTTGGATGTGGGCGTTCTCCGCGAGCAGTTCGGTCAGCTCGAGGGGACGCTCTTCGGAGTGTACGACATGTTCGTGGGCGGCGGACTCTCCCGGGCGACCATCTTCGCCCTGGGGATCATGCCCTATATCTCCGCCTCCATCATGTTCCAGCTTCTCGCCGCCGTCTTCCCGACGGTCGAGAAGCTTCAGAAGGAGGGGGACGAGGGTCGGAAGAAGCTCACCCAGTGGACGCGGTATACCACGGTGGGACTCTCCCTGATGCAGGCGTATGGCTACTCGGCCTTCCTGCAGAGCTTCCAGGGTGCGGTCCGGACGCCCGGCTTCGGCTTCACCTTCACCACCGTGACGGCTCTGACGGTGGGTGCGGTCTTCGTGATGTGGCTCGGTGAGCAGATCACGGAGCGTGGGGTTGGAAACGGAATGAGCCTTCTCATCTTCTTCTCCATCATCGAGGGCTTCCCGCGGGAGATGGCAGGGACGTGGGAGCTCTTCCGGCTGGGACAGATCGGCGTCTTCTCGCTTGCGGCGCTCATCGGCACCTTCGTGTTCGTCACCGGCGCCGTCGTGGCCATGACCATGGCTGCCCGCAAGATCCCGGTCCAGATTCCTCGGAAGGTGGTGGGACGCGGGCGCATCCAGGAAGGTCAGAAGAGCTTCGTGCCCCTCCGGGTCAACTCGGCTGGCGTGATGCCCATCATCTTCGCCCAGTCCTTCATCATCGTGCCGGGGACGCTGGCTGCGTTCAGCTCCATTCCCTGGCTTCAGGGCATGGCGGACATCTTCCAGCCCAACAACTGGGTCTACTACACCACCTATTCGGTCCTCATTCTCTTCTTCACCTACTTCTACACCGCCATCATCTTCAACCCCGTGGATCTGGCGGAGAACCTCAAGAAGCAGGGCGCGTTCGTGCCCGGGGTGAAGCCGGGGGCCAGGACCGCCGAGTACATCGACCGCATCCTGACCAGGATCACCCTGCCGGGTTCGATCTACCTCGCGCTGGTGGCGCTTCTCCCGTTCTGGATCTTCGACGTCTTCGGGATCACGACGTTCATCTTCGGCGGCACCAGCCTACTGATTGTCGTCGGTGTGGGGTTGGACACGGTGCAGCAGCTGCAGCAGATGCTCATGGTTCGCCACTATGACGGCTTCATGAAGAAGGGCCGTGTGAAGATGCGTGGACGCCAGAGGTACATGTAGGGACGCCTCCGGCTCCGGCCGGGGGCGGCCTCGGAGGACGCTGCCATGATCGTGATCCTGCTCGGCCCGCCAGGCGTGGGTAAGGGAACCCAGGCGAAGCTGCTGTGTGACTCCCGCTCCCTTCGTCACGTGGCCACCGGCGACCTCCTGAGAAGCGCGAAGCGCGAAGGAACGGACCTTGGCCGCAAGGCCCAGGCGTTCATGGACCGGGGTGAGCTCGTTCCGGATGCCATCATCATTGGAATGGTGGAGGAACTCCTCGCTGGTCTCGACCCGGACGCCGGGGTGGTGCTCGACGGATTTCCCAGAACCGTCCCGCAGGCCGAGGCGCTCGATGGGGTCCTGGCCGGCCTGGGGCGACGGGTGGATCGGGTGCTGGTGCTCACCGCTCCGGACGATGTGCTGGTGAAGCGGATCACGGGTCGGCGCAGCTGCCCCTCCTGCGGGTCGGTGTACAACGTCCATTTCAGCCCGCCGGAGAAGGAGGGTGTCTGCGATCGGTGCGGTGCCTCTTTGACGCACCGCGCGGACGACACGCCTGCGACGGTGCAGAACCGTCTGGACGTGTACCGGGAACAGACCGCCCCGCTCATTGCCTTCTACCAGGCCGCGGAGAGCGGGGTCGTCCACGTCGACGGTGACCAGCCCATGGATGCCGTGCAGGCAGGTCTGGCCTCGGCCCTGAGCTGAGCATGGGGTCCCGCAAGATGATCCACCTGAAGTCTCCGCAGGAAGTGGAGCTGATGGCCCGCGGCGGTGCCATCATCGGAGCGCTTTTCCAGGAACTGGCTCCCCGGGCGAGCCCCGGCGTATCTACCCGGCAGCTCGACGACTTCTGCGAGGAGTTCATCCGGTCCCATGACGGGGCGGTTCCCGCGTTCAAGGGTCTGTACGGCTTCCCCGGGGCGGTGTGTATCTCCCTGAACGAGGAGATCGTCCATGGGATCCCCAGCGACGACCGGCTCCTGGAAGAGGGGGACATCGTCTCCGTGGACGTGGGCGTCAAGCTGGACGGATGGTGCTCCGACTCGGCCTGGACGTTTCCCGTAGGGGAGCTGGACGCCGAGACCCGCCTGTTGCTGGACGTGACCGAAGCCTCGCTGGGCGCCGCGGTCGAGGCTGCCAAGGTGGGGGGGCACGTCGGTGACATCGGTGCGGCGGTGGTTGCCTGTGTAGGTGACCGCGCCATGGGGATCGTGAGGGACCTGGTGGGGCACGGGATTGGACGCGAGGTCCACGAGGAGCCGCAGGTTCCCAACGTAGGACGCGTAGGCTACGGGCCGCTCCTGCGGGAAGGGATGGTGCTCGCCATCGAGCCCATGCTCTCGCTGGGATCGGACCAGATTCGCACACTCGACGACGGGTGGACCGTTGTGACGGCGGACCGCTCCCGGTCAGCCCACTTCGAGCATACTGTGGCCCTCACGGCCCAGGGCCCGAAGGTCCTGACGGGCGCGCCGAAAGAGGCCGGTTCGGAAACGGTACGGTGACCCGTTTACGGTCGCCGAGACCTTGGTTATACTTGTAAGCTCTGCCAAAAACGCATTGTGGAGTTCATTTCATGAAGGTTCGTAGCAGCGTGAAGCCCATCTGCGAGCACTGCCGGGTGATCCGGCGGCGTGGCGTAGTGCGGATCATCTGCAGCCGTAATCCCAAGCATAAGCAGCGGCAGGGTTAACATGGCTCGCATCGCAGGTGTCGACCTCCCCCGCGGAAAGCGGATCGAAGTCGCTCTGACCTACATCTACGGAATCGGGGATGCCCGGGCCCGGAAGATCCTGGAGTCCACTGGGGTGGACCCGGACCTCCGCACCCAGGACCTCGGTGATGATGAAGTGTCCCGTCTCCGCCGGGAGATCGAGGGGAAGTACAAGGTCGAGGGTGCTCTCCGGACCGAAGTGTCCATGAACATCAAGCGTCTCATGGATATCGGCTGCTACCGTGGTCTCCGTCACCGCCGGGGTCTCCCCGTGCGTGGCCAGCGGACCCACACCAACGCACGCACCCACAAGGGTGTTCGGCGCGCCATCGCTGGAAAGAAGAAGGCGCCCAAGAAGTAGAGTTCCGCCGCGCGGATTCGCGAGGCAGGGAGCCAGATGCGGGGTCAACGGGTCAGGCCGTGTCCGATGATCGCCGCATCGGCTTTTGTTCGATAGACCGAACGCAAGGAAGAGATTGTGGCAAAGGGTAAGCCGGCCCGCGGGAAGCGGGTCAAGAAGGTGGTGGAGGCGGAGGGTGTAGCCCACGTTCGGGCCACCTTCAACAACACCATCATCACCATCACTGACAACACCGGAAACACGGTGACGTGGAGCTCCGCCGGTAAGGCGGGATTCAAGGGCTCCAAGAAGTCCACCCCGTTCGCGGCCACCATGGCTGGCGAGATCGCCGGGAGGGAAGCCGTCGCCATGGGTGTCCGCAGGGTATCGGTGCGTGTGCAGGGCCCCGGATCCGGTCGGGAGTCCGCTATCCAGGCACTGGCTTCGGCTGGGCTTCACATCAAGTCCATCCAAGACGTCACCCCTCTTCCGCACAATGGATGCCGCCCGCCGAAGAAGCGGCGCGTCTGACGAGGTTTTCTGAATGGCTCGGTATACAGGTCCAGTTTGTAAGCTCTGCCGTCGGGAGGGTCAGAAGCTCTTCCTCAAGGGCGTGAAGTGCTACACGGAGAAATGCCCGGTGGATCGGCGGGCCTACCCGCCGGGACAGCACGGGCCAGCTCAGGCCCGGCGCCGGAAGCAGTCCGACTACGCGACGCAGCTGCGTGAGAAGCAGAAGGTGAAGCGGATGTACGGGCTGCACGAGAAGCAGTTCCGGACGTTGTTCGAAAACGCGGCACAGGCCAAGGGCGTGACCGGCGAGAACCTCCTCGTCATGCTGGAGTCGCGGCTGGACAACGTGATCTTCCGGATGGGCTTCGCTCCGTCCCGGAACGCGGCGCGCCAGCTGGTCCGCCACCGTCATGTGGAGGTCAACGGCCGGATCGTGGATGTGCCGAGCTACCAGCTCAAGGCGGGGGACGAGGTGGCGGTGAAGGCGGGTTCGCGTGACAATCTGTCCGTGGTCACCAGCCTCGAGTCCCGGACCCGTCCGACCCTGCTCGAGTGGCTGACCCTGGACGAGAAGAACCGGGTGGGCCGTGTGCTGCGCTCGCCGAGCCGTCAGGACATCCCGCTGGCGGTCCAGGAGCAGCTCATCGTGGAGCTCTACTCGAAGTAATGACGAAGGCGGTAGTCGTCACCAAACGTGTTCTCCCCTTCGTAGGATGATTCCCGGTGCCCAGGCACGAGGAGGATATGGTGGAAATTGATCTGACCGGACTGGTGCTTCCGGAGCGTATCGAGTCGGTGGAGACGTCGGAGGACGGAACCACCGCTCGGTTCGTGGTGGAGCCTCTGGAGCGTGGCTACGGACACACACTCGGGAACTCCGTGCGTCGTGTCCTGTTGTCGTCTCTTAGGGGAGCGGCTGTCTGGGCGTTTCGGATCGACGGTGTGGTCCACGAGCATCAGACCATTCAGGGCGTGGTGGAGGACGTTCACCAGGTCATCCAGAACCTCAAGTCGTTGGTCGTCATCCTGGATGACGACGTCGACGAGGCCACGCTGGAGATCAGCGCCTCCGGGCCGGGTGTGGTCACGGCGGCGTTGGCGAACCTTCCGGCGGGTGTCGAGCTCAAGGATCCGGAGCATCAGATCCTCACCCTGCAGGATGAGCGGGACCTGAACCTCGAGCTCTACGTGAACAAGGGCCGGGGTTTCGTCCTGGCCGACCAGCACGAGCTGCCCAAGTCCGCTCCGGTCGACCTGGTCCGGATCGACGCCATCTACAACCCGGTTCGCCGGGCCAACTTCACGGTGGAGGAGACGCGCGTCGGTCAGCGGACCGACTTCGATCGTCTGACGCTCCACGTGGAGACGGATGGTTCGGTGGAACCCGAGGGCGCGGTCCGCTATGCGTCCGCTCTCGTCCGGAAGCACCTCGAGTACATGCTCTACCTGGGCGAGGGTGGGATTCCTCAGGTGGCTCCGGAGGGAGCGCGTCCGGTGCCGGAACGCCTCCAGGATCTGTTCTCCCGCCCCATCGAGGACCTGGCGGAGCTCAGTGTCCGGTCGCGGAACTCCCTTCAGAAGGAGAACATCCGGACCCTGGGCGACCTCGTGCAGAAGTCCGAGGACGACATGCTGGGGATCGAGAACTTCGGGAAGAAGTCCCTGAAGGAGATCTCCGACTTCCTGGAGGAGCACGAGCTCCGGTTCGGGATGAGGCTGAAGAGCGGCGATGACGGCCAGCTCTTCTTCATGGAGGACGAGGCCGAGGAAGCGGCCAGCGCCGAGTAAGCACGGCTCCAGGTACACGCACGTCGGATGAGATCATGAGGCACCGCAAGAAGGGCAGAAAGCTCAACAGGACAGCGAGCCATAGGCGCGCAACGCTTCGGAACATGGCGTCTTCCCTGTTCCGTCATGGGCAGATCGAGACCACCACGGCCAAGGCGAAGGAGCTCCGCCCGTATGCAGAGCGCCTCATCACCCTGGCCCGTCGAGGGGACCTTCACGCCCGTCGGCTCGCCGGCACGAAGATCCGGGAGCGTGAGGTGCTGGGTCTCCTCTTTGATGAGATCGGGCCGCGCTTCAAGGACCGGCCCGGGGGTTACACCCGCATCCTCAAGCTGGGCACCCGCAAGGGTGACGCGGCAGATATGTCGCTCATCCAGCTCGTGGACTAAGTTGTCGGCCCGAACTCAACTCGCACTCCAGGAAAAGGAATAGCGGAGATGGCCTTCTTCGGATCCCGGCGGGGCGCAGCGAACCTCGGTATCCCTCTGATGCTGGCGACCTTCCTGCTCCTCGGTGGCTTCATGTACTGGCTGTATGTGACCGCCGAGCCGACACAGCCTCCCGAGCTCGACGAGGCGGTGGAAACGTCCTCGGACGACTTCATGGGAACCACTGTCGCTGCAGAAGAGCTGAAGACCGGGGCGGATGCCTACGTGGGCCAGGTGGTTCGGCTCCGCGACCTGGAGGTGTCCTCCACCATGGGTTCGCAAGCGTTCTTCCTGGACTTGCCGGCCTCCGATGCGCTTCCGGCTACGCCGTTCCTGGTACGTTTGATGCCGTCCCTCGCGGACTCCATGCAGGTGGGAATGGGTGACCGCGCCACTGTGGTGGGCACGCTGCTGCTCATGACCGACAGCATCGTGAACGACTGGGTCGGTACCGGCGCGATCAATGAGAACGACCGCCTCCTGGTGGAATTCGCGACGCACTTCATTGAAGCAGATCAGCTAGACACCACGGGACCGGCCGAGGCAGGCGGGTCCGCCGGTTCCTGAGGACCGGACAGAACCTTACGGGAATAGAACGATGGCTCGAGTGTGCTACGTTTGCGGGAAGCGCCCGGGGACCGGGAACAACCGCAGCCACGCGAACAACAAGTCGCGGCGACGTTGGTTGCCCAACCTCCAGACGCAGAAGATCCTGCTTCCGGATGGGGAGCGCCGCCGGGTGAGGGTGTGCACCTCATGCATCTCCGCCGGGAAGATCACGAAGGCCCCCGCCCTCAAGGCCGAGGCCTGACTGCGGGTCCCTCGGGATCGCGCTGGCGCGACGGGCTCCCGGGTGACCTCCCGGGGGCCCGTTTCTTTGGATCCCCGAGTCGAGAGCCATGTGTGAACACGCGCACCGAAGGGGACGGGGACTCCAGGAGGTGATGATGGATCGAGCATCGGACCTGAAGCGGATCGATGCTGCATTGGCGGCCGGAGCGAAGGCGGTGCAGCCCTTCACTCCCGGTGCCGTGGCGTACGAGGTGAAGAGCCAGCGGGACGATCCGTTGACGCAGGCGGACCTGGCGGTGGACCGGGTCCTACGGGAGATCCTGCCTTCCGCGGGAGAAGGATGGCTCTCTGAGGAGACTTCCGACGATCCCGGACGGCTGGAGCACCGGCGCTGCTGGATCGTGGACCCCATCGATGGCACGCGGGAGTTCGTCGAGGGGATTCCTGAGTGGTGCATCTCCATCGGCCTGGTGGAGGACGGGCGGCCGGTGGCGGGAGGGATCCTCAACCCCGCGACGGGGCTGCGGGTCATCGGTTCCGTGGAGACGGGCGTCCGAGTCAACGACGTCCCGCTGGAGCCGGCGTCTCGCACGCACCTCTCCGGGTCGAGGGTGTACGCCAGTCGCAGTGAGGTTCGGCGAGGGGAGTGGCAGCGATTCTCGGATGCGCCCTTCCAGGTGGTTCCTTGTGGCTCCGTGGCGTACAAGCTCGCCCTGGTGGCCGCGGGCCTGGCGGATGCGACATGGACACTCGTCCCAAAGCACGAGTGGGATGTGGCGGCGGGGGCGGCGTTGGTCCAGGCGGCCGGAATGACGGTGATCCTGGCCGACGGGACGATTCCTCAGTTCAATCGACCCTCACCCAAGCTTCCGAACTTCCTCGCGGGGCCCGACGAGCTACTGTCGGAGTTCCGCTCCCGATGGCTTTGAGCCGGACAGGAATCCCCTCTGCACCCTTGGGCCCGGATTGGCTACCCTAGGGGACGCCGCATCATCGATGCCTCTTTCACCCTCAATTCCGGACGTTGCCGTGATTCACCCCGAGGTAGAACGGTTTCGCGACGGTCCCATGACCCTGGGCGTCATCGGCCTGGGGTATGTTGGACTCCCTCTGGCCGTGGAGGCCGCGCAAGCGGGAGTGAAGGTGATCGGCGTCGACGTGTCGGAGGCCGTGGTTCAGGGGGTCAATAGCGGAGAGAGCCACGTCGGGGACGTGCCGGGGGCACACGTGGCCACACTCGTGGACGCCGGGCTCCTCAGGGCGACGACCGATCCAGGGGATTTGTCCGAGTGCGACGCCGTCTCCATCTGCGTTCCGACTCCCTTGTCCAAGACGCGTGACCCTGACGTTTCCTACATGGTTGCGGCCTCTCAGGCCGTGGCAGGCGCGCTCCGGAAGGGTCAGCTGATCACACTGGAATCCACCACCTATCCTGGAACCACGCGGGAGGTGCTGCTACCGGTGCTCGAAGCATCCGGCCTGAGGGCCGGGCGGGATTTCTACCTATGCTTCTCACCTGAGCGTGTAGACCCGGGTAACGCGACGTGGCACACGAAGAACACACCCAAGGTGATCGGCGGCATCACGCCCCTTTGTACCGAAGTCGGTTCCTCCTTCTACGGACGATTCGTGGACACGATGGTCCCGGTCTCTTCCGCCGAAGCGGCAGAGCTGACGAAGCTGCTCGAGAACACCTTCCGGGCCATCAACATCGGGATGGCCAACGAGACGGCTCTCATCGCCGACCGGCTGGGAGTGGACGTGTGGGAGGTGATCGATGCGGCCTCCACCAAGCCATTCGGGTTCATGCGCTTCCTCCCGGGTCCGGGGCTGGGGGGGCACTGCATCCCGGTGGACCCCCACTATCTGTCGTGGAAGATGCGGACCATGAACTATCGGACGCGCTTCATCGACCTGGCGTCCGAGGTCAACAGCGACATGCCGCGCTTCATTCACGACAAGGCGAGGCAGTCCCTCAACCACGCCGGGAGGAGCGTTCGCGGTTCCCGGATCCTGGTTCTGGGCGTGGCGTACAAGCCGGACATCGACGACCTCCGGGAATCGCCGGCATTGGATATCCTGGATCTCCTCGAGGCGGACGGCGCCGAAGTCGTCTTCCACGACCCGTTCATCGGGGTCATCCCGGAAGGTGACCCGGGCGGACCCCGAGAGTCGGTGCCGCTCACCGCCGACCGGGTCCAATGGTCGGACCTCGTGCTGCTGGTCACCGACCACTCCCAGCTGGACCTGGAGCTGGTGTGGACCTATGCGGCCCGAATCGTGGATGCGCGAGACGCGTTCCGGCGGGCGGGGTTCGCCGTGACGGGAAGTTGGATCGTCAAGGAATCCTGAGTCGCACGAGTCGAACCCGAACCCGAGAGGTCGTGACGTTGCCTGGGCGTTATCACAAAACCCACCTGGACCAGCTGGAATCGGAGGGGATCTTCGTGATCCGGGAGGTAGCGGCGCAGTTCGAGAGGCCCGTGCTGCTCTTCTCCGGCGGCAAGGACTCCATCGTCATGGTGCATTTGGCTCGGAAGGCGTTTCACCCGGGCCGGGTCCCCTTTCCCCTCATGCACATCGACACCGGACACAACTTCCCGGAGACCCTCCGCTTCCGGGATCAGCTGGTCGGGGAGGCGGGGGTCGACCTCATCGTCTGTCACGTGCAGGACTCCATCGACGCCGGCCGCGTGCGAGAGGAGACCGGCCCGCATGCGAGCCGGAACGCGCTCCAGACCGTAACCCTGCTGGATGGTCTGAAGGAGCATCGGGTCGATGCCGCCTTGGGAGGCGGTCGCCGGGACGAGGAAAAGGCCAGGGCCAAGGAGCGCTTCTTCTCTCACCGGGACCGGTTCGGACAGTGGGACCCCAAGAACCAGCGCCCCGAGCTCTGGAACGTGTTCAACGGACGCAAGGGTCCGGGCGAGCACTTCCGGGTCTTCCCATTGTCCAATTGGACCGAGATGGACGTGTGGCAGTACATCGCTCGAGAGAAGATCGCCCTTCCGAACCTCTACTTCGCCCACGAGCGCGAGGTCGTTCACCGGGAGGGCGTCATTCTGGCAAAGACGGAGTTCCTGTGGCCAATGGGCGATGAGGAGTCCATCACGATGACGGTACGCTTCCGGACCATCGGCGATGCCACGTGCACCGGGGCGACGGTCTCTACGGCCGCCTCGTTGGAGGACATCATCCAGGAGGTCGCCGCGGCGCGTCAGACGGAGCGAGGCGGGCGGTTCGACGACAAGCGCTCAGAGGCCGCCATGGAGGATCGCAAGCGCCAGGGGTACTTCTGATGAGCGGTCCGGGACCGTATCGGGACATGGATCTCCTCCGCTTCACGACGGCTGGAAGCGTCGATGATGGGAAGAGCACGCTCATCGGTCGGCTGCTCTACGACACCAAGTCCATCTTCGAGGACCAGCTGGAGGCGGTGGAGAGGGCCAGCCGCAGCTACGGCGAGGAGGAGGTCAATCTCGCTCTCCTGACGGACGGACTGCGGGCGGAGCGGGAACAGAAGATCACCATCGACGTAGCCTACCGCTATTTCGCTACGCCGAAGCGGAAGTTCATCATCGCCGATACTCCGGGCCACGTTCAGTACACGCGAAACATGGTCACCGGGGCCTCCACGGCAGAGCTGGCCGTGGTGCTCATCGACGCCCGGAAGGGCGTGTTGACCCAGTCGAAGCGCCACGGGTTCATCTCGTCGCTCCTGGGGATTCCCCACCTGGTGGTCGCGGTGAACAAGATGGACCTGGTGGACTGGCGAGAGTCGGTGTTCGACGAGATCGTCCGGGAGTACCGGGAGTTCTGTGAAAAGCTGGACGTGGCGGACATCTCCTTCATCCCCATGTCGGCCTTGATAGGCGACAACGTGGTGGAGCCGTCCGAGAACATGCCTTGGTACCAGGGTGGCACGCTCCTTCACCACCTGGAGAACGTGAACGTCGGCACGGGGCGGAACCTCGTCGACTTCCGATTCCCGGTGCAGTACGTGATTCGCCCGCATCACGGTTTCCGCGGCTACGCCGGACGGGTGTCTTCGGGCACGCTGCAGCCGGGAGAGGAGGTCGTGGTCCTGCCGTCCGGCACACGCACCGCCATCCGGACCATCGAGACCTTCGACGGTCCGTTACGGGAAGCGAGCGCCGGGGATTCGGTCATCGTGACCACCGAGGACGAGGTGGACATCAGTCGGGGGGACATGGTGGTACGGACCATGAACCTCCCTACCGCCAGTACCCGCTTCGAGGCCATCCTCTGCTGGATGTCCGACGAGCCCATGGAACCGGGCAGGGAATACGCCCTCCTGCATACCACCCGGGAGGTGCGGGCCGTGGTGGACCGGCTCGTCTACCGGATCAATGTGGACACGCTTCACCGGGAGCCGGCGGAGCAACTCGGCCTGAACGACATCGGACGGGTTCAGGTGGAGACGGCCAGCCCGGTCTTCTTCGATCCCTACCGGACCAACCGTGGGACCGGGGGGTTCGTGCTGGTCGACCTGCACACCAATGCGACGGTCGGAGCCGGGATGATCCGGAGCGAGGTCCGGGAATTGAAGGAGGTCGTCGCGGTGGACGGCGGGCCCACCCGAGCCCGGTCGCCCCATGTGACGTGGGAGTCGTGGAACATCCCCCGGGAGGAGCGGGAAGGGCGTGCGGGCCAGCGGGCAGCGGTGGTCTGGTTCACCGGCCTCAGCGGAGCCGGGAAGAGCACCATCGCGCGGGAGGTGGAGCGCAGGCTGTGGGAGGCCGGCCGGCAGACCATGCTGCTGGATGGCGATCAGGTGCGACACGGCCTCAGCGGAGACCTGGGCTTCAGCCGGGCCGACCGGGGCGAGAACATCCGCAGGATCGGCGAGGTGGCCCGGCTCTTCTTCGAGCACGGCAACATCGTGCTCTGCACCTTCGTTTCCCCCTATCGTCAGGACCGGGAGCGAGTCAGGGCCCTCATCCCCGACGGCCGCTTCATCGAGGTGCATGTGGCGGTGGACCTGGAGGAGGCCCGGCGGCGGGATCCCAAGGGCGTCTACGCACGGCGGGACCGCGGAGAGATCCAGGGCCTGACGGGCGTGGACGAGCCCTACGAGGCGTCCCCGGACGCCGAAGTCGTGCTCGATACGAGCGCCATGACCGAGGAGGACGCGGTACGAAGGGTCCTGGAGGCGCTTCGAGAGGCGGGTGTGGTGGGCCACGCGGAATGACCGGTTCACCCATGTTGTTCCAACACGGAGTCGAACGAACGTGAGAATCGCTGTAATCGGTACCGGCTACGTGGGCCTGGTGGCCGGAGCGTGCCTGGCCGAGACCGGGAACGACGTCGTGTGCGCGGACATCGACGAGAGGAAGATCCGGCGCCTGGAGCGGGGAGAGATTCCCATCTACGAGCCCGGGTTGGAACCCCTGGTGGCCCGGAATCTCGAGCAGAAGCGTCTGACGTTCACCACCGACGTGGAGAAGGCGGTACGCGACTCGTACGTGATCTTCATCGCCGTGGGCACTCCCCCGGACGAGGACGGGTCCGCGGACCTGCAGCACGTCCTGGCGGTGGCCCGGACCATCGGGCAGGCCATAGACGGGGAGCGGATCGTCATCACGAAGAGCACGGTACCCGTGGGAACGGCGCGCCAGGTACGGGAAGCCATCGAGGCCGAGACCGACCATCCGGTGCACGTCTGCTCCAACCCCGAGTTCTTGAAGGAAGGGGCCGCAGTGGACGACTTCATGCACCCGGATCGCGTCGTTCTGGGAGTGGATCACCCCACCGCGGAGCGGGTCCTGCAAGAGCTCTACTCCCCGTTCATGCGGAGGAGCGATCGGCTCCTGGTCATGGACGTTCCGTCGGCGGAGATCACCAAATACGCCGCGAATGCCATGCTCGCCACCCGGATCTCGTTCATGAACGCCATCGCGCTGTTGTGCGAGAAGACGGGTGCGAGCGTGGACATGGTGCGCCACGGTGTGGGGACCGACGAGCGAATCGGGTCCGCCTTCCTCTTTCCGGGAGTGGGCTACGGGGGTTCGTGTTTCCCCAAAGATGTGAAGGCGCTGGCCCGGACCATGCGGGAGCTGGGTGCGCCCTCCGAGATCCTGGACTCGGTGGAGTCGGTCAACGAGGCGCAGAAGCGTCTCCTGCTGGAGCGGGTGGTCCAACGCTTCGGGGAGGACCTCTCCGGACGGCGGTTCGCCGTATGGGGGCTGTCCTTCAAGCCGAATACGGACGACATGCGGGATGCCCCGAGCCGTGTGACCATTCAGGGTCTTCTGGACCGGGGCGCCGAGGTGGTGGCTCACGACCCGGGGGCCATGGACGAGGCCCGGAGGGTGCTGGACCACCGGGTGGAGTATCGTGAGATCGACTATGACTGCCTGGATGGTGCTGATGCGCTGATCATCCACACGGAGTGGCAGCCCTACCGGTTTCCCGACTTCCGGCGGATTCGGGAAGCGCTCCGGTTCCCGCTGGTGTTCGACGGGCGAAACATCTATCGCCCCGAGAAGATGGAGTCCCTTGGCTTCGAGTATCACTCCATCGGGCGCCGCGCGGTGGGCGCGGTAGAGCTGACCCGGTGAGGGTCCTCGTCACGGGGGCGGCCGGATTCCTGGGCTCGCACCTGGCCGACCGGTTCCTCGACGACGGCCACCAGGTCGTGGGCCTCGACAACTTCGCAACGGGCTCTCGGGCGAACATCGCCGAGCTGTCCAGGCGGCCGGGATTCTCCTTTGTGGAGCACGACATCTCGCGGCCCATCGTCGTTGCGGAGGATCTGGACGGGGTCCTGCACTTCGCCTCTCCGGCCTCCCCAGTCGACTACCTCGAGATCCCCATCCAGACCCTGAAGGTGGGAAGCCTGGGGACCCACAACTGCCTGGGAATCGCGAAGGCGAAGGGGGCACGGTTCCTTCTCGCGAGCACGTCGGAGGTGTATGGCGATCCCCAGGTGCACCCGCAGCCCGAATCCTACTGGGGACACGTGAACCCGGTGGGAGTCCGGGGATGCTACGACGAGGCCAAGCGGTTCGCCGAGGCCATCACCATGGCCTATCACCGCTTCCACGGCCTGGACACCCGGATCGTGCGGATCTTCAACACCTACGGAAGCCGGATGCGCCCGGGGGACGGCCGGGTGGTCTCGAACTTCATCGTGCAGGCTCTTCGCGGAGAGGCGCTGACCGTCTACGGGGATGGCAACCAGACGCGCTCCTTCTGCCACGTCTCGGACGAGGTGGAGGGCATCTATCGCCTCTTCCATTCGTCCCTTACCGAGCCGGTGAACATCGGGAACCCCGGCGAGTTCACCATCGCGGAGCTCGCCTCGCTGGTGCTCCGACTCACGGGCAGCCAGGGCGGGATCCGCCGGCTTCCCCTGCCGGAGGACGATCCCAAGGTCCGCCAGCCGGACATCTCCCTGGCCCGGAGGGAGCTGGAGTGGGAGCCTAGAGTGGGCCTCGAGGAGGGTCTCGGCCGCACGATCCCCTACTTCGACGAGATGGTCCGACGCCTGGGAGTTGAATCCCGGCTCGTGACCGGAGACTGACCGGCCGCCACACCCGGGGTGCGCCCCGCCTCCGGGCCGGGATCGGGATTGCCCGACATTCGGAGTTCGGCGACCTTTTCGCGGCCGTTCACCATCGCGGAGAGAGGAAACACGAGCCCATGTTGGAGCAGCCGAGACGCGTCGAGAAACCCTGGGGTTACGAGGTTATCTGGGCCGAGACCGACCGATACGTGGGAAAGATCCTCCACATCAACGCCGGGGAGGCTCTCTCCCTCCAGTACCACGAGGAGAAGGACGAGACCATCTGTGTACTCCGGGGGGAGATGCGGTTCCAGGCGGGCCTCTCCGTGGATGAGCTCCACGAGTACGTCATGCGGGCCAACGACCGGTTCCGCACCCGACCCGGAATGATCCATCGCATGATCGCCGTGACCGACTGCGACATCCTGGAGGCGTCCACGCCTCACCTCGCCGACGTGGTCCGTCTCGAAGATCGGTACGGCAGGACCTCGGGAGGTGACTCCTGAACAGGGGCGACGGGAACCTCCTCGATCCACCCTCAGTAGATCAGGCACCATGACGAGCCTCCGCACCGCATCGACCGCACTGCTGGCACTGTGCCTCTTCCTGGGAGTCTCGGGTTGCCGGGATGGCACCGCCGAGGCCACCACGCTTCAGCGTGGCGACCGGGCGTTCGCGTCTGGAGCCATGGAGGAAGCGCTGGCGGAGTACCGTCTGGCGGTGCGACAGAGTGACGACGACCCCGAGGCGCTCATGCGTGTGGCCCACGCCTATGTGGCCCTGGGACGGGTGGACGAGGCGGCGGCCCGATTCGGGGAAGCCATCGAGAGACGAGCGGATCTTCGAGGTCAGGCGGTATCCGACCTCATGCATCTGGCGCGGGAGGCCGCGGCGGACGGAGAGACGTTCCAGATGGCCTCGGCCGTGGAGGCGGCACTGACGTTGGAGCCGGCCATCGGCCTGGACGACATGGCCCTCCCCCTGGCGCGACACTACTTCGGGAACGGAGAGTACGGCAGGGCCCTTCCTCTCTACCAGCGCGCGCTGAGAGGCGGGTCGGATTCGCTCCCCGCGGTGATCTTCGAGATCGGCCGGGCGTACGAGGGCATCGGCGACTGCCAGAACGGACTCCTGTTCTTCGAGCAGTTCCGGCAGGTGGCCAGACGGTCGGAGCGCGGCGAGGTGGACTGGTTCATCGGGAACTGCTCCTTCCAGCGTGCGCGGGAGCTCCGTGGCCAGGCACAGCCGGGGAACGACGATCTGGAAGAGGCGCTTGGCCTGGTGGACCGGGTCATCGACGTGGGGGAGCCCAGGAGTATTCTGGGCGAAGCCTGGTTCGAGCGTGGCGAGATCCTGGCCGCGCTGGGTGAATGCGAAGCGGCCGCCGAATCGTTCCATCAGGTCCGGGTCATGGAGGGCGCGGCGGGAAGCGCTCTGGTGGAGCGGGCGCAGCAGAGACGGGATCAAATCATCTTCGGGCGACGCCTCGGCGAGTTTCGCCCGGATCGTCCGTGCGGCTGAGGCGTGGTCATGAACGTTCCTCTGCTGGATCTCAAGGCGCAATTCGCATCCATCAGGACGGAAGTCCGTGAGGCGATGGACCGGGTCCTGGAGTCGCAGGGCTTCATCCTCGGACCCGAGGTGGACGCCTTCGAAGCCTCCATGGCGGAGTACCTGGGGGTTCCCCACGCCATTGGCGTCGCAAGCGGGACCGACGCACTCCTGCTGCCGCTGAAGGCACTCGATCCGCGGCCCGGCGACGAAGTCATCCTTCCGGCGTTCACCTTCTTCGCCACCGCCGGCGCCGCCTGGAACGCGGGGTTCAAGCCCGTCTTCTGCGACGTGGATCCGGACTCTTTCAACGTCACAGTGGATACGCTGGATGCGGCCTGGACCGAGCGGACCCGAGCCGCGATTCCGGTGCATCTCTTTGGGCAGATGGCCCCCATGGAGGAGATCCTCGACTGGGCGGCGGAGCGAGGAGTCGTCCTCCTGGAGGACGCGGCCCAGGCGGTGGGCGCCCGGCGAGCGCCTCCGGAGACGGGTGCGGCACCCCGCATGGCGGGTGCGTGGGCCCCAGTGTCGGCCTTCTCGTTCTTTCCGACGAAGAATCTTGGAGGGTTCGGGGACGCCGGGATGGTGACCGCGCTCGATGACGATCTCGCGGACCGGGTCCGCAAGCTCCGAGTCCACGGTGGCCGGCAGATGTATCACCACGAGATGGTGGGTACCAACTCCCGTCTGGACGCGCTGCAGGCCGCCGTGCTGGGAGCCAAGCTTCCGCACCTGGACCGGTGGGCCGCCCGGCGTCGTGAGAACGCCTGCCGCTACGAGGGAATTCTCGCGGATGTCCCGGAGGTGGTGGTTCCGAAGGTCCTGCCGGGGAACCACCACGTCTACAACCAGTTCACGCTGCGTGTCAGGCGTCGGGACGAGCTTCGGGAGTTCCTGGGGGGGCGGGGCATCGGCTCGGGGGTCTACTACCCGGTTCCGCTCCACCTCCAGGAGTGCTTCGCATCCCTCGGCGGGAGCCGCGGAGACCTTCCCGCATCAGAGACACTGACCGAGCAGGTGATCTCCCTTCCCATCTTCCCTGAGCTCGAGGACGCGGCCATCGATGCGGTGGGGGATTCGATCCGAGAGTTCTATGGCGGTTGACCGCCCGCCCGAGGCCCAACCGGCCCGGACGTCAATCACCGGTGGGGGGCTGAACAGAGCACCGACTCTTGGGTATCTTCAACGGATGTTCAAGCGAAGCCTGTCTCTCGTTCTGGTGTTCGGGGCGCTGGGAGCCCTCACCGGTTGCGCGTCGGGGTCCAAGTACCAGGGCCTGGACGCTGCCGGCGTCTTCCGGCTTGCCCAGGAGGAATACGACGCCGGGGAGTACGGGGATGCGGCCGAGACGCTGGACCGGTTGCTACTGGTCTATCCCACGTTCGAGCAGGCTGCCGAGGCGTATTTCCTGATGGCAGAGGCGTACTTCAGGGACGAGCAGTACATCACGTCGTCGAGCGAGTATACCCGCTTCCTCGATCTGTACCCGGCCCACCCCAATGCGCCGGTCGCCGCGTTGGGCGTGTGTCGTTCCTATTCCGCGCTCTCGCCCATCTCTCAACGGGATCAGACCTTCACCGAGCAGGCGCTGACCGTCTGCCGCAACGTCGTGGCGGATTACCAGGGTCGCTCCGAGGCGCAGGACGCTGCCCGGATCGCCAACGAAATGCGCGAAAAGTTGGCCAGGAAGGTCTACGAGAGCGGGCACTACTACCTCAGGAGGGACTTCTTCGACTCCGCCATCATCTACTTCGAGGAAGTGGTGGATACGTACCCCGATACCGAGTGGGCGCCCCGGGCGCTCGCGGGGATCATCGAGGCGTACGAGGAGATCGGATACGAGGAAGAGGTGGAGTTGGCGCGGACTCGGCTCTTGTCCGACTACCCCGATTCCCCCGAGGCCAGGGCACTGGGAGACACGGAGTCGGGCGGCGCGTCCGGCGGCTCCGGTTCCTGATGTGAAAATCGGGGTCTTCGGCGGCTCGTTCGATCCGCCCCACGTGGGCCACCTGGCGGTGGCGCAGGATGCGCTGGAGTCGATGGGGCTCGACCTGATGTACTTCGTTCCGGCTCGTCTCTCCCCCTTCAAGACGGATCGGCCCGGTACCGACCCCGGGATTCGTTCGGCGCTCCTCGAAAGCGCGCTGGCGGGGCATCCCTCCATGCGCGTGTGGCGGGGAGAGCTCGAGCGGCCGGCGCCCTCCTTCACCGTGAACACGTTGGAGGAATTGCGGGGCGCCCATCCGGGTGCGGAGCTCTTCCTCTTCATGGGGACCGACCAGTGGGCCTCGTTCCGAGACTGGAAGGATCCGGAGCGAATCGCGGGCCTGGCGACCCTCTGCGTGATCGGGCGTCGGGGAGATGCGGATCCTGGCGTCGACGGGTTCGAGGCCCGATCCGTGACGACCCGCCGCATGGATGTGTCCTCCACCGAGGTGCGGGCGCGGGTCGCCGCGGGAAGGTCCATCCGATTCCTGGTGCCGGAGTCCGTCCGTCGCGGGATCGAGCAACACCAACTGTATGGCGAGCGGGAGGTGCGGTCGGCCTCTCCGCTCACCTGATCATCGGTTCTCCGCCGCGCGGCGGGATACCCTAGTCACGGATCGACATGCTGAAGTCACTGGTCAAGAAGGTGCTGGGTGATCGCCACGCCCGAGAGGTGAAGAAGCTCGAGCCCCTCCTGGAGGAGATCAATCGACACTACGGGTTGCTCGAGGCCCTGTCGGACGAAGCTCTGAAGGGGAAGACCGAGGAGTTCCGGGACAGGATCCGCGCAGCCACACAGGAGACACAGGCCCGGATCGATGACCTCCGCGACGAGAAGAGGAAGTCCGAGGACGCCGGCCATCGAGAGCAGCTCAGCGTGGAGTTGGGTCGGCTGGAGGCCGACCTCAAGGAGATCCTCGAGAACACCCTCGATGACCTCCTTCCAGAGGCCTACGCCGTCGTGAAGGAGACCTGTCGGCGGCTGGTCGGTACCGAGGTGACGTTTACCGGCACCAAGGCCACCTGGGACATGATCCCGTATGACGTGCAGCTCATCGGGGGTATCGCCCTCCACCAGGGAAAGGTGGCGGAGATGCAGACCGGTGAAGGGAAGACGCTGGCGGCGACACTCCCCATGTATCTCAACGCCCTCCCCGGACGTGGGGCGCACCTGGTGACCGTGAACTCCTACCTGGCCCAGCGGGATGCCGAGTGGATGAGCGCCATCTACGGTTTCCTGGGCTTGACCGTCGATGTGATCGACCTCCACCAGCCCGGCACCGCTGAGCGGCGGGAGGCGTACCACGCCGATATCACGTACGGCACGAACAACGAGTTCGGCTTCGACTACCTGCGGGACAACATGGTGCACTCGCTGGAGCAGCGGGTGCAGCGTGAGCACGCCTTCGCAATCATCGACGAGGTGGACTCCATCCTCATCGACGAGGCTCGGACCCCGCTGATCATCTCGGGCCCCGTGGGCCGGGATACCTCCACGCCCTTCAAGCAGTACAACCCCCTCGTACGATCTCTCTACAACAAGCAGCTCCGCGTGACGCACCAGCTCGTCGCGGAAGCCGAGAAGTCGCTGGAGGAGGGAGACGAGTACGACGCGGGGGAGCGGCTGCTGGCGGTGAAGCGGGGGAGCCCACGGCACAAGAAGCTCCTGAAGCTGTTCGCCGAAGACCCGTCGCTCCAGACGTTGGTACAGAAGGTGGAGGCGGATTACATGCGCGAGAAGCGTCTCCACGAAGTGGACGAGATGCTCTTCTTCGCCATGGACGAGAAGGGACACAACACCCATCTCTCGGATCGGGGCCTCGACGAGCTCTCCCCGAATGAGCCCGACGCGTTCGTCGTTCCCGATCTCTCGGAGGAGATCGGCGCCATCGAGGCGAACGAGTCCCTCACCGTGGACCAGAAGCGCGAGCAGTTGGAGGAGCTGGAAGCGGGCTACGCGGAGAAGAACCAGAAGCTCCACGTCATCCACCAGCTTCTGAAGGCCTATACGCTGTATCAGAAGGATGAGCAGTACATCATCGGCGAGGACGGCTCGGTGGTGATCGTGGATGAGTTCACCGGCCGCCAGATGGCCGGGCGTCGCTGGAGCGACGGCCTTCACCAGGCGGTGGAGGCGAAAGAGGGGGTGGAGATCCGCGGGGAGACCCAGACGCTGGCCACCATCACCATCCAGAACTACTTCCGGATGTACGACAAGCTCGCCGGGATGACGGGAACGGCGGAGACCGAGGAAGGGGAGTTCCACCAGATCTACGGGCTCGACGTCATGGTCATCCCCACCAACCGGCCGGTGGTTCGGGACGATCGGGACGACCTCATCTTCCGCACCACGCGGGAGAAGTATCACGCCATCCTTGACGAGATCGAACGGCTCCACAAGCTGGAGCTTCCGGTCCTGGTGGGGACCACCAACGTGGAGGTGTCCGAGACGCTGGCCCGGATGCTCAAGCGGCGGGGAATTCCGCACAACGTCCTCAACGCCAAGCAGCACAAGCGTGAGTCGGAGATCGTCGCCGAGGCCGGCCGGCCCGGCGCGGTGACCATCGCCACCAACATGGCCGGGCGCGGAACGGACATCAAACTGGGCGAGGGGGTGAAGGCGTCGCGCACCATCGACTGGATCCGGGAGCGCGGGCTCGACCCGGACGAGCTGCAGCCGGTGGACCCCACCCGCTACGACGACAAGATCGACTCCCGCCCTCCGGAGCACGAAGTCGAAATGGGTGGCTTGCACATCCTGGGCTCCGAGCGCCACGAGTCACGTCGAATCGACCGGCAGCTGCGCGGGCGAGCGGGACGGCAGGGTGACCCTGGCGCGTCCCAGTTCTTCCTTTCGTTGGAAGACAACCTCATGAGGCTGTTCGGCTCGGAGCGGATCGCCAACGCCATGGAGCGCATGGGAGCCGAGGAGGGCGAGGTCATCACGCACGGGCTCGTCACCCGCTCCATCGGGAATGCGCAGAAGCGGGTTGAAGGCAACAACTTCGAAGCCCGGAAGCGTCTGCTGGACTACGATGATGTGATGAACCAGCAGCGGGAGGTCATCTACGACCTTCGCCTCTTTGCCCTGGAGGGAGGGGAAGACCTCAAGGGCGAGATCTGGGAGATGATCGAGCTGGCCGTCCGGGACCGCATGGACGAGTACCTTCCGGTGGGCTCGCAGCCGGAGGACTGGGAGCTGGCCGGGCTGAAGCGGCGCCTCCTCACGGATTTCTTCATCCTCGTCGACGGGCTCCCCGATCAGGAGGACCCGGATCACGAGCTGGAGCGCGACGAGATCGAGGACATGGTCCTCGAGGCCGCCCGGGACACGATGCACCGGAAGATCGACGGCTTCGGCGAGCTGGGCGAGCGCGTCATGAGCTACATTCTCCTCTCGGTGATCGACAACAAGTGGAAGGACCACCTCTACGACCTGGACCACCTCAAGGCGTCCATCGGGTTCCGCGGCTGGGGGCAGAAGGACCCGCTGGTGGAGTACAAGAAGGAGGCCTTCGACATGTTCGTGGACCTCATGCGCGACCTTCGGTCCACGGTCAGCCAGAACTTCTTCCGGGCACAGGTGGGAGCGCCTCAGCCGCAGCGGATGGCTGCGCCTACCCGCATGACGCTCTCTGGTCCTTCCGAGCCCGTCACGGGAGTGGGCGGTGGCGCGCCTCCGGCTCCCCAGTCTCGCCGTCCCCGGGTGGATTCCATGGGGATCTCGGCCAGCGCCCGAGTGGACGAGGCCACGGACGTCTCACGCCTTTCCACCAACCGGGGTGACGAGCAGAGGAAGCAGCAGCCCGTGACGGCGGCGGACGAGCCCGGACGGAACGATCCTTGTCCGTGTGGGAGTGGCAAGAAGTACAAGAAATGCCACGGCAAGCCGACGTGACGGCTGATCCTCGCGCCCCAACGCGGGGCCTGTTTGAGGGCGTCAGCGGGCTGGTCTGATCCCAGCCGGGCCTTCGGGGCATTTCGCCATGGCCCGGCCCCGGAAGCGGGACCAGAGTGGCAACATGGTCCACCTTCCACCGAACACGCAGGAGAGGCCCCGGGAGCGCCTCCGTCGCCTGGGGCCCCGGGCTCTCTCGCTCACCGAGCTCGTGGCGTTGGTCCTGGGAAGCGGGGGTCCGGGCCTGCCGGTGGAGCGACTTTCCCGCCGGGTCCTTCGCGCCGCCACAGCGCGAGCCGACGGAGTCCTTCCTCGGCTTTCCGTGGACGCACTGCAGTCCATTCCAGGCGTGGGGCCCGCGTCCGCGAGCCGCCTGGTGGCCGCCCTGGAGCTGGGCCGTCGCGTGGCTTCCCACGCCGGAACCGCCGGGGCACCGGCGATTCGGGGGCCCGAGGACGTGTACCGCCGAATGGGTCCCCTCCTGCGGGACCTGTCCCAGGAGGAATTCCACGCCCTCCTTCTCAATACGCAGCACACCGTGATCCGGGAGGTCCTGGTCACTCGGGGGATCCTAGACGCCTCGCTCATCCACCCCCGTGAGGTGTTCCGCCCGGCGGTCCTCGCGAACGCGGCCGCGGTGATCCTCGTCCACAATCATCCATCGGGCGATCCGACACCCTCCGCCGAGGACCGTGCGGTGACTCGCCAACTCGTGGAGGCGGGACGGGTCGTTGGCATCCCCGTTCTGGACCACGTGGTCGTCGCGGGTGCGCGGTGGTGCTCGCTTGGCCCGGGAAGGGGATAGGCGCCGAAACTACTCCGGTGTGGCTCTTCCGGGGGTTGACGGTGTAGTTTGGCGGGGAGTCAGGTGTTTCCCCACGGCGCGGCCGTCCAGACCCCCGCCGTAATGACCCTCCGCGTCCCTGAGCATTGGCGTCTCCCGCTTCTCCCCCCGCAACGACCACCATCCGTGGCCTTCCGCGCCCGTTGGCGCGGGCCCTGGAGGCGTACGTCGATCGGCTGGACCCGGATGCCATCAAACGGGCGTACGACCTGGCGGTGGAGGCGCACGCGGGGCAGCGCAGGGCCTCCGGAGAAGAATTCGTGTCGCACACGGTGGAGGTCGCCACCATCCTCGCCGTCCTCCGGCTGGATACGGCGTCCATCGTGGCAGGCCTGATCCACGACACCGTCGAGGACACCCACGTCACCCTGGCGGAGCTCGGTGAGCGCTTCGGTCAGGAGGTGGCCGCGCTGGTTGACGGTGTCACCAAGATCGGTAAGGTGGAGTTCCGGTCCCACACCGAGCAGCAGGTGGAGAACTACCGGAAGCTGCTCCTCTCCATGGCGGCGGACGCGAGAGTCATTCTCATCAAGCTGGCCGACCGTCTGCACAACATGCGTACGCTGGAGCACCTCCCTGAGGGGAAGCAGCGGCGCATTGCCCTGGAGACCCGTGAGATCTACGCGCCCCTTGCCCACCGGCTGGGGATCTTCTCCATCAAGTGGGAGCTGGAGGATCTGGCGTTCAAGTACCTCGAACCAGCGGCCTACGAGGGACTGACCCATAAGATCCGCCAACGACGGAAGGAGCGAGAGCGCCAGATCCTCGAAATGCGCGTGCCCCTGGAGGAGGAGCTGGAGCAGGCCGGGATTCCGGTGGAGGTGACCGGACGCCCGAAGCACCTCTTCTCCATCTATCGGAAGATGGACACCCGGGGCCTGCCGTACGAGGAGATCTACGACCTCATGGCCATGCGGGTCATCACCGATTCGATTCCCAGCTGCTATGCGGCCCTGGGGGTGATTCACTCCCGTTGGGCGCCCGTCCAGGAGCGGTTTCACGACTACATCGCGACCCCGAAGTCCAACATGTACCGGTCCCTGCACACCACCGTGGTGGGACCGCACGGGCGTCGGTACGAGATCCAGATCCGTACCGAGGAGATGCACCGGACCGCAGAGTACGGCATCGCCGCGCACTGGCGCTACAAGGAGCGGTCGGAAGCGGATCCGGTAGACGAGGTGGACGAGGCTCTGACCTGGTTCCGGCAGGTGCTGGAATGGCAGCAGGATGCCAGCGAGCCGGAGGAATTCATGGAGTTCCTCCGGATGGACCTGTTTCAGGGAGAGATCTTCGTGTTCACTCCGAAGGGGGAGGTCAAGCAGCTCCCTATCGGGGCCTCACCCATCGACTTCGCCTTCAGCGTGCACACGGAGGTCGGAATCCACTGTGCCGGCGCTCGCGTGAACGGCCGCATCGCGCCGCTCTCCAGGGAGTTGAAGAACGGGGATACGGTGGAGATCCTCACCAACCCCCGCCAGTGGCCCACGAGAGACTGGCTCGCCTTCGTGAAGACCTCTCGGGCCCGGGGCCGCATCCGGCAGTGGATCCGGAAGGAGGAGTTCGACTCCGCGGCGAAGCTCGGGAAGGAGTTCCTCGACCGGGAACTCAAACGCGCCCGACTGGAGCGCCCTGAGGACGCGGTGCTGGCCACCGCTGCCGCCTCCCTCGGCTTCCACGACTTCGAACAAGTGCACGCGGCACTGGGCCGGGGGGACGTCGGGCCGTCCGCGGTGATCCGAGAGCTGCATCCGGAGCACGACCCCGCCGAGGTGGTCCAGCGGACTCCGACGGCCCTTCAGCGGCTGGCGGAGAGGCTGGTGCGGACCAACAAGGGGGTCCGGATCCAGGGGATGGAGAACCTCATGGTCCGGTATTCCCAATGCTGTCAGCCCGTTCCAGGCGACGCCGTCGTGGGGTACGTGACCCGGGGCAGGGGGGTTTCCATCCACAGGACCGACTGTCCCAACATCCTGAACCTCCCCGACCCGGAGAGGCGCATCGAGATCGAGTGGTCCGCGGAGAAGGGCGATCGCTTCATGGTTCGGATCCACATGCTGGGCTCCGACCGCCGGGGTCTCCTCTCCGACGTGGCCAAGGCCATCACCGACACGGGCACCAACATCCAACACGCCGACATGCGGGCCGTGGAGGGCGGGATGGACGGGGAGTTCGCGGTGGAGGTCCAGGACCTTCCCCACCTCCGGAAGGTCATCAAGGCCATCGCGCGGGTGAAGGGTGTGCTGAGCGTCGAGCGAAGGGAGAGCTTCCAGGAAGCCGATCTGACCCTCTGAAGAAACAAACCTACCACCCGGCTGGTCCAAGGGGGGACGGCGCGGTAGATGTTCTCGTCGGGGGAGCTCGTCTCTCCACTCCGCTGGATGCGGCAGGGATGGGAGGGATCCCGAGGCCCGGTGACCGGGATCCTCGTCGGGGCCGTATCATCAGACACACGAACCGGATCCATGGCCGAATTCCAGCTGGTCTCACCCTATGCGCCCTCGGGGGATCAACCCCGCGCCATCGAAGAACTCTCCCAGGGCCTCACCCGCGGCGACCGGTACCAGGTGCTTCTTGGTGCGACGGGGACCGGCAAGACCTACTCCATGGCCCACGTCATCGCCAACCACGGTCGGCCGACGCTGGTCATGAGCCACAACAAGACGCTGGCGGCCCAGTTGTATGGGGAATTCAAGTCCCTCTTCCCCCACAACGCGGTGGAGTACTTCATCTCCTACTACGACTACTACCAGCCCGAGGCGTACGTCCCTGCCACCGACACGTACATCGAGAAGGATGCCTCCATCAACGAGGACATCGAGCGGCTCCGGCTCCGTGCCACGTCGTCGCTCATGGAGCGCGAGGACGTGCTGGTGGTGGCGTCGGTGTCCTGCATCTACGGCCTCGGGAACCCGGCGGACTACCGGAGCCTCATGCTGCATCTCGAGGTAGGAGAGGAGAAGCCCCGCAAGGAGATCCTGCGCGGGCTCGTGGACATCCAGTACAAGCGGAACGACTACCTCTTCGAGCGGGGCACCTTCCGAGTGCGCGGAGACACGGTGGAGGTTTTCCCCGCGTACGACGAGCAGGCTATTCGGGTGGAGCTATGGGGGGACGAGGTCGAGCGGATCACGCGATTCGAGCCCCTGACGGGGGAGAACATCGCACGGCTGGAGCGCACCGCGATCTATCCCGCCTCCCATTACGTCACCCGCCGGAGGACCATCGAACAGATGGTGCCCCTCATCCGGGAGGAGCTCACCGAGCAGGCGGGGAGGTTCCAGATGGAGGGACGGCTCCTGGAAGCCCAGCGCATCGAACAGCGAACCAACTTCGACATCGAGATGATGTTGGAGATCGGTACCTGCCCCGGGATCGAGAACTACTCCCGCTACACCTCCATGCGGGCGCCGGGGGAGCGCCCCGCCTGCCTGCTGGATTACTTCCCGGACGACTTCCTCCTGATGGTGGACGAGAGTCACGTCTCGGTGCCGCAGATCAGAGGGATGTACAACGGGGATCGGTCCAGAAAGCTCACACTCCTGGAGCACGGCTTCCGACTCCCCTCGGCGCTGGACAACCGCCCCCTCAAGTTCGAGGAGTGGGAGTCCCTGATTCCTCAGGCGATCTTCCTCTCCGCCACTCCGGGCGACTGGGAGCTGGAGAGATCGGGCGGAGTCGTCGTAGAGCAGATCATCCGTCCCACGGGCCTGGTGGATCCCGAGGTGCACGTGCGACCTGTGAAGGGTCAGGTAGATGACCTGCTGGCGGAGATTCGCGAGCGGGAGGCTCACGGCGAACGGGTGCTGGTCACGACGCTCACCAAGCGGATGGCCGAAGACCTTTCCGAGTACCTCCAGTCGGTGGGCGTGCGGGTGCGGTACATGCACTCGGACATCGACGCCATCGAACGGATGGACATTCTACGGCAGCTCCGTCTGGGGCGAATCGACGTCCTGGTGGGGATCAACCTCCTCCGGGAGGGGCTGGACCTTCCGGAGGTCTCCCTGGTGGCCATCCTCGACGCGGACAAGGAGGGCTTCCTTCGGGACGCGCGTTCCCTGATCCAGACCATCGGCCGGGCCGCCCGGAACGTGCACGGCCGTGCCATCCTCTATGCGGACCGGGTCACCGACTCCATGGCCCGGTGTCTCAGTGAGACCGAGCGACGCCGCGAGATCCAGCTCGCGTACAACGCCGAGCACGGGATTACCCCGGAGACGATCCGGAAGAGCATCGAGGAGATCGAGTTCTCCACTCGTGTGGCGGACGCCCGCGACCATCCCCAGGCGGTCGTGGCGGAGCCGGCCGCGACGTACGCCGCGGAGGTGGACGCCCAGGCGTACGCGAAGATCCTGGAGAAGGAGATGGCGGCGGCCGCCGAGTCCATGGACTTCGAGCGAGCGGCGCTCCTCCGTGACCAGCTGTTCGAGCTCAAGGCGAAGCTCGGGTGACCCCACCGGATCCGGTTGCCGGTGGGAAGGCATCTGGCGATACTGCGGGCTGGTTTGACTCGGGTCCACCAGGCAAGGGAATCAGGTTGGAATGACGCTGGAGCAGGGAGCGGGGTCCACCACCGCGCCGAGCGCGGGCGGTGCATCGGGTCCCGACGACGAGATTTCGCTCTGGGAGGTGCTCGCGGTCCTGCTCCGCCGGAGCCGGCTCATCGTGGGGAGCATCCTCATGGTGGCCTTCGTGGCCGGGCTCCTAGCCCTGCTCCGGGATCGCACCTGGACCACCGCGGCGGCGTTCAGCCCCCAGGGCACGGGAGGATCGTCGCAGTTGGCGTCGTTGGCGAGCCAGTTCGGCGTCAACGTGGGAGGTACCGATCAGGAGGCAAATCCGGCCTTCTACGAGGAATTGTTGAGGTCCAGGGAGATCTTGATCCGGGTCGCCAGACAAGGCTACCCCGGAGAGGAGGGGATCGCCCCCCTTACCGACCTCCTGGAGATCGAAGCCGACACGGAGGACCTGCGACTGGACAGGGCCACCCGTTGGCTCCGAGAATCGGCGATGTCTGTCTCCGTGAACTGGGACAATGGAATCGTCACGGTCGAGGTGACGACCCGTTGGCCTGAGGTGTCCGAAGGCATTGCGAGAAACCTCCTGTCCGAAGTGAGTCGGTTCAACCTTGAGACCCGACAGTCCCAGGCCGGTGCGGAGCGGGACTTCATCGAGGGGCGGCTCGCGGCGGCGGAGGCAGAGCTGAGACGGTCAGAGGACGCGCTTCAGGACTTCCTCCGAAACAACCGGGTCATCGGGGAATTCTCGGAGGCGAAGCTGGAGTTTGATCGGCTGACGCGGGAGGTCGGGAACCGGCAGGCCGTTTACGGTACACTGGTGCAATCCTACGAGCAGGCCCGGATTCAGGAAGTCCGGGACACGCCGGTCATCACAGTGCTGCAATCCCCGTATCTTCCCCCAAAGCCCGATCCCAGGGGGCTTGTCCTGAGCGTCGCGCTGGGCATGATACTGGGCGGAATGCTGGGAGTGATCCTGGCCTTCGGCGCGGAGGTCTTCGGGCGCCCCGGAGGTGAGGCGGATCCGGCCCGGCGGGACTTCGAGGAGGCGTGGAAGGGCCTGAAGCGGTCCCTCCCTTTCCAACGTGAGAGCTGAGAACGCGGGCGCCGGTGGGCCCCCATGCAGGAGTTGATTGGGATGCGATGCTCTACCCTGGCCCTGACCGCGGCTCTTCTCGCCGGCGCGCTGGGCGCGCCCGTGCAGTTGGCGGGGCAGGTGCCCCCTCCCGGGACGGACCTTCGCCAGCTCGCCCAGACCATGTCTCCCGACGAGATCGTCCGTCGCCTGCAGGCTTCGGGATTGACCCGGGCACAGGTGCGTGACCGGCTCCGCCGGGCCGGGTATGACCCCTCTCTGGCGGACCCCTACTTCGACGCCCTGGAGTCCGGATCGACTCTCGAGCGTACGGCGGGCGATTCCGCCTTCATGGAGGCCCTGGCGGGCATCGGAGTCACCCTCCGGGAAGATGCCCTTGGAGGGGTGCCCGAGCGCGAGCCCCTGCTGGAGAGGGACTCGTTGTACCTCCCGGGCGGACGCGGCTTCCTCGCAGCCGAGCCCGATACGACTCCGCAGGTGTTTGGACGGGACGTCTTCCGGCGTGTATCGTCGTCTTTCGATCCCATCCTCACGGGCCCGGTGGGTAGAAACTACCGGCTCGGTCCCGGAGACGAGATCCTCCTGGTGCTCACCGGGGACGTGGAGTTGGTCTACACCCTGGACGTGACCAGGGGGGGATACGTCGTCATCCCGGATGTGGGTCAGCTCTTAGTCCACGGACTCACGCTTGCGCAGCTGGAGGACCGGCTCTACGACCGACTCGGACAGGTCTACAGCGGTGTCAGGCGGTCTCCCGAGGCGACCACCCGGTTCGACGTCTCCCTGGGCCGGCTCCGCACCAACCAGGTGCGGGTCGTGGGGTCGGTCGTCCGCCCTGGATCGTACCAGGTCAGCTCGGTTGCGACCCTGCTGGAGGCGCTCTACCTAGCGGGTGGCCCCACCGAGCAGGGGAGCTTCCGGCGGGTCGCCCTGCGGCGCCAGGGAGAGGAACCGGTGGTGTTGGATCTCTACCCGTTCCTGACCTCGGGCGACATGGAGAACGATCCGCGGCTTCAGGAGGGCGACGTGGTGTTCGTCCCTCCCGTTGGGGATCAGGTCACCGTCCGGGGGATGGTTCGACGTCCCGCCATCTACGAGATGAAGGAGCAGGAGGGTCTGCCGGCCCTGGTTCGGTTCGCCGGGGGGCTGCTTCCGGACGCGACGACCGAGCGGGCGCGGGTCGATCGGATCCTGCCACCAGCGGATCGGACCGGAGGCGTTTCCCGAGTCCTCTTGGACGCTCCCCTCGGCGACGTGCTGTCCGGGGCCAGCGAGTTCGACCTCTACGCCGGTGACGAGATTCAGGTGTTCCCGGTCCAGCGTCGCCTTCGACAGCGCGTGACCATCGGGGGGGCGGTGTGGCGGCCCGGGCAGTACGAGCTTCGGCCGGGTACCACGGTGGGGTCGCTGGTGGAGCGAGCCGGGGGTCCGACTGAGGACGCTTTGCAGGCGGACATCCTGGTCAGTCGCCTGGACCTCGCCACAGGAACGCGGTCGGCGCTGAGGGTGGACCTGAATTCGAACCCTCCGGGCCCCCTTCTCCAGGAGTTCGACGAGGTACGGGTCTTCCAGGCCGACACGCTGCTGGTGCCGGATTCCGTCGCCATCTACGGCTTCATCCAGAATCCGGGCCGATACCCCCTTTCCCAGGGGATCACGGCCGGGGATCTCGTGCTCCTGGCCGGGGGGTTCCGCAAGGGTGCCGCGCCATGGTCGGCGGAGGTCGTGCGCCTCCAGACCGGCGACGCGTCGCGTCAGGATTTGTCGACCTCTCGAATGGTCCGTCTGCGCGACGGCCTGCCCTACCCGGACCCGGAGCTCCTGGCGAACCGTCCGGACTCGGTGGATACGTTCCTCTCCGAAATGGAGGTCACGCTGCAGGACGACGACGAGGTGTTCGTCCGCCTCCTTCCCGGGTATGTCACGCCCCAGCGGGTTTCGCTGGAAGGCGAGGTGGTGAGTCCGGGACCCTACCAGCTCACGCGCCAGGACGAGCGCTTCAGCTCATTGATGGCGCGCGCCGGCGGAGTCACCGAGGCGGCGTTCCCGGATGGAGTCCGGCTCATCCGGGATGGCGTGGCGGTGGGTGTGGACTACGGCCGTGCCATGGCCGAGCCCGGTTCCACCCATGATCCGGTCCTGGCAAGTGGGGACCGGATCGTCATTCCGGTGTTGGACAACACCGTGCTCATCAGTGGGGCCGTCGTCTTCGAGTCACGAGCGGTCCACAGGCAAGGCATGTCGCTGAATGACTTCATCGCACAAGCCGGTGGCTTTGCCCAGGACGCGGACCGGGACCGAGTGAGCGTGGAGTACGCGAACGGGTCCCGGGCCGTGGTATCCAAGACCCTCTGGCTGTTCCGGAATTCACCCCGGGTGGAGCCGGGTAGTACGATCTTCGTTCCCCGGAAGGCGGATACCGGCCAGGGCTTCAATTGGGACTCGGCCCTGTCCCGGGTCCTGGCGGTGGCCACAACGCTCGCCACCGTGTACATCGCCGTGAATCGGTGAGCGCCGGGGCACCATGTATGTGACGGAGTCGGAGCTCCGCCGCTGGGGCCGAGCCATTGGCGAGGGCATCGGGGTCCCGGTCTTCGTGGGGCTTCGCGGTGAGCTCGGCGCCGGGAAGTCGGTCCTGGCCCGCGCCATCGCGCGAGGTGCCGGGGTCGAGGGAAATCTCCCTTCTCCCACCTTCAATCTCCTCTTCAGGTACTCCGCAGAGCGCGACGGTGAGGAGATCCACGTCGTCCACATGGACCTCTATCGGCTCCTGGAGGCCGACGAGGTGTGGGAGCTGGGGTGGGAGGAGAACCTCGGACGCCACCAAATCGTCCTCGTGGAGTGGCCGGAGCGTGCCCAGGAACTCCTGCCCACCGACCGGTGGGAGGTGGAGCTGAAACCCGTGGCGGGCGAGCCGCTTCTGCGGGAGGTGGAGGTGACCCGAGTCGGGGCGCCGCCGGATCTTCCGGCCTTCCCGCTCACGGTGGACGCCGGGGGAGATCGGCGGTGAGCCGGGGAACCGTTCGAGTCGCCCTGGAGACGTCCGGTCACGTGGGTTCGGTGTCGGTGGCCGTGGGTGAACGGGTCGAAGCTCGCACCTTCATGGCCGACCGGTCCGGGCATGCCGCCGGGTTGGTGCCCGCCCTGGACGCGGTTCTCTCGGAGGCGGGCCTGGCTCGGAGGGACCTGGACGCGGTGGTGGTGGGGGGCGGACCCGGGTCCTTCACGGGTGTCCGGGTGGCTGCCGCAGCCGGGAAGGGCTTGGCCCACGCGCTGCGGATCCCCCTGTACGCGGTATCCTCGTTGATGGGTGCGATCCTCACGGAGGAGGCGCTTCCGGGCGGCGTCGGCCCGTGGGGCCTCGCTCCGGAACGGGCCGTTTCGCTCTCCCGGACCCGGTACGTGCTCTTCGATGCCCGGGGAGACCGTGTCTTCGCCGCCGCGTACCGACTCGGCGACGGTGCGCCGGAAGAGGTCCGTGCGCCGCGCTTCGCCCATCTGCCGGAGGTTCTGTCCGACGAGGCTCTTCGCGGGGCCGCCTTCTGCGGGGACGCGGCAGTTCGTCACCTGATCCGGATCCGGGACGCCGGCCGGGTGGTGCTGCCCCCGCCAGTGGGCTTCCCCTCCGCGGACGGATTGCTGCGATACCTGGCGCTTGCTCCCGATACCGCGCCACTGGCCGATCCGTTTGGATGGGAGCCGGACTATCTTCGCGCATCCAACGCGGAGCGAGGCGGAGGCGCGTGATCCGCAGGATGGTCGACGCGGACGTGCCCAGCGTGGCGGCTCTGGAGGCCGACGCGTTCTCCAACCCCTGGCACGCGGCCACCTTCCATCGGATTCTCCATCGCCCCGGGGCCGAGTTGTGGGTCGACGAGATGGAGGGGGAGGTGGTGGCCTACGCCGTCCTCTGGTGCGTCCTGGACCAGGCCGAATTGGCGAATATTGCCGTCGCGCCGAAGTCGCGGCGCTCGGGGGTGGGGGGGCGGCTCCTGGACCACGTGCTGCAGGTGGTCGGGGACCGGGGCGTTCGGACGGTCTTCCTGGAGGTGCGGGAGTCCAACAGCCTCGCCCGGCGCATGTACGCAAGCCGCGGTTTCCAGGAGGTGGGGGTCCGGCGTGATTACTACGATCAGCCGACGGAGGATGCCCGGGTGCTCATGCTCGATCTCCCGCGGTCCGAACCTTCGCCACGGGCGGGGGAGAGTGGGAAACGTTTGTAGTTTTTTTCCAAAAAGGGTTTGCGGTCCCCCGGCGATTCCCTCTATCTTCCTAGGAACGTTCTTCCGCTTCGACCGCACCTTTCCCAAGGAGTGGGCCCGGACAATGACTCGGTCCTTCCCGGCCGCTTCGGCCCTGATCATCCTGGCACTCCTCGCGTCCCCGCAGGCCACCCAGGGCCAGGTTCTGGACCGTCCGGAGGGCGGGCAGCACGTGGTGGTGGTAGGCAACACTCTGTGGGATCTGTCTGCCCACTTCTACGGGGATCCGTTCCTGTGGCCGCGCATCTACGAGGCCAATGTGGACCGGATCGACGATCCGCACTGGATCTATCCGGGGCAGATCTTCCGGATTCCCGACGAGGAAGGGAACATCACGGAGGTGATGGTCGTCTCCGGGGAGCCCGAGGGCGCGTACCCGCAGCCGGAACTGGAACCCGCCATCACCTACCAGGAGCCTGAGCGCACCAAGTTCTGGCGGGACGCGGCGCAGGTCAGCCGCGCGGCGGAACAGGCGCTGGCCCAGTGGTTGGCGGTTCCGCAGTCCGTCTTCTATGCCGCGCCCTTCATCGACTTCAACAATGGTCGTGAGGCCCTGGGAAGAATCGTGGGCTTCGAGGGGGAAGAGGAGATCCGCACCCCTCGGGGCGGAACGGTCATGTACGACCGGGTGATGTTGGAGCTCGACGACGGAGCGGTGGCTCCCGGCACGCGGTTGCAGGTATTCAACCTGGCGGCTCCCCGGGAGGAGATTGCCGGGCTCGTGGCCACGCCCACCGGAGTTGTCACGGTCCTGCACCGTTGGGAGGGAGGGGTCGTGGCCCAGGTGGACGCCCAGTACGATCGCATGCTCATGGGCAACCTGGTCCGCCCGCTCCCGGCGTACCCCGGCGAGCCAGGCGTCATCGCGGAGCCGGTGGACGATGGGCCCATTGGCGAGGTGCTCGGATACGCGCAGATTCATGAGCTGCACCAGCCGGGCAACTTCCTCTTTCTGAATCTGGGCCGGCGGGATGGGCTGGCGGTGGGTGACGAGTTCGTAGTGGAATTCGGGGAGCCCGATGCCCGGCTCGAAGGTCGTGCACAGGTGGTGGGTCTCCAGGACGAGATCGCCACCGCGCGGATTCTCATGATCCGGAATCCAGTGTTCATCCGGGGGATCCAGATGCGCCTCGACCGGAAGATGCCGGGCCGATGAAGCGGGCCACCAAGGCGTGACTCGTTGGATCGGCGCCCCGAGGGCTTCAGTTTCCGGCCCCGGGGCGCCTTGCCTTTGTAAACCACACAGGAACCGAGAGTGTAGGAAGAATCCATGAGCGAAGACTCCAGGCGAATCCTTGTCACCGGTGGAGCAGGCTTCATCGGCAGTCACGTGGCCGAGGCGTACCTCAACCGGGGAGACTCGGTCTGGGTGCTCGACGATCTCTCCAGCGGCAAGCGCGAGAATCTGGCGGACGGGGTCCAGTTCGTCGAAGCCGATGTCGGCTCCGACACCGCCCGAGAGCTGATCCGCGAGGTCCAGCCGCACATCATCAACCACCACGCGGCCCAGATCGACGTGCGGGTCTCCGTCGACGATCCCCGGAGGGATGCCAGCACGAACGTCGACGGCTTCCTGAACATCGTGGAGGGCGCCCGCGAGGCGGGTACCCGCCGGTTCATCTTCGTATCGAGCGGGGGAGTGGTGTACGGTGAGCCGGAGGTGCGCCCCACCCCGGAGGGCGAGCCCAAGCTCCCGCTGTCGCCCTACGGTGTCACCAAGCTTTCCGGAGAGTTCTACCTCAACTACTACCGGGCCATCCACGGGCTCGAGTACGCGGCGCTGCGCTACAGCAACGTCTACGGTCCCCGGCAGGATCCCCATGGGGAAGCTGGCGTCGTGGCCATCTTCTCCAACCGTCTTCTCGGGAAGGAGGGCCTGGCCATCTTCGGCGATGGCGAGCAGACCCGCGACTACGTCTTCGTAAGAGATGTGGTCGCGGCGAACCTCCTGGTATCCGAGATCCCCTTGACGGCGGATGGTACCCTGGATGCCACCGCATTCAACGTGGGCACGGGCCAAGAGACCTCGGTGAATCGCCTCGAGGACATCCTCGAGGGGATCGCAGGCCTTCATCCGGGTCGGGACTACCGTACGGCTCGACCCGGTGAGCTGCGGCACAGCTGCCTGGACACGGCCAAGCTGAAGGCCCGCGGGTGGTCGAACCAGTGGACGCTCGAGGAGGGATTGAAAGAGACCTACGAGTTCATTGCCGCGCGTCGGGAGGCGGCCGAATGAGCCTCTTCCTTCTCCAGGCCGCGGCCCCCACGACCGCGCTGGAGATGGTCCTGGGAGGGACGCTCCCCACCAAGGTCGTGTTAACCGCTCTGGCGGCGTTCTCGCTGTTCTCCTGGTGGATCATCTTCTGGAAGGTCCGGCAGTTCAGAACCGTGCAGCGCCAGGGGGACGACTTCCTGGATGCCATGGAGCGGGCGCACCGGATGGAGGATGCGTACAAGGCGATCCTCTCCCTGCCGGAGTCCCCCTATTCCCGGGTGTTCCGACAGGGTATCAACTTCTTCAGCGAGCTTCGGCCGGGAGCTCTCAGGGAAGGTGCGGCGCCCTCCCCGGGGCTGTCCTCCGCCCAGCTGGATTCTCTAAGGCTGGTGCTGGAGAAGGAGGAGGCGGAGGAGCGTGACGAGCTCGCCCGGGGGCTGTCCTGGCTGGCCGTGGTGGGGTCCGTGTCGCCTCTCATGGGCCTTCTTGGGACCGTCATCGGCGTGATGAACGCCTTCCTGGGCATCGCGGCCAGCGGCTCCACGAACATCGGCGCCGTGGCACCGGGGGTGGCAGAGGCCCTCATTACTACGGTGGCCGGCCTCTTCGTAGCCATCCCCGCCGTCATCGCCTACAACCACTTCGTGTCACGCCTGAACCTCGTCACCGGCGAGCTGGAGGGGTTCTCCAGCGAGTTCATCGGGACCCTGGCCCGGGAAGGTCGGGTCTAAACAGGTCAGGAAGGGAGACGGGAGCGCGGGATGCCGAGACGACGTGGAAGCCACGGGGATCTGCCGCTTGAGGCGAACATCAACGTCACGTCGCTGGTGGACGTGGCCTTCACCCTCCTGGTGATCTTCATCATCACCGCGCCCATCCTCCAGGGCGGCGTGGAGGTGGCCGTACCCCGGGCCGACGTGCAGCCGCTTACCGCCCAGGACGAGCCGTTCTTCGTGAGCGTGACCCCCGACGGCCGGGTGTTCGTCGAGGAGACCGCGATGACGGTGGCGGAGTTCAAGGAAGGGATTCCGGGCCTGCTGGCCGCCGGAGGCATCGAGATGGTGTACATCCGAGGCGACTCCACGGCGAACTACGGTCCAATGCTGCAGGTGATCGCCACCGTCGCGCAGACCGGCGTGACTTTCGGCCTCGTGGGAGAGCCGTGGATCGGAAACTGAGCGCACGGCTTGAACCCGAAGTGCGCAGCGGAGGACCGGACCGGTGAAGTGGACCTTCCGCCGAACCGGTGGTAGGCCACCCACCCGCTCCTTGGTGGGGTCCCTCCTGGTGCACGGAGTGGTGGGCACCCTGGCCCTCCTGGTGGCCATGCGCGAGCCCATGCCCTTGACGTTCATCACCTACGAGGTGGAGATCGTCTCCCCTCCGGCCTCGCCGCAGGAGGCGGAGGAGACCACTCCGGCCCCCGAGGAGGAGTTCGTCGTCGAGCGGCCCGAAGAGGCGCCCGTCCAGGAACCCCAGGCGGAGATCCCGACACCCGAGGCCGAACCGGAGCCCGCGGAGCCCGAACCCGAACCGGAGGAGGAAGCCGAGCCTCCGCCTGAGCCCGAAGCGGAGCCCGAGCCGACCCCCACCGCTTCGGAGGAGGTCTCTGAGGAAGAGCTCACCGGCGAGGACATCGAGGTCCGCATGGAGGGCCTCCGGCAGGACTTCCCCCAGTACTACGAGAATATCATCCGGCAGATCCGGCGATGTTTCCGTCCGCCGCCGGGGATCCCGTCGAGCCTGACAACCGAGGTGTACTTCGTCATCCGCCAGGACGGCACGGTGCGGGACGTTCGGTTCCTCCAGCAGTCCGGGAACCCGGACTTCGATTTCGAAGCGCTGGGCGCCGTTGGGGACTGCGCGGGGCAGGGCCGGTTCGGGCCCCTTCCGGCGGACTACCCGTACGAGTCGCTCCCCATCATCTTCGACTTCCGCCCGTCAGGGGACGCCGCTGACGTGTCTTCCCGCAGCCCGTTCGAGGCGTCCGGCTGGAGCCCATGATTCGGGAAGCGGTCAGGAGCCACGCCAGATTCAGCCCGAGAGGGAACCGTCCCGCGATTCGGGTTTTGAATCATGCTCAGGGCGCGTGCTCCAGCGTCCGAAGGATCTCTGCAAAGAACTCCGGGTCCCCAACGGGCCCCGTCGACCGAGATAGGAACACAATGAGCCGAGCCCTGATGGACGCCCTCACAGCACGGAAGCCCCAGGAGGGGCACGCCGGCCGCCCCCGGACCCCCACACTGTGTGCCGCCATTCTCCTGGCGGCCGGTGCGGCCCTGGCTCTCCCGTGGGCCGCTCAAGGCCAGCAGGACAGCCTTCCGGGTGTCCGCCTTGGTCTGGTCTACGAGACCACTTACTTCCCTCCACTGGCCATCAAGCCGTTCACGGGGCGGTTCGGTGGGCAGGCCGTGGCGTCCCAGGTGGAGGCCATCGTGGGGCGGGACCTGGGATACTCGGATCGATTCGAGATGATGACGGGGCTTCCCCAGGAGTTGGGGGGAGAAGGCGTGGACTACTCGCTCTGGGACCGGCTGGGAGCCGTGTGGCTCGTCACGGGTCGGGTCGAAGGGAGTGGCGACGGATACGTCCTGCTCATGGAGGTCCACGACGTGGTGTACGGGCGGATCAAGGACCAGGGCCGGTTTCGGCTCCCGGATCCCCTGGACCCGGAGTTCCGGATGGCGGTGCATCGCGCCTCGGACGCGGTGGTGCAATGGGTCTTCGGTGAGCCCGGAATGGCTGCCAGCCGGGTCGCCTTCTCCATGACCCGGGACGCAGGGGCTACTCGGGAGATCTACATGATCGACGCGGACGGGGAAAACCTCCGTCGGCTGACCGACCACGGGGACCTGGCGCTGTCGCCGTCGTTCTCCCCGGACGGTGACCGAGTGCTGTATAACGCCATGGACCCGGAGACCCTGCAGTGGCGGGTCTATGAACAGGTCCTGGCCACCGGCGCGAGCACTCTGGTTCAACCGCTCCGAGATGGGAACTACTACACCCCGACGTACCTCCCGGATGGAGAGCGGGTCGCGTTCCAGATCCATACCGGGGACCGGACCGGCCTGTTCAGCTTCAACCTTCGGCAGAACTGCTGCCTGACGAATCTCACGGAGGGTCGTTCGGAGGACCTGAGCCCGACCTTCTCCGCCGACGGGCAATGGATGGCGTTCAACTCCAACCGCCTGGGAACGGCGGTCCCTCAGGTGTTCGTCATGCCGGTATCAGGCGGCGGAGCCGAGCTGATCTCCCCCTACGAGTATGGGCGGGCTGGTTATTACACCGCGCCGGACTGGGCGCCGTTCGGCGACCGCGTGGCGTTTCACGGACGAGTGGGTCGGTCGGGGCGCTTCCACATCCTGGTGGGTCGCAGGGAGGATCGGTCGAGTCTCCTGCAGCTCACGGCGGAGGGGAACAACGAGGACCCCTCCTGGGCGCCCGATGGCCGTCACATCGTCTTCGTTGGCGAGCGCAGCTGGGGATACGGACTGTTCGTAGTGGATACCGCCACCGGGGCGATCCGGACGCTTCTCCGGGGAGTCGACGTGGGGGAGCCCGACTGGTCTCCCCCGCTGGGAGGTGGGTGAACCTGTCCCTCCACACCATGTTGGGGCAGAACCCGTTGCGCAACAACACATTTTGGGGTATTTCCTAGAGGTCTTTTTTCCAAAGACAGAACCACATCCAACCCCCGGAGTAGGAATGTTCCACCGTCGTCTAGTCGTCCCGGTGATGGTTGCGTCGATTTTCGCCATCGCGTGTAGCCAGGATCCCCCGCCCCCGCCGGAGCCCACGGGTCCCACCGCGGAGGAGCTCGAGCAGATGCGCCAGGACTCCATCCGCGCCGCGCGGGAGGCCGAAGAGGCCCGTCGCCGTGCCGAGGAGGAGGCTCGTCGGCGCGCCGAGGCCGAGGCCGCCGCAGCGCGCGAGCGCGCCATTGCTGCTGCCCGGAATACCCTCACGCAGACGGTGTACTTCGACTACGACGAGTCGGAGATCCGTCCCGACGCCGAGCAGGCGCTTCGCCAGAAGGTGGAGCTCCTCCGGTCGAACCCGTCCCTCCGCCTGAGCATCCAGGGCCACGCGGACGAGCGCGGGTCCACGGAGTACAACCTCGCGCTCGGTACGCGCAGGGCGGAGGCGGTTCGCCAGTTCTTCACGAGTTTCGGGCTCGACGCCAGTCGCTTCTCCATCACGTCGTTCGGTGAGGAGCGGCCTGCGGCCCAGGGCAGCAATGAAGGTGCCTGGGCGCGCAACCGCCGTGCCGAATTCTCCATCACCGGCGGAACCATCGACCCCGGGATGTAACCCGACTCGCCCCTCCCCCGGGATCTTCCTCGGGGGAGGGGCAGTACATCCAGTATGCTTCAATCCAAACCATCACCGGCGAGGAGGACTCTGATCCTGCTCGCCGGCCTCATGTCTGTCGCCGGCTGCGCCACCAAGCAGGACGTCCGGGATCTCCGGACGGACATGCTCGAGGAGTTGCAGCTCATCGCTGCCGCGCAGGATTCACTCCGAAGTGAGATTCTGCGCCAGTCCGTTCAGACACAGGACACGTTGCGTAACGCCAGCCGTGAGCTGGTGGATATTCGTGGGGATGTCCTCACCACGCTCAACCGGCTCGGCTCCCAGCTGAACCGGATCCAGGAGATGGTGGGCCAGAACTCCCTGAACATCTCCTCGTTGAGGGACCAGATGGACGCCCTGCGCCGAGGTGGAGTGGCTTCGGCCGAGGGCGGCGAGCAGGCTCCCGTGGGAGGCCAGCTCTCGGCGGGTACGGGACAGGCGGACGCCATGTACAACGCGGCGATACGCCAGTTCAACCGGGGCTCGCTTTCCGCCGCCAGGGCGGCGTTCCAGCAGTTCCTCACCAGCTATCCGGCCAACGACCTGGCACCCGCCGCCCATTACTACCTGGCAGATATCCTGGTGCAGGAGGAGCAGCTGGAGGAGGCCGTGGCGGCCTTCGCCGAGATCCCGGAGCTGTTTCCCACCTCCGAGCGGGTCCCCGAGAGTCTCTACCGCATCGGGGCGCTTCAGGTGGAGCTGGGCAACGCGGATGAGGCCAGGGCCGTTCTCGAGCGGCTGGTCAACACCTATCCGGAGCATCCCGCGGCGGCTCTCGCGAGGGACCTGCTCGCGGAAATCGGCGAGCTACGACCCTGAGGGCCGGGCCGGGGATGCGTTGACCTATGCGATGCCCCGAGTGCGATGCCTCTGAGAACCGGGTGGTAGACACCCGGACCAGCCGTGGCGGTCGGGCGGTGCGACGCCGGCGGGAATGTCTCGTGTGTGAGACCCGATTCACTACCTACGAGTATGTGGAGGAGCGCCCGATCCAGGTGCTCAAGCGGGATGGGAGCCCTCAGGAGTTCGACCGGTCCAAGCTGCTCCACAGCCTGAAGATCGCCTGCGCGAAGCGCCCCGTTTCTGCCATGGTCATGGAGACCATCGTGGATGGGATCGAGGACCTCCTCTCCCGACAAGCCGGGGTCGAGGTCCCCTCGGAACGCATCGGAGAGCTGGTCATGGACGCCCTGCGACCCCTCGACCGCGTGGCGTACGTGCGCTATGCCTCCGTCTACAGGAACTTCCAGGATATCGGTGAGTTCCAGGAGTTCGTGGACGAGCTCGAAACGCGTCAGAGGCAGGAGCTTCAGGCACTCAACCAGGTGGAGCTGCCCCTGCCCCAGGGATAGGGAGATCGGGAGGAAGACTTGCTCCACAACCGGAATCCTCGAGGGGAGATGCCCTTCCTCGACCACCTGGAAGAACTCCGGTGGCGGATCTTCAAGGCGGCCGGCGCCCTCGTGGCGGCGACCGTCCTCGGCTTCTACCTCATCTACCGGTTCAACGTCCTCGAGCTGATCGTGGATCCGGTCCGGCCATTCCTGACCGGCGAGGACGCCAAGCTGAACTTCCTGGATCCCATGACGCCGTTCTTCTTCCTGTTGAAGACCAGCGTCCTGACCGGCTTGATCCTGGCCCTCCCTGTGGTCGTCTACCAGTTGTGGGCCTTCCTGGCCCCGGCCCTGGAGAAGCGCGAGAAGCAGGTCATCATTCCCAGCCTCTATGGGGGGCTCATCCTCTTCGCCGCGGGGGTGATGCTGGCGTACGAGATCGCATTGCCGGTAAGCCTGGAGTTCCTGCTGGGGATTCAGACCGAGATCCTCCAGCCCATGATCACCGCCGATCGTTACCTCTCGTTCGTGATCCGCCTTCTCGTGGCGTTCGGGCTGATCTTCGAGCTCCCGGTGGTGGTGCTCATCCTCTCGGTGCTCGGCCTGGTCACGCCAAGTTTCCTCCGTTCGAAGCGCCGACACGCCATCGTCATCATCACGGTCCTGGCGAGCCTCCTGAGTCCCGGGGACCTCATCATGGTGACGGTCATCATGATGGTCCCCCTGATCTTCCTCTACGAGTTGAGCATCCTTCTGTCCGTGCTGGTCTATCGGAAGAAGGGGGAGAAGCTCGAGCCGGCCACCGAGCCGCCTGCCGGCGCGGTGGAGCGGGAATGACGCCACGCTGCACCTCTCCCTCGAGTAGGCCCCGGGTGCGCACGGGTTGGTCGCGCCGAGGAGGGTGGCTGCTCCTTGCGGCGCTCCTGACCGGGAGTCCCGCGGCCGGTCAGGTTTCGGCCGACTCCCTGCGGGCTGCGTCGGACACCCTGGCGGTACAGGTGGACTCGGCACGCATCCGGCAGCTCCAGCTGCTCCGGGACCTGGCGCGAGGGCCCGGGGCCGACTCGGCCCGCATCCTGGCCGACTCGGCCCGTCTCGCGGGGCCGCAACGGGAGGCTGGGCAGCCCCTTCGAGCCGCACCCGCAGGAGGTGACTCGATCCTGGGCCAACTCCTGGCCTTGGAGGGATACGACGCGACGGAGTACTCCGGGGTCTCGGCGGAGTACATGGCGCAGGAGGGGGTCCTCCTGCTGCACGGGGACTCCCTGACCCGGGCCGCATTCCGGGGTGCGGACGGCACTCAGAGCAGCTCGGATACGTTGATCCAGTACGATCAGGAGAGCGGCGTCCTCACCGCGTGGGGGAACGTCATCTCCATTCCCCCAGGGGGTGACGAGGTCTCCAGCAGCGTGCTGACCTGCAACCTGGAGACGGAGGAGTGCCGTGCGCTGAGGGCGCGGACCCAGTATAGCGAGGGCGCCGACTGGTATGTCACGTCCGATCTCACCGCCCGGCCGGACGTGAGCTATGGCCACGGTGCGCGGTTCACCTCGTGCGAGCTGGAGGAGCCCCACTACCACTTCCAGACGGACCAGCTCAAGATCATCAACGGGAATTTCCTCGTGGCCAAGCCCGTTCGGCTCTACTTCGCCGACGTGCCGGTGGCGTGGTTGCCGTTCATCGCCCAGAGCCTGAGTCGCGGACGCGCCTCCGGGCTTCTGACGCCGTCCTTCAGCGTGAACGACATCGTCCGGACCAGCGGGGGATACCGGCGGCGGGTGAGCAACGTGGGATTCTACTGGGCCATGAGCGACTACATGGACGCCACGGTCGCCCTGGACTGGTTCGACGACAACTACACCGCCGTCACGGGGAGCTACCGCTTCGGGTGGTTGCGCCAGTTCCTGCAGGGCGGGGTGAACTTCCGTCACTTCTGGCGTGCGGAGGGCGGAAGGGAATTGACCCTCGACAGCCGGGCGAACTGGGAGCTCTCGGAGCGAACCGCTTTCCGTGCCTCCGCCCGATATGCGTCCAGCTCCGCGTTCGTCACCCGGAACTCCTTCAATCCCCAGGAGGTCACCCAGTCCATCGACTCGGAAGGTGGATTCAACCACCGCTTCGACTGGGGGAACCTGTCGGTGAACGGGAACCGGCGTCAGTTCCTCAGCGACGACCGTGTGGAGATGACCTTCCCGTCGGCGAGCCTGTCGCTGAAGACCATCACGCTCTTCCCGTCTCCTGCGAATCGGGCTCGTTTCTTCAACAACCTGACGTGGAGCGGCGGCGCCCGCTTCTCCTCCGCCATTTCGGACCGAGCCGACGCGGTCCTCTACTCCCGACAGTCCCTGGACCAGTCCACGCTGAGCGGGAGCGTGAACTCCGGGCTCAGCCTGGCGAACCTCTCCCTGAGCGGGAATTTGTCGTACCGGAAGGGGACGACCATGGGTCTCCGGGATACGATTCCGGGGTCGTCCATGGCGGACGTGTTCGCCCGGGACGGCATCCTGGGGTTTTCGACGCAGGATGGAAGCCGGCTCCTGGCCTATCAGGTCCTGGGTCAGGACAGCCTCCTGTACGGGGACGCGTACGACGTGTCGACGGAGACCATGGATTGGTCGGCCTCCGTGAACTACCAGCAGAGGCTCGTGGGATCCACGACCCTCACCCCGCGGGTGGGCTTCTCCGGCACCTACCTCCGGAACGATACCCTCGCCCTGGCGCAGAGCTTCGTCTCCTCACCGGTCCGCACCTCCTTTGGAGCCACCCTGAAAAGTGACCTCTACGGCTTCTTCCCGGGTGTGGCGGGATTCGAGCGAATTCGCCATAAGATCTCACCGTCCTTCACCTACGAATGGTCACCCGAGGTCCAGCCCACGGACCTGCAGTCGCAGGTGTTCGGCTCCAGGGCGATCCAGCCTCGAAACGTCATCGCCGTCACATTGAACCAGACCTTCGAGGCCAAGCGCGCGACCCAGGCCGACACGGCGACGGGACCACAGCCGGCTACGGCATCCAACACCGGTGAGCCCCGGCGGCTTCCCCAGGCGGAGATCGTGAACCTGCTCTCTCTCCGCACCAGCGCGGTACGCTACGACTTCGTCGAGGCGGACGAGTCCGGCGACCCGCTCCTGGGATTCCAGTCTCTGCAGCTATCCAACCAGATCTCCTCCGATCTGCTCCGGGGTCTGACCCTGAGCATGACCCACGACCTCTTCGAAGACACCCGGGCCGCGGACGCCGCTGCCGGTGACTTCCCGCAGCGGGAGTTCAAGCCGAAGCTCACCCAGATGAACCTGGGATTCTCGCTGAACAACCGATCATCCATCTTCCGCATTCTTGGATTCGGCGGCGGCGACGACGACGAGGAAGAGCCGGAGGAGGAAGAGTTGGAGGATGACCTCTTCGCGGAGGACGACCCTCTTTCCTTCCGTCGGAACGACGAATCCTCCATGATCCCGACGTCGCAACCGGACATGGTAGCGGAGCCCCGGTCTCGCAGTGACTCGCGGGTGGGGCAGTGGTCGGCGCAGCTGTCCTATGCGCTCTCTCGCCCCCGGAGTGAGACGGCCACGCCGAGCCAGATGATCCAGGCCTCAATCCGTCTGCAGCCCACCGAGCTGTGGGAGATGAGCTGGAGAACCTCCTACGACTTGGAGCAGGGGGGGTTCAACGACCACGCCATCCGGCTATCGCGAGACCTGCACCGATGGCGGGCCAACTTCGATTTCCTCCAGACGGCCACGGGCAACTGGAGCTTTCGCTTCGAAGTGAGCCTTCTGGACAACCAGGACCTGAAATTCGACTACCAGCAGCGGAATGTGGATCGCGTCACCCGCTGAAGGCTCCGTCGCCGGCTCCCACCGTCCTACTCGGGTGAGAGTGTCCTTCAAATAGGACACGTTGCCTCCCCTGGTACGAGTCGTATGTCACTATAAGAGAGTGACTTACGATGTTGGCACGGCCTCTGCCTGTCGAACGGGTGAGCATCTTCACCGGATCCACACCCATGAGAGGGGAGGACACCATGCGTTGGGGGAGGTTGGGAATGGCCGCGGTCCTGGTGGGCCTTGCCGCCTGCAGTGACCACGATGAGATCCTCGTGCCCGTGGGGGCCCCGGACGCGCCCCGGGCCCTGGACGTGACGTACTACAACCGCTCCGTGTCCGTGACCTGGGAGCTGGGGCCGCGCTGGGACGGCGAGACCTTTCGGGTGTATGCCCGGGTCCTGGGTGGCGGAGGGTACCTCCTGATCGCGGAGGTCACCAACTGCAGCGGGGGCCTGTGTTCGTATACCGACGTGAACATCGAGTCGGGCCAGACCTACGAGTACTACGTGGCGGCCGTGGGATTCGACGGGGTGGAGACGTCCTCCGACGCGGCCTTGAGGATCACCATCCCGTCCTACGCGCCCCCGCCGGTGCCCGGCGGCATGGAGGTGGTGGCGTTGGACGGCGCGAACTACCTGCGTTGGGACCAGGCCGCCCGCGCTGCCGGCGACTTCTCGTTCTACCGGGTCTACCTCTGGTTCGACGGGGAGAGCTTCCTGCTCGGAGAGACGGATTCGCAGGGATTCCTGGACGAGTTGGCTGAGAACGGGCTGACGTACCAGTACTTCGTGACCTCCGTGGACGAATACGGGCACGAAAGCGAAGGGAGCGGACTGGGCGAGGGCACCCCGCGGCCCGACTACCACGGGGACGTGGTGTACGACTACTTCGCCGTGCCAGAGCTGTCGGGATTCGTCTTCCAGGAATCCGAGGACTTCGATCCCGTGGTCGATGGGGCCGATCCGCTCCGCCACTTCAGGATGGAGACGGATGCCGAGGGTTGGTGGCTGGTTCCGGGTCCAGGCGTAGCCGTGTACCCGCTGGGATACGCCACGACGGATCTCCGATGCGGGCCGGGCTCGGATGTCGACTGTGTGTCGCTGGACGTGGCGCCGACCTCCGGCTACCAGTTCGTGGACCTGTCCCTGCAGCCGCAGACCACCTACGTCCTGCAGGTGCCCGGTAACGACAACCAGTTGCGGTACGCGGCCGTGCGGGTAGAGCTGCTGGGATTCGATGAGTTCGGGGATCCCTTGATGATCTTCGACTGGTCGTACCAACTGCAGCCGGGCAATCCGGCGCTGGCGCCGGCATCGGGGGTGACGGCCCGGATACGGTAAACGGCTGTTCCCGCCGGGAGCGCGGACCTACCTTGGAAGGATGCTCCCCGTACTGGAAGCGGTACCGAATTTCAGCGAAGGGCGCGACCCGGGCTTCCTCGAGGAGGTGGCCCGGGTCGCGACGCGCTCAGGCGCCGACGTCCTCGATGCTTCAAGCGATCCGGACCACCACCGGAGCGTCGTCACCTTCATCGGCGACCCTCGAACCGTGGAGGCCGCCGCGCTGGCCGTGGCGCAGGTGGCGCTGGAGCGGATCGATCTTGGACGACACCAGGGGACGCATCCCCGCATCGGAGCCCTGGACGTCCTTCCCTTCATCCCCCTGGTCGGGTGCACCATGGACGACGCCATCGCGTCGGCTCACCGGGTCGGCGCGCGTCTCCAGGACCTCGGACTCCCGGTCTACTACTACGGCGAGGCGTCCGCCCCACGTGGACGGCGTCTCTCCGACCTGCGGCGCGGGGGTGTCGAGGCGTTGGGACCCGAATGGCCTGAGGATCGGCGGCCAGACCTTGCTGCCAGGCGGTCCGGTCCGCATCCCACGGCCGGCGCTACCTGTGTCGGTGCCCGCCCCCTGCTCCTGGCGTGGAATCTCTGGGTAGACGGGGTCTCGACCCGGCAGCTGCGATCCCTCGCGGCGGACATTCGAGAGGCGAGTGGGGGCTTTCCGGGCCTTCGGGCCCTTGCGATGGAACTCCCGAGCCGCGGTGCGCTCCAGCTGTCTATGAACCTGGAGGACGTCGAGCGGCGCGACCCCATGGAGATCGTACTCACGGTGGAGGAGCGCCTGGCCGAGCTCGGCGGCCGCATCACCCGAACGGAAGTGATCGGGATGGTGCCCGAGACCCTTGTGCTGAAGGCCGCTGGGCTCAGATTACGTCTTTCTGAAGCTTTCCGGGATCGGCTCCTCCCAGTTCAGGTCGCGCGACACCTCTCCCGCCGCGGGGGAGAGGACCTTTCGACGCTCGTCTCGTGGGTGGCTACCTTGGGGAGCGATGTTCCCCACGAGATCCGGTCAGCGGTGGCGCGCCTCGGCGGTACGCTCCACCCCTCCCTGGTCCCAGGCAAGTCTGAATGAGCAACGTCGAAGCCCTCAAAGAGCAGGCCAGGCGCCACGAGCAGAGGGACGAGTGGGAAAAGGCCTGTGAGCTGTACATGAAGGCCATCGACCGCCTGGACGAGGAGCAGCCCGACATCGGGCTCTACAACCGGGTGGGGGACATCCTGATCAAGGTCGGATCGTACGACTCGGCGGTGGAGCACTACGAGAAGGCCACCGACCTCTACCTGGAGGCGGAGCTCCCCAACAACGCCATCGCGGTCTGCAAGAAGGTGATCCGACACCTTCCGAACCGGCACGAGACCTACCTTCGCATGGGGAAGATCCGGGCCGCTCAGGGATTCCTGGTGGATGCTCGGGAGAACTTCCTGGCCTACGCGGAGAGGATGCAGGCTTCCGGGGAGGTTGACGAGGCGCTCAGGGCGCTGGTGGAGTTCGCGGATCTGGCCCCCGAGGACACGGACGCCCGAATGTCAGTCGCCGTGCAGCTTCTCCACCACGAGCGTGAGGAGGAGGCTCTGGCGCAGCTGACCGCCGGTTATGCCGCCGTGGTCCGCAAGGGGGACGAAGAGGCCAGTCAGGCCTTCGCCGATCGCATTCTGGAGATCGATCCCGACGCGGACCTCGTGGCCTTGGCCAGGACCGCCGAGGACGGGGACAGCTTCGAGTTCGAGGCGACCTCGTTGGCGGCCCCCGACGGAGACGTCCAAGGCGGCTTCGATGACATCTCGGAGCGGACTCCGGGCCAGAACGAGGAAACCACCGACCACGAGGAAGGCTTCGGCGAGTTCATGGATATCGCCCTCCCGGGTGAGGGCGATGACGATCTGGGCAGCGCGGTTGCGAGCGCAGAGCCGGCGTCCGGGGGCGGCGAGCTTTCGGACGTGGCCGGCGAGGTCGAAGCCGACATCCACCTGGAGCTTCCGCTCCTCTCGGTCCAGGACGACGACGAGGAGGTGTTGGGCGAGGGCACGTTGGACGCCGGTCCCGGCCCCGAGGTGGGAGAGGGGGCCCCGGAGCTCGATACGGACCAACCCGACTTCGCCGAGATCGCGCTCGCCGATCTTGAAATCGACCTCGGCGAGGCCGAGGACGAAGAGGGTGAGCCTGAGCCGCTCCCCTTGCTCGATCTGGGTGACGACGAGCCGGCGGAGGAGACGGACGCCGCCGTCGGCGACCTGAGTGCGCGAGGACGGGAGTCTTCGGACCGCCTCGAGGGTGCCATGGAAGAGGCCGCGGTGGAACCAGCGGGAGATTCCCGGACGGAGTGGGAGAGCCTGCGGGAGCGCTGCGCCGCGGAGCCTGCGAACGAAGAGATGGCGCAGACGCTGGTGGAGGTAGCGTTCCGGCTCGACGAGCCGGCCATACTGGTGGAGTCGTACCTGTGCCTCGCCGACGCCCTGCGGCGGCAGGGTGAAGGGTTACGGGCGGACACCGTCCTCCAGCAGGTCCTGGCGCTGGAGCCCGACAATGCGGACGCCCTCGAGGCACTCCAGACCGATCCGTCCGAGACCGGCGCCGGCGACCGCGCCACGCCCCAGAAGGACTACGTGGACCTGGGGGCCCTCATCTTCAGCAATGAGGGTCCCGAGAAGACCACGCGCTTTCGAGTGGCGTACGAGGAGCCCAGCGGAGACGAGGAAGCCGATTTCGCCCGGTTGTTGACGCAATTCAAGGAGAAGGTGGCGGAGAACTTCGACCTCTCCGACGTCCGGACCCACCACGACCTCGGCACCGCCTATAAGGAGATGGGACTTCTGGACGAGGCGGTGGAGAAGTTCCAGGAGGCCCTGCGGGCCTCTCCGCTCCATCTTCCCACCTACGAGCTCCTGGGGCAGACCTTCATGGAGCGGGGCGAGCACGCCGCCGCGGTCCGGGTGCTGGAGCGGGCCCTGCGGGTCTCCACGGACGTCGAGGACGACTTCATCGGCATCTATTACTACCTCGCCCGGGCCCACGAGGAGCTGGGCTCCACCGGGCGGGCGCTGGAGTACTACGACCACGTGTTCGCGCTGGACATCAACTTCAAGGACGTGACCGATCGGTTGCGGGCGCTGAGGTAGGGCGGGGGATGGAATGCAGGACGTGACCGCGCCCGCCGGCCTCCAAGACATCCAGGGACCCGTCCAGGACGAACTCGACCGGGTCATCGACGAGCTCCGTCGTATCATCGTCTCGGATTTCAGCCGGATTGAGGAGGTGAACAAGTATCTCCTCCTCCTTCGTGGAAAGCTCCTCCGGCCAGCTCTCCTGCTGCTGGCGAATCGGGTCGGGCGACCCCAGGATCCTCGGGCCGTAACCCTCGGCGCGGTTGTGGAGCTCGTGCACCTGGCCACCCTCGTGCATGACGACGCCGTGGACCACTCCGTGCTGCGTCGTGGTCAGCCCACGGTCAACGCGCTGTGGTCCCACCAGGTCGCGGTCATCATGGGGGACTACCTCTATTCCCGAGCCATCATCGAGCTGGCCGAGGTGGGGAGTCACGAAGCCACGCGGGTCATGGCCCGCGCCGCCAACGAGATGAGCGTCGGGGAGATGCGACAGCTGACGGCCTACGACGCCCTGGACTTCACCGAGGCGGACTACGACCGGCTCATCGCGGCCAAGACCGCCTCCCTCATGAGCGCGGCCTGCGAGCTCGGCGCCCTGGTGGGGGATGAGAGCCTCCGGGAGCGGCTCGCGTCCTTCGGGCACAACCTGGGGATGGCCTTCCAGATTGCGGATGACCTCCTGGACTATACCGGCTCGGCCGATGTAACCGGGAAGCCCACGGGGCACGACCTGCGGGAACGCAAGGTGACGCTCCCTCTGGTGGGGGCCATGAGCAGGGCCAGCGGTTCGCAGATGAGCCAGATCCGGCACCTCTTCACCCTCGTGGAGCCGTCGGATCAGGAGATCGCAGAGGTGGTGGCCATGGTGAAGGAGCTCGGTGGCCTCGCGTATGCCCGCGAAAAGGCGGAGCATTTCGCCGCGGCCGCACGGAAGGACCTGGAAGGGCTGCCAGGGGGTCCGGCGCTGGACGCGCTGCACGCCTCGGTGGCATACGCCACACAACGGAACCGCTGAGAAGGGCGCGAGATGCTGGTCGATACGGGTCGGAGAACGTCGCTTCGGGTGATCTGGACGCTGGTTCTGGGCTTCTTCCTGGGCGGGTTGCTCACCAAGCTGGCCGAGAACTTCCTTCCGGAGAGCGCAGCGCGGTCGTTTCTAACCACCGCCGTCTCGGCCTCCGTGGGTCCCTTCAGCATGGACCTGGTGGCGGTGTCGTTTACCCTCGGCCCGGTTGCGGTGTATCTGAATGTATTGACCCTCGTGGGCGTGTTTGGCGTAGCGCTCATCGCACGGTCGTGGATCTGAAGTAGAACGTTCAATCGGCGCCTCGAGGCGCCTGGGAGACTGGACACATGGGAATGGGCCTCGGCATGTGGGAGATCCTCCTGATCTTCCTGGTCGTACTGCTCCTCTTCGGGGCCAAGCGGTTGCCGGAGATCGGGTCGTCCCTTGGGAAGGGAATCCGGGAGTTCAAGGGATCGCTCCGGGAGATCGAGAACGAGTTGAAGGCGCCGGAGCCGCCGCGGAAGAGCATCCATTCGCCTCCCGTCTCCGGGCCGGGCGCGCGCGCGGAGGATCGGCCCGCCGTGGAGACCGGTGCGGAGGAGCGTTCGGACGACGGCGAGCCCCGCACGCTCAAGGCTCAGGACTGACGCTGATGTTGAGACGTACCGGCGGCGTGCCTCGCCGTCGGTACGGTCCCTGGGCGCGTGGCGCGGTCCGAACGCCGGGAATGCGAGAGAGGGGGAGGGCCGGACTCGGCCCTCCCCCTCTCTGTGTGACCCCGACCTTCCCGTGCCGGGTATCTCACCCGGCGCCGTCCGCGGATCCGGTTGTCAGAATCCGAAGCCGAAGGGATTCTGCGGGCCGGTGGGCTGCTCGTCCGCGGGCTGGAGCACGATGGATCGGCGATCCACCACGCGGGCGTTCTCTCGGAGGCCTTCGAGCCAGTTCTGGAGCCGCTGCTGCTGCAGTAGCTGGGTGACCTGCTGGCGCTGGGCATCCATCTGGGCGAGCCACTGGGTGCTGTCCGCCGGTGTCCGGGAAAGGAGCTCGATGATGAAGGTGTTGGCTGGGGTGGAGATCGCGCCCGACACGCCCCCGATCTCGAGTCCGAATGCGGCCCCGACGGCGGCGTTGTATCGCCCGAGCCCCGGCACGAAGTCGTTCCGGGCGAACGGCCCGGCGGTACGCACCTCCAGACCTGCGGCCGCTGCAGCATTCGGTAGGGGCTCACCGGACCGGATCCGCTCCACGATCGCGGCACCCTCCTCCTCCGCCCGGGCCTGCTTCTTCTGGAAGTAGAGGATTTGCTCGATCGTGGGACGGGCGGACGCCAGCGGGAGGATTCCACCCGGGGTCGTGGAGACCAGCTCCAGGGCGTAGAAGGCCTGAGCGGTCTCGAACACGGGGCTCACGTCCCCCACCTCGGCTTCCTCGAAGGCCCAGTCCGCACCCTCGCTCACCTGTCCCGCGCCCGCCACGAAGGCGAACGCGTCGGTGAGCTCGGCGGATTCAACCGCCAATCCCAGCTCCCCGGCGGCCTCCTCGAGGGACATGATCTCACCCAGGTCCTCCAACGAGTCCGCCATCGTGTAGAGCTCGATCTCCGAGTCCTCGGTGCGGGCAACGGGAATCAAGATGTGCCGCGCCTGCGCACTGTCCTGCCCCCACCGCTCTTGCACTTCGATTACGTGGAAGCCCACAGGAGTCTGAACGGGCCCCACCGGGCGACCCACGGCCGCCGCGAAGACGGCCGAGTCGAACGCCGGGAGCATCTGGTTCCGCCCGAACACACCCAGATCGCCTCCCGCGGCGGCAGACACCTCGTCGGACGATTCGCTACCCGCCACCTCCGCGAAGTCCTCGCCTCCCTCGATGCGGGCGAGGAGTGCCCGGGAGCGGTCGCGAGCGGCGGCCGTATCCGCCGGCGTGGGAGTCTTGTCCACGACCACCACGCGGACCTCTGCCCGTGCGGGCTGCTCGAAGTCCGACTCGTGCTCGTCATAGTAGTCCTCGATCTCCGCATCCGTTAGCGGCACGTCGGCGTTGGGGATGCGCTGCGAGGGATCCATGGGGATGTAGCGGACCTCAACGGTCTCATTCTGGTCCCTGAAGCGGTGCCATAGCTGCTGGTCGGAGAGGTAGACGCCGGCCGACACCTGCCTGAGAAGCTTGCTCCGCGGAATGATGTCGCGGTAGTAGGCCTCGAGCGACAGCAGGAAAAGCTCGTCGGCGGTGGCCAGGAACTGCTGGTACTTCTGGAAATCGAACCGTCCGTCCGTCTGGAAGGACGGCTCGGTGGCGAATTCCGGGGGGGGATTGAACTGCGCGGCCGCCCGGAGCTCGTCAGAGGAGACGACGATCCCCCGCCGCTCGAGCTCCTGCTGGATGAGGATCTGGTTCACCACCTCCTCGAAGGCGGCGTCCTCGATCTCCTTCACTTGCTGGCTGGTGACCGGGAGGTCGCCCTGACCGTTCTGAACCTGGTCATACAGGTTCCGGTAGGTGGCCTGGTAGGTCTCGTAGTAGATGGGAGTCCCGTTGACGCGACCGATCTCGCCCACGGTTCCGGCGCTCTGGCCGCTCATGTCCATCCCCCACTCGAACACCATGAGGGCGACGAATGCCAATGCCGTCACCAGCATGATCCACTTGGTGTTCTCCCTCATCTGACGCATCATGGGCGCTACAACCCTCCGGACCTCTCGTCCAACTGTGCCACGTTCGCGCTGTCCCGACACAACCCACCGCCGGGAGACAAGTCATCAAAGCTAACCGGGCCGGAAACCCGCCTCAACCGCGGTGCCGGCGTCCCGGGCGGCCGTCCCGCGCCGCCCGCCAGCCGGTCCTCCGCGGGCAAATCCCGCGTTGACACCCCTTTCGGGCGCCGTCTATCTTGGCCCGGTCCCGGATTCAGAACACCGCGCAACCGTCAGGAGATCCCGTGCCAGAAGCTCTGAGCCGTGAAATCCAGGAGCTGCGACTCCTCATGGGATCCCCTCGGGACCCCGATGGTCGAGTCTTCGCGCAGCTCGGAAACGCGCTGCGCAAGGCGGGTGAGCTGGACGAGGCGGAGGAGGTCCTCCGCGAAGGTCTGGAGCATCACCCGCACTTCACTCCGGGACACCTCACCCTCGGCTGGGTGGCGCTGGAGGGCGGTGACCTGGAGGAAGCCCGAACCCGATTCCAGCGGACGCTGGATCTGGACCCACAGAACCCATTCGGACTGCTCGGGCTGGGCCGGATCCTGGAGGTGTTCGGTGACGAGTCCGGAGTTGGCCTTGTGGAACAGGCCCTGGAGCTGCATCCCACCGCGGAGGCCCTCACCCCGGCGGTCCCCGAGGCGCAGCGTCGGCTCTACGGTCTCCCGTTCCTCTCTCTGGCGGATCTCGCGCCCCCTGAGCCGGTGAGGGATGAGGACGAGCTCCGCGACCTCCCCTTCACGCCATTGTCGGAGTTGGCTGCGGACCCGGTGCCCGGGGAGGACCTCTCCTCACTGCCGTTCATGAGGTTGTGGGATCTCCGCCCGGAGCCCGAGGTCCCGGCGCTGGACCTGGAGCCGGCGGCTGAGGCGCTGGAGCCGGAGGAGGTTGAAGTGGAGGAGGCGAGTGAGGACATGCGAGCCGAGGAACGCGAAGAGGATGAGCCCGACGTGACGGACGACGGCCAGGATGAGGACGCCGAGGGTGCCGATGCGACACCCGTGACTCGGACCATGGCGGAGCTCCTCATGCGGCAGGGTCTGCTGGAGCGAGCCACTGAGGTCTACCGGCAACTCCTGGAGCGGACGCCCGGGGACCCGGACCTGGTGCGGCGCCTGAACGAACTGGAGGCGCTGCAGGGAAGCGTTGGCGCGGAACCGGACCTGGGAGACCATACCCTTGCGGCCCCACCGTCGTCCCTGGCGTTGCCCGGGCATCCCCAGCCGGACTCGCACGACTCCGAGGAGGTCCATCCCTCCATTGCCATGCCGGAACCCGATCCGGACACACCGAGCCCCTACGCGTGGGACGCGGAGGGAGACGACCTCGTGGAGTCGCCTCCTCCCGAGTCGTCTGCCGGAGCCTACTTCGGGCGTCTGCTCGCCTGGACATCCGGGCATCCGGCCCCGGAGGGCGACCGAGGGGACGGAGTGGAAGATCCAGACGGATCGGCGGTGGACGACTCGTGAGGGTTGCCGTCCTGCACGGTCCGAACCTCCGTCTGTTGGGGACCCGAGAGCCCAGTGTGTACGGGACCGAGACGCTCGAGAGTATCAATGCTCGCATCGGGGTGTTGGCCGAGGCTCTCGGCGTGGAGGTCGAGATGCATCAATCCAACCACGAAGGAGAGCTCCTGGACCTGATCGAAGATGCCGCCCAGAGGGTGGACGGGTTCGTGGTGAACGCGGGGGCGTTCACCCACACCAGCGTCGCGCTCCGGGACGGTCTGACAGCGGTCGGGCGCCCCTTCGTGGAGGTCCATCTGTCCAATACGTCCGCACGTGAGGACTTCCGGCATCGATCACATCTGGCGCCGGTGGCGCATGGCGTAGTTTATGGATTCGGCGGCGAGAGCTATCTTCTTGGCCTTCGAGGGCTTGTCGCCCACCTGAACAGCACCTCCTGAGCACGAGCGGGACAGCGACCTCCATGGCAAGTACGGCCGATTTCAGAAACGGTATGGTCCTCGATATCGAGGGGCAGCTCTGGACCATCACCTACTTTCAGCATGTGAAGCCCGGGAAGGGTGGCGCCTTCGTGCGTACCAAGCTCAAGAACGTCCTCACCGGTGCGGTGGTGGACAAGACGTTCCGCTCCGGGGAGAAGGTCACGTCGGTACGCCTCGAGCGCCGCCCCGTGAACTACAGCTACTCCGATGGGCAGCTCTACCACTTCATGGACGCCCAGACCTTCGAGATGATCCCCCTCTCGGGGGACGTGATCGGTGACGAGCAGCTGAAGTACCTGAAGGAGAACATGGAGTGCGAGGGGCTGGTACACGACGAGAAGGTCATCGCAGTGGACCTGCCCCAGTTCGTGGAGCTCGCGGTGGTGAAGACCGACCCCGGTGTCCGAGGCGACACCGCGCAGGGTGGCACCAAGCCCGCCGAGCTCGAGACCGGCGCCTCGGTCAATGTCCCCCTCTTCGTCGAGGAAGGAGACATCATCCGAGTGGACCGGACCGAGGACAAATACCTGACGCGAGTTACATGATGATGGATCTCAGCTTCATCAAGAGCCTGATCAAGGCGGTCGACCAGAGCAGCATCGACTCGGTGGACATCGAGCGGGGCGGGACCCGGGTACGCATCTCCAAGACCCCACCGGCCCCGTCCGGCGGCGCCACCGTGCTGCACGCGCCTGCGCCCGCGGTGGCTGCTGCGCCTCAGGCAACGCCTGCCGCTGCGGTGGCTCCCGGAGCCGGGGCTCCAGAGCCTGAAGCCGCCGATTCCCACCTGGTAGACATCCCATCGCCGATGGTCGGGACCTTCTACGCCGCTCCGGCTCCCGATGCGCCCCCGTACGTGAAGGTGGGGCAGAAGGTGGGTGTGGGGGATACGCTCTGCATCATCGAGGCCATGAAGCTCATGAACGAGCTCGAGGCGGAGGTGTCGGGAACCATCGCGGAGGTCTGTGTCCAGAACGCCGACCCGGTGGAGTACGGCCAGATCCTCTTCCGAATCGATCCCGCCTGACCGGCGCCCCCGAGGCGCGGGGCTCGGTCGGACACCCTGAGTCGCGTCCGTCTCCGGTACCAGGAGCCGGGCGCGATCTCATAGGAGAACGCACGTGTTCAAGAAGGTCCTCATCGCCAACCGTGGAGAGATCGCCCTTCGTATCGTTCGGGCGTGCCACGAGCTGGGCATCAAGACGGTGGCCGTGTATTCGGAAGCGGACCGGGAGTCCCTCCACGTCCGCTTCTCCGACGAGGATGTGTGCATCGGCCCGCCGGCAGCGAAGGACAGCTACCTGAACATCCCCCGGATCATCGCCGCGGCGGAGGTGACGGGGGCCGACGCCATCCACCCGGGGTATGGATTCCTCGCCGAGAACGCGGAGTTCAGCGAGATCTGTGAACGCGCGGGAATCACCTTCATCGGACCCACTCCGGACCAGATCCGGGCCATGGGGGACAAGGCGACGGCCCGCCGCACCATGATGGAGGTCGGAGTCCCCACCGTGCCGGGATCCGAGGACATCATCACCGATCCCGAGGAGGCCACGGAGGTGGCGCGCGGGATCGGCTTCCCCGTCATGATCAAGGCGTCCGCCGGCGGCGGCGGGAAGGGGATGCGGATCGCCCACGACGCCGAGAGCTTTCCCAAGTTCCTCCAGGCGGCCCAGAACGAAGCGGCGGCCGCTTTCGGTGATCCGGGTGTCTACCTGGAGCGATGTATCATCCGCCCGCGCCACGTGGAGTTTCAGGTGTTCGGGGACCAGCACGGCCGGGTCATGCATCTCGGGGAACGGGATTGCTCCGTCCAGCGTCGACACCAGAAGCTCATCGAGGAGGCGCCCTCGCCGGCTCTGACACCCGAGCTCAGAGAAGAGATGGGAGCCGCCGCGGTGAAGGCCGCCAAGGCCATCGACTACGTGGGCGCCGGAACCGTGGAGTTCCTGCTCGACCAGGACGGGTCCTTCTACTTCATCGAGATGAACACCCGGATCCAGGTGGAGCACCCCGTCACCGAGGTGACCACCGGATTGGACCTGGTGAAGGAGCAGCTCCGGGTCGCCGCCGGGGAACCGCTCTCCTTCCCGGAGGAGGTTCGTCTCCGGGGACACGCCATCGAGTTCCGCATCAACGCCGAGGATCCGGAGCGGAACTTCGCGCCCTCGCCGGGGACCATCACGAGCTTCCATCCTCCGGGTGGCCCGGGGGTCCGTCTGGACACGCACGTGTACCAGGGGTACCGCGTGCCCCCATTCTACGATTCCCTGCTGGCGAAGCTCATCGTGAGCGGCAACACGCGCGAGGAGGCTCTTTCCCGGGCGCGGAACGCCCTGGCTCACCTCGTGGTGGAAGGGGTGCACACCACGGTGGACTTCCTGGAGGAGGTGGTGCGGGACGACGAATTCCGGACGGGGAACGTGGACACGGGATTCCTGGACCGGTACTTCGAGCGTCGCACCGGTGCGGACGAGGGCTGAAGCATGAAGGTCGAGGTCCGCTTCACGATCCCCGAAGTCGAGTCGGTGGAGTTGCCCGGGACCGTGGCGGTTGTGGTGGACGTTCTGCGCGCCACCTCCACCCTGACCACAGCGCTGGCGCGGGGTGCGAAGGCCATCTACCCGTCTCCTTCCACGGAGGATGCGTTGCGCCTCGCTCAGTCGCTGGGCCGTGAGGACACCCTGCTGTGCGGGGAGCGCAAGGGGCTCATGATCGAGGGATACGACCTCGGCAACTCACCCCAGGAGTTCACGCCGGAGGTGGTGGAGGGAAAGCGGTTGATCATGAATACCACCAACGGCACCCGGGCGCTCGTGGCTGTGCAATCCGCTGACGTGGTGTTCGCCGCGGCCTTCCTGAACCTCCGTGCCATGGCCGACGAGCTCATGGAGCGGGATCCGGAACGGCTCCTGATCCTGTGCGCCGGCCGGGAGGACGTCTTCGCCCTAGAAGACGCCGTCTGCGCGGGAATGCTCCTTTCCCTCCTCGGCAACCGGGGCCTTTCCCTCGATGCCGACGATTCGGCGCGGGCCTCCCTGGCGCTGGCCTCGGCCCACTCGGTGTCGGAGTCGTTCCTCGCCTCCACCGCCGCGGGAAAGGCCCTCCTGGACCTGGGTTTGAGCGAGGACCTGCAGTGGTGCGCGCAGACGGACCCCGTTGGAGTGGTGCCGGTCCTGAGGGAACGCGCCCTGGTGCCGCTGCGATCCTCCGGGGACTGACATGGCCACGGGGGGAAAGAAGAAGAAGTCCACACGGAAGCGCGCCACCCGGAAGGGCAAGGATCGCCTGCTGACCCCGGAGCAGGAACGGGACCTGATCGGGATCTGCATTCTCGTCCTGGCGCTCTTCCTCTTCTTGTCGCTGGTTCCGGTCACCTGGTTCGGGGCGAGAGGCACGACGTGGTTCCCCTCGGGGAATCTCGTCGGAATGGTGGGTGGAGCGGCGCAGGGACTGCTCCGGGCGGTCGTGGGGGGGGCGGCACCGCTGGTGCCCACACTCCTGGTCCTGGCGGGGCTCTGGGCTGGGCAGTGGATGACTCCTGCCCGCACGCTTCGCCTCGCAATCCTGAACGTGGGCCTCCTTCTGGTGTTCCCGATCATGCTGGAGATCTGGATCGCCGGGACCGCAGCCGGAGGGTGGGTGGGAATGCGGTTGGGAGAGCCGCTGGCCTCCGCGGTGGGGTGGATGGGCGCCACGCTCCTGGCGGTGGCGGCCGTGGTGGCACTTTCCGTGGGAACGCTGGGGTGGAACCCGCTCCGCACGCTGGTGGATGGAGTAGCGCGAGGAGGGTCTGCCGCGCGCGATGCGGCCCGGGTGGCCGCGGCTCGGGTGGCCGCGTTGAGGGAGAGGGAAGAGAAGTCGGGCGGGGCCGCCGTGATCGACGAGACCGGCGAGTGGACCGGGCCCGAGACGGGAGAGGACGTTCCCGAGGTGGCCCCGGAGACCGAGCCGAAACCCGTGGTCCCCGAACCGGTGGGCGACGCGGGCGGTTCCGAGCCTGAGGTGCTCGGGGAGCTCCCCGACCCGGCGGATCCCCGGGACCTGGAGGGAGGCAAGCTCCCGCCCGGGGATCTCTTCCCCATGGAGGACAGCGCCGACCGCGCGGATATGGAACGGGAGCTCGATGGTCTGGGCCAGATCCTCGTGGAGAAGCTCCGGACCTTCAACGTCGAGTGTGAGCTCGGGGGTCGGACTACGGGGCCCGTGGTCACCCAGTTCGAGGTCGTGCCGGCACCCGGGGTGAAGGTCAATCGGATCGCAAACCTGGACGCGGACCTCGCTCTCGCCATGCGTGCCCCCTCCATCCGGATCGTAGCCCCGATTCCAGGCAAGGGCGCCGTGGGTGTGGAGATTCCGAATCCCGTCTCGGAGATCGTCCACCTGAGGGGGATCCTCGAGGCCCGGGAGTTCGTCCGGGCGAAGGGCAATCTGCCGTTGGCCCTGGGGAAGGATCTGACGGGAAAGCCCTACGTGGCCGATCTGGCGAAGATGCCCCATCTCCTCATCGCCGGCGCCACGGGGGCGGGGAAGTCGGTCTGCATCAACACCATCATCACCTCGCTGGTGTTCCGGCACACCCCGGAGACGCTTCGTCTCCTCATGATCGATCCGAAGATGGTGGAGCTCTCGGCCTACGCCGACCTGCCTCACCTGCGGCATCCCGTGGTGACGGACCCGCAGGACGCCGCCGGCGTTCTGAAGTGGGCCGTGCTGGAGATGGAGCGCCGGTATCAGCTGCTGAAGGAGAACGGGGCCCGCTCGCTTGCGGAGTTCAACCGCAAGGTTCAGGACGGCCTGCCCATGAGGCGGCAGCGTCCAGCGGGGGCCGAGGGCGATCCCGAACGGTACATCTATGACGACGGCCCGCTCCCCTATCTGGTGGTGGTGGTGGATGAGTTGGCGGACCTGATGATGCAGGTCCAGAGCGAGGTGGAACGGCCTCTCGCCCAGTTGGCGCAGAAGGCGAGGGCCATCGGAATCCACCTGATCGTGGCGACCCAGCGTCCCTCGGTGAACGTCATCACCGGTCTCATCAAGGCGAACTTCCCCACCCGGATCGGGTTCCGCGTGGCCTCGAAGACCGATTCGCGCACCATTCTCGACCAGAATGGCGCCGAGGCCCTCCTGGGCAATGGGGACATGCTGTTCCTACCTCCGGGCCAGAGCGAGCCTGTGCGAATCCAGGGCGCCTTCATCTCCACCGACGACACCGAGAAGCTCCTGACGTGGTATCGGGAGGTTGCGGAGGCCCGCGCCGCGGCGGACCGGGAGGGGGAACGCTATCCGGACGAACTGGACATCCTGGAGGAGCTTCGGAGCCAGGAGATGGCCGACGCCTCCGCCGCTGCCGACGCCATCACGGGCGACTGGGACGAGCTCTTCCGGGCGGCCGCCGAGGTGTGCATTCAGAACGGGGGCGGGTCCACGTCTCTTCTGCAGCGCCGTCTGAGCATTGGATATGGACGGGCGGCCCGGATCGTGGACCAACTTCATGACTCGGGTGTTCTGGGCCCTCCGGACGGCTCGAAGCCGCGCGAGGTCCTCATGAGCCTGGCCGAGCTGGATCAGCTCTTTCCGGGTACCTGAATCATGAGGGGCCCGAGGGGAACGGCCCCCATGGGACCGAGTAGAATCCAGGGAATTCACCGCTCTTCTCCCGGTCCGGAGTCCACCGTGTCCCGCAGTCCATCCACGCTCCTGTCGTCGCGAACCGTCCGTTGCGCGGCGGTCCTGCTCCCGCTCTGGACGGGGACGGTCGCGCCTGTGCAGGCGCAGGGCGGTGCGCAGGCGATGCGGGCTCTCACGGAGGCCTCGGAGCGTTTCAGCGGCCTCACCGTGGTGTGCGCCGACTTCCGGCAGGTGCTCGAGGTCACGCTCCTCGGTGAGCGCCGTGAGAGTCGCGGCGAGCTGTGCCAGCGGAGGCCCAACCTCTTCTTCATGCGATTCACAGAGCCGCAAGGAGACCAGGTGGTGGCGGACGGGAGCTACTTCTGGATCTACTACGCCTCCGTGAGCCCGGACCAGGTCGTTCGACTCCCTCTGGACCCGGCGCGTGGCGGCCTCGACTTCTACCGGGAGTTCCTGGACCGGCCGGCCGAGAAATACCAGGCCACGCTGGAGGGAGAGGAGTCGGTGGCGGGGACTCGCGCCTTGAGGATCCGGTTGGACCCCCTGCGGGACCGGGGCTACCGGTCCGCGCGAGTCTGGATCGACCCGGTTGAAGACCTGATCCGCCGGGTCGAGATCACGGAGGGCAACGGCACCGTGCGTGACATCACCCTGGAGGTGGTGCGCATCGACCCGCCCGTGGGGCCGGAGGCCTTCGAGTTCCGCGTGCCGCCCGGCGTCAACATCGTCTCCGGCGGACATCCATGAGATCCCGTGAGCTTCCCGTCTTCCCCCTGACGCCCGAACCCGTCCGACCGGGGGTCTCTCCGCAGGTCCGGGCGGTGGATCACCGCTTCCCGGAAGCCGGGCCGACGGGTGGGCCCCGGATCTCGCTCGTGACGCTCGGATGTGACAAGAACACGGTAGATTCCGAGCGGATGATGGCTTCCCTGGTGGGGCACGGGGCGCACGTGAGCGGCGAACTCGACGGGGCGGAGGTTGTCATCGTCAACACGTGCGGGTTCATCGAGGCGGCGAAGGAGCAATCCATCGAGGCGATCCTCGAGGCCTGCGCCCTGAAGGAGCAGGGCGAGGTCCGGGCGGTGGTGGCGGTCGGCTGCATGGTTCAGCGGTATAAGGAGGATCTGGCCCGGGAGATTCCCGAAGTCGACCTCTTCATGGGACTCTCCGAGCTGCAGGGCCTCGTGCCGGAGTTGCAGGGGCGGGGACTCCTGCCGCCGCCGGAGCGGATTCCTACCATGGAGCGCCCCCTGAGGCTGCTGACCAGCGACACTCCTCACACCTCCTTCCTGAAGATCAGCGAGGGGTGCGACCACACCTGCGCTTTCTGCGCCATCCCCCTCATGCGGGGGCTTCATCGCTCCCAGCCCCTGGAGGATCTGGTGGCGGAGGCGCGATCGCTGGGGGAGGCCGGGGTCCGGGAGTTGAACATCATCTCGCAGGATACGACGTGGTGGGGAAGGGACGTCCGCAGGAGGGATCGGGACGCCCCGCTCCTTCCGGACCTGCTGCGGGCGCTGCTGGACGGAACGGAGGTCGACTGGTACCGGCTCTTCTACATGTATCCGTCCGGGATCACCCGGGAACTGGTGGAGTTGATGGCGGAGCGCTCCGGACCAGGGTCCGGCCCCCGCCTGCTTCCGTACCTGGATATGCCCCTGCAGCATGGGAGTGACCGGATCCTCCAGGCCATGCGGAGACCGGAGCGCCGTGATACCATCTTGGAGCGAGTCGGTTGGCTCAGGGAATCGCTGCCGGATCTGACCCTGCGCACCACCGTGATCGTGGGGTTCCCGGGTGAGACGGACGATGACTTCCGAGCACTCCTGGAGCTCCTGGAGGAGGTCCGGTTCGAGCGAGTCGGCGGCTTCGCCTTCTCCATCGAGGAAGGAACCCGGGCTGCGGAGATGCCCGGACAGCTGGCCGAATCCCTGAAGCGAGAGCGGCTCGAGGAGCTCATGGATCTCCAGCGCGGCATCTCACTGGAGCGGAACCTGGAGCAGGTGGGCACGGAGCGGACGGTCCTGGTGGATCGCCTCCTGGACCTGGAGGAAGACCCGGACTTCGGTGCGGTGGGCCGGACCGAGGGTCAGGCGTCGGAGGTGGACGGGGTGACGAACCTCCTGCGCGGGCCAGAGGTCCTGCCCGGGCAGATGGTGAAGGTGGAAATCGTGGATGCCATGGAATACGACCTCATCGGGAGGGTGTTGGAACAGTGACGCCGCGAACGCACGTGATTCTGCGGGGGGTCCTCGGCGGCCTCCTTTCCCTTTCCCTGATCGCCGTGGCCTCGGTGCCCGCAGGTGCCCAGGGCCTAGCCGACTACGACTACGATGAGTTGACGTTCCGGGGGATCGGGTTCGAGGTCGGCTACCTCTTCCCGGAGAAAGTCGAGAACACGGCCCAGTACGGCATGCGATTCGACCTCGGCTACCTCGGTCCCGGCGTCCGGATCCTGCCCCGCGTGGCCTACTTCTCCTCCACCATGACCCGCTCGGAGGTGATCAAGCTGGAGAACCGGGTGGCGGAGCTGGTGTTCGACCAGAATCCGCTGGCCCCGCTTCCCTCCGTGGACCTTGGGGTCATCGACTGGTCCGCCGTCAGCCTGGGGGTGGACGGCCAGTTCGTGTGGAGGGTTCCCTTCGACGTCCTCACCTACCTGGGGTTGGGAGTGGCCGCTCACTTCCAGAATGGGGGTGGGGACGCCATCGACGGTACGTTCGTCGAGGATCTCCTCGATTCGACGGTGGCTGGAATGAACATCCATGGGGGCGTGGAGTTCCCTCTCACCCCACGGGTCCGCCTGTACGGGGATGCTCGGTATGAATTCCTGGGAGACCTGCGATTCGGGGCGGTCCGCGGGGGGGTTCAGCTCATGATCGGAGATCCGGCACCCGGGGAGAGTGGCTCATGACGCGTACGGAGCGGCTCCGGGTCGGAATCGTGGGCACGGGCGCTGTGGCCCAGCTGGTTCACCTCCCATTCTGCACGAACCGGAGGGACGTTGAGGTCGTGGCCCTGGCCGACACGGACCTGGAGAAGGCCCGGGCCCTGGCCAACCGATTCGAGGTGCCGGGGGTGCTTGCCACGGATGAGCTGCTCCAGGGCGATGCCGTGGACGCGGTGATCCTCTGCACCCCCAATCATCTTCACGAGGCCGAGGCCGTGACCGCCCTCGAGGCGGGTAAGCACGTCCTTGTGGAACGACCCCTGGCGCTGACACCCGAGGGATGCCGAAGGGTGGTCTCCTCGGCACAGGCGGTGGATCGCACGCTGGTGGTGGGGATGAGCCACCGCTTTCGCCCGGATGTGGCGGCGCTCCGGGCCTTCGTGGCCGGAGGTGAGCTGGGGGAGGTCTACGCGGGGCGCGTGGCCTGGATGAACCGGTTCGTTCCCATGCGCAAGACCAAGTGGCGCCAGAACCCCGAAGAGGCCGGAGGAGGAGCCCTCATCGACCTGGGTGTCCAGTCGCTGGATCTCCTCCTTTGGGTCCTGGGGACCCCCAGAGTGAAGCGGGTCTCTGCGGTCATGGCCTGGGGTGACGAGGAGGTGGAGAACGCCGCAAATGTGCTCATGGAGACGGAGCAGGGCGCTTCTCTGACCCTCGAAGTGAGCTGGACCTGCTTCGCACGGGAGGACACCCACTACGTGCGCGTGCTGGGCCACGAGGGATCCGGGCAGCTCCCTCCGCTGGAGATCTTCAAGCAGCTCGGCGGAAGGCCCATGGACGTGACACCGGAGCAGGGAAGCCCTCCGCGAAAGGGCAGTCGGTATCTCAATGCCCACCGGCGGCAGCTGGACCACTTCTTTCGTGCTGCCCGCGGCTTCGCCGAGGTGCAACTCCCGGAGGCACAGGCGCAGGTGATGGCCATCATCCGAGCCGCGTACGAGTCCGCCCGGGAAGGCCGGGAGGTCGAGCTCTGAGCTCGCGGGCGCGATGCAGAGGTCCACGGGCCCGACGGGTCCCCGGGTCGGCGGTTCCGCTCTTCCTGCTCCTCGGGTTTCTCTCTTCGGGGCGCGCCATGGCACAGCCGGTGCCCGACGACGGCCCGCCAGAGGCGGCGGACCCCCTCACCGTATATCTGGTGACCGCTGCGCCGGGGGACGCCATCTGGGAGCGGTTCGGCCACAACGGGCTGTGGATCCACGATGCCACCACCGGGGAGGACGTCCTGTGGGAGTGGGGCCTCTTCTCCTTCCGGCAGGAGAGCTTCATCCTCCGGCTCATCAGGGGCACCATGCTGTACGGCATGGGGGGGCGCTACCTGGAGCCCATGCTCGGGTTCTACCGATCGCAGAACCGTCCGGTGTGGGCCCAGGAGCTCGCGCTCACGCCGGACCAGGAACGGGAGCTCCAGCGACTCGTCTGGGTCAACGCCCAGCCTGAAAACGCGCAGTACACCTACCACTACTACACCGACAACTGCTCCACGCGGGCGCGCGATGCGCTGGACGCGGTGTTGGACGGTCAGCTTCGGGCATCCTTCGAGGGGGTGACCACGGGCGCGACCTGGCGCTGGCACACCCGAAGGCTCCTCCGTCCCGACCCTCTCGCCGAGGCGGGCCTGCAGGTGGTCCTGGGAAACCCGGGTGATGAACCCATCTCCGCGTGGCAGGAGATGTTCCTGCCCATGCAGATGAGGAGACACTTCTCACAGGCCACGGTGGACGTGGATGGCGAAATCCGCCCCCTCGTGGTCCGCGAGACTCAACTGCTGGAGTCGACCCGTCCCCCGGCGGGGGCCGCTCCGGCGAACCGGTGGCTTCCGGCGGTACTGCTGGGACTCGGGCTGGCCGGAGCTCTGGTGGCGCTGGGGCGGTGGACGGCCCGATCGCTGCGCCGCGGCCGTACGCTGGGAGTGCGGCTTCTCGGGATGGGGATCACGGGTTGGTCGCTGGTCGCCGGCCTGCTGGGATGGATCTTGATCCTCGCCTGGGCCTTCACAGACCATGACTTCTGGCGCTGGAACGAGAACCTCTTCCAGACCTCTCCACTGCTGCTCGCCGGACCGATTCTGGCGATCCCCATGATCCGGGGCAGGGCCCCGAGTGCGGCCATGAGGCGGCTCTTCCGATGGGTGGCGGTTCTGGCCCTGGCGGGAGTGCTCCTCAAGGTGCTGCCATGGCTGGGTCAGCAGAACTGGGAGGTCGTGGCCGTGGCGCTTCCGGTGAATCTTGCGCTGGCTTGGGTGGTGGATCGCCTGCCGGGTGAGTCCGTGTGAGGGCGGTCTTCTCCGGCGCCCTTCTCTTCCTCGCTTTTCTCGGACCCGCGACGGGCCCCCTCCTGTGGGTGGCCCTCGTGCCCTGGCTGGCAGGGGTGGAACGTGGGGGGGGCGGGTACGCGGACGCGCGTCGGTCGGCGCGAGCCGGCGTGGCGCTCTTCGCGACCTTCTGGGCGCTGAACCTCGCCTGGATGCTCGTTCTGGCGGTGCGCCTTCGGGTGGTCTGGCCAGCCACGGCGTACCTGGGCGAGCTCTTCCTCCTGGCCCTCCTCGGTGGCGTGCTGGGAGCAGGGACCCAGATCCTCCGTGGGCGTCTACCTCTTCCCGTGGCTGCGGGCCTGGCCTGGGTCGCCGTGGAGTGGTCCCGGGGGCATCTCCTGGGTCCGCTGCGCTTTCCGTGGGCGCCTTTGGCCCTGCCCCTGGTGGACTGGCTTCCCCTGGTTCAGCCGGCCGCGTGGGTGGGTGAGGCCGGCCTCGGCTTCCTCGTGGTCTCGGTAAACGGGCTGCTCGCCTTGGCGTGGAATGCTCGTGCGCACGCCCGAGGTGGGGAAGGGGTGCGTCCTCCCGGGCGGATCGGACCGATGGTTCGGCCGTTGGGGACCGCCGCGATTCTGCTGGCGACGTGGTGGACCGCGGGGAGCCTGCGGATAAGGTCCACGGACACCGTTCGCGTCGCCACCGTGGCGGCGATTCAACCAGCGATTCCGCTGGAGGTGAAGCGGGATTCCCTGGCAGGCGTCGAAGCGGCGAGGGCGTCATTGGCCTCCCTGCTTCCCCGGCTGGAGTCGAGCCCCATGGATCTCGTCGTGGTGCCGGAGACCCATTTTCCGCTGACATTCCCGGACACGGGCCGAGCCGGACCCGTCGGAACCGGCGTCCCCGAACCCTCGGTGGCGGAGATCTCGACTTGGCTGGCGGAGTGGTCGGACCGCCTGGGGGCGCCCATCGTCATGGGCGGGTTCGCTTCCACCGGGGGTGGGAGCGAGAACGCGCTTCTGGTGTTCGGGTCCGGGGGGGTCGAAGCGCGGTATGGGAAGGTGGCGCTGGTCCCCGGCGTGGAGTGGATGGCCGGCTCCGGTCTGGTTTCGGGCGGTCGACCACGGCCTCTTCCCGCGGTTGGGCGGCCCGGGCCGCTCATCTGCATCGAGTCGGCATGGAGCGACCTGGCCCGGGCCCAACACCGGGCAGGAGCGAGCTGGCTGGTGAACGTGACCAACGACGGCTGGCTCGCCGGGAGCAAGCCCTGGACCCGCTCGCCCGCCTTCCGACAACACCCGGCGCACATGGTCCTTCGGAGCGTCGAGACGGGGCTGGGTGCTCTCCGGGTGGGTACCACGGGCCTGACGGGAGTGATCTCGCCCAGGGGCGAGTGGACGCGGCTCCTGGAACCCCACATTCCGGGAGTGGCCGTGGCCGAGATTCGGAGTGCTCCGGGAACGACGGTCTACGCGCGGGTGGGAGACGTCCTGGGGCCCGCGAGTGCGCTGGCAATGCTGCTTGGCTGGTGGGGGTCCCGTCGAAGACTTCGGTGAGCCTTGGGTTTCCCCGACTGGCACCCGTTGATCCCGACCCGACCCTCTTCTAACTTTATCGGTCTATCCAACGGCGCAGGCGGATTGTCCGGGTCCTCTGCGCTCGAGGGGGGCGGAATCCCCTCCCTCGCAGATTCCGGATCTGTGGAGACGGACCATGAAGCAGGGAATCCATCCCGAGTACAAGGCGGCAGTCATCGTCTGCTCGTGCGGGAATCGTATCGAGACCAAGTCCACCCGGGACGAGATCCACGTGGAGATCTGCTCCGTGTGCCACCCTTTCTACACCGGGAAGCAGCGTCTGGTGGACACTGCCGGACGCGTCGAGCGCTTCCGGAAGAAGTACGCGAAGTCCGGGGAGTAACCCGGTGGACCGGCCTCGGCCGGTCCCGCACGTCTGCCAACCCGCCGGGAGCGTTCGGGGATGACTGATACCACCGGTGTGGATCCCCGCCTTCTGGTCCGCCTCGAGGATGCGGAGCTTCGCTTTCGGGAGGTCGATCAGCGCCTCACCGACCCCGCCGTCCTGTCGGACCTGGACAAGCTCCGGGAGCTGGGGCGGGAGCGCGCGCACCTCGAGACCGTTGCACGGCTCGGCCTCGAGCTTCGCGAAGCGCTTACCGGCGCCTCGGAGGCCCGGGATCTCCTCGAGGCCGAGGATCCCGACATGCGGGAGTTGGCCGCGGAGGAGCTGGCGGACCTGGAATCCCGAATTCCAGAGTTGTCGGAGGAGATCCGGGAGCTCCTGATTCCCCGCGATCCCCTGGACGATCGCCCGGCCGTGGTGGAGATCCGGGCGGGTACCGGGGGAGACGAGGCCGGCCTGTTCGCCAACGACCTCTTTCGAATGTACCAGCGCTTCGCGGAGCGCATGGGCTGGAAGACCGAGCTGGTGGATCTCTCCGAGGGAATTCCCGGGGCTTTGAAGGAAGTCGTCTTCGTGGTCCGGGGAGACGGTGCGTACGGTCGCTTGCGTCTCGAGTCCGGAGTCCACCGGGTCCAGAGAGTGCCCGAGACCGAGAGCCAGGGTCGCATCCATACGTCGGCCGCCTCGGTGGCGGTTCTGCCGGAGGCCGAGGACGTGGACGTGGACCTCGATCCGAACGACCTGCGGATCGATACGTTCAGAGCCAGCGGGGCCGGTGGGCAGCACGTGAACAAGACGGACTCGGCCATCCGGGTCACCCACGAGCCCACCGGAATCGTGGTGAGCTGTCAGGACGAGAAGTCCCAGCACAAGAACAAGGCGAAGGCGCTGAAGGTCCTGCGGAGCCGGCTCCTCGACATGAAGATCGCCGAGCAGAACGCGGCTCGAGCAGCAGACCGCCGGAGCCAGATCGGGAGTGGGGACCGATCCGCCAAGATCCGCACCTACAACTTCCCTCAGGGTCGGGTCACCGACCATCGCATCGGGCAGAACCCGAGCGGGCGGTCGCCCCGGAGTGGCCCGACTGGACCACGGCCCGGTGTCCGAGTCCGGCCCGTGGACCGTCCTCAGGCTGATCCGGTGGAGCACCGAGTACCTGGCCGGTAAGGACGTGCAATCGGCCCGTCTGGACGCGGAGCACCTGCTTGCCCACGCCCTCCGGACGACCCGGCTGCAGCTGTATCTGCAGTATGATCGGCCGCTCACTCCCGACGAGCTCGACGGCTTCCGACCGCTCCTCCGCCGGCGGGCGGCCCGAGAACCGCTGCAGTACATCGTCGGCCGGACCGCGTTTCGGGAGCTCGAGTTGAAAACGGACGCACGGGCGCTCATCCCCCGGCCCGAGACCGAGGTGCTGGTAGACACCGTCCTTACGTGGGCCGGTGAGCGTGAGGGGCTGGTGGTGGTGGATGTGGGCACGGGTACCGGGTGCATCGCGCTGTCTCTGGCGCTGGAGGGGTCCTTCCATGGGGTCTGGGCCGTCGACATCTCACCCGCGGCACTGGAATTGGCCCGCGAGAACGCCGAGAGCGCCTCGCTGGGGGATCGAGTGCGGTTCATTCTGAGCGACGGCCTCTCCGGGCTTCCCGAGGACCTTCGGGTGGATGTGGTCGTCTCGAATCCTCCCTATGTGGCGACGCCAGAGGCGAGCGCGCTCGAGCCGGAGATCGTGGCGCACGAGCCCCACGAGGCTCTGTTCGCGGGGGACGATGGTCTCGCCGCGATCCAGCCCCTGGTGGCGGAAGCGTCCAGCCGTCTTCAAGGCGGGGGGCTGCTGGCCCTGGAGGTGGGAGTGGAGCAGCCCGGTCAGGTTCTGGACCTAATCGCGGCCACCGGAGCGTTCCGGTCTGCGGAGGTCCATCGAGATCTTGCGGGACGACCCCGCATTGTTACAGCAGAGCGCCGAGACTCCGGCGCCGACCACTGAGAGAAGGGGGGGAAACCCATGTCGGGAATCATGGAACAGGCTCGGAGCCTCGGAAACGCGCTGGCCCGGACCGACGAGTACCAGGCGTTGCGTCGCGCCATGAAGGCTGCGGACGACGACCGCGACATCGCGGAGCTCCGCAGCGAGCTACAGAGGCTCGAGCATGCCATCTCAGCGGATATCCGTGCTGGGAAGCAGCCGGAGCAGACGGCGGCGGAGGAGTACGAGGCCGCCGTGAACAAGCTCCAGGCCAGCGCGACTTACCAGCGACTGGTGGCGGCACAGGCCAACTTCGATAAGGTTCTACAGAAGGTGAACGGCACCATCGCCCAGGGCATGGAGGAAGGTGCCGAGAGCCGGATCATCCTGGCCCAGTAGGTCTCGCGCCCGGCCTTCATGGGGAAGGCTGGGCGCGGGTGCTCGGGACCCCGACGGGCACGGTGCCCGCGGGGGCTTTCATGTGTGCAGTTCAGAGAGGAGATCCAGTGACGCAGCGTCCGGATGTTCGACCCGCCGAGGGCAAGCTCGGTGTTCTACTCCCCGGGTTCGGGGCCGTGGCTACCACATTCGTCGCTGGCGTTGAGGCCTTCCGACGGGGGATCGCCAAGCCCGTGGGCAGCCTCACCCAGATGCAGACCATTCGTCTCGGGAAGCGGACCGAAGAGCGGACTCCGCTCATCAAGGACTTCGTTCCCCTGGCGCATCTGGAGCAGTTGGTCTTTGGAGCCTGGGATCCCATTCCCGACGACGGATACGCGAGTGCCGTCAACGCCGGGGTGCTGGACCGGCACGAGCACCTGGACCCGATCCGGGACTTTCTCGAGTCCATCCAGCCGATGCCCGCCGCCTTCGACACGGACTACGTGAAGAAGCTCAATGGCCCCAACGTGAAGAAGGCCGCGAACAAGAAGGAGCTGGCTGAGCAGCTCCGCGCGGACATTCGTGCCTTCAAGGAGGAGCACGGGTGTGATCGGCTCGTGATGGTCTGGTGTGGTTCCACCGAGATCTTCCTCCGGGCCGGCCCCCAACACGAGACGCTCCAGGCGTTCGAGGCGGCCATGGAGGCCAATGACCCCTCCATCGCGCCGTCCATGCTCTACGCCTATGCGGCGATCATGGAGGGCGTCCCCTACGCCAACGGAGCCCCGAACCTTTCCGCCGACTTCCCGGCCCTGGAGCGGGCGGCGGTGGAGCGGGGGATTCCTATCGGAGGAAAGGACTTCAAGACCGGCCAGACCCTCATGAAGACCATCCTCGCCCCGGGCTTCAAGACCCGAATGATCGGCGTGCATGGATGGTTCTCCACCAACATCCTGGGGAACCGGGATGGGGAGGTCCTCGACGATCCCGCTTCCTTCAAGACGAAGGAGGAGTCCAAGCTGGGAGTCCTGGAGCACATCCTGCAGCCGGAGATGTACCCGGACCTCTACGACGATCTCTACCACAAGGTCCGGATCAACTACTATCCGCCTCGGGGAGACAACAAGGAGGGCTGGGACAACATCGACATCTTCGGCTGGATGGGATATCCCATGCAGATCAAGGTCGATTTCCTGTGCCGCGACTCCATCCTGGCCGCGCCCATCGTCCTGGATCTGGCTCTCTTCCTCGACCTGGCGTCCCGAGCGGGAATGAGCGGGATTCAGGAGTGGCTCTCGTTCTACTTCAAGAGCCCCCAGACGGCTCCGGGGCTCTATCCCGAGCACGACATCTTCATCCAGCACATGAAGCTCAAGAACACGCTTCGGTGGATGATGGGTGAGGAGCAGATCACTCACCTGGGGCTGGATTACTACGAGTGATCAGGTCGGAGGTACGGTGGGGGACCGGGCGCGAGACCCGGCTCGGTCCCGCCACGCCGGCTCGACCCGCGGAGGCCCCTCGGTGACACCGGCTCGATTCATCGTCCTCGAGGGCGTCGAGGGGTCGGGGAAGAGCACCCAGATCGGCCTCCTCGGCGCCTGGCTCGCCCAGGTGGGGGTCTCACACATTGCCACCCGGGAGCCCGGTGGCACCCGCGTGGGTGAGGCCATCCGCCGCATCCTCCTGGACCAGGACGGCCTCGAGATGCCGGCAGAGACGGAGCTCCTGCTCATGCTCGCGGCGCGAGCGGCGTTCGTGCGGGAGGTCGTTGGCCCGGCACTCGAGCGGGGGCAGACGGTGCTGGCGGACCGGTTCGACCTCTCCACTTTCGCGTACCAGGGCTTCGGGCGCGGGCTCGACGTCGAAGCCGTCCGGCCCATGAACCGATTCGCCACGGGAGGGGTGGTACCGGACCTGTATCTGGTCCTGGACCTCCCGGCCGACGAGGGGGCGGTGCGGCAGGCGCGTGAGGGGAAGACCCTGGACCGCATCGAGAAGGCCGGGACCGGCTTCCTGGAACGCGTGCGTGAGGGGTATCGGGCCCTCGCCGAGGAAGGCGGTCGAGTCCAGGTGGTGAACGCGCGAGGTACTCCGGAGGAGGTCCACGCGCGGCTCCGCGCCATCCTGCAGGGCACTTTCCCCGAAACCTTCGGCATGCCGAAGGTTTAATCTCAGAGTATCGATCTCTCCTCAAGGACGGAAACGGATGTCCTTTGCCAAGCGCGCCACTCTTCCCCTCGTTCTCGTGGTGGGCTCCATCCTCCTCGGTGGGTGGTTCCTGCAGGAAGGGGTCTCGCGCCAGGAGAACGTCTTCATCCAGGTGCGCCTCTTCCAGGAGGTGATGGACCGCGTTTCCAGCGAGTTCGTCGAGGAGATCGATCCGGCGGTCCTCTACGATTCCGCCATCGAGGGGGTGCTCGAGGAGTTGGACGATCCCAACACCTCGTTCATTCAGGCCGGGGACTGGGAGGATTTCCGGATTCGCGCCACCGAGGGGAATTACGGGGGCGTGGGTCTGGAGGTCGTGCCGCGTGACGACTTCGTCACCGTCATGAATGCGGTCCCCGGGGGTCCGGGAGCGAGGGCCGGGATCCGGCCCGGCGACCGCTTCGTCGAGATCGCCGGGCAGCCGGCGGAGGGGATGTCGGTGGACCGGGCGGTGGAGATTCTCCGGGGGGAGTCCGGAACCACCGTGGAGGTGAAGATGGGCCGGAATGGGATGGACCAGCCCATCGCGTTCAGCCTCACTCGCGAGATCATCCGACTCAAGTCCGTGCCGTTCGGGGCCCTGTTCGGTGACCTGGGGTACGTGCCACTCCAGGTCTTCCGGACCACCTCGTCCGAAGAGGTCCGGACCGAGATCCAGCGTCTGACCCAGGAGGGGGCCCGGGGAATCGTGCTCGACCTGCGGGGGAATCCCGGAGGACTCCTGGAAGAAGGGATCGAGATCGCGGAGCTCTTCCTGCCGGCGGGTGAGACCGTGGTGGAGACCCGCGGGCGGGGCGTGGGTCAGTCCGAGGTCTACAGGGACGGGACTCCTGAGGTCTTCCCGGAGCTCCCTGTGGTGGTCATGATCGACGAGACCAGTGCCAGCGCGGCCGAGATCGTAGCCGGAGCGCTGCAGGATCACGACCGGGCGTTGGTGGTGGGAGCCCCATCGTTCGGCAAGGGATCGGTCCAGACCCTGTTTACCCTGTCCGGGGGGAACGTTCTCCGCCTGACCACGGCCCACTGGTACACCCCGGTGGGGCGCTCCATCCAGAAGATCATTCCGGAGGACCGCTCCGAGCTTCCCCACGGGGCCTGGACCCTGGACAACGATGTCGTGGCCACGGAGGACCGCCTCGATCGGCCCGAATTCCAGTCCAAGGCGGGGCGGACCCTTCTGGGCGGCGGCGGCATCACCCCGGACGTCTGGGTGATCCAGGACACACTGACCACGCGGGAGGCCCGGGCCGTTCAGGATCTTTACACCCAACAGGGTCTGTTCACGCGGACCCTGTTCAACTTCGTGGTGGACTACTTGCAGCAGAACCCGGCTCTGGCCGAGGATTTCCCCGTGGATGTCTCGCTGGTCGCCGCCCTGGTCCGCGAGCTCCGCTCCGTGGACTTCCAGGCCAGCCCCGAGACGCTTCGCGCGGCGGACCGCTATATCCGCTACCAGCTGGAGTCCGAGATCGCGCTGCAGGCCTTCGGCGAAGAGGGACAGTTCCGCCGGCTCCAGGATCGCGACCGTCAGCTCCAGGGGGCGCTGCAAGCGCTCCGGGCGTCCGCCACCCCGGCGGAGCTGGTCGCCATGGGTGGAGACGGTCCCGATGGGTTCCCGGCGGGGAGCTGATCGGACGAAACCTGCCGGTTCCCACATGCCGACGCCCAGGGGCTTCCCCGATGTTGAGTCTGTCCTGGAGGGGCGCCTCTCCCTTTCCCTCCCGGAGACGGACTCCGCAGATCGCCGAGGTCGGCGGCGTGCGGTGAGGGGAGTGTGCCAGCGCAGCCGACGGCGGAGGGGGCGGTGAGCGACGCATCTCTTCCTGGAGATCTTCGGGTGCTGGTGCGTCTGTCCGCTGCCGTGGCCCTTGGCATCGACCACGCGCTCGATCCGTTCCTGGTGGAGGCGATTCGGTGTGCACCGCCGGTGGAGGTGGAGGAGACGCTCCTCCAGAGCTACCTGTTCCTGGGATATCCGGCGGCGCTGAATGCGCTACGCGACTGGCGACGGGTCTCGGGGCGGGAGGCTCCGGCGGAGAACCCGGGGTCCTGGGAGGACTGGTCGGAACGAGGTCCGTCGGTGTGCTCCCAGGTGTACGGTGACGCCTACCCGGATCTTCGCGAGAACATCCGCGGGCTGAGCCCGGAGATGGACCGGTGGATGGTGGTGGAGGGTTACGGAAAGGTGCTGGGACGACCGGGGATGGTGTTGTGGCGCCGGGAGTGCTGCATCGCGGCGATCCTGGTGGTTCTGGGTGCAGCCCCGCAGTTGCGTTCCCATCTCCGCGGGGCCCTGCGTACCGGAGCACCGGTGGCTACCGTTGCAGAGGTGGTCCACGAGGCGTGCGGTCTGGCCTCCGGCCGCCGGGCCGCCCGGGCACAGGCCGTCTGGGACGAAGTGAGGACCCGTTGGGAGGACCGATGAATTTCGTCGATCGTGCCGTCATCGAAGTGGTCGCGGGCACCGGAGGTTCCGGGGCCGAGGCTTTCCGGAGGGAAAGCGGCGTGCCCCGAGGTGGCCCGGCAGGGGGGGACGGAGGAAAAGGCGGCGACGTGGTGCTGGAGGGTGACGGCAACCTCACCACGCTCTTGGACTACTCGTACCGGCGCCACTACAAGGCTGGTCGCGGCGAGCACGGGCAGGGGAAGAACCGGACCGGTCGGAACGGCGAGGACGTGGTTCTTAGGATACCGCCCGGCACCATCGTCCGGGACGCCGACACGGGAGAGTTCCTGGGAGAGCTCCTGGAATCGGGCCAGCGGCTGGTGATCGCGCGGGGGGGGCGGGGAGGCCGTGGAAATGCGCGCTTCGCCACCGCCACGCGACAGGCCCCACGTCGATGGGAGCCCGGGGAGGAGGGGGAGGAGCGTCGGGTCGAGCTCGAACTGAAGTTGATCGCGGACGTGGGACTCGTGGGCGAGCCCAACGCCGGGAAATCCACCTTCCTCGCCGCAGTCACCCGGGCGCGGCCGAAGGTGGCCGACTATCCCTTCACCACCCTCACCCCGAACCTGGGGGTGGTGGACCTGCCGGACTTCCGCTCTTTCGTCGTGGCCGACATTCCCGGCATCATCGAGGGCGCCCACGAAGGGAAGGGGCTCGGCCACCAGTTCCTGCGGCACGTCGAGCGCACCCGCACCCTCGCGGTCCTGATCCCCGTGGACGTGGAGGACTCCCAGGCGGAGTACGATCGGATCAGGGAGGAGCTGCGTCAGTATTCGCCGGACCTCGCGCGACTTCCGCACTGTGTGGTCCACACGAAGGTGGATCTGCTGCCGCCGGACACGGCGGAGCCCCGGGTCGAGGCGCCCGAGGCCTGGGGCCAGTTCCCGGTCTCGTCGGTCACACGGACCGGATTGAAGCCCCTGCTTGAAGAGCTCTGGAGCCACGCGCAGGAGGAGATCCGGGCTGAGCGAGAGGGAGGCGACCCCGGGGAGCCCGACGAGGAGTGGTGGACCCCGTGACGGGGGATGCACTCGGGGAGCCCCAGTCCCAGAGGGAGCGGTCCGGGCCCTCGCCCCGGATCGCCCGCTTCACCGTCGAAGACGGGCGGTACCCGCCTCGGCTCCGGCATCTACACGATCCTCCGCGGACCCTGTTCTGCAGGGGCCACCTGTCCGCGCTCGAGCAGCCCTCGGTGGCCATCGTAGGCAGTCGACGGTCCACGGCCTATGGGCGCCGTGTCGCGGAGGAACTGGCCCGAGAGGCGGCTCGAGCGGGGTGGTGCGTAGTCAGCGGGATGGCCCTGGGGATCGATGCGGCTGCACATCGGGGTTGCATGGCCGGTGGGGGCGTCACCCTGGCGGTGCTGGGGAGCGGAGTCGATCGCGCCTACCCTCGCTCGCACGCCTCGCTCATGACGCGAATCCTTCAGCGGGGCCTCGTCCTGAGCGAGCACGAGCCGGGAGTGAGTCCTCGACCGCATCACTTCCCACGACGGAATCGGATCCTCGCCGCGCTGGCAGACCGGGTGGTGGTGGTGGAGGCGGCAAAGCGGAGCGGTGCACTGATCACGGCGGCGGTGGCGGCAGATCTGGGCCGGGACGTCTGGGCAGTGCCCGGGTCCATCTTCTCTTCCAACACCGGGGGGACTCACCGGCTCCTGGAGGACGGGGCGATCCCGGTTTCGTCGCTGGAGGCGTGGCGAATCTCGCTCGCGGAGGGAGCGGAGGGGCTCGACTCCCCAGGGGACGTGCCCCCGTCCAGCCAGCTGGCGCTGCGGCCACACCTGGCTGGACTTCCGCGGCAAGTCTGGGAGGCCCTCGAGGCGGAACCACTGTCACTGGAAGGCCTGGCCGATGCTCTCGGTACGCCGGGGCGTGAGATTCTGCCGGTGCTTGCCTCGCTGGAGCTCGAGGGATGGCTGGAGCGACGTCCGGGGCCCACCTACCTGCGAGCGGTGGCGTGATCGCCTCGGTTTACATCCACGCTCCGTTCTGCGCCCGGCGCTGTTTCTATTGCGACTTCGCCGTGCAGGTGCGCCGGACGGGTGATGTGGACGCCTGGGCCCGGGCCTTGTCCGCGGAGCTCGGCCTTCTGGAGGCCGAAGGGCGGACCTCCATTGCTCCGGTCCTGAACACCCTGTACGTGGGTGGGGGCACGCCGTCCCTCCTGGGGCCCACGGCCATGGAGCGGATCCGCGGAATCCTCGGCTCGAGTCGCGTAGAGGGCCCCGGGCTGGAGTGGACGTCCGAAGCCAATCCGGAGAGTCTGACCGGGGAGGTGGCGGGGGCGTGGCGACGCGCGGGACTGAACCGCATCAGCCTGGGAGTGCAGAGCTTTCAGTCGGCGGTCCTGCGGTGGATGGGGCGGCTGCACGGAGCCCAGGGTGCTAGGCACGCCGTCCAGATTGCCCGCACGGCCGGGGTGGAGAACGTCAGCATCGACCTCATCTTCGGTCTCCCGCCGGCGCTCAATCGGAACTGGCGGGCGGACCTGGAGGCGGCGGTGGCGCTCGGGGTGCCGCACATCTCCCTGTATGGCCTGACCGCGGAGGAGACTACTCCCCTGGGGCGTAGGGTGCAGGAGGGCGCGGTGCGAATGCCGGAAGATGATCGATATCGGGAGGAGTACCTGGAGGCGAATCGTTTCCTCACTGCGGAAGGATTCCACCACTACGAGGTCTCGAACTTCGCGCTCCCGGGCTTCGAGAGCCGGCACAACCAGGCCTACTGGGACGGCTCACCCTATCTCGGGCTGGGGAATGGCAGTCACTCCTTCCTGCCGCCCCGTCGCCGTTGGAACCTCCGGGACTGGGACGCATACCTCCAGAGTACCCTCAGTGGTCGTCTGCCCGTGGCCGATGCGGAGATCGTGGAGGGCGAGCCGGAGAGACTCGAGCGTCTCTGGCTCGGTCTGCGGACGAGCCATGGAATCCCGTTGGGGCTTCTGGAGACGCCCGAGGAAGGTAGCCTCATAGCCCTCTGGGAGTCGCAGGGCCTGGCGGCCCGGGTGGCAGACCGACTGCTCCTTACCCCGGAGGGTTGGCTCCTTCTGGACCGACTGGCAGTGGAGCTCTCGGAGGCGCGGCCCCCGGGAACTGCGGCTTGACGGCCCGAATCCCCCGTTTCGATCTTACCCAACATGGTGGAAGAAGCAGCAAATCGGGTCCCTGGGGACGAGCTGAGCGACCGGGAACGACGGGTTCTCGAGGCCGTAGTGCGTACCTACGTGGATACCGCGGAGCCGGCGGGGAGTCGCACCGTGTGCCGGCGCTTCGACCTTGGAGTCTCCGCCGCCACCATTCGAAACACCATGAGTGACCTAGAGGACAAGGGGTACCTCCTCCATCCTCATACTTCCGCTGGGCGGGTACCCACGGACCGGGCCTACCGGTTCTACGTGGACCGCCTCATCCGTCCGGCCGGGCTTTCGCCCGAGCAGGAGGCTGAGCTCGTCGAGGCGCTGGACCTGCAGACGTCCTCAGCGGTGGAGCAGCTCGTCCGAAAGGCCACCCGGGCCCTCAGCCTTCTGTCGCAGGAGCTGGGCGTGGCCCTGGCACCTCGCCTGGACGATGCGGTGCTGGAGAAGCTGGACCTGCTCCCGGTCTCCACGGAGTCGGTGGTGATGGTGGCTTCGATCCGATCGGGGTTGGTCCGGACCGTCTATGTGGATCTGCCGGGCGCGGTTCCACAGGACACCCTTGTGACGCTGTCGCTGATCCTGAACGAGCGTCTGGCCGGTCTGTCACTGAGGGAAATCCGCGCGACCCTGCCGGAACGTCTCCGGGATTCCGCGCCGGCGGACGATGCGGCATCCGTGGAGCTCCTGAACATCTTCATGCAGTCGGCCGCCGAGCTTGTGAAGGATGATCCAGGGGACGGATCGGAGATACACCTCGGTCAGACGAGTGTCCTCGCGTCTCAGCCGGAGTTTCACTCCGGGGAGAGCCTCAAGGGACTGATCGAGCTTACCGAGCGGCGTGACGTGCTGTCCGGTGCCCTCCGGAACCGCGAGCACAGCAGCGGGTTGCAGATCACCATCGGCTCGGAGAATGAGGCCCAGGCCCTGGCCGACTTCACGCTGGTCACCGCACGGTATCAGGTCGGGAGTCTCAAGGGTGTGGTCGGGGTGATCGGTCCGACCCGCATGCCGTACGAGAAGGTCATCGCCATCGTGGATTCCACGTCGCGGTTGGTGACACAGATCCTTACCTGACAGCCACGAATGGCAGACTACTATTCGCTCCTCGGGGTTTCGCGCGACGCGGACGCCGAGGAGATCAAGAAGGCGTACCGGAAGCTGGCCCTCCAGCACCACCCTGATCGCAATCAGGGGTCCAAGGACGCCGAAGAGAAGTTCAAGCAGATCACGGAGGCATACGAGGTCCTGAGGGATCCGGAGAAGCGCGCCGTCTATGATCGCTACGGCGAGCAGGGGCTCCGTGGTCAGCCCGGGGGTGGCTTCGGAGGGTTCGACTTCGCCGACGCCCTCGAGGTCTTCATGCGCGACTTCGGCGGGTTTGGCGGCTTCAGTGACCTGTTCGGTCAGCGGTCCCGGGGCGGTTCCCGAGTTCGAAAGGGTCAGACCCTCAAGGTGAGGGTGAAGCTGACCCTCGGGGAGGTCGTGACCGGGGCGAAGCGCACGATCAGGGTCCAGGTCCTGGACGAGTGTGAGAAGTGCCAGGGAAGTGGCGCAGCCCCGGGAAGCACGCCCACCACCTGCCCGAACTGCGGGGGCGCCGGAGAGGAGCGATTAGTCCACACCGGATTCATGGGCCAGATGGTCTCGGTCCAGCCCTGTCGTCGATGCCGGGGCGAGGGGCAGATCATCGATCAGCCCTGCGCCGCCTGCCACGGCGACGGACGGCAACGTCAGGGGCGGGACGTGGAGGTGGACATTCCACCGGGGGTCACCTCCGACAACTACATCACCCTTCGGGGGAAGGGGCACGCCGGACCCAAGGGCGGCCCCGCCGGTGATCTGGTGGTCCTGCTGGACGTCCAGGACGACGAGCGATTCCTCCGGGACGGGGCGAACCTGCTCTATGAGTTGCCCATCACGTTCTCGCAGGCGGCCCTGGGGGACGAGGTGGACGTGCCCACGGTGGAGGGCTCCGCCCCGGTGAACATCCCCGCCGGCGTGCAGAGTGGGGTGGTGCTTCGGCTCCGAGGTCAGGGCCTTCCTGAGCTGCACGGAGAGGGGAAGCGTGGAGACCTCCTCGTGCGGGTCGTCGTGTACACCCCGCAGAGGCTCAGCCAGGAGTTGAAGGAGGAATTCCTGCGGCTCCAGAAGCTCGAGGATCCGGCACCCGAGAAGATGGAGGACGGTCGCAAGGGCTTCTGGTCCCGGGTGAAGGAGGCCTTCACGGCCGGATGAGCGTGGCCCGTTGGCTGGAGCTCCGGGTGCGCGCCCTCGACACCGACCCGGGCCTCGTAGTTGAGGCGCTGCTGGAAGTGGGTGGGCGGGCCGTCTTCGACGAGGACGGCTGGCAGGTCACCCACATCGCCGACCCCGGGGGCCCCGAGAGCGTCCAGAAGGTCCTGGACGCCCTCTTCGGCCTCCTGCCAGGGCCGGAAGACGTCGAGGTGGAGACGCGCTGGCAGCGGCAGGAGGACTGGGACGCCTACTGGAAGCGGGGACTCGAAGCCCGACGCCTCACGGACCGGCTGGTGGTGACCCCCACCTGGATCGATCCTGAAGCCGGCCCGGGGGATATCGTGATCACGCTGGACCCCAAGATGGCGTTCGGAAACGCCGAGCATGGGACCACCCGGGGGTGTCTGCGACTCCTGGACGAGGTGGTGACGGACGGGGACCGTTTGCTGGACGTAGGCGCTGGATCGGCCATCCTGAGCATCGCGGGCGCACTCCTGGGGGCGGCACGGGTCGAAGCCGTCGAAGCGGACCCGCTGGCGATGCCGGCGGCGGTGGAGAACGTGGAGCGAAACGGCGTGGCGGACCGCGTGGCGCTCCGTGAGGCCCGGGTCACGGCGACGGGGCTCGAGTCACTTCCCCCCTTCGACGGCGTCATGGCGAACCTCGAGTCTGGCTTCCTACGCCCCCTCCTCCCTGGCCTGGCACGTGCCGCGCGGCCAGGGGGCTGGGTGATTCTCAGTGGAATCCTGGACCATGAGTGGGAAGGGATCCGTGAGGAGACCGAGCGGTGGGGCCTGACACTGGTCCGGGTAGACGCGGACGGGGAGTGGCGCAGCGGCCTGTTTCGCCGACCCTCCGGCGACTGAGGGCCGCTTCCGCTCGGTCCGGCCCCCGGCTGGCTCCCACTGCCCGGCTCCGCGACGCCCTCAGGCCGCTCGGGGGAGTCGACTCGCCTCCTCCACCAGCGCCACCCACCTCGCCACGTCCCGGGGGGAGCGAACGTCCAGACCGCATCCCAGTTGAAGGAGCGCCCGGCGGAGGCGGATTGGGGCGGGCGCGTCCGGATCAGGGGGATCGTCCTCGCCCCCCGACTCCAGAATGACCCATGGCCCGGCGCGACCCCGCTCAGCCCCCAGGTAGTCCCGGAGCGCCTGCTGGGGGCCGGTCCACGGATCGACGAGCCGAGCTCCGCAGTCCGGCTCGGAAAGGACCCGCACCAGAACGTCCTCGGTCACCGCCACGCCCTGGGAGCGCAGCCGCTCCACCAGCGTCGTGAAGGGGAGGGCGGGGCTTTCCTGCGAGGCCTGTTGGAGCGTCTCCCGGATCAGTTGCTTCATGCGGGTCCTCCTGGGTGGGGTGTCGGAAGGCCTCCCGGCCGGACGGGACTGCCGTGACGGGACCCGCAGGATGCCCGGAGCGTGGGGGCCTGGCCATGTCGCAACGAGCCCGATTGACCCTCTCTCTTCCGTTGGGGTACGTTGATGCCTACCCTCGAAAGCGACGATCCAGAGGTAACCCGTGAGTGAATTGAAAGCCCGTCTCCAGAGTGACCTGACCGAAGCCCGGAAAGCGCGGGAGAAGGTCCGGATTTCGGTTCTGTCCATGACCCTATCCGAGCTCCGGAACCGGGAGATCGAGCTGGGCCGCGAGGCCAGCGACGAGGATGTCCAGCAGGTGGTGGCCAAGGCCATCAAGCAGCGGAAGGACGCCGCCGAGCAGATGCGCCAGGGCGGTCGCCCCGAGCTGGCGGACAGGGAGGACGAGGAGGCGACGGTCCTCGCGGGGTATCTTCCCGAACAGCTCACCCCCGACGACGTCCGAGCCATGATCGTGGACATCATGGAGGGTGGAACCACCGCCATGGGGGCCGTCATGGGGCAGTTGATGCCCAGGATCCGTGGGCGCTTCGACGGGAAGGAGGCCAACGCCCTGGTCCGGGAGGTTCTGGGGGGGTGAGACGGTGACCCTCCACGCCCGGGAAGTCCTGGAGTTCTCCAGAGTCCTGGAAGAGGTGGGCAGCCGCGCCGCGAGCCCCCAGGGAAGGGACCACGTCACGGCTCTGAGTCCCCTCCCGGTGCCCGAAGCCCGGAGAGAGCTGGACCGGGTCCGGGCGGCGATGGACTTCATCGACAAACAGCCTGGGTGGGGCATGCCGGTTGTGCCGGCGGTGGAAGGGGCCCTGGAGCGCCTGGAGATCGACGGTGGCGTGCTGGAGCCGTTGGAGCTCCACCGGCTCGGGGTCCTTCTGACCTCGTCCCGTGAGCTCGCCGACGCCCTCGAGGAACAGGCCGACCCGAATCCACACCTCGCTCTCATCGCCGAGCGTCTGTGGGTGGCGACGGAGCTGGAGCGGTCCATCGCGTTGACGGTGGACGCCGAGGGCCAGGTTCTGGAGACGGCGTCCCGGGAGTTGAAGCGAATCCGGGATCGCCTTCGCGGCGCGCATCAGAGGGTGGTGCGAAGGCTCGAGCAATACATGGCGAATCTCCCGGACCGGGTGCGGGTGGCCGATGCATCGGTGTCGGTGCGCGAGGGCCGGTATGTCATCCCCGTGCGGCGCGAGGGCCGGCGGGACATCGGGGGTATCGTCCACGACGAATCCGGTACGGGCGCCACCATTTTCGTGGAGCCGCCCGCGGCGGTGGAGCTCATGAACGAGCTCCGGGAGTTGGAACGGGAAGAGGCCCGGGAGATCCAGCGAATCCTCCGCGACCTGTCCTCTCGACTCCACCCGTTCCGGGCGGACCTCCAGTCCACGTTCGATGCGCTGGTGGAGATGGACTCCCTTCAGGCCCGGGCGCGGGCTGCCCTGCGGTGGCGTGCCACGCCTCCGGATCTGTCGGACGGCGCGGAGAGCGGATTCAGGGTGGTGAGGGGCCGCCATCCGCTCCTCCTGCGGGGGGAGGCCCCCGTGGTGCCCTTCGACCTGGAGATGGGTCCGGATGAGCGCACCCTGGTGATCTCCGGACCCAATACCGGAGGAAAGAGCGTTCTCCTCAAGGCCATGGGTCTTCTCACGCTCCTGGCGCGAAGCGGAGTGGTTCCACCGGTGGAGAATGGAACCGTCCTCCCAGGGGTGACCAGGGTCTTCGCCGACATCGGGGACGAGCAGTCCATCGCCGAGAGCCTCTCCACGTACAGCGCTCATCTGGCCACCATGAGGGAGATCCTGGAGGAGGCCGACGGGAACTCCCTCGTGCTGATGGACGAGCTGGGGACCGGTACCGACCCGGAGGAAGGGGCCGCCCTGGCCCGGGCCGTCCTGGAGGCGCTCACCGGCAGGGGAGCTTTGACCCTCGCGACCTCACACCTCGGAGCGCTGAAGGTGCTCGACACGGAGGGGAGCGGCATCGTCAACGCCTCCATGCAGTTCGATCCGGCGGAGATGGCACCGACCTACCGACTGGAGAAGGGGCGGCCCGGTCGGAGCTACGGGCTTTCCATCGCGCGCCGTCTCGGCCTCCCGTCCGACGTCCTGGACCGGGCGGAGGGGCTGGTGGACGAGGGATCCGCGAGAATGGAGGACCTGCTGGAGCGGCTGGAGCTCCGAGAGCGGGAGGCGCGCGAGCGTGCGGCCGAGCTCGCCAGGGAACAGGAAGCCGTGCTCCGCCAACAGGAGGAGCTGGACGGGCGCGAGCGGCGACTCCGGGACCGCGAGCGGTCGGCGGAGGAGCGCGCGCGTCAACAGGCTCGGGACCTGCTTCTGGACGCTCGGGGGGAGGTGGAGGATGCCATCCGCAGGGTTCGCGCGGCGGGGGAGGAAGCAGTGGAGGAGGCCGCACGGGAAGCACGTCGGATGGTGGAGGTCGCCGCAGATCGGCAGCGACGCAAGCAGGAGGGCGTGAGGCTACGGAAGCGCAAGGACCGGACCCCCGGGGACGATTCGCTCCGCCCCGGTGTGCGAGTACGGGTGGGGTCTGGAAAGACCAAGGGCACGCTGGTGGAGCTTCGGAACGATCGCGGCGTCGTGGAGGTGGCCGGCCTCAGGATGGAGGTACCGGTGGCCGAGCTGGAGATGGTGGCGGGTGGGGGCGTCGTGCCCGACGCCCCGGCCGAGACGCTGCAACGGGGCTGGACCGGTCCCCTTCCAGAAGTCGGCTACGAGATCGACCTGCGGGGTCTGCGGGTCGATGAGGTCTCCCTCGAGCTGGGCCGGGCTCTGGACGGCGCGATCCTGAACGACCTGAACGAGGTGAGGATCATCCACGGGAAGGGGACCGGGGCGGTGAAGAGCAAGGTTCGGGACCTGCTGAAGCTGGACTCCAGGGTAGCCTCCTTCCGGGACGGGCATCCGGGGGAGGGTGGAGCCGGCGTCACCCTGGTGGAGTTCCGATGATTCCGGACGACCAGGTTGAGGAGGTCCGCGCCCGATCGGACATCGTGGAGATCGTCGGGGAGGTGGTGAAGCTCAAGAAGGCGGGAAGGGAATACTCGGGCCTCTGCCCGTTCCACGACGAGAAGTCCCCGTCATTCTCGGTCAATCCCGCCAAGGGCGTCTATCACTGCTTCGGATGCGGCGCCAGCGGCGACGTCTTCAAGTTCGTCCAGGAGCGCATGGGCCTGGACTTTGTGGAGGCGGTCAAGCACGTGGCGGGAAAGGCCGGAGTACCGGTCCGGGAGGTGAGGGCGGGGCCTTCTGAGGAGGAGGATCCTCGGCGCCCCCTCTTCGAGGCCAACGCCTTCGCCCAGAAGTGGTTTCGAGATCAGCTCCTGGATCCCGCCGCCGGGGCGGAGGCCAGGGAATACATGAAGGCGCGCGGGATCGAGGACGAGACCGCGGAGAGGTTCGGGCTGGGGTTCGCCCCGGACGAGTGGAGGGGACTGCGAGACGCGGCCGCCGCGCATGGGATCACCGATGAGCTCCTCCTCCAGGTGGGACTGCTCAAGCAGTCCGAGCGGAACTCGGAGCCCTACGACCGCTTCCGGGGCCGCCTGATCTTTCCCATCGAAGCGGTGGGTGGCCGGATCATCGGATTCGGGGGCCGGATCATCGGCGAGGGGAAGCCCAAGTACCTGAACTCACCCGAGACGCCGATCTACCACAAGGGAGAGACGCTGTACGGCCTTCACCGCGCGCGGCACGCGATTCGGCGGGAGGAGGTGGCGCTCGTGGTAGAGGGCTACATGGACGTCGTGGCCCTGGCGTCGGCGGGATTCGAGCACGCCGTGGCTCCCCTCGGCACCAGCCTGACGGACGATCAGGCTCGTCTGATTCGCCGCTATACGGGAAAGGCCTTGCTGTTGTACGACTCGGATCGGGCGGGTTTGAAGGCCAGCTTCCGCTCCGGGGATGCCCTGCTCGCCCAGGGGGTCCACCCGTCCGTGGTAAGCCTCCCCACGGGAGAGGATCCCGACACCCTGGTGCGGAGCGAGGGGGCCGCCGGGCTTCAGCGCTACCTTGACGCGGCGGTGGACATCCTCGACCGGAAGATCCAGATCCTGGAGGAGCACGACTACTTCTCTTCCCTGGACCGGCGGCGCGACGCGGTGGACAAGCTCCTGCCCACCCTGCGGGCGGCGGTGGACCCGGCGCTGCACGACATCTACGTGGCCCAGGTGGCTGAGAAGACCGGGGTGCAGCGTTCGACCCTGGAGCACGAGCTGGCGAAGGCTCGAGCGGACGAGGCCCAGCGACACGGGGTGGAACGGAGGGAGCCTCGGCCGCTCCCGACCCGCTCTTTCGCGCGAGGTTGGGCCATCGGGCCGGAGCTCTCCCTCCTGCGGGTCCTGGCCCGGGATCGGCAGCGGAGGCACTTCCTGCTGGAGATGGCACTCGAGCGCGTTGGCCTGGAGGACTTCAAGGATCCCGGCGATCGGGCCATCTTCCAGGCGTTCATGGACGAGCCGGAGCTGCGGGCTCCGCCGCCGGGCATGGAACCGCGGGTCGCGGAGCGACTGGCGGCCCTCCTGGCGGAGCCGCCCCACGACGACCAGCTTGCCCACGCCGAGCGGGAGTTCAACGCGGCGGTGGGGGCGCTGGAGGCCGCCCGGTTGGCGCGAGAGATCGACGATGTGCAGCGACGCATCGAGGCGTCCGCCGACCATGAGGAGAAGCTCCGGCTGATCCAGGAAAAGAAGAGACTATTGCACGAGAGAAACGCCCACGGGTTGCAGGGCGGGGGCGACTACGCCCGGCGGCTGGCCCGGGGATACCACCAAGAGGACTGAACTACCCCATGACCGAACAGACACGATCCGGACTCCGCGAGCTTCAACGCCTCGACGACGCCATCCAGGCCATTGCCCAGAAGATCCACAACCTGGATACGCGTCTCGAGGAGGTGGAGCAGCCGGCCCAGACTCTCGACGACGAGGTGGGGACCACCCGATCCCGCCTCCAGGAGATGCGGGTTGAAGAGCGGCGGATCGAGTTGGCCGGTGACGAGAAGCGGAACCGCGTGAAGAAGCTCGAGGATCGCCTGGGCAGCGTCCGCAACGTCCGGGAGGAGTCGGCGGTCACGGCGGAGCTGGCCATGGTCCGTCGGGCACAGGAGGCGGACGAGCAGGAGGCCTTGTCCCTGCTGGATCAGATCCGTCGGCTGGAGGACCGGCTGGGAGAGCAGTCCGGGGCCCTGGAGGAGGCGAAGGCCGAGGTGGAGCCCCGGCGCCTGGAGCTGGAAGCGGAGCGGAAGGCGGCCATCGAAGAGGCGGCCCGCCTCCGGAAAGAGCGAGAGGCCTTCGGTGCCTCCCTCGACGAGGCGGAGCTCCGGGTCTACGACGCCATCCGGGGGGGGACGGGGCGACGTGCGCTGGCTTCCCTGACGGGGGATGGCGCGTGCGGCTTCTGCTTCAGCGTCGTTCCGCTCCAGGTTCAGAACGAGATCCTGCATGGCTCGCGCATGATCCGCTGCGAGGCTTGTGGCGTGATCCTGGCAGCGCCGGCCGAGGAAGAGGAGACCGTGTCCGGCGGAGACACTGCGGACGCCGAGGTGGTCCCCGAGGCGGAGGCGCCGGAGGCCAGCGAGGGCATCGAGGAGGAGTCGGAGGGAGCGGACTCGGAGAGCGACGAGGAGACCAGCACGGCGTGACGGGGACCTCCCCGGGGCCGTTTCGGGCGGGGCCGCCGCGCTGGGAGCTGGCTCCGGAGCCCGACCAGGGTAAGGCCCGGGCGCTCTCGGACTCGCTGGGACTGCCCATTGACCTCTGCCGCCTCCTGGTGGTGCGGGGCCAGGATGTGCCGGCGTCCGCCAGGACCTTCCTCAGGCCGGTGCTGGACCACCTGCCCCCCCCCGAGGGACTGAAGGACCTTTCCCGGGCCGGCGACCGGATCCTGACGGCAGTGGACCGAGGCGAGACCATCTTCGTCCACGGCGACTACGATGTGGACGGGACCTGTGCCGCCGCTCTGTTGACGCGGTGGATCCGGAGGCTCGGCGGTCGGGCGAGCGCGTTCGTTCCGCACCGGATGCGGGATGGGTACGACCTGGGACCGGGGGGCCTGGCCCGAGCGGCGGAAGTGGGCGCCACGTTGCTGGTCACGGTGGATTGCGGGATCGTGGCACACGGGGCGGTGGCCGAGGCCGCACGGGCCGGGATGGACGTCGTCGTTACCGACCACCATGCACCGGGGGAGACCCTCCCACCGGCCCTGGCGGTGGTGAATCCCAACCGTGGAGATGACGAGTCGGGGCGCGGTGATCTGTGCGGCGCCGGTGTGGCGTTCCAGCTGGTGCGCTACCTCGCCGAGGCCCGGGGGTTTGGGCTCGAGGAGCTTCTTCCCGACCTGGATCTGGTGGCACTGGCCACGGTGGCGGACCTGGTGCCCCTGACTCGTGAGAACCGCGTGTTGGTGCGATTCGGGCTGCGGGCCCTGGAACGCACGGAGAAGTCCGGGCTCCGGGCCCTGCTGGACCAATGTGGCCTCTCCGGGCCGCTGGATTCGGGACGCCTGGGATACACGCTGGCGCCGCGCATCAACGCCATGGGCCGGCTGGGGGACGCTGGGGAGGCTCTGCGCCTCCTCCTGAGCGAGGACCCGGAGGAGGCGCGGCGACTCGCGGCACGGGCCGACGCGCTCAACGCGGAGCGCCAGGACGAAGACCGCCGCACTCTGGAACAGGCTCTGGGCCAACTGGACGCCGGCTTCGATCCGGACCGGGACTACGGGGTCGTGCTTGCCGGAGAGGGCTGGCACCCGGGGGTGATCGGGATCGTCGCTTCCCGGGTCGTAGAGCGGATCCATCGTCCCGTCGTGCTGCTGGCGCTGGACGGGGAGTCGGGGCGGGGCAGTGCCCGCTCCGTCCCCGGCTTCCACCTCCATCGGGCCCTGACCCACTGCTCCGGCCATCTTCGGCGATTCGGGGGGCACGCACAGGCCGCCGGGATGGACCTGGACCGCGCGGAGATCGATGCGTTCCGGCGGCGGTTCAACCAAGAGGCCCGGACGGTGCTGCTGCAGGAGCCGGAGCTCCTGCAGCCGCGAATCAGAGTCGACCTCGAGGTGGCGCCCGACGCCCTGACCCTCGAGCTGGCGGAGATGTCCCGGTACCTGGGACCCCACGGCGTCGGGAACCCTCGCCCCGTCCTGGTGGCCCGGGGGCTCCGGCCAGCGGGACCGGCTCGGGTGGTGGGAAACGGCCACCTGAAGATGGACCTGGGCCGGAACGGAGCCACCGTGGCGGCCATCGGTTTCGGAATGGCGGAGCGCCTGCCTCCCGACGCGCTGCCCCCCGGACCTCTCGACGCGGCGTTCCAGCTCACGGTGAACGAGTTTCGGGGACGGAGGACCCCGCAGATGCAGCTGTTGGATCTGCGACCCTCGGAGATGGGAGGACCGGAGTCGTGAGGATCATCGGGGGGGCCTGGCGGGGTCGGCGGCTCTCTCGGCTGCGGGGTCGAGACGTGCGACCCACCACCGACCGTGTCCGCGAGGCCTGGATGTCCGCCATGGGGGGCCACTTCGACGGCTGGGTGATCCTGGACTTGTTCGCCGGATCGGGCGCGTTGGGCCTGGAGTGCCTGAGCCGCGGCGCCTCGGCGGTGACGTTCGTGGACAAGGCCCGGTCGTCGCTGGCGGTCCTGCGGAAGAACCTCGCGATGGTGGACGCCGCGGATCGCGCCACCGTCGTGCAGTCCGACGTGTTCGCCTGGTTGGATCGCCGCCGGGAGCTCGCGCATCCTCGGGCGGACGCGGCACTGGCTGATCCGCCCTACGGCCAGGGGCTGGCCGCACGCCTGGTGGAGCGATATCTGGAGGCGCCGTTTGCGAACGTGCTCTGGGTGGAGCATGCTACCGGCGAATCAATCCCCGACGCTCCGGGACTCCGGCAACGCCGGTACGGAGATACCACTCTGACCTACATCCCTGCCGAGTCATGAGCGACACCCCCGACCGCGTCGCCGTCTATCCCGGCTCCTTCGATCCCATCACTCGGGGCCACGAGGATCTGGTCTACCGCACCCTGCGCCTCACCGACCGGCTCATCGTGGCGGTAGCCCACACCGCAACCCAGAAGAAGTCCTCCCTCTTCTCGGTGAAGGACCGCGTGGACCTCATCAAGACCGTCTTCGCGGACGAGCCCCGCATCGAGTGCACGTCGTTCCAGGGGCTGTTGGTGGATTTCTGCCAGGAGAAGGGTGCCGACCTGGTGGTGCGGGGACTCCGTGCCGTCTCGGACTTCGAGTACGAATTCCAGATGGCCCAGATGAACCAGGAGCTTTCCCCGGGGATCGAGACGGTCTTCCTCACACCGGATGTGAACTACTCCTTCCTGTCCGCGTCGCTGGTGCGGGAGGTTGCGCGCCTGGGTGGGGACGTGTCCGCCTTCGTCTCGCCCCCGGTGCTCCAGCGCATGCGTGAGGTCCTGCGTCGGTGACCCCGTTCCAGGACGCAATTCGGGCGCGGGCGCGGGCCCGGCCCCGTCGGATCGCGTTGCCCGAGTCCACCGACCCCAGAATTCGGGGGGCGGCAGAGCAGCTTCGGATCCAGGGGCTCGCTCAGCCCGTTCTGGTGGGGCCCGGCGGGGTCGATCCCGAAGACGACCTCGATCTCTACGCCGGGCTCCTGGCCGAGCTGAGGGCCCACAAGGGGATGACCCTGGAGGAGGCCCGGGAGCTGGCGCTTGACCCCCTGATGCGGGGCGCCCTGATGCTTCGCCTGGGGGAGGTGGACGGCGTAGTGGCGGGCGCCGTCCGGGCCACGGGTGAGGTACTGCGCGCCGCTATCTGGTGCCTTGGGATGGCTCCTGGGATCCGGACCGTTTCCTCGTCCTTCTACATGTCATTCGCCGATCTCCTGGGGGCGGGCCCCGGCGTGCTGACCTACGCCGATGCGGGAGTGGTCCCCGACCCCGATCCGGACCAGCTGGCGGACATCGCGGTGGCAGCGGTGGATGGACACGTGCGGGTCGTGGGCACGGAGCCCCGGGTCGCCTTCCTGTCCTATTCCACCCGTGGGAGCGCCGAGGGGCCTTCCGTGACTCGCGTCCGGGAGGCGTTGGCGGTCTTCCGCGCTCGGCGACCGGAGGTTCCCGCCGACGGTGAGCTGCAGGGGGACGCGGCACTGGTTCCGTCCGTCGCGGAGCGGAAGGCCCCCGGGTCGCCAGTGGAGGGTCGCGCCAACATCCTCATCTTCCCCGACCTGGATGCCGGGAACATCGCCTACAAGCTCACCCAGCGATTGGCGGGTGCCGTGGCGCTGGGGCCCATCCTGCAGGGCCTCTCGCGGCCCTGCAACGATCTCTCCCGGGGGTGCACCGTGGACGACGTGGTGGAGGTGGCCTGCATCACCGGGCTTCAGGCGGACGACGGAACAGCTGTTTCCAATCCTTGATCGCAAGGGTCCTTCTCGGCTATCGTTCAGGTCGGCATCGCTGCGGGCGGACCGAATGCACCCCCGCGGCCGTCTGCAATCCCCTGGAGGAAGGGCATGAGCTTCAGTGTCGTGAAGCAGGATGGCGTGACGGTGGTGGACGTCGAGGGTCAGTTGATCGTGGGAAACCGCCAGGAGCTGAAGCAGAAGGTGCTCGACGAGCTGGAGGGCGGCGATCGTCGCTTCGTAATTGATTTCCAGCAGACGGGTTACATCGACTCCTCCGGGCTCGGTGTGCTGGTGAGCCTCTCCAAGAAGATCCGGGAGCAGGGCGGAGAGCTGCGCCTTTCGGGGCTCAACGAGGACCTCCGCACCCTGTTCGAGCTGACCAAGCTGGATACCCTCTTCCGTATCACCCATACGAAGGAAGAGGCGCTCCAGGGACTCTGATCGGGGAGTCGCTTCATGGAGTCGACCTTCGTGCTGGAGGTTCCGAACGACTTGCGGGCCATCGAACGGGCCGTGGATCTCGTCGTGGGACGCTGCCAGACCTGCGAGCACCATGCGAGCCGCTTCCGGCTCAACTTCCGCGTGGCTCTGACGGAGGCGCTGGCCAACGCGATGCTCTATGGCAACGGAGCCGATCCCCACAAGCGCGTGCGGGTGGACGTGACGGTGAACGAGTCGGAGGTCCTGGCGCGTGTGACGGATCAGGGCGCCGGCTTCGATCCCGACGCCGTCGAAGATCCGACGACGCCGGAGAACCTCATGCGGCCAGGAGGGCGGGGGCTCTTCCTGATGCGCCAGCTGCTGGACGAGGTTCGCTACAATGACCGGGGTAATTCCGTGACCCTGGTCCTCCGGCTGGAGGAGGAGGCCGCCTCGTTCGACGAGGCCGCCTCGGCATGAGCCTGGACCGATCGGGTCGCTCAACCATCCCAGAATCCGCCCGCCAGACCCTGGACGAGTTCTCCGAGAGTCTCGGGGTCGAGGTCCAACTGTGGGCCATCGAGCCCCAGGGGGAGACCCTGTGTCTCTACCCCGACATCGATGCGGATCCGCTCAATGAGCCGCACAGCGTCGCAGCCCTGAACCCCCGGGACGGGCTCAGCTATGAGGTGCGCCTGCGGGCTCCGGGTAGGGAGGACGCCGATTCCCTGGCCCACCTGGTGGCCCGGATCACGGAACGGACCCTCGACTTCGCGAAGGAGGTCCGCTTCTTCACGCTCGAGCTGTCCGAGCGATTCGAGGAGATCAACCTCCTCTACTCCATTTCCGAGACGCTGGGCTCCATCCTCCGGTTGGAGGACGCGGGTCGACTGATCCTGGAGGAGCTCTGCGACGTGCTGGGTGCCCGCCGCGGCTCCCTTTGGGTGTTGGATGGGGAGCAACGGCTCCTGGAGCTCATTGCGTCGGTCGGGGAAGGGGGCCCCCGTGGTCCCATCCCGGTGGAGGACCTACACGCCGTGACGGCCCGGGTATTCCGGGATGGGCGCTCGCTGATCGCCACGCGAGAGACGTTGAGTGGTCTGGCGCTTCCGGAGGTGGACCTGGGGGGGATCGACTCGTTCCTCTCCGTGCCCATCCGGTACACGCCCCCGTCCGGGGCAGCCAAGACCGTGGGGGTGATCAACCTCATCGGGCGGCGTCATGGGGGGCGCTTCACGGCGGCGGACCAGAAGCTCCTCTCGGCCATCGCCTCGCAGGTGGGCGCGGCACTGGAGAACAACCGCCTCATCCGCCAGAGCGTAGCCCGGGAGCGGATGGCCCGCGAAATGGAGCTGGCGCACAATCTCCAGCAGAAGCTCCTTCCGGCGGTGGATCGCGTGCCCGGATTCCGCGTTTCGGCCCGGGTGGAGCCGGCGGAGTTGGTGGGCGGTGACTTCTACCAGGTGTTCCGACTGGCGGGGGACCGGATCGGGGTCATGATCGGGGACGTGTCCACCCACGGATTTCCGGCGGCGCTCATCATGGCGCTGGCCATGAGCGCCGCCTCAATCTACGCCGCCGAGACCTGCTCGCCGGCGGAGGTGCTCCGTCGCCTGGACGACGCGCTCAAGGAGGAGTTGGAGACCACGGAGATGTATCTCTCCCTGTTCTACGGCATCCTCGACCCCGAAGCCGGGACCCTGGTGTATTCCAACGCGGGCCACCCGCACGCCTTCGTGGTCCGACCGGAGGGGCAGACGGAGCGGCTCAAGGCCACCGATCCACCGGTGGGATTCGCCGGTCCGGACGCGTACGGCGAGTCCGAGACATCGTGGGACCCCGACCAGGACCGGCTCTTCCTCTTCACGGACGGTCTCTCCGATACCCTGACCACCGAGGACCGGAGAGACGGTGAGGCGCTGGTGCTGGAGACCCTGGTGGAGCACCGGACCCGACCCCCGGCTGAAGTAGTGGATCTCCTATTCAGCATGGCACGGGCCGCCGAGCCCGCCGTACCCTCCGACGACCGCACCGCCGTCCTGGTGGCCGGCGGCTAGCGTCGGGTGCGGCGGGTGGCAGACGGACGCCATCGGGCGAAGAAATCCCTCGGCCAGAATTTCCTGGTTGATGGCAACCTGCAGCGCAAGATCGTGGCCTCGCTGGAGGCGGGATTCGACGACGAAGTGCTCGAGATCGGGCCGGGGCGTGGCGCCCTGACTCGGCACCTGGCCGGCCGGGTACGACGCCTGGTCCTGGTGGAGCTGGACGACGAGCTCGCCGCCGATCTGGCCCAGCGCTTCGGGGAAGAAGATTCGGTCCAGGTGATCCATCGGGACGTGCTGGACACGGACCTCCCGAGCGCGGTCACGGACTGGTCCCGCACGCTGGTGGTGGGAAACATCCCCTACAACATCACCACCCCAATTCTCTTCAAGCTCCTGGATCCACCACGCCCCCGGCGAATCGTCCTGATGGTACAGCGCGAGGTCGCGGACCGGATCGTGGCACCTCCGGGGAGCGGGGCGTACGGGGCTCTGGCCGTGGGGGTCCAGAGCGTCGCCGACGTGGAGTTCCTCTTTCCCGTCCCGCGCCGCGCCTTTCGGCCCGTGCCGCGAGTGGAATCCGCCGTGGTCTGTGTGGTGCCTCGCCAGCCGCCGCGCCTAGAGCCCCGGGACGAGCAACGCCTCCGCCTTCTGACCCGCGCCGCCTTCCAGTGGCGGCGGAAGCAGATGCAGAAGATCCTGCGGAGCCATCCGGATCTGGGCCTTTCCCAGGAGGCCGTGGACCGGCTGGCAGGCGAGCTTGGCCTCGATCTCACCCGCCGGCCCGAGACCTTCCCCTGGGAGGTCCTCCTGGACCTGGCGCGACGCGTTTGGAAGGCTCCCTCGCCCGATTGATCCGAGGCCGGAAGACGTTAGGTTTGTGAACGCTTTCACAAGCGTAGCTCGTCCGGGCTTCACCACCGTTTTCCGACTGTCTTAGTGACGCGAAAGGTCTCCGAATCCACGGTTCGCCGACTGTCCCAGTACCTCCGCATCCTCGAGGAGCGGATGGCCGGGAACGGCGGAACACTGTCCAGCGGCCAGCTGGCGGAAGAGGCGGGCACCACCGCGGCTCAGGTCCGGAAGGACCTCTCGTTGTTCGGGTCCTTCGGAAAGCGGGGAATGGGGTACCGGGTCGATGAGCTGACGACCCACCTGCGCCAGATTCTGGGGCTCCAGCGGGTCTGGCGGGTGGCACTCCTGGGCGCGGGGCGGATCGGGTCTGCACTCTTCGAGTACGCGGCTCTCCGGCGCCGCGGCTTCGACATCGTTGCGGTGCTGGATCAGGACCCCGGGAAGATCGGAGCACCGTGGGGAGGCGTCTCGGTCCAGGACGTGGCGGATCTTCCCAGGATTCTCCGGGAGGAGCGCGTCGAGGTGGCGATCCTGGCGGTGCCCTCACACGCAGCGCAGGACCTGGCGGACCAGGTCGTATCGGCGGGAATCCGGGGAATCCTCAACTTCGCACCGACACAGCTACGTGTGCCTCCCGAGGTCGCGGTCCAGGACGTGAACGTGGTCACCGAGCTGGAATCCCTGTCCTTCGAACTCATGCGCTCCAGCGGCAACGGGGCGGGCTGAGGTGTCGGCTACGCTGGTCCAGCAGGTCGAGGAGCGACTCCGGACCGGACCGACGCACACCCTCGCCCTCGCCCGGGAGGTGCTCGGCCTGTCCGGGCATCCGGGGGCAGCCAGCGCCGCGATCTTCGCGCTCCTGGGGAACGACCCACGCTTCCAGGTGGATGCGGGTGGGATCTGGTCCATTGCGAGGGATGCCGTGGCGGGCCAGTCCCTGGCCGAGCTCTCCTATGCGGTGGTGGATGTGGAGACCACCGGCGGGGGTCCCCACAAGGGACACCGGATCACCGAGATCGCCATCGTGCACGTGGACAATGGCGAGATCGTCGACGAGTTCACCTCCCTGCTGAATCCGGGCCGGTCCATTCCTCCGATGATCTCCTCCATCACCGGAATCACCGCTGAGATGGTGGAGAGCGCGCCGTTCTTCGAGCACATCGCCGAGGTGGTGTGGGAGCGGCTCGAGAACCGGATCTTTGTGGCCCACAACGTTCAGTTCGACCGCAGCTTCGTGCGTGCGGAGCTCGTCAACGCCCTGGGAGAAGCTCCACCCCTCTCGCCGTTGTGTACCGTCCGGATGGCCCGGGGCCTCCTGCCGCGCCTGCGGCGCAGGAACCTGGACGCCCTCGCTCGGCACTACGACATCCCCATCCACGGCCGCCATCGTGCTGGCGGCGATGCCCTGGCCACGGCCCGGATCCTGTTGCGCCTCCTGGACGAGGCCGCGCTCCAGGGGATCCACCACCTGCCCTCCCTCCGGTCCGCGCTCCGTCGGCGCGCCCGAAGGAAGCGGGCGGAACCCCCGGTGGGGGACGCACGGGACCCGGAGCCCACGGAGGAATCATGACCCGCTCGGTGGACGATCTCCCCCTGGCACGGACCACCACCGTGGGAGGGATCCGGATCCATGCCCTGGAGGCCGGCCTGCAGTGGCTGGACGGCGGTGCCATGTTCGGCGTTGTGCCCAAGCCGCTCTGGCAGAGGCGCATCGCACCGGACGAGCGGAATAGGATCCCGCTGGCTCTTCGGTGTCTTCTCATCGAGGCGCCCGATGCCCTGGTCCTGGTGGACACGGGCATCGGGAACAAAGACGACGAGAAGTTCCGGGAGATCTACGGGGTGTCCAACGCCGGTGATCCGACCCGGCTCGAAGACGCCATCCGGGCCACGGGCCACGCCCCGGACGACGTGGACATCGTGTTGTCCACCCACCTCCACTTCGACCACGCCGGAGGCAACACGGTTCTGCGAGAGGACGGGCGGGTCCAGCCGGCGTTTCCCAGGGCCCGCTACGTGGTGCAGGAGGGGGAGTTCGAGTTCGCGCATCGACAGAACGAGCGGATCCGGGCGAGCTACCTGGCGGCGAATTTCGACCCGGTTCAGGAGGCCGGTCTGTGGACCTTCGTGGATGGGGACTCCGAGATCACACGCGGAGTGGAGGTAGTCAGAACGCCCGGGCACACGCCCTTCCACCAGTCGGTCCTGATTCGGAGCGATGGGGACACGGCGTGTTTCCTCGCCGACGTCTGCCCCACCGCTGCCCACCTTCCGTTGCCCTGGATCATGGGCTATGACCTCGAACCCCTCGTCACCCTGGAGAGCAAGAGGGGGTTGTGGAGCCGCGCGGTCGAGGAGGACTGGTTGCTGATCTTCGAGCACGATCCCGTAGTTCCCTGGGGACGACTCGATCCAGACAGCTCCCGGACGCAGCTGCTTCCCCACCCATCCAGCGGATGAGGTGGACCGTGCCGGAGAGCGCCCTTTGTAGCGCTTTCCGACTCGGCGTCAAGGGTGACCGACCCACCCCGATTCGGTAGTTTTTTTGGCGCTCCCGTCTTCAACCGACATGCGACGATCATGACTGACAAGGCCACGACTCCCGTCATCGTCAGTGGGGTCCGGACCCCCATCGGACGCTTTCTGGGTGGACTCACTCCGCTCACCGCGGCCCAGCTGGGCGCCATCACGGTCCGTGAGGCCGTGGCTCGTGCCGGAGTCGATCCGGCGGCGTTGGACGAGGTCATCATGGGGAACGTCGTTCAGGCGGGCGGCGGACAGGCTCCGGCCCGTCAGGCGGCCATCCACGGGGGAGTCCCCGGGACCGTCCCGGCCATGACCATCAACAAAGTGTGTGGATCGGGATTGAAGGCGGTCATGCTGGCCGCCCAGGCCATCCGGGCCGGGGACGTACGGCTCGCGTTGGCAGGGGGCATGGAGTCCATGTCCAACGTCCCCTTCTACGCCCGAGGACTCCGTAGCGGTGTGAAGTTCGGGGATCAGACCCTCCAGGACGGTCTCATCTACGACGGGCTCTGGTGCTCGTTCGGCAACTGTCACATGGGTGGGCACGCCGAGTACACCGCGGACAAGGCCGGCGTGACGCGCCAGGAGGCCGACGCGTTCTCCCTCCGCTCGCACCAGAAGGCGGTGGCCGCCATCGAGGCCGGCAAGTTCAAGGAGGAGATCGTCCCCGTAACCATCGCCGGACGGAGAGGGGAGACGATCGTGGACACCGACGAGTCGCCCCGGGCCGACACCTCCATAGAGGCCCTCTCGCGGCTGCGTCCGGCTTTCCCGAAGGATGCACCGGATCACATCGAGGATTTGGTGGTCACCGCCGGCAACGCTCCCGGGCTCAACGACGGGGCGGCGGCGCTGGTGGTGTGCAGCCAGGAATACGCCGAGACCCATGGACTCGCCGTCGAAGCGGTCATCACGGGCTACGCCAGCGGTGGCACCGAGCCCCACGAGCTGTTCTTCGCTCCCATCGCGGCGGTGAACAACCTCATGGAGCGAACCGGCGCTTCCATCGGGGACTACGATCTGTTCGAGGTGAACGAGGCCTTCGCGGTGCAGGCCATCGCCGACATGCGCGCCCTGGGCATGGACGAGGAGAAGGTCAACGTCCACGGCGGTGCCGTAGCGTTGGGGCATCCCATCGGTGCCTCCGGCGCCCGAATCCTCGTGACGCTTCTGGCCGCGCTGAAGGATCGTGGCCAGGAGACGGGGCTCGCCACACTCTGTCTTGGCGGAGGGAATGCAGTGGCCCTCTCCGTTCGGCGTGTTTGAGGAGGCCAGGATGAATGAGATCAGCAAGGTCACCGTTATCGGCGGCGGCACCATGGGAAACGGGATCGCCCACGTCTGCGCGCAGAGCGGTTTGGACGTGACCATGGTGGACGTGGATCAGGCCGCCCTGGATCGGGGACTCGCCACCATATCGAAGAACCTGGACCGCCAGGTGAAGAAGGAGATTCTCTCCCCCGAGGATAAGCTCGCCACGCTGGCGCGGATCACCTCCGAGGCCTCCGTCGAGTCCGGCGTGGCGAATGCCGGGCTGGTGGTGGAGGCGGTTCCTGAGAGGGCCGAGCTCAAGTACTCCCTGTTCGAAACCCTGGACACCTCGGCGCCGGCAGACGCCATTCTGGCCTCGAACACCTCCTCCATCTCCATCACCGAGATCGCCGCACGCACGAGCCGGCCCGAGAAGGTGATCGGGATGCACTTCATGAACCCGGTGCCGGTCATGAAGCTGGTGGAGGTCATCCGGGGGTTGGCCACGAGTGACGAGACGACGGCTGCCGTGGTGGCCCTGTCCGAGCGACTCGGGAAGATCCCGGTGGAGGTGAACGACTTCCCGGGGTTCGTATCGAACCGGGTGCTCATGCCCATGATCAACGAGGCGGTCTTCGCCCTCATGGAGGGGGTCGCCACCGCCGAGGCCATCGACCAGGTGATGAAGCTCGGCATGGCCCACCCCATGGGCCCCCTGAGCCTGGCCGACCTGATCGGCCTGGACACCTGCCTGAACATCCTCGAGGTGCTTCACCGGGAGCTGGGGGACGACCGCTACCGTCCGTGCCCGCTTCTCCGGAAGTACGTGGCGGCCGGATGGCTCGGAAGGAAGTCGGGACGAGGCTTCTACCCCTACGAGGGTTGAGCCCCGAATGACATTCACCGCCGAGCAGCTCGAGATCCAGGCTCTGGCTCGCGACTTCGCCGCGACCGCCATCGAGCCCCACGCCGAGGCCTGGGATGCGGCGCAGGCGATACCGGACGATGTCTTTGCCCGGATGGCGGAGCTGGGGTTCCTGGGAATGCTGGTCCCGGAGCAGTACGGAGGGCTTGGGCTGGATGTGCCCACCTACCTTCTCGTGTTGGAGGAGATCGCCCGCGCCGATGCCTCGGTGGCGTTGTCCGTGGCCATCCACAACAGTGTGGGCACAGGGGTCATCCTGGCGCACGGGTCGGACCGCCAGAAGGAGGCCTGGCTGCCGCGGCTCGCGTCCGGGGAAATCCTGGGAGCGTTCGCCCTGAGCGAGACGGAGGCTGGGAGTGACGCCGCCGGCGTGTCCTGCTCCGCGCGGCGCACGGCCGCAGGTTGGGTCCTGGACGGGACCAAGGCTTGGATCACCAACGGCGCCCGGGCCGGAGTGGTGGTGACCTTCGCCCGAACCAGCGAGGAGAGCGTCGGCTGTTTTCTGCTTGAGCCCTCCTCGGAGGGCTACGAGGTGACCCGGCGGGTCACTACCATGGGCCATCGGGCCTCTGAGACGGTGGACGTCGCGCTGGGTGGGGTCCAGGTGGGGGACGACGCGTTGGTGGGCGATCCGGCTCGGGGCTTGTCATACGCCCTGGAGGGTCTGGTCATGGGGCGGGCCGGGATCGCGGCCCAGGCGCTGGGCATCGCCCAGGCTGCCCTGGATCACTCCACTCGATACTCTCTCGAGAGGGAGCAGTTCGGACGGGCGCTGGCGGAGTTCGGCGCGACCCAGGCGAAGTTGGCCAACATGTCCGCCCGCATCGCGGCGGTTCGCGCAACGGTTCATGAGGTAGGCCGCCGACTGGAGGCGCGGCGGCGGGGGGGCGCGGATGCCGGGGTGGGCTCGGACGCGCTGCATGCTCGTGCCGCCGGGGCGAAGCTGCTGGCCAGCGAGACCGCCATGTACGCCACCGACGAGGCAGTCCAGATCTTCGGCGGCTACGGCTACATGAGGGACTACCCCGTCGAGCGGCTCATGCGGGACGCCAAGGGGACGGAGATCTTCGAAGGAACCAGCGAGATCATGCGGGTGGTGATCGCGCGGGAAATCATCAGTGCGGCCAGGGATGGCTGAGGGTCCATTCATCGGAACACGTAGAGGAGCTCACGTAGGATGAACATCTTCGAGCGCATGGCGAAGCATCAGCACGAGCAGCTCACCTTCTGGAGCGAGCCGGAGCTGGGCTACAAGGGGATCATCGCCATCCATGACACCACCCTCGGCCCCGCTCTGGGTGGGACCCGGTTCTGGAACTACCAGACCGAGGAGGAGGCCATCATCGACGCCCTCCGCCTCGCTCGGGGGATGTCCTACAAAGCGGCGGTCGCTGGCCTGAACCTGGGTGGCGGAAAGTCCGTCATCATCGGTGACAACAAGACCCCGTATCGCGAGATGATCTTCCGCGCGCACGGCCGTGCCGTGGAATCCCTCGGCGGGCGGTACATCACCGCGGAGGACGTGGGCACGTCCCCGGACGACATGGAGTACGTCCTCATGGAGACGGACTCGGTGGTGGGGATCTACGGCCGCTCCGGCGATCCTTCTCCCGTCACCGCGTACGGGGTCTACATGGGGATCAAGGCTGCCGCGAAGGCCCGCTACGGCGACGACTCCCTGGACGGAAAGCACGTGGCGGTACAGGGCCTGGGACACGTGGGGTACTACCTGTGCGAAGACCTCCACCAGGAGGGTGCGCGGCTCACCGTCACCGATATCGATCCGGAGCGGGTCCAGCGGTGCGTCGACGACTTCGGGGCCACCCCCGTGGGGCCGGACGAGATCTACTCGGTGGACGCCGACATCTTCGCTCCGTGTGCCCTGGGGGCGGTCATCAACGACGAGACTCTCAAGGTCTTCAAGTTCGACGTCATCGGCGGTGCGGCCAACAACCAGCTGGCGCGTTCCGAGCACGGGCAGGCAGTGGCGGACGCCGGAATCCTCTACGCGCCGGACTACGTGATCAACGCCGGTGGACTCATCAACGTCTACGGCGAGTTGAAGGAGTGGTCGCCGGAGCGGAGCAAGCGGAAGGCCGGTGAGATCTACACGACGCTCCTGCAGATCTTCGAGCGCGCGGAGGAGGACGGCGTGCCGACGGCCGTGGCGGCCGATCGGGTGGCCGAGACCCGCATCGAGCGCGCCCGACACCTTCAGCGGACCTGGGTCTGACCATCGCCCGCGAGACGCCAACCCACCAGGAGATACCAGAGGAGCCAGCGGCGATATGCGTCATGAACACCTGAAAGACACCGACCCGGAGATCCATACGATCCTGGGGCGAGAGGCTCGGAGGCAGGCGAGCCAGCTGGAGCTGATCGCCAGCGAGAACTTCGTCTCCGAGGCGGTTCTCGAGGCCGCCGGGTCCGTGCTGACGAACAAGTATGCCGAAGGGTATCCGGCAAAGCGGTACTACGGTGGATGCGAGATCGTGGACGAGGCCGAGAACCTTGCCCGTGACCGGGCCACGGCGCTCTTCGGCGCGGATCACGCCAACGTGCAGCCCCACTCCGGGGCCCAGGCGAACATGGCCGTCTTCCTGGCGTTTCTGGAACCAGGCGACCGGATCCTGGGGATGGACCTGAGTCACGGGGGCCATCTCACGCACGGTTCACCCGTGAACTTCTCCGGGGAGTATTTCGAGGTCGGCTCCTACGGGGTGAGCGAGTCGAATGGCCGTCTGGACTATGACGCGATTCGTGAGACAGCCCGGCGCGAGCGGCCGCGTGTGATCATTGCCGGGGCCAGCGCGTACCCCCGGGTGATCGACTTCGAGGCGTTCGGCGAGATCTCGCGGGAGGTGGGCGCCCTGCTCCTTGTGGACATGGCGCACATCGCCGGGCTCGTGGCCGCGGGAGTGCACCCGTCGCCGGTTCGGCACGCGGATGTGGTCACGACCACGACGCACAAGACCCTTCGTGGACCGCGAGGCGGGATGATCCTCTGCACCGAGGAGCATGCGCGCGCGGTGGACAAGGCGGTATTCCCCGGCTCTCAGGGTGGCCCGTTGATGCACGTGATCGCGGCCAAGGCGGTGGCCTTCAAGGAGGCGCAGTCACCCACGTTCAAGAGCTATGCGGAGCAGGTGGTGGCCAACGCCAAGGCCCTGGGAGACGCACTGCTCACCCGCGACTTCCGCTTGGTGAGCGGCGGAACGGACAACCATCTCCTCCTGGTGGACCTGCGACCCAGCCACGCGGAACTCTCCGGGAAGGACGCGGAGCACGCGCTGGAGTCAGCGGGAATCACCGTGAACAAGAACACCGTGCCCGGCGAGACCCGCTCCCCGTTCGTGACCTCCGGCCTCAGGATCGGTACGCCGGCGCTGACCACCCGGGGCATGGGAGAGGCCGAGATGCACCGGATCGGCGAATGGATCGCCCGGGTGCTGGCCTCCCCGCAGGACGATAGGCTCATCCAGCGCACCCGGAGCGAGGTGGAAGAGATGTGCCAGTCCTTCCCGCTCTACGAACAGCTCGCCTCGGTCTGACCGCACCCGTCTAGGGGAGTGGACGGACCCCGGATACCCGGTCGCCTGCTCTGGCGCCGGGCTCACGGTCACGTAACATTGGCGCCATGGCTCAGGTTCAATTCGGCGAAGAAGTTCTCTGGCAGCTCCAGGAGAGAAACCCCCGATTCCAGAAGGGGGCGTTTCTTCTGGTGTTGGCCGCGTTGAACCACGTCATGGACGGCCTTCCCGAGCGACGTCACATCTCGGGCCGTGAGCTCGCCGAGGGGGTCCGGGACGTTGCCTTGGACCGCTTCGGAGTCCTGGCCCGGACCGTTCTCGAACACTGGGGTATCCGGGTGACGGAAGATGTGGGGGAGGTCGTATTCACCCTCGTGGAGGGAGGGGTCCTCATCAAGCAGGACGAGGACCGGATCGAGGATTTCCGCGAGATCTACGACTTCCAGGAAGTCTTCGAGGAAGCCTACCCGTGGGGAAGGCATCTGGGATGAGGCAGGCCGCTAAGCGGCCGAACTTACTGTTCTCGAAAAACTCAACGCCCATGGGAGGGGTTGAACATGGCAGACGAAGGCGCTTTTCCGCGCTGCCAGAAGTGCGACGGGGGGCTGTTGCTTCCGCTCTCGGACTACGGCCGGGACGGGGCGCCCATTCGGTACAAGGCGTGGGTATGCTCCAACCCGGACTGCGGTTTCAACATCCGCATCGACAACGGCGAGATCACCTTCGGCCGCACCATCGGCCAGAGCTACAAGTAGACCCCCAGGCATCGGATCGCCGCCTCCCTCCACACCCGAGCCCGGCTCCCTCTCCGCAGGTCTCCATCCTTCGCCCCCACAGCACCGCGTTCCCGTGAGGCCCCCGACGGGGTGCGGGCGCGCATTTCCACGATGCCTATGTCGAACCCGTTGGCCGGATCGATGGTGAGGCCGTGGGCTGTGGCCAACCTGGCCTGTCTGACGGGGTCCGAGGCGGCGGACTTCGACTCCCGAGCCATTCGCAACCGGGGTGTCCCGGAGGCGGCGCTCATGGAGCGCGCCGGGGCGGGTGCGGCGGCCGTCATCCACGAGACTGACTCGAATCGGGATGCCCTGGTCCTGGTGGGGAAGGGCAACAACGGAGGAGACGCCCTCGTGGTGGCGCGGTGCCTACGCGCGTGGGGATGGTCGGTGGAGGTTCTCCTGACGGCGAGCCGTCCTCACCCCGACCCTCTCCTGCACGGTTGGGAGTTGCCGATCCGGTCCACCGCAGACATGGAGGATACGGCGCTGCGATCCGCACTCCATGGGGGACTGGAACGGGGAGCGACGGTGGTGGACGGAATGCTCGGGACCGGGATCCAGGGCGCACCCCGGGGGGAGGCGGCGCGGGTGATCCAGGTGCTCGAAGACCTCCGCGCTGCCCAGTCGCACTCCGCCCGCGTGGTCAGCCTGGACATCCCCTCCGGCGTGGATGCCGACTCGGGAGCGGTCCATGGAGTGGCGGTAGGTGCGGACCTCACCGTCTCGTTCGGTTGGCCGAAGCTGGGGTCGCTGCTCCATCCCGGGCGAGACCGTGCCGGCCGCCAGGTGAGTCTGGAGATCGGATTCCCCCCCCTGGACGGGGACCTGGCCCGACGCCTGCTGCTCACCCCCGCGTGGGCCGCGCGGAATCGGCCGCGCCGTCCGGCGGTCACCCACAAGAACGAGGTGGGCGCCCTGGCGGTGGTGGCAGGGCGGACCGGAATGGCCGGGGCCGCCGTGTTGGCGGCCCGTTCCGCCCTCCGGACCGGAGCCGGGTTTGTGCGGGTGGTGACCCCACCCGAGAACCGGGAGGTCGTCCAGGCCACGCTCCCCGACGCGGTCTACGTGGACGCCACCGACCTCGTCGCGGTCCAGGCCGCGCTGGCCGCCTCCCGCGCGCTGGCCGTAGGGCCCGGGATGGGGACCGACTCGGCGTCGGCGGCCCTCTTGGACCTGGTCCTGGCCACGCCACGGCCCCGGGTCCTGGACGCCGACGCCCTGAACCTCCTGGCTGCCAAGGACGACCTCCAGGAGTCCCTGGCCGGTGCCCCCACCATCCTGACGCCTCATCCGGGCGAGGCGTCGCGGCTGCTGGCCAATCGGGGTCCGGAGACGGAGGACCGCCTGTCCACCGTGGATGCGCTACGCCGAATGACGGGCGCAGTGGCGCTCCTGAAGGGAGCGCCGAGCCTGGTCCTAGGCGACGCCGGACTCTGGGTGGACACGGTGGGGACCTCGGACCTGGCCACGGCGGGGATGGGGGACACCCTCACCGGGGCCGTGGGTGCGTTCCTCGCGCAGGGCTGCGAGCCCCAGACGGCCGCTGGCCTTGCCCTGGTGACCACGGGAAGGGCCGCCGCGCTGGCGGGGGCGGGACCTGGCCTGCAGGCGGCCGACGTGCCGGACCTGATCCCCAGCTCACTCAGGGAGGGACCGGGCGTCACCGGCCTTTCCGTTCCCGGTGTGCTCCTGGACCTGGACCCCCCTCGGTGACCGCGGTGAAGCTGGGCTCCGGAAGGGAGTTCGACGTGATCCGGGGAATCCTGACCGACCAGGAGGCCGATGCCGCGCTCCTTCAGGTGGGTCCCGGTGACGACGCGGCGGTGCTCCGGACCGGTGCGAGAGTGCTCTCCACCGACCTCTCGGTGGAGGACATCCACTTCAAGCGGACGTGGCTCGAGCCCTGGGAGGTAGGATACCGAGCCGCCATGGCCGCCCTCAGTGACCTTGCCGCCATGGGGGCGGAGCCGCGAACCATCCTGGTCAGCCTTGCCGGGACTCCCGAGGATGCCGAATCAGGCTTCCTGGCGGAGGTGGGACGCGGAACGGGGCGGGCCGCCCGCGAGGTGGGCGCCGTCCTGGCGGGGGGCGACGTCACCCGATCACCCGGTCCGGTGATCGTGGACGTGGTCGCGGTGGGGGACACGGATTCTCCCGTCCTTCGGTCGGGGGCGCGTCCGGGAGACGAGGTGTGGGTGACCGGCGTTCTCGGCGCCGCCGCCGGGGCGGTGTCGCTCTGGAAGCGTGGAGTGGAACCGCCTCTCTCTCTGCGTAACCGGTTCGCGCGCCCGGTTCCGCGCATCGCGGCCATGCAGGCGCTTCGGAGGACGGGTCTTCTCACCGCCGGCATGGACCTGTCCGACGGCCTGGCCGGCGATGCGGGGCACGTCGCGGCGGCATCCGACGTGGAAATGTGTCTCGAGTGGGAGTCCGTGCCCGTGCACCCGGACCTGCCGGGGGCCGTGGAATCCGAGGAGGCTCGACGCCTGGCCTTCACGGGGGGGGAGGACTACGAGCTCCTCGTCACCGCCCGCCCCGGCCTGGAGGCGTGGGCGGACCTGGTGGGCGAGGAGTGTGGCGTGAGGCTCACTCGTGTGGGGACGGTGGAGCGGGGGAGGGGTGTGCGGGTGGTGGGAGCAAACGGCGACGAAGGCTCGTTCGCCATGACGGGATACGATCACTTCGGGCCGGCCACCTCTTCACCGGGCGCGGAGGGAACATGATCCACACGCTTCGAGCCGGGCTCGTGGCCCTCGCGGCCACGATCTGGCACGCCTCCAGAGTCGTCATCGCGGCGCTGGTCCGATCGCCCCGCTTGCGTGAGGTGAGCCGGGATGCGCCGTTCCGCTGGGGACGGGCGATCTTGCGGGCCACCCGCGTGAAGGTGGAGGTGGAGGGTCTCGAGCATCTCCCTGCGGATGGGCCGGCCATCGTCGTGGCGAACCACGAATCGTGGTTCGATGTGTTCGCCCTGGTCGCGCACCTTCCGGTGGACTACCGGTTCGTCGGGAAGATCGAATTGACTCGGGTGCCTCTCTTCGGTCGGGCATGGCTCGCCGCGGGACACATCGCCATTGACCGCGGGGACCGCCAGAAAGCCATCGAATCCCTGCAGAGGGCGGGAGAAATCCTACACCGCGAGGGTGCGGTGGTCGTTATGTTTCCCGAGGGTACGCGGACGCGGGACGGTAACCTGCTCCCCTTCAAGAAGGGGGCGTTCGTATTGGCGGCCCAGTCTCAGGTCCCGCTGGTCCCCGTGGGAATCAGCGGAAGCCGCGCCATCATGCCCAAGGGGAGCTGGCGCGTGACCCCCGGAACCATCCGGGTCCGAATCGGCGAGCCCATCCCGACGCACGGGCTCGGCGAGGAGCAGCGGAACTACCTCCTGGAGGAGTCCAGGAAGGCGATCGAGGGGCTCAGACGGCCCCTGCTGGAACCCACAGACGATTGATTGGAGGAAACGGTGTCGGCCATCGTAGATATTCGCGCTCGCGAGATCCTGGACTCCCGGGGCAATCCCACAGTGGAGGCGGACGTTCTCCTGGAGTCAGGCGTACGTGGCAGGGCTGCGGTCCCCAGTGGGGCATCCACCGGAGCCCACGAGGCCGTTGAGCTGCGAGACGGAGACCGCGACCGCTACATGGGTAAGGGGGTGCGGACCGCCGTCAGGAATGTGAATTCCGAGATTCGCGAGGCGCTTCGTGGGTTCGAAGCCCGGGAGCAGCGGGATATCGATCAGACCCTCATCGATCTGGACGGTACGCCGAACAAGGGTCGGTTGGGGGCCAACGCCATTCTCGCCGTCTCAATGGCCGCCGCCCGCGCCGCGGCTTCGGAGCAGGGAATGCCCCTATGGCGCTATCTCTCGCCGGTGGAGGGACCGCGGGTGCTTCCGGTGCCCATGATGAACATCCTGAACGGGGGTGCCCACGCCCCCAACAACGTGGATATCCAGGAGTTCATGGTCATGCCACTGGCCTTCGACTCCTTCTCCGAGGGGCTCCGGTGTGGGGTGGAGATCTTCCATGCCCTCAAGAAGGTCCTGACCGAGCGGGGCCGGAATACGGCCGTGGGGGATGAAGGCGGCTTCGCGCCGGACTTGGGCAGCAACGAAGAGGCCCTGGAGACCGTGCTCACCGCCATTGAGCGGGCGGGGTACCGCCCCGGGGAAGACGTGGCCATCGCGCTGGACGCGGCGGCCACCGAGTTCTTCGAGGACGGGGAGTACACCTTCCGCTGGTCGGGCGGGGAGCACCGGGACACCGCCGGAATGATCGAGTTCTGGAGGGACTGGGTCGATCGATACCCCATCGTCTCCTTGGAGGACCCCCTGGAGGAGAATGCCTGGAACGGGTGGGCGGCGCTCACTCGTGCCGTGGGAGACCGTGCCCAGGTGGTGGGGGACGACCTGTTCGTCACCAACAGCGCACGACTCGAGCGCGGTGTGAAGGAGGGAGTGGCGAACGCGATCCTCATAAAGGTCAACCAGATCGGGACCCTCTCCGAGACCCTGGATGCCATCCGGATCGCCGGCGAGGCACGGTACAACTCGGTGATCTCGCACCGCTCGGGAGAGACGGAGGACACGCTCATTGCCGACCTGGCCGTGGCGACCAGCGCCGGACAGATCAAGACAGGCAGCGCCTCTCGGACGGACCGGGTCGCCAAGTACAACCAGTTGCTCCGCATTGAGGAAGCGCTGGGAGACGCCGCGCTCTATCCCGGGAGGTCGCTGTGGGAAGAGTAGGACGGATCCTCTTTCCCGCCATCCTGGTGCTGGCGGTCTACTACGCCGTCTTTGGCGGCGAGTACTCCATCTTCGAGATCGGAAGTGCGCGGCAGGAGCTCGCCCGCGTTCAGGAGGAGCTGGAGCGGCTTCGGGCCGAGAATGACTCGCTCCGGGCCTGGGCAGATTCGCTGGAGACGGACCGGTGGACCATCGAGCGCCTAGCCCGGGAAGAGCACGGGCTCGTCCGGGACGGGGAGGAGATCGTCCGGATCACGGGTGGGGAGCCACAGGACACCGCCCGCAGTCCGGAGTAGGGCGGCCAACTGCATCGGAGAGAACCCGGCTCACAGATGCGGCCGAGGGGGGCGGACGTCTACGGAACGTCCGCCCCCCTCGTCTTTCCCGTCGGGCGTGACCGAACGACCGCGGCCTATCCGTCTGGGTCGCTGTCCTCCCGACTCACAGGCACCGGCTCACCCTTCGCGTCCTCCGGCTTGAGCCCCGGGTTCAGGCCCAGGATCCTGGCCCCCTCCGCCAGCGCCTCCCTGGCCTGGGCCTCGGTGAGGGCCGGGGCTTCCTGCTCGTCCGGTCCTTCGGGCTCTTCCTCGTCCACGGCGGGGAAGCCACCGCCCTTCACGCCGGTGGCCTTCTCGATGAAGGGGGCGAAGAGATCGATGGGGATCGGGAAGAGGGTCGTGGAGTTGTTCTCAGCCGCAACCTCCACCACGGTCTGGAGGAACCGCAGCTGGAGC
>JBDHLC010000004.1:0-168785 GCA_039586075.1 Gemmatimonadota bacterium | reverse complement strand
CGGGTCGGGAAGCTGGTCGAAAAGGCAACCGACGTGGTGGCAGAGGTGGCTCTGGACTCCTGGTGGTCATGCGGTGAGCCGCTGGACTTCAGAATTGAGCGTGCCAGCGGAATCGTAATGCACAACAAGACGCTCGCGAGGCTGGACCTCCTACCCTGAGCCAGCCCCGCGCCCCGCGCCCAAACTACCCCACACGTGCGCGGAACTACACCTCGATTTCTTGGACAGACCGTTGGACAAGTGCGAGGTCTGGCCGCTCGCATAAAGAACATCCGAGCCGCTAACCACTTGTGCTCAAACGAACGGAGGGGGTGGGATTCGAACCCACGAGTCCCGAAGGACGCCGGTTTTCAAGACCGGTGCATTGAGCCGCTCTGCCACCCCTCCAGGAGCGGACGCCGTCCCGGGATCGGAACGCCGTCCTGAGGCATTAAAGATGGGCCGGGAATGGACCCCGTCCACCCCCGGCTCGATCCCCTTCGAGTCCCACCTTTGCCCAATCCGGGCGCTCTTCCCCGGGCATCGGCCCGGGGGCCGCAACCGAGTCCTCAGTGCCGGAACAGCCTCCGCCGCGTGAACACCATGGCGATCCCGTGCTCGTCGGCCGCCCCGACGACCTCCTCGTCCCGCACCGAGCCTCCAGGCTGGACGATGGCGCGCACCCCCGCCGCCGCGGCGGCGTCCACCCCGTCCCGGAAGGGGAAGAAGGCGTCGGAGGCAAGCACCGAGCCCTGGAGGTCGAGACCGGCGTCCGCGGCCTTCTGCACGGCGATCCGGGACGAATCCACCCGGCTCATCTGGCCCGCGCCGATCCCCAGCGTGGCTCCGCCCCGGGCCAGGAGAATGGCGTTGGACTTCACCCCGTAGACGGCGCCCCAGGCGAAGGCCAGGTCGTCCCACTCCTGGTCGGTGGGTGCCCGCTCGGTGGCCACCTCCCAGGACGGCGTGCCGCCGGCGTAGAAGGGGGGCAAGGGCGGGGTCTGGACCAGTACTCCCCCGTAGACGCTCCGGAAGCTCACGGGCTCGGGAACGCGCGAGTGGGCTCCCAGGAACCGGGCGACCCCTCGGAGCTCGTCCGGTGCGGTGGCGAACCACCCATCGGCGGGCTCACCCTCCACGGGGCGATCCACGGTGGGCGCCACCAGGAGGCGGAGGTTCTTCTTCTGCGTCAGCGTCGCCAGCGCGTCCTCGTGGAAGCCCGGCGCCACGATGCACTCCACGAAGAGCTTGCTCAGCGCCTGGGCGGTCTCGCCGTCTACCGGGCGGTTCACGGCGATGACGGACCCGAAGGCGCTGACCGGGTCGCACGCCAGCGCCTTCTCGTACGCCCCGGCCAGGGTGTCGCCCACGGCCAGGCCGCACGGCGTCGTGTGCTTGATGATGCACACGGCGGGCCGAGGCGAGAACGCGAACGGCGCCAGGCTCAGGAGCGCCCCGTCCAGGTCAAGGATGTTGTTGTACGAGAGCTCCTTCCCGTGAAGCTGCTCCAGGGCGGCCACTCCGGTGGGTGTAGCCCCCAGCCGGTAGAAGGACGCCTCCTGATCCGGATTCTCCCCGTACCGCAGCGTCTGGACCGGGGCGGCGGTGACGGTGAACGGAGCCCCTCCCGTCCCCGTCTGGAGGAAGGACGCCACGGCCGCGTCGTACTCCGATACATGATTGAAGACTTTGGCGGCCAACTCCTTGCGTAGCTCCACCTCAGGTCCATTCTCACCCGTGTCCTCGGCCTCCAGGACCCGTGCGTAGTCCGCCGGATCCACCACCACCCAAACCCCCGCGTGGTTCTTGGCGGCGGCTCGAATCATGGTGGGACCCCCGATGTCCACCTTCCCCATGGCCTGGTCCAGGGTCACCCCCTCCTGGGCCACCGTCTCGCGGAAGGGATAGAGGTTCACGGCGAGGAGGTCGATGGGGGCGTACCCCTGGGCCGCCAGCTCCTCCAGGTCCGAGGGCACGTCCCGGCGGGCCAGGATGCCGCCGTGCACGGCAGGGTGCAGCGTCTTCACCCGGCCCCCCATCATCTCCGGGTGGCCGGTGACCTCCGCTACCTCCACCACCTCCAGTCCGGCCTCCCGCAGGGCCCGAGCCGTCCCCCCGGTGGAGAGGAGGGTCCAGCCCCTGGAGGCCAGCTCCCGCCCGAAGTCCACGATTCCCGTCTTGTCGGATACGCTCAGGAGCGCGCGCTTGGCTGCCATGCTGATGAACCTGCTGGTGTTTGATCGGTGAAGGTGGGATGGGAGCGATCCGTCATCTCCGCGGCTCGCCCCCCATGAGGAACGACTCACCCGGGAAGTCCATGGGTCCGGGCTCTTCGCCGGCCTGGAGCGCCCGACAGACGTGGGCCGCCGCCGCCGGATACAGGCGGTGCTCCGCCGACAGGACGCGCGCGGCCAAGGATTCCGGCGTATCGCCGATGCGGACGGGCACCGGCCATTGGGCCACGATGGACCCCTCGTCGTAACGCTCGTCGGCGAAGTGGACCGTGGGACCACTCACCCGAGCTCCGGACGCCAGGACCGCCTCGTGAACGTGCCGTCCCCACATCCCCTTCCCTCCGAAGGCGGGGAGCAAGGCCGGATGGACGTTCAGGATCCGGCGAGGGTAGCGAGCCACGACGGCAGGTGGGATGAGCCGCAGGTATCCCGCCAGGAAGACGACCTCCACGTCCAGCTCGTCCAGAACCGCCACGGTATCGTCCGCCACCTCCAGGGGATCACGCTTGGCCACCGGAACGACGCGCGTCTGGACCTGCGCCTTCTGCGCACGCTCCAGCGCCCCGATCTCCGAGCGGTCGCTCACCAGCAGGACGGTCCGCCAGGGATGGAGCTCTCCCCCCACGGCCTCCGCGTCCAGGAGCGCCTGAAAATTGCTGCCGGATCCACTTGCGAAGACGGCGGCTCGCAGCGGCCGGTGATGGGTCTCGGATCGATTCACCCTGTGATGGCCCCGGTCACGAACGGATTGCCCCTGCGCTCCCGTCCGACCGTGGTCTCGGGACCATGACCGGGAAGGAGACGCATGTCATCGGGGAGGGTCAGAATCTCCTCCCGAATGGAACGCATCAGCCTCCCGAAGTCACCCCCCGGAAGGTCCGTGCGGCCGATGGAGCCCGCGAAGATGACATCCCCCACCAGGGCGAGGCCCGCGTCCTCGGCCACGAAGACCACGTGCCCCGGGGCGTGCCCCGGAGCGAAGCGCACGGTGAACCTGAGTTCCGGGGAGAAATCCAGCGTCGCTCCCACCTGGAGCTCGTGATCAGGCTCAGGGAGCTCCGGGACCGGCAGCCCGAAGGCCATGGCCTGCTGGGGCACCGCGTCGTAGAGGGCCCGATCCGCGGCGTGCAGGTGGATGGGTACGTCCGGCGCGAAGGCCCGGACCGCCGGCACTCCATCCACGTGGTCCAGGTGGGCGTGCGTGAGGAGGATCGCCGCCAGGTCGAGCTTCTCGTGCTCCAGCGCGCGGACCAGGGCGGGCGCCGCGGCACCGGGGTCCACGGCCACCGCCGTGCGCGTGCCTTCACAGACCACCAGGTAGGCGTTCTCCTGGAAGGGACCGCCCTCGAAACGGCGAACGATCACGGCAGGTCTGCGCGTAGGTTCGGGTCGGGGTGGATCGGATCGCCCTGGGGGGCGGGATCAGGCGCAGCCACAGCCCTTGGGCTGCACGCCGGCGAGCTCCAGCTCTTCCTCTTCCTCCGTGGCCGGGCGCCATCCCCCCGAGAGATCGAGCATGGCCCGAAGGGCCCGGTCGGCACCGGCGCGGACGCCCTCGTCCAGGACCACCTCGTGGGCCCGGTGGTCCAGGCTCCAGGCGAGCTTCGCGAGGGTGTTGAGCTTCATGTTCCCGCAGATGGCCGCGCCGGACAGGGGCACGAAGGTCTTGTCGGGGAACCTCTGCTTGAGGCGATCCACGAGGCCTCGCTCCGTCCCGATGATGAGGCTGTCATGCTCCTCGGCCAGCGCCACCATTCCGGAGGTCGAGGTCACGAAGTCCGCCTCCGCCAGGAGGTCCTGCCGGGCCTCGGGGTGCACCACCACCTTGGCCTGGGGGTGCTGCTTGCGAGCCCGCTCGAGCTCCTCCAGGACCATGTCGTCGTGGACGTAGCAGTAGCCGTCCCAGGCGATGATGTTGTCCCGACCGGTCTGCTCCTCTACGTAGCGGGCGAGGTTCCGGTCCGGCACGAAGATGATGGGACGGTCCCGGGGGATGGACTCCACCACCTTCACGGCGTTGGAGGAGGTGCAGCAGATATCGGAGAGGGCCTTCACCTCGGCGGTGGAATTGACGTACGCCACCACCGCCGCGTCGGGATGCTCCTCCTTCAGCCGGCGCAGCGCGCTTCCCGTGACGAAGTCCGCCATGGGACACCCCGCGCGCAGGTCGGGCATGAGCACGGTCTTGTCGGGAGACAGCACCTTCGCGGTCTCGGCCATGAAGTGGACGCCGCAGAAGACGATCACGTCGGCGTCCGTCTCGGCGGCTTCCTGAGACAGCCCCAGCGAGTCCCCGAGGTAGTCGCTCACCTCCTGGATCTCCACGCGCTGGTAGTTGTGGCCCAGGATGACGGCGTTGAGTTCCGCCTTTCGACGCTGAATACGCTCCACGAGCTCTTCCGGCGAGAGCGCCGAATACTCGAGGGGCGTCGGGAGGGCTTCCAGTGTGCTGGGCGTCATCATTCCTGTGGTTGTGGCGAGGGCCCGCAGGAGGATCCCACGGGCCCTTGCGTCCTCAGAGGTGCGGCTCGCCGGTCAAACCGTGAACGAGGAGCCGCAGCCGCAGCCACCGTTGGCGTTGGGATTCTTGAAGGCGAATCCCGACCCCATCATGCTGCTGACGTAATCAATCTCCACTCCCTCCAGGTACTGAGCGCTGAAGGGATCCACGAAGAGGCGGACACCGGAGAAGTCGAAGATCTCGTCCTCGTCCTCCGGCCCGTCCTCGATATTCAGGCCATACTGGAAGCCCGAGCAACCGCCCGGCAGCACGGCGACGCGGAGCCCCGCGTCGGAGTCGGCGCCATGCTCGGTCATGAACTCCTGGACTTTGCTGATGGCGGTCTCTGTCAAGGTGACCATGGAACGGTTCAAGGGCCTCCGTAGGTGCAGATTTCTCAGGTCCCTCTGGTACACGGGAATCCGCACGGGGATCCCGGGCCCTGCAACTTAATCCGCGCGCCGGAAGAGGGTCAACGGAACCCTCAGGCCGTGGGCTCCGACGGGTCCAGCGCCGCCCCCACCGCCCTCGCCACGGCCCGGTCGTCGCCGGCATCGACGGTGCGGAGGTCCAGGACCAGGGCCTCTTCCTCCACGCGGGCCACAACCGCCGGCTCCTGAAGCCGCAACCGGCGCGCCCATTCGGCGGAGTCCAGACCGGTCACCCGAACCGTCCAGGAGGGCACCGGGTGCTCGGGGTAGGTTCCCCCACCCCCCCGCCCTTCTCCCGCCACGGCGCGGGCCCGGCAACCCTCCGGCAGGCCCGTTTGCTCCAGGGCGCCCTGGAGAGCCACGGCGCGCTCCCGCAGTGCCTCCATGGGCTCGGAGAGCATCCGGAGCACCGGGATCTCGCGCAGCGCCCGGTCCGGATCCCGGTAGAGGCGCAGGGTCGCCTCCAAGCCGGCCAGGGTCCCCTTGTCGACCCGGAGCGCCCGGGTCAGGGGCGTCTTGCGGAGCGCATTTATCAGATCGCGCGTTCCGGAAATCAGGCCCGCCTGGGGGCCGCCCAGGAGCTTGTCGCCGGAGAAGATCACGAGATCCGCCCCCCTCCGCAGGCTGTCCGTGGGCGTCGGCTCCGGGGGGAGCCCCAGGACCTCGGCGTCCACCAGGAGCCCGGATCCGAGATCGTGGATCAACGGCACCCCGGCTTCCCGGGCCAGCTGAGAAAGCTCCTCCAGAGAGGCCTCCTCGGTGAACCCGCTGATGCGGAAGTTCGAGCGATGGACCTTCAGGATCGCCGCGACGCCCCCGGCCCGGATGGCGGCGCGATAGTCCTCGACGCGGGTCCGGTTCGTGGCTCCCACCTCCCGGATCCCCGCCCCGGCGTACTGCAGCACCTCCGGAATCCGGAAGCCTCCTCCGATCTCCACCAGCTCGCCTCGGCTCACCACCACGTCGCGGCCCCGGGCCAACGCGCTGAGGGCCAGGACCAGCCCCCCCGCGCAGTTGTTCACCACCAGGGCGTCGTCGGCGCCAGTGAGCTCCGCCAGGAGCGCCGCACAGTGATGGTACCGGGACCCCCGGCTCCCTGCCTCCAGGTCGAACTCCAGGTTCGTATACCCCTCCGACACCCGGTTCATGGCCTCCCGGGCGGATCGGGCCAGCGGAGCCCTCCCCAGGTTGGTGTGGAGGACCACCCCCGTGGCGTTGATCACCGGCCGCAGCGAGGCCGTGGCGTCCGCGGTGAGCCAGCCCCGGGCTCGTTGCAGGTAGGGAGCGGGATCCGCCGGGTCCCACGGCCACCTCCCTTCACCCACCGCCTCGCGGGCCTCGGCCACTACCACGCGGAGGGCCTCGGTGACGCGAGCAGGGGGGTGGTCCGTGTCGAGACCATCGCGCCGGGCCATCTCGAGGAGGCGATCGATTCCCGGGATGGAGGCGCGGGGGTCCATCAGGGACGCGGAAAGAGGACGACCCGTCCCGTGTCGGGGACGGCGGCGCTGTCCCCCACGGCCGCCAGAGTGTCGGCTGGCACCGAATCGGGGGCAGGCGGGGCCCAGAGCGCCGTGACCGCCCCACCCCCGTCCTCCAGACGGTTCAGGTTCACGACTCCCGTGAGGACGATCCGAACCGGCACGCCGGACGGAAGGGGCCCGTCCAGGAGGAGCACCAGGGAGGGCTGGGGAACGGGAGTCCCATCGGGGAGTGTCTGCCCCGGAGGCCCGCCCTGCCCCGGTCCCGCCGGCCCACCCGGCAGCGGTTCGATCCCCGCCGCCGCCAGGCTGTCGGCCCGGGCCGAGTCCCCCACGGCGCGGGCCCGCTCCACCTCCAGACCCAACAGGGAGTCCCGGGTCGCCTGGAGGGAGTCGCGGAACTGCGTCCACTGGAACTCATGAAAGAGGCGCGCCGGGCCAGGTAGCTCCTCGGCCACCGCCGGGCCTCCAGCCACCGCGGAGTCGGCCTCGGCGGACGAGACGGTGTCGGGTTCCAGTCCCACCGTGACGCCGTCGAGGCTCACGGTGGGGTCCAGGTAGTCGTCGAACTGGAGCCGGACCACGGTGGAATCCAGTACCTCGGTCTGCGCGAGGACGGCGGCCGTGGTATCGGGCATCAGGACGGGAATGGACAGGAACACCGTGTCCGCCGGCCCCAGGGAGTCCCTGGCGGTCCCGACGGGCTCCATGGCGTCCAGGATCCGGTCACTGTTCGAGTCCTGGAAGGCCGTCACCCGGAACGCCCCCACCGGAAGGACACGGAGGGCGTAGAGTCCTTCGTTCCCGGAACGGACCGCGTAATCCAGCGGCGGCGCGTCTGGGTCGACCCCCTCCGGGGTCAGCACCACCCGGACTCCCTCCAGGAAGCCGCCCGTGGCCCGGTCCCAGACCTGCCCCACCACCGCATTCACGGTGAACCGCCCCCCGGTGGAAATCGCCCACTCGAAAGGCACGGCCATGGGATTCCCGAACATGTCCTGGATCTCGGGAAGGATGCGGATGGTGTAGACCCGGTCCGCCTGGAGACCACCGGGGATCCGGATCTCCAGACCCGAGCGATTGTGCTTCACCTCCAGATCCGGGATCTCCGGCGAGATGAGAACCGCGGACGCCAGGTCTCCGGTGCTGCTGCGCTCGCTGATCCGCTCGTTGAACTCCACCTTGAGCCGGTCGAGGCCGGGCTCCACCACGGCGAAGGTGTCGGGCTCCACGGACACCACCAGGGGCGGCCGGCGGTCCTGAGGCCCCCCCGTGGGAGCGCCCTGGCGTGCGCACGCCCCCAGGGCGGCGAGCAGGGCGAGTCCGGCGGCCCGGGTGGCCCAGGGCCCGCGAATCATCCCTCCCCTTCGAAGAGGCTCAACTTCTCGCGGAGCCCCTGTAGCTGCGCCCGCTGACTGGCCGCCTTGGCCCGTTCCTTCTCCACGACCTCATCCGGGGCCCGGGACGTGAAGTTCTCGTTTGCGAGCTTGGCCTCGGTCCCCCGGAGCATTCCATCGATGCGCCCGATCTCCGTCCGAAGGCGGGTCCGCTCCTTCTCCAGGTCCACCACGCCCTCCAGCGGAACGAAGACCCGAGTTCCGTTCTGGAGGACCGCCGAGGCCCCGACCGAGCCCTGCTGCGGCGTGCCCCAGTCGAGCCCCTCCACGCGGGCCAGCCTGGACAGCTGGGCGCGCAGACCCTCCACCGCGGCCCGGAAGTCCGGATCCTGGGACTCCACGATCAGGGAGACCGTGGCCCCTTCACCCACTCCGTACTCCTTCCGGAGGCTCCGGACGGAGGTGACGAGCCCCTGGAACCCTTCCAGCAGGCCCCGAGCGTCGGCGTAGGACCACGCCTGGGGCGCCTCCGGCCACGGGGCCAGCATGAGCTCCTCTGGTCGATGTCCGGCCCCTTCCGGCCACGGCAGGCGATCCCAGAGGGCGGTGGTGACGAACGGGATGACGGGATGCAGCAGGCGGAACGCCGAATCCAGCACCGTCACCAGGGTGGTCCGTGCCGCCTGGCGCGACGCCTCCCCCGCGTCCCCCGCCAGGCGGGGCTTCACCAGCTCCACATACCAGTCCGCGAGATCGCCCCAGAAGAAGTGGTACCCGGTCTCGGCCACTTCGTGGAGGCGGAACCGCTCCATACCCTCGGTCATCCCGCGTATGGCGTCCGCGAGCCGGGAGAGGATCCACCGGTCCTCCGTCTCCAACGCCGACTCCACCGAAGCCAGGTTCGCCACCGCGCCGTCACCCAACGACATGAGGGTGAATCGACCGGCGTTCCACACCTTGTTGGCGAAATTGCGGCCCACGGCGAACGCCGACTCGATGTCCTCGTGGTCCAGCGAGATATCGGTCCCGATGGCGCAGGCGTTCACCAGGGTGAACCGCATGGCATCCGCGCCGTACAGCTCTACCACGTGGATGGGATCGATGCCGTTCCCCAGCGACTTGGACATCTTCCGGCCACGGGCGTCTCGTACGGTCCCGTGCAGGAAGACCTCCGTGAACGGGAGCTCCCCCTTCAGCTCGAAGCCCATCATCACCATGCGGGCCACCCAGAAGAAGAGGATCTCCGGGGCGGTGCACATGGTGTGGCCCGGGTAGAACGCCTCCAGGTCCTCGGTCTCGTCCGGCCAGCCGAAAGGACTGAGGGGCCAGAGCTGGGACGAGAACCAGGTGTCCAGGACGTCCGGGTCCTGCCGCAACTGGTCGCTCCCACACCCGGGGCAGACCTCGGGGTCCTCCCGAAGGGCGTGGACGGCGTCACAGGCGTCGCAGTACCAGACCGGGATCCGATGCCCCCACCAGAGCTGCCGGGAGATGCACCAGTCCCGGATGTTCTCCAGCCAGTGCTCGTAGACCTTCTTGTGCCGCTCGGGCGTGAAGGTGAGGGTCCCCTTCTTCGAGGCCTCCAGCGCGGGCTTCGCCAGGGGCTCCATGCGGACGAACCACTGAAGCGAAAGGCGGGGCTCCACAACCGTGTCGCAGCGGTAGCAGCGAGGCACGTTGTGCACGTGGAGGTCCTCTCCGGCCAGGAGGCCCTGGGCATCCAGCGCCTTCAGCACCGCCTGCCGTGCGTCGGACCGGTCCAGGCCCCGGAACGCCTCCGGAACCCGGTCGTTCATGGCCGCCGCCTCCGTCATGACGTTCAGCACCTCGGCGCCGGTGCGCTGCGCGATCTCGAAGTCGTTCGGGTCGTGGGCCGGCGTCACCTTCACCATTCCTGTCCCGAACTCCGGATCCACGTATGCGTCGGCCACCACGGGGATCCGACGACCGCTGAGGGGCAGCTCCACGTCGGACCCCACCAGAGCGCGGTAGCGTTCGTCCTCCGGATGTACGGCCACCGCGGTGTCTCCGAGCATGGTCTCCGGGCGGGTCGTGGACACCGTGAGATACCAGCCGCCGTCCTCGAAACGGCCCAGGGCCTCGGCGCCGGCCTCACTGGCGACGGCGGCCGCTCCCCACGCCTCCTCCGAGAGGGGGTAGCGGAGGTGCCAGAGCCGCCCCTCGCTCTCCTCGCCCTCGGCCTCTTCGTTGGATAGGGCGGTGAGGCACCGGGGGCACCAGTTGATGATGTACTCGCCCCGGTAGATGAGGTCCTTCTCGTACAGCCGGACGAAGACCTCCCGCACCGCCCGGGAGAGGTGCGGATCCAGCGTGAAGGCCGTCCGCTCCCAGTCGCAGGAGCAGCCGATGGCCTTGAGCTGCTCCAGGATGGTGCCCCCCGTCTCCTCCACGAACTCCCACACGCGCTGAACGAAGGCCTCGCGCCCGAGATCGTCCCGGGTGAGCCCTTCCTGGGCGATGAGGCGCTCCACCACGTTCTGGGTGGCGATGCCCGCGTGGTCGGTGCCGGGAAGCCACTCCGAGGCCCGACCCTGCATCCTCCGGAACCGGATCAGCACGTCCTGGATGGTGTTATTGAGCCCGTGTCCCATGTGGAGCACCGCCGTGACGTTGGGCGGCGGGATCACGATGACGTATGGCTCCTTCCCGTCCCGCAGCACCTCCGACGCGGCCACGTGGAAACGCCCGCCCTCCATCCAGCGACGGTAGATCTCGGGCTCGATGGCCCGGGGGTCGAATCGGGGGGCGAGCTCCTGGCTCAAAACGGGCTCCGGGGAACGCTCGGTCAGTGACGGGATCGGGGGGCCAAACGCCGCGCGGCGCCGGTCGGGACCGTGCGCCGCGGGGATAGGCAAGTGTAGGTGAGGGCCGGAGGCCCGTCAACGCGCGGAAGCGCCCGGAATCAGGGGGAGAGGAGGGCCCCCATGCCGGACCTCCGCACCGTCCCCACGAACGGCTCCCCACCCCATGGGACGGGCTGCCGCAGCGCGCGGAAGACCGCCTCCGGAAGCGTCAGGAACGCGCTGGCGATCTCCGGGTCGAACTGCCGCCCCGCCTCGCAGGCGATCTCCTCCACGGCGTACCGGTGCCCCCGGGACCCGCGGTAGGCCCGAGACGTGGTCATGGCGTCGTAGGCGTCCGCGACGGCCAGCACCCGCGCAACCAGGGGTATGCCCTCCCCTTCGAGACGGTCCGGATAGCCGGACCCGTCCCAGTGCTCGTGGTGGTGCCGCGCCGCAGGGGCGAGGTGACTCAGAGAGGGCACGGTGGCCAGCACGTCGGCTCCCATGCCGGGATGCTCGCGGACACGGGCCATCTCCTCCGGGTCCAGGGGACCCGGCTTGGTGAGGATCCTGAGCGGAACCCCGAGCTTCCCGATGTCGTGGAGGTACCCAGCGGCCCACAGCTCCGTGCGGAGGAGCGGGTCGAGTCCCAGCTGCCGGGCAATCTCCCCGGAGAGGAGGGCGACCCGGCGGGAATGGCCGGCGGTGTAGGGATCCTTGGCGTCCACCACCGCGGCCAGGACCTCGAGCAGCTCTTCGGCCGACGGCGGTGAGACGGCTTCGGGCACCAGCGTGCTGGCGGCGTGGAAGATCCAGTCGCGGAAGGCCTCCTCGTCGAAGTCGGCAAGCTCGTCGGCCTCGGCCAGGTCCAGGAAGGCGTCCGCCACCCAGGGGTCGAATTCCTCGCCGGTGCCCCGGCGCACCGCATAGCGGATGTCGGCCGGATCGAGGGGTCCGCGGTGGGGACGCGCCGCCTGCAGGGCGCTCACGGTATCCGCCAGTCGCAGAATTCGAGACTCCACCGGAATGGCCTCCCCCGAGAGCCCGTCCGGATATCCGCTGCCATTCCACCACTCGTGATGATGCCGCACGATCCGGCCCAGGGACTCGAGGTGGGGCACCGCGGACAGAACGGTATGGCTCCGGTCGGGATGCCGACGGACCCGGGCCCGGGTCCGCGGATCCAGCATGGGCATGGGGACCTCCCACGCCTCCTCCGCCATTCCGATCATGCCGACGTCCGCCAGGACACCGGAGAAGACGAGCCGGGAGATCTCCTCCTCGGAGCAGCCGAGGTGAACACCGATCTGACGGGCCAGGTGGCCCGTGCGGGGGCCGTGTGAGCGCAGATAGCCACGGGCCAGGCCCAGGACGCCCGTGAAGGCCTCCAGGAGGCCCGCGAAGAACTCGCGGCCGGAGCGGGAAGAGGATGCCATGGATGGGATGTGGGAGCTACAGGGATGCTCCCTTCCAAGCTAAACGGATGTTCCCGCAGATTGCCAGGACTTCGGAAGGGCCTCCGGACGGCTTCAGCGCCGGCGGGGGACCGAAGTGGTATCCGGTCGCGCGCGCCGGGGGCCCACCTGGGTGGGAGGCGTACGACGCTCCTCTTCCCGCGCCGCGTCCCGCCGACGTCGAATGGCCTCGGCCCGCTCCTCCAGGGTTTCCCAGATCAGGTTCTGAGCGGTCCCTCGCGCCACCTCCTGGTCGATGAACGCCCGCTCCCGGGCCGCGCCGTAGGCGGGCGCGAAGGTCGGAAGCGGGAGGGTGATGGACCCGAGGTGGATCCCCTCCGGCGACACCCCCCACCGCCCGCCGTCGCCGTCGGTCCAGGTCCAGTCCAGGGAACGCCGCTGGCGCGCGGCCTCCATGGCGGCGGAATCCGCCCACAGCCCGAGGCGCCACGCCAGGTCCGACTCCAGGAATCGCTGCATGCTGACCGCACCGAACTCCTCGGCCACCATCGGGGCGAAGAGGCGCGGATCGCCGTCCACGCGAACCCGCAGACGCTCCGCCGCCGTCGGTCCCAGGGGCCCGGCATCCTCCTCGGCGGCGCCCTCCCCCCCGCCCTCGTCTTCCTCCCCCTCGGGGGCCGTCGTCCGAGCCTCCACCGGAATGGGCTGCCGTTCGGGCTCGACCTCCGGATCCTCCGGCCGTTCCAGCTCCTCCTCGGCGGCCGCCACCAGGTTCAGCAGCTCCAGCCCCTGGAGCTCGGATACGCCTTCCCCGCCAGGAGACACGCTGAACCCCGGGGGCCCGGCCAGGCCTCCGTAGAGGATCAGGAGGACCAGGTGTGCCAGCGCCGACGCCGAGAGACCGATCGCCCAGGCGGAGGTATGCCGGGATCGCCGACGGGGAATCGGGTGATTCTCCGCGGAGTGGGGGGGTTCTCGGGTCATGGTCAGTCGTAACCGCGGCCAAGGGGCGGGTTCCGCCGCCGCCTCCGGGCCCTACCCTGCGGAAACCGCCGACAAGCGGTCTGCCGCTTCCCGCAGCCGCGCTTCGGGCACGGTGAGCGCCACCCGGAAGAATCCCTCGCCCCCTTGACCCAAGGCCGCGCCCGGAATGACGATCACCCCCGTCCTCTCCAGGGCCATCCGGGTGAACTCCCGGGAGGCTCCCGTTCCCGGCACCGGGATCCAGAGATACATGGTGCCCGAGGGCGCTTCCACGTCGAATCCGGCGGCCCGGAAGGACTCGACGGCCGCGTCCCTCCTGCGCTGGAATACGGCCACGTTCCCGGGTACCCACTCGTGATAGCTCTGGAGCGCCGCCAGCCCCGCGGCCTGAACGGCCTTGAACACGCCCGTGTCGAGGAAGCCCTTCACCCGGGATAGCGCCGCGATGAGATCCCGGTTCCCCGCGGCCCACCCCAGCCGCCAGCCGGTCATGTTGTAGGTCTTGGAGAAGGAGTGGAACTCCACCGCCACCTCCATGGCGCCGGGGATCTCCAGGATCGACGGTGGCCGGTACCCGTCGAAGGCGATCTCCGAGTAGGCGTGGTCGTGGACCAGAACCGCGTCGTGTTCCCTGCAGAACGCGACCGCGTCCTCCAGGTAGTCCCGGGGCGCGGCAGCGCTGGTGGGATTGTTGGGGTAGTTGAGGATGACGATCCGGGTGCGATCCCGGACCCCGGCGGGGAGCTCCCGGAGCGGAATCAGGAAGTCGTTCTCCGGTCGGAGCGAGACCTCGTGGACCTCGCCACCGGCCAGGGTCACCCCACCGCGGTAGGCCTGGTATCCCGGATCCGGGATGACCGCCACCTCACCCGGATTGAGCACGGCGAAGGGGAAGTGAGCGATCCCCTCCTTGGAGCCGATGAGGGGCAGCAGCTCGTGGAAGGGATCCAGGTGGACGCCGAAGCGCTCCTTCATCCAGTCGGCGAGACCCTCCCGAAACGGCGGGTAGCCCAGCTGAAACGGGTACCGGGACATGGCGGGATCCGCCGCGGCCCGGGCCAGCGCCTCCACGGCGGCTGGAGGGGGCGCCAGGTCGGCGTCCCCGGCGCCCAGGTCGATGACGTCCACACCCTGCTGCTCCAGGCTCCGACGGAGCTCGGGAATCCCCGCCAGGGGGTAACCGGGAAGGCGCCCAAGATTATGCGATATAGGGAATTGACTCACGCCTCTTCAACCGGGTTCTCCACCGAGCCGACTCCGGGAATCTGCACCTTCACCACGTCCCCGGGGTGAAGGGGACCCACGCCTTCCGGAGACCCCGTGGTGAAGAGGTCACCGGGCTCCATGGTCATGATGGTGGACGCGTACGCCAGCAGGAACGGGATGGAGAAGACCATGTCGCCCACTTTTCCGTGCTGTCGCAGCTCGCCGTTGACGTGCGTGGTCACCTCCAGCGCTTCCAGGCTGAGTCCCCGCTCCCGGAGCGACTCCATGGGCATGGGGGTCCCGACGGGGCAGAAAGTGTCGAAGCCCTTGGCACGGGTCCATTGCGGGTCCGACCGCTGCAGGTCACGCGCCGTGACGTCGTTCAATGGCAAAACGTGCGTAATGGCCTCGCGAGCCTCCTCCTCGGACGCCAAACGGAGGCGCCGGCCCACGATGACCGCGATCTCGCCTTCGTGCTCCACCTGCCGGGAGAGCTTCGGCAGGACGATGGGAGCCCCCGCCGGAACGAGCGCCGACGGCGGCTTGAGAAACAGGAGAGGCTCCGCCGGCACGTCGTTCCCCAACTCCCGGGCGTGGGCCATGTAGTTGCGACCCACGCAGACGATCTTCGACGGTCGCTCGAGCGGAAGCTGCATGCCCCCGCTCATGTCAGTCCCGTTCAGCCCGTGCGTGGATCGTCGTCCCCACCAGGGCGCCGAGCGCGGCGATGGTGAGGAGCACAGCGATGACCGTCCACCAGAAGCCCACGTCCGCCTGCCCCGCCGTGCGACCCGCGGAGGCGGTGCCGTACGCTCCCCAGGCGAGCACCAGCCAGACGATTCCCACCAGATAGCCGAAGATACGGTTCATGATTCCCGATCGGTTGAGGACTCGAGGCCCCGCGAGGCCGCGAAGACCGTAACATACGCCTCGCTCCGGACCGGCGGAAGCCGGATGCTGGCAAGGGGACCGGGGTTCGGCCATCTTGCACTCCATGAGCGACTATAAACTCCCCGAGCTGCCCTCCGACGAGGAGCTCGGGATTGCCGGCCTCTCCGAAGAAGACCTCGAGCCCGTGGATCGTCCTGCCCCTCCGAAGGAGGGCCAGCCACCGCCTCCCAGGAAGGAGAAGGCTCCGGTCCCGTCCAAGCCCGAGGGGCCGAGGTGGCGAGGGTGGGCGACCCTGGCCGCGCTCCTCCTGGCGACCTGGATGAGCAGCAGCTATCGGCACCTGCCCAGCCCGCTCGCGGCCAACGCGCCGGACTCGGTGTTCTCGTCGGGACGGGCCCTCTCCGAGCTCGTTGAGGTCGCCCAGAAGCCTCGGCCCATCGGGTCGCCGGAGCACGACCGCGTCCGGGAGTTCCTGATGGCGCGATTGCAGGAGCTGGGCCTGCAGCCGACGGTGCAGGAAACGACCCAGGTCATCGCCCGGCGTGACCGGGCTCGGGCGGCCACGGTTCGGAACATCGTGGCCCGCCTGCCAGGCACGTCCTCCACCGGCGCGCTAGTGCTCACGGCGCACTACGACGCCGTGCCGGGCTCCCCCGGTGCGGGGGATGACGCCACCGGCCTGGTCACCGTGCTGGAGGCTCTGAGAGCCATCCAAGCCGGACCGGCCCTGCGGAACGACCTCATCGTCCTGTTCACGGACGCAGAGGAGGAAGGCCTTCTGGGGGCCCGGGCCTTCGTGGAACGACACGATTGGATGTCGGACGTCCAAATGGTCCTGAGCGTCGAGATGCGGGGCGCGGGGGGACCGTCCATCATGTTCGAGACCGGCTCGGAGAACGGATGGGTGATCGAGCGCCTCCAGGAGTCGGATCCCCGGCCGCTCGCCAACTCCAGCTCCATGGAGGTGTACCGGCGGCTCCCCAACGACACGGACTTCACGCCGTTCCGCGAAGTGGGGATCCAGGGGCTCAACTTCGCGGCCATCGGCCGGGCGAACCGCTACCACCAGGCCACCGACACGCCGGAGAATCTCCGGGAGGCGACCGTTCAGCATCACGGAGTGCGCCTGCTGGCCATGACCCGGGCGCTTGGGGACGCGGACTTCTCGGAGGTGCGCGCCCCGGACCGGTCCTACACGACGCTCCCCTTCCTGGGAATGATCTCACTGCCCGTGAGCCTCACCATCCCCGTCTCGGCCGGACTGGTGCTGGCCCTCCTGGTGGTGACCTTCATGGCGTCTCTCCGGGGGGCCCGGAGCCGGGGCTTCCTGCTCGCCGCCATCCTGTCCGCCGTGGCCATGGCGCTCTCGGCGGGTGCGGGCTGGGCCATGGTCCGATGGGCGTTCCCGCTACATGGCGCCTTCGGCACCGGCGCGATGACGCCTCCGATTCACGCGCAGGGGCCGTATACGGTGGCGCTGGTGGCCCTGGCCTTGGGGTTCACCATCACCTTGTTCTCCCTGGGACACCGATGGATGAGCCCCCTGGAAGCCACGCTCGGCGCCCTCCTCTTCCCCGTGGTGAGCCTTGTGGCGGTGACCTTCATGGCTCCCGCCGCCGCTATCAACCTGCAGGGACCGCTGGCCGCCACCATCGTCCTCCTCGCGCTCCTGGCCGGCGTGGGGCTTCACAGGGCTCGCGGTAACGTTGCCTGGATCGCGTCGGTGCTCCTGGCGGTCCCCGTGCTGGCGTTCCTGGTACCCGTTCTCGAATTCGCCACCCTCGCTTTCACGCTCAGCGCGGCACCGGTGATCGCCGCAATGATCACTCTCGCGCTCCTGTTCATCCTTCCCGCCCTCTCCGCACTGGACTTCCCGAACCGGTGGTGGGCCCCACTGACGGCCTTCACCGTGGCTGGAATCGCCCTGGGGTCCGGGTGGCTTCAGCGAGACCCTTCGGCCGAACGACCGGCGCCGTCCACGCTCCTCTACGTCCTGGATCGAGATGGGGAGGGGCTTCCGGTGTCGGCTCGATGGGCCAGCCTGGAGGGTCCAGGCACCGAGTGGGCATCCCAGGCGGCGGGCGGGGTCCTCGCGGACACCTCATCCCTTCAGGGATACGGCTTCCCCTCTCGGTCCTTTGTCACCCGCGAAGCCCCGCTGGCCGCCGTGCCGGCCCCGGAGGTCCGGGTGTACTCCGACACCGTCGTCGCCGGGGAGCGCCGGGTATCCTTGGGCCTCCGCTCCCGCGTAGGGGCGGAATACGTCGCGGTCCAGCTGCCGGACGGGGTGGACGCGCTGAGCATCTGGGGCGCCGGGTCCGGGCAGGCCCGACCCGGCCTCCTGGCACCCTCCGTCCGCTGGGTGGAACACTGGGGAAGGCCCGAAGGGATGATCCGGCTCGACCTGGTGGGAAGCCCGAATGCGGATTGGACGCTCGAGCTCGTCGAGCAGCACCTGCGCCCCGAGGAGATCTTCGGCGAAGAGCGGTTCACCCGGCCCGCCGACCTTGGCGGATACGGACCGACCGTGAGCGACCGGGTCACGGTGCGCACGCCTTACGTCGTGGGTTCGGCTCTGATCGCGGGCACCGGCGGTCCGGGCCCCGGCGACGTGCCCGGCTCGGTCCCCGACTCGCTGGTCCCCGCGGACAGCGCGCGGGCCGCGCCCGGCGCCGTCACCGACACCTCCGGAGTGGATTCCTCGAATCCCGACACGATCCGCTCCGGCGTCTCCCTGTTGGACTCCGGTGGCGCCCGGGACACCGAGGCGGGGCCCCGTGCCCGCGTGGAGACCTGACCATGGCCTCGCTCCACGACCCGCAGCGTCTCCGGACCGCGCTGGCTCGCCTGGGCCAACTGGGTCCGGACACCCCGGCCCGATGGGGGCGGATGAACGCCCACCAGATGGTCTGTCACCTCTCGGACTCGCTCAGGTTTGCGCTGGGCGAGCGCGCCACGACCGAGGAGCTGCGGTTTCCGGTTCCCGCGCCGGTAGCGCGTTTCGTGGCGCTCCACACCCCCCTGCCCTGGCCCCGGGGAGCACCGACGCTCCCGGAGATGGATCAGGAGCGGCAAGGCACGCCTCCCGACGAGTTCGACACGGACCGCCGGGAGTTGGAGTCGTTGATGACGCGCTTCGCCGCCACCACGAGTGGATGGCCCCGACACCCCATCTTCGGCTTCATGTCCCAGGCCCAATGGGGCCGATGGGCCTTCCGCCACACCGATCACCACCTGCGCCAGTTCGGCGTCTGACGGCAACCCGCCGGGGAACGCGACATGGGACCGGATCTGTTCTTTCCCGAATTCGACCAGGAGATGGCCCAGACGAGGGTGGCGCTGGCGCGCATCCCCGCCGACCGCTTCGACTTCAAGCCCCACGAGAAGTCGTGGACCATGGGCGAGTTGGCGACGCACATCGCCACCGTACCGCTCTGGCTCATCATGACGCTGGCCACCGACGAGTTCGACCTGGAGGCGCCGGTGGATCAACCGCCGCCTCCGGCGGACCCCGAGGCGCTCCTGCACCGCTTCGACCAGCACCTCTCGTCGGCCCGGGCCGCCCTGAAAGCCGCGACTCCGGACGTTCTGGGGCAACCCTGGACCCTTCGGTCCGGGAATCACTCCGTCTTCACCCTGCCCCGCGCCGCGGTGATCCGGGGGATGATCCTCAATCACATGATCCACCACCGGGGCCAGCTCACGGTCTACCTCCGCCTGACCGGAGTCCCGGTGCCCAGCCTCTACGGGCCGTCCGCCGACGAGCCGGCCTAGCCCCCGAACCGGTGCCTCCCCGCCGCCCGCACACGGGGGGGAGGACCACCTGTAACGCGGGACTAAACATTTGACGTCAATCGGGGTATACTGATTCGCGCGTCCCTCCGAGCGTTGGCATCAAAGCTGCACTGAATGGGGCCGCAATCATGATTTCTGGGCGCTGTGCGCCCGTACCTTCGGAGGAGAAGTCGAACATGAAGTACCGTTCCAAGTCCGCTGTGCATCTGCTGTCGGCCGGTGCCCTGGTGGGACTGCTTTCGGGCTGTGCCCACGTCGGACAGGAGGACTTCCAGGCCGAAATGGCGCAGATTAGGGAAGAAATCCAGACCGGCGACCAGCAGCTCGCCAACCGCATCGACAATGTGGAGGCATCCGTGGCCGCCCTCGCCCAGCGCATGGATGCGCTTGAGGGCGACCTGCAGGAGCTCGCCGCCGAGTACGACGCGACGGTGAGCCGTCTCGAGGCATCGCTCCGTTTCGCTGCACCGGTTCATTTCGAGTTCGACCAGGCGGACGTTCGTCCGCAGGATCGTGAGCTCCTGATGCGCTTCGCCAGCGTCGTTCGGGAGCACTATCCCGGCGCCTTGGTGACGGTGGAGGGCTTCACCGATGCCGCCGGACCGGCCGAGTACAACCTCCGGCTCGGTCAGCGGCGCGCCGACGCGGTCAAGGCCACCCTGGTGGACCAGGGGCGCCTGACGGCGGATCGGGTTCGTGCCGTGAGCTATGGCGAGGACACCAAGCGCCTTGTGGCGCCGCAGGCCGCTGGGCGGGATAACCCCGCAGCCGTGGCCAACCGCCGGGTGGTCCTGGTGGTGGAGCACGCCACGCAGGGTCGAGGGTCCATGACGAGCAGCTCGGAGAGCTGATCGGATCGACCTGACCACACCCGGAGAGCCACCTCCGGTGAAGACGCCTCGGGGGCTCTGCCCCCGGGGCGTTTTCCGTATCGTGGGTCCCGACCCGGGTCCGCCCGGGTCAGTAGAAACGGCGGAGGCGTCCCGCCACCTCCTCCCAGGGCCCCTTCACCAGGGAAACGTCGGGAAGGGAGTCTCGCAGGTAACGCCCGTAGCGCTTTCGCACGATGCGGTCGTCCAGCAGGATCACGGCCCCCCGATCGTCGCGACTTCGGATGAGTCGCCCGAATCCCTGCTTCAGGCGAAGGGCCGCGAGGGGAAGCATGTAGCCGTGGAAAGCATCCCCACCCCGGCGCTCCAGCGCCTCCACACGGGCGGCGGTGACCGGTTCGGTGGGCACACGGAAGGGAATCCGCTGGATCACCAGACCCCGCAGGGGCTCCCCGGGCACGTCCACGCCCTCCCAGAAGGAGCTGGTGCCCAGGAGGATGCCCCGGCCCTGCCGTATGAAGTCCCGGAGCAGCCCCGAACGGTGCCCTTCGCCCTGCACGAAAAGGGGCCAGCGGGCGTCCACGCCGGCATCGCGGAGCTGCTGCGCCACCGCTCCCAGAGCCCGGTACGAAGTGAAGAGCACGAACAGCCCCCCGTCGGTTTCGTGAGCTACCTCACGGACGACCCGCGCCGTGGCGCCGTTAAGCTCGTCGGCCTCCCTCTGCGGATCGGGGAGGTCGGTGGGCACCACCAGCAGGCTCTGTTCCCGGAAGTCGAACGGCGAAGCGACGATCCGCTCGGTGACTTCCGGCGGATCCTCCAGGTCCGCCAGGCCTGTCTCGTCCAGCCCCAGGCGCCCTCGCAGGAAATCGAAGCGCTTGCGCGTGGCCAGCGTCGCAGAGGTGAGCACCGCGGTGTCCAGCTGGCCGAACAGGGTCTCGCGAAGCACGGGACCGAGGTCGATGGGCGCCGCCGCCAGGACCAGGTTGACTCGCTTCCCCCGGCCCCGGAGCTGTAGCCAACGCACCAGGTTCGGCTCCTGGTCGCCGGGCTCCAGCACCAGGCGGAGCGCCACCTCCACCGCTCCCAGCCGGCGCTCCGAGCCCCGGAGATCCAGGAGGCGCCCCTCCAGGGAATCCGACAATCCCTCGTCTCCCTCCAGCCGGCGACGCACCTCGCTCACCTCCCGTGCCAGCCGCTGGAGGCTCCCCAGCAGGCCATGAAAGCGCTCGCGAATCCCCTCGTCGGCAACAGGCTCGGGTACGGTCCCCTCCCCGACCCCGATACGGACGGTTTCCCCTTCTCCGCTGCGCCGCAGCACGGGCTCCAGCGCATCCACGAAGCTCCCCAGGTGGGCTCGCGCCTCGTCCACCGCCGGACGCACGCGCTCCTCGATCCGGGTCCGGTGCTCCACCGCCCGTCCCTCCTCGACCCGAAGGGCGTCCGAGAGCGCCCCGAGAATCCCCTTCCCTCTCCGGTCCAGGCGGGAAAGAAGCCGATAGAGCCCACGCCGCGTCACCTCCACCCCCAGGTGGGAGGTGGCCGCGTCCTCCACGTTGTGCGCCTCGTCCAGGATCACGTGGCGGTACGGCGGAAGCACCGCGGACTGGGTCCAGTTCTGCGTCGCCCTCCGCACCGCCACGTCGGTGAAGAGCAGGTGGTGATTGACCACGAGGAGCCGCGCCGAGGCCGCCCGGCGACGGGAGCGCTGGTAGAAGCACTCCTGGAAGTGGGGGCACCTCGCGCGGAGGCAGGCATCCGGATCACTTCGAACCTCCTCCCACACCTCCTCCGACGGAGTGGAAGGAAGGTCGGCAAGGGACCCGTCATCGGTGCTCCGTAGCCACTCCAGCAGGGCATCGATCTCCGACGCCCGGTCTTCCTCGAACAGATCGGGCGCGCTCTGGGCCGCCAGGTACGCCCGTCGGATCGAGACGTAGTTCCCTCGCCCCTTCACCAGGGCCCACGGGACGTCCTCCCCCAAAAGGCGACCTACGAGGGGGAGGTCCTTCGAAACCAGCTGCTCCTGCAGGTTGATGGTGTTGGTGGAGACGACGGTGCGCTCGCGGTTCTCGGAGGCCCACCGAGCCGCGGGGAGCAGGTAGGCCAGGGACTTCCCCGTACCCGTCCCGGCCTCCACCAGCGCCACACCTCCGCGATTGTACTGGTCCCCTACGATCCGGATCATCTCCCGCTGCCCGGCCCGGTCCTCGTACACGGGGTGGGCCGCCGCGAGAGGACCCGCCGGCGACACCAGAGACTCGAGCTCGTCCAGCTCCAGGGCCACCCGGACGCGGGGCGCCGGCGGCTCCACGACCACGTAGAGCTCCGTGGCCTCGTTGTCTGTGATGGCGGTGCCCAGGCCGTCGTCGAACACCTGGGCCGCCACCGCCAGATCCGCGTCCGAGGGCTCCAGGCTCCCGGACGGGTGGTTGTGGACCAGGATGCACCCCTCCGGCGCGTCCCGCGCCACGGCCAGGACCGCGGACTGGTTCCCCCGCGCCACCGCTCGGGGATTCACCACGGTGCGCTGGGGCGTAACTTCGGCCAGGAAGCAGACCTCCCGACCGCGCGCCCGCTCGATCTCGAGGCGGACGCGAGCCGCGGCCTCGGGAGCGAAGGTGAGGGGGCTGTGGCCCGGCGCGGGGGCCGGCAGGGTCCGGGGCTCCACGTCCAGGCCGTCCAGCCCCACCAGGGCCCGGCCCGGATCGAGCGATTCCGAGCTCACGTCTTGAGCTGCTTCTTCTTCGCGGCGGGGAACAGGACGTTGTTGAGGATCAGGCGGTAGCCGGGGGAGGTGGTGTGCAGATCGAGGTCCGTGGTGGGATCCCCGATCTGATGCTCCGGATCCTCTGGATCGTGGCCACCGAAGAAGGTGAAGGTCCCTTCGCCGTAGGCTCCGTGGATGTATTTCGCCCACTCACCTTCCCGGGCCAGAACCACGGTACCCGGCTTCAGGCGGTTCTCGTTGAAGGCGGTCGTGAGCCCGTAGAAGTCCTGGATCACGGCCTCGTGGTTCTGCGTGAGCATGGCTGGGACCGGATCGAACTTCGCCGAGAAATCGAACAGGGTGAACACGCCCAGCTCCTTGCGCCAGGCGGTGTTCACCTGGTGCGAGTCGATGTCGCTGAAGGCGTTCACCGTAGGCGCCGTCTGCACCTGGGCGTTCTCGAAGGCCATGGCCCGGCTCCAATCCATCTTCCGGGTCGCCTCCGGGTCCGGAGGCGTGCCGTCGGAGTGTGCGGCCGCGATGTCCACGGGCCCGGCGGCCAGGGCTAGCTCCAGCGTCTCGGTGGCGGAGCACATGGCGAAGAGGAATCCGCCCCCTTCCACGTAATCCCGGATGGTACTGGCCACCGACTTCTTCAGGTCCGGCACCGACGCGAAACCCAACTGCCGGGCAATCCCCTGATTGCGGGACACCTCCTCCTGGAGCCAGGCGGCCCCGGCGTAGGTGAGATAGAACTTCGAATACTGACCCGTGAAGTCCTCGTGGTGCAGGTGCAGCCAGTCGTAGTCCTCCAATGAGCCTCCCACGACCTCTGCGTCCCAGATCTTCTCGTACGGGATCTGAGCGTACTCCAGGGCCATGGTCACCGCATCGTCCCAGGGAGCCGAGTTGGGGGGCGTATATACGGCGATCTTCGGGGCCTTCTCCAGCGGAACGGCCTCCATGTTCCCCTGCGCCACGACACCGCGGATCCGGGCCACCTCGGCGGCCCCGAGGGGAATCACGCGGACCCCGCGGAAGGCGGCTTCGGCGCGAACCGCCTGGACGTCCGGGAGCAGGAAGGCGCCACCCTGGAAGTTGAGAAGCCACTCCGCGGTCTGGCCCTGCTCCAGCACCCAGAAGGTCAATCCGTAAGCTCGAAGGTGGTTCGTCTGGGAACGGTCCATGGGGACCAAAAGGTTCTGGCCGAAGGCCGGGAGAGAGAACCCCGCCAGCAGGGCCACGACCAATGCGGGTCGGAGTACACTCCGGCCCCAACCCCACCGCCGACCGCGCGCCCCTCTGGGATCGTCACCCCACGGCCAACCGGTGCCCGAGGGCCTCATGTGTTCCCCCCGGACCCCTGCCCCACCCCGGAGCGGATCCGCTGGAGCTCACGGCGCGCCGCCGGCACCACCGGGCTGTCGGGTCGGTCCAGGATGAGGCGTTCCAGGACGTCCCGGGCGGAGTCGCGGTCTCCCCTCTGGATGCGGATCCGGGCCAGGGCCAGGGCCGCGTCCGGGAACTCGGCCGCATCCGGGTAGGCCTCCACCACCGCGGCGAAGAGCTGTTCGGCGCGCCCCACATTCCCCGCCCCCGCGGCCTGCTCACCGGCCCACACCATGAGGGGCGCGCGGTCTCCGTCCGGAATACCGGGAAGCGCCTCCACGAGCTCGTCCACCCCGGCCACCGGGTGCCCGTGGTGGCCCTGAGCCGCGGCGTGAGCGAGGCGGGCCGCCGCCTCTCCACCCAGCCGTTCCAGGAACGACAGCAGGTGCAGCACTGCCGTGGCCCGCGCAGGCGCCAGTCCCGGTACCGCCTCTTCCAGCATGGCCTTCCCGGACTCGAGATCACCCGCCCCGAAGTGGAGGTAGGCACTCTCCAGAGCACTCAGCGGACCCGTGGCGTCCGCGAGCAGCGCACGAGCCTCCTCCACGTGCCCGCGGCCCGCCAGCCCGGCCGCCACCAGCGCCTGGAGTTCGTCGGACTCCGGCGCATCGGGATACTCGTTGGTGAACCCCTCCAACCGGGTCAGGAGCGTCTCGCGGGACGCGGAGAAAGCCTCCACGCGGATCAGCTCGGCGATGACCTGCCGCCGCTCCACCGATCCCATGGGAAGGCTCCGTGCGAGTCGGGTCTGGGCCTCGACCGCCCGCGCGGTGTCGCCAGCCTGAAGCGCGAGGGCGGAGATGCGGACGTCCAGTGTGGACAGCTCGCGCGAGGTCGCCACCTTGCGCTGCTCCTCCACCGCCCAAAGGGCCACGATGGGCAACCCCGCCTCGTCGGCCCTCCGGGACACGTCCTCCAGGAAAGCCCTCCGATCCGTGCCCGTGAGCTCGTCGGCGGCGCTCCGGGCCAGCGCCGACGCGCGCTCCCGGAGGCCGAGCTGAAGCGCCACCCGGACGGCCGCGGCACGCCGCTCCGGCGTGCTCGGGTGCCGCGTGAGCGCCTCCAGGAGTGGGTGCGAGAGTGATCCGGGGTCCCCGCTCAGCCGGTCGAGTCGCCGGAGAATCCCCGAGAGATCGGCCTGGGGGCTGCGGAGGGCTCGGGCCCATTCCTCCACCGCCTCTCCTTCCGCACCCATCTCCGCGAGCAGATCTCCCATCTCCATGGCCAGGGCATCCGGCCTTCCCAGCGCGTCCCTTCCGTCGCGAAGCACCTCCAGGGCGGCCTCGTCGCCGACGGTGCGGTGGTAGAGTCGGGCTACCTCACGGTACGGATCCGGAGTGCCGGGTTCGGCGCGATACCACGCACGGGCCTCGCGGTCCATCGCCCCGATGGAATCGGTCTCGGCGAGCACCCGGAGCTTCATGTACCGCACCCCCGACGCCGCCGGGTCCACCTGGAGGAAGCGGTCGGCCCAGGGAAGCACGTCCACGACGCGCCCCTGGTTCCGCAAGATCCGCTCGAGGGCGAAGAGTGCGCCGGAGGAGGTGGGGTGATCGGACAGAAGGCGGGTGAGGACCTGCTGGGCCTCGTCGATACGTCCCCTCCATTCCAGGGCGGACGCCTCCCGGAGCAGGCGGGATTCCTCGCGTGTGTCCGCGGTCTGGGTTGCCGCCGGGGACCCGCTCACCGTGAGGGCGAGCGCCACGAGAGCCACCTTCAGCATCCGTTCACGGAGCTCGGGAAACCTGCCGGTCACGTGCCCCCTCCCCCGCCCCGATTGAGGCGCTGGAAGTACTGGAGGACCAGGGCTCGAGCCGCCGGGGGAAGACGATTCAGCGTGGCCGCGTCCGGCGGGCGGAAGCGGGAGAGTCCCAGGTCGCCGGCGGTCAGCGGACCCACGGCTTCCCGCTCGAAGACCCCCGGAGCCTCCGACTCCCGCTCGGTGGACTCCTCCTCGCGCTCCAGGCTGCGTCCGGCGTCCAGGAGGCGATGGAAAAGGCGCTCCTGCCGTTCCCGCGTCTCCGAGTCCAGGCGGCCTCCCGCGAGCTGGCGGGCCAACTCCTCGGCTTCCTGCGCCAGCGCCTCCAGGTCGCCCAGCGGTCCCTCTTCCCCCTCCTGTTCGGACATCTGTCCCAGATCCGACGCAACCTGCTGCTGGTCCTGGGCCATCTGCTCCATCATCTCCTGCATGGTCTGGGGCGTGAGCTGCATGGGCATCATCTGGGCAGCCTGGTTGTTCACGTCCGCCTGCTGCTGCGCGAGCTGCTCCATCTGCTCCATCATCTGCTCGGCGGTGGGCTGCGCGCTCTCGGCACCCTCCTGCATGGCCCGGGTTGCCGCCATGGCCGACCGCGCAACCTGGTTCAGGGCCGACACCGCCTGGTCGGATGCCGCCTCGGGGGAGGGTTGCCCTCCCCGCGGGCGCTCCATGGACTGGAGCGTCTGTTGCAGCGCCGCCATGGCTTCACCCATCTGGCGCGAGATCTCCCGGTCGTCGGCGCCGGCCATCCTGGACGCCATGGTCACATTCTCGGCGAGATTCCGAAGGCCCTGCTCCACTGCGGAGACGTCCCCACGCAGGTCGGCCATCTGCTCCGGCGAGGCCTCCGACATGGCCTCCTGGGTCCGGGCCTGCTCCCGGGCCAGCGCCAGGGCGTCCTGGGTCGCCTGCTCCAGCGCGCTCTGGAAGGCTTCGGCCCGCTCCGCCATCATCTGCTGCTGGGCTTGGCGGAGCTCCTGAGCCGCCTCCTCCATCGACTCCGCCGCTTCCTGAGCGCTGCGGGCCGCCTCCGCAGACTTTTGCTGCGCCGCCTGCCGGGCCGCCTGCTGCATCTGCTCCCGAGCCTGCTCGCCCGAGGCCTGGGCTTCTCCCAACTGCTGCAGGGCCCGTTCCTCCCCCAACTCCTGCAGCCGGCTCGCCAGCTCGTCCATCCGCTCCTGGAGGTCTCCGGCTTCGTCCGCCAGCACTTCCTGCTGCTCTGCCCGCGATTCCCGCTCGTCCGGATCGGACAGGCTCTCCGCCAGGGCCCGCTGCTCCTCCGCCAGCTCCTCGGCTTCCGAGGTGGTGTTTCGGAACTCCTGCTCCACCGCAGCCCGTTGGGCCCGCTCCAGGGCCTCTTCGAGCTGTTGCTGGAACTGCTCCTGCTGGCCCGCCAGCTCTTCCAGGGTCTGCTGGGCTTCCCGCCGGCTCAGCTCGTCCATGCGGCCGAGAAGCTCCTCCAGTCGTTCCTGGAGCTCGTCTCCTCCCAGCTCCCGCAGGAGCTCCTGAAGCTCCTCCAGGTCTTCGGAGAACTCGGGGTCGGCGGCTCCGGCCTCCTGAAGGGACTCGGCGAGAGCGGACAGCTCGGCGCTGAGGGAATCGGCCTGTTCGGTGAGAGCCTGTTGTTCCTCCAGCGCCTGGCGGACCGCTTCCTGCTCCTGGAAGGAGGCCTCGTCCCCACGGTTCCCGAAACGCTCACTCTCCTGGGAGCGATCGGGGGCACGGGACTCCCGCTCCAGATTCCGCGTCTCTTCCGCGGTCCGGGCCGCCTCGTCCTGCATCTCCCGGAGCCGCTCGGCGGCGGATTCCAACCGGCCCTGCGCCCGACGGCGGAGCTCCTCCGCCGTGGGCATGCGGAGCACGTAGTCCTCGGTCCGGACCGACTGCCCCGATGGATGGACGTCCCGGACCCGCGCGAAGTAGCGGACCTGGTCCCCCGGTAGCAGCCCCCAACGGGAAACGTCCAGGAGGGGGCGCGCCAGGGCGGCCCGGGTGCCCCCGAGATCCACCGTCTGCGCCACGGGCTCGAGGGTGTCTCCCAGCGCGGTGACGCGCCACGCCACCAACTCCAGGCTCCGGAGTCCATAGTCGTCGGCCGCCTCCAGCACCAGCGGCTGGCGCAGGTTGCTCGGCAGGAGGGTGTCCTGGGCCGGGAGGGCGATGCGAACCGAGGGCATCGAGTCCGGCACGAGCGACAGCACCAGGGGAGGCGGAAGAAGGGCCGCCGGGTCACCTTCCCCATCCAGGAAGCTCCATCCGTACTCCCCGGAGCGCATAGGGGCGAAGCTGCCCTCGAACAGGGGTCCGTTCACGGGTAGGCTGACCACCGTCCGTCCGTCCAGCTCCAGCTCCGCACTGGTCAGCGAGCGACTGGCCCGGCCCTGGAAGCTCACCGTGGTTCCCACCGGCAGCAGGAGGGGAGGCACGTCCCCTCGGAACTCCTCCGTGGGCCGGCCGATGTAGGCCGGGAAGTCCAAGCGGACGGCCACGTCCGTCACGAAGAGCGGATCCACCGGGGTGAGTCGGAACGAATCCGTGCGCGCGCCATCGGGCGCAGCGGCCCAGTAGGATATGGGGGCGGACACCTCCGGGAACGAGTGCACCACCGAGTCGCCCTCCACAACCAGCTCCTGGGAGCGGGCCACGTCCCCCGCCGCCTGCCAGTGGACCGTCACGGTCTCCCGGAGCGGAGCCCGGACGGTGACCCGCACCGCACTCCCCCGGCGAACCTCCACGCTCCCCGGGTCCACTTCCAGGGCCGGAAGGGTGGGTCCCCGCAGCACTGAGAGAGGCGAAGCCAGGCCGCTCCACGCCGACTCCGCCCGCGCCGAGTCCATGACCCCCAGGGTGGCCGCCACCGGTGCCGCCACGATCAGCAACCACAAACCCCGACGGAGGACTCCGGCCGCGCGCCCCCCGAGGTCTCCGGCCATGGCAGCCGGCGAGCCGCCCAGGCGGTCCGCCACCTCGGCCTGGCTCCGACCCGCCAGGGAAGTCGAGACCCCGTCCGGGATTCCACGGTGCAGTTCCAGGGCGCCCTGCAGGAGACCGTCCGGCATCCCCGACGCCCGCTCCATGGCGGCGCTGATGGAGCGCTCATCCAGGGTCCCCGACCGTAGACGGACGAACGCGATCCCCCCGGCGACCAGGAAGCCCAAGGCCACGAGATCCAGGGCCAGGGGCAACGGGCTGCCTCCTCGCCACCCCTCCGTGCCTCCGAGGACCCATCCCAACACCAGGACCGTGGCCAGCCAACCCGTCACCCACACCAGGGCGGTCCGTCCCAGGAGCGTGGAAAGGTGACGCCGCACCACCTGGTGCAGCTGCGCAACCGACAGGGGGACGGGCGTCACCGCTCCCCTCCCGTCAACGCGAAGAGGAAGAGGTTCACCCCCATCCGGAGCGCGGCTTCTCGCACGGAGGAGGCGTCCTGGTGTACGTCGGGATCCTCCCACCCGTCCCCCAGGTCGCTCTCATACGAGTAGAAGAGCACAAGCCGACCTTCCCGGAAGATGCCCAGCGCTTCCGGGGGCTTCCCGTCGTGCTCGTGGATCTTCGGGAGTCCCTCGGGAAAGTCGTAGAGCCCGTGGAACACCGGATGGTCCGGCGGGATCTGCACCAGGTCGGCATCCGGGAACAGGAGCCCGACTTCCTCCCGGAAAGACTCGTCCAATCCGTAGTTGTCGTCGGCGTGGAGGAACCCCCCCTCCAGGAGGTACTCCCGGATGGCGGCCCGCTCCGCGGGCGAGAACCGGAGGTCGCCGTGCCCCGTGAGGTAGAGATAGGGGTACTCTCGAAGCTCGGGATCCAGGGGCCGAACCACGGCCTCCCGCTGCGCCACCGGGATGCCGGTCCGATCCCGGATGGCGGAGAGGAGATTGGGAAGAGAGGAGGGATTCGCGTACCAGTCACCCCCGCCCTCGTACTGGAGGCGAGCGATGGTGAGGGAGTCCGTGGGCGTCCCCTGAAGCAGCACCGCCAGAGCGGCGAGGCCGAGAATGTTCAATCCAGTTCCCCTTTCAGCTCCTGCACCACCGCGTAGGCCTCGTTTCGGGGCATCCCCAGCGCGTCCGCCAGCTCTCGCGCGACCTGACTGGGTCGACCGCCCTCCCGCAGCAGCGAAAGGGCACGTTCTCGAGCCGCGGTCCGGTCAGGCCCGGGAGCGGGCTCGTGTGCGGCCTCGACGACCACGGTCACTTCACCACGAGCCTTCTCCCGTTGGTAATAGGCGCCGAGCTCTTCAACGGTTCCTCGCCGAACCTCTTCGTGGAGCTTCGTAAGCTCTCGCCCCACCGCCGCCCTGCGATCCGACCCACACACCCGCGCGAGGTCGTCCAGGAGGGCGCCCAGGCGCTCCGGGGACTCGAAGACGACGCACGCCTCCGGGGACCCGGCGATGCGGTCCAGCGTTGAGTCCCGCTCGCGACCCTTGCGAGGGACAAAACCCAGAAAGGCGAACCGTTCGCACGGGATCCCCGCCGTGACCAGGGCCGCCAGCACCGCAGACGGTCCGGGCACGGCCACCACGCTGTGGCCCGCGTCGCCGGCCGCGCTCACGATCCGTGCTCCCGGATCGGAGACCAGTGGCGTCCCGGCGTCACTCACCAGGGCCACGTCGTCGCCGGCGTCCAGCCACCCCAGGATCCGGTCCACCCGCGCCGCCTCGTTGTGCGCGTGGAGCGAGACGAGGTCCGAGCGGACACCCAGGTGGCGAAGGAGCAGGCCGGTGCGCCGCGTGTCCTCGGCGGCCACGTGCGCCACCTCCCCCAGGACCCGCTCCGCCCGCCTGGACAGGTCTTCGAGGTTCCCGATGGGAGTGGCGACGACGTAGAGGGTGGCCAAGAGGCGATGGGGACTCGATGGGGTGACGGCACGGAGGGAGGGACGACCGCGGAGATAGTAGTCGGAGCCGCCGGGATCGTCACCTCCCGTGAACAGGAAAGCGCCCCGGAGGAGACCCCCCGGAGCGCTTTTCCCAACAGGACCCACGCAGGGTCCGACCCGGGTTCAACCCAGGTGAGCCTGGACCTTCTGCTCGAATACGGGCTTGGGCATGGCACCGACCACCCGATCCACCACCTCACCACCCTTGAAGAACAGGATGGTCGGAATCGAACGGATCCCGTAGCGTGCCGAGGTCTGGGGGTTCTGGTCCACGTCGAGCTTCGTGACCTTCAGCCCTTGATCCCCATACTCGTTGGCCAGCTCCTCAACCACCGGTGCCACCATGCGGCAGGGTCCGCACCACTCGGCCCAGAAGTCCACGATCGTAAGTCCGTCGTTCGACTCCACTTCCTCCTGGAAGGTGGCGTCGCTGATGGCCGTGACGTTGTCCGCCATTTCTCTTCTCCTTTAGCTTGCCAATCGGGCCCCAGGGCCCGTTTTCCGCAGGACGCCCTCGTGGACCCCCGCTTCTCTCGTCTATGAACGGTCTACCCGTCGATCACGTCGCCGTGGCCACCTCCAACCTGGAGGAGGCAATCACACTGTACGAACGCATAACGGGCGCCCGCAGTTCCCCCGTGGAGGAACTCCCGGCCCAGGGGGTCCGGGTCGCCTTCGTGGGGGAGTTGGAGCTCCTGGAACCCCTTTCCCCCGATTCCACCGTGGCCCGCTTCCTGGAGAAGCAGGGCCCGGGCCTTCATCACATCGCGTACCGGACGTCCGACATCCGGGCCGAACTGGAACGTCTCGCTTCCCAGGGCTTCGAGCTCATCGACCGGGAGCCTCGCCCGGGGGCCGGCGGCCACCTCGTGGCGTTCCTCCACCCGAGGGGGACCGGCCGCGTTCTGATCGAACTGGTACAACATAACCACGGGAAGCCCTGAGCTCGCCTATCGGGACGTCACCTTTTCCACGTCGATCTCCTCGACCAGCCAACGTCCACTTTCGGTCTGCACCACCAGGAACGTCACGTCCGGAATCACCCGTCCGTTGATGGTCAGGTCCACGCCGACTCGCCGCGTTGGATGCTCGCGCCCGGGCTGCATCCGCTCGGAGTCTATCCGGTAGTCCTGGTGACCCAGGATCTCCGCCAGGATGGACATCTGAAGCTCCACCTCCGACGCCGGTCCCTGGAAGGGGCCCTCGTGCGTGCCGAACAGGCGCGCCATGGCATCGAAGTCCCGTGCATTGACCGCCTGGAGGAACCGCTCCACCGACAGCACCGGTGCCACCCCCGCCAGTTCCTCGGACGGGCGCGTGCGCTCCACTACCCGGGTCGTGGTACACCCGGCGACCGCCACCAGGAGGAACAGGAGCGGGAGGGCACGCCGTCTGGCGAGGGAAGACACCGTTGTCATTGACATCCCTGGAGCAGGGAGATGGGCACGAGATGGCGGAAGTTGTATCTCCTGGGAAGGGAGGTCAACCTCATGAACCCACCTCCAAGGGGGACCCTTCCCCCGTCTCCTCCGGGACCCCCGGCGCGACCACCGAGAAGGTCAGCGACGCCCCCCCGTCGGGCGCGCGTTCGACCGTCACCACGGACCCCTCCGGCACCTCTTCCTCCAGAAGGCGAAGAGCCAGCGGATCCTGAACTTGCCGCTGGATGACCCGCTTGAGGGGTCGGGCGCCGAACGCCGGATCGTATCCCTCGTCCGCCAGGAAGGCCCGTGCCTCGGCGGTCACGTCCAGGTGGACGCCCAACTCTCCCGCGAGTCGGTCCACCCGCTCCAGTTGGAGGTCGACGATGCGCGCGAGATCGTCCCGGTCCAGGGGTCGGAACACGATGATGTCGTCCACCCGGTTCAGAAACTCCGGGCGGAAGTGGTGTCTCATCTCCGTGCGGACGGTAGCCTCCACCGAGCCCCAGTCACCCGTCCCGGCCGCCTCCAGGATGTGCTGGCTCCCGATGTTGGAGGTCATGATCACCACCGCATTCCGGAAGTCCACCGTCCGCCCCTGGCTGTCCGTGAGGCGGCCGTCGTCCAGGATCTGCAGGAAGATGTTGAACACATCCGGATGGGCCTTCTCGATCTCGTCGAAGAGAATGACGGTGTGGGGCCGCCGGCGAACCGCTTCGGTGAGCTGCCCACCTTCCTCGAAGCCCACATACCCCGGAGGCGCGCCAATGAGTCGGGCGACAGCGTGCTTCTCCATGTACTCCGACATGTCGATGCGTACCATGGCGCGTTCGTCGTCGAAGAGGAACCCCGCCAACGCGCGGGCAGTCTCGGTCTTCCCCACCCCCGTGGGGCCGAGGAAGATGAACGAGCCCACGGGACGATCCGGATCCTGTAGTCCCGCCCGGGCGCGGCGTACCGCGTTCGAGACGGCAGTGATGGCCTCCGGCTGACCGATGACCCGCTCACCGAGGAGATCCTCCAGATGGGTCAGGCGCTCCCTCTCCGACTCGAGAAGACGGGAAACCGGAATCCCGGTCCATTCCCCGACGACGGCAGCGATGTCGTCCGCGTCCACCTCCTCCTTTAGGAAGGAACCGGTCGCCTGGAGCTCAGCCAGGCGGTCCTCCGCCACCTGGATGGCCTGCTCCGTGCCAGGAATCTCGGAGTATTGGATCTCCGCAGCGCGGCCAAGGTCCCCGGTGCGTGTGGCGCGGTCCGCCTCCACCTTCAGCTCATCGACCTTCTCCTTCAGGCTCTGGATCCGCTGAATCGCCTCCTTCTCCGCCTGCCACCGCGCCTTCATCCCCGAAGACCTCTCCTGGAGCTCGCTGAGCTCCGCCTCGATGGCTTCCAGCCTCTCCATCGCCGAGCGCTCCTGCTCCTTGGCGAGGGCGCTCTTCTCGATCTCCAGCTGAACGATCCGCCGCTCCACCTCGTCGATCTCCTGCGGCATGGAGTCGATCTCGATCCGCAGCCGGCTTCCGGCCTCGTCCATGAGGTCGATGGCCTTGTCCGGTAGGAATCTCCCACCGATGTACCGGTCGGAGAGCTTCGCGGCCGCCACCAGGGCATCGTCGGTGATTCGCACCCCGTGGTGCACCTCGTAGCGCTCCTTCAGGCCGCGGAGAATCGCGATGGCGTCCTCCACCGAGGGAGGCGCGACGAAGACGGGTTGGAAGCGGCGCTCCAGGGCCGGGTCCTTCTCGATGTGCTTACGGTACTCGTCCAGGGTGGTGGCCCCCACCATGCGGAGCTCACCGCGCGCCAGCGCGGGCTTGAGCATGTTCCCGGCGTCCACCGCACCCTCCGCCGCTCCGGCCCCGACCATGGTGTGGAGCTCGTCCAGGAAGACGATGTAGCGCCCCTCGGCCTCCGTGATCTCCTTCAGGACGGCTTTCAGGCGTTCCTCGAACTCACCCCGGAACTTCGCCCCCGCCAGCATGGCAGAGATGTCCAGGGCCACCAGCTTCTTGTCGGCCAGTGTGGTGGGGACGTCCCCCTCGATGATGCGTTGGGCCAGACCCTCCACGATGGCCGTCTTTCCCACGCCGGGCTCCCCGATGAGCACAGGATTGTTCTTGGTGCGACGAGCCAGGACCTTGATGACCCGCCGGATTTCGTCGTCCCGCCCGATGACCGGATCCAGCTTCCCCAGGCGGGCCGCCTCGGTGAGATCCCGGGAGTACCTCGCCAGAGCGCGGACCTTGTCCTCCGGGGTCTGGTCCGTGACTCGGTGCGGGCCCCGGACCGCCTCCAGAGCCTCGCGCACCTGGTCCGGCGCCGCGCCGGCTTCCCGAAGGATCCGACCCGCGTCGTCCTTCTCCTCGGTGAGCCCCAACAGGAGGTGCTCGGTGGACACGTACTCGTCGCCCAGGGACCGGGACTGCGCCTCGGCCACGTCGAGCGACTTGTTCAGGTCGCGGGAAAGGCGCGGCTCGCTTCCCCCCTCGACCCGGGCCATGCGTTCCATGGCCTGTGTGGCCTGTTCCTGGATGCGCGCCACCGGCGCACCGAGCTTTTGCAGGACGGGGACCACGATCCCCTCTTCCTGCTGCAGCAAGGCGTTCAGGAGGTGGACGCCGTGGATCTCGGGATTTCCGCGGCGGCGGGTTTCTGCGACGGCGGCCTGGAGGGCTTCCGAGGCCTTCACCGTGAGTCGGTCGAAGTTGAGCATGGTCTCGCGCTGGGAAGGCTGCCGGAATGGCAGCGGGTCCTGGTGGTTCTACCCCAGGAGATTCAAGATCGGTGCCACGGGAGCGCGCCGTCGCTCCCGACCCCCGCCCGTTCCCCGCGCCACCCTCGCTCTAGTCCGAGCCCGGGCTCCGGCCGGGCACCCCGGCGTCCGGTCAGTTCCTTCGGACCACCTGCTTGACGGGCCCGGCCTGCACCAGGCCGCCCACGGGAATCTGGTTGATGACGGATAGCACGTCCTCGTCGATCTCCGAAGGGTAGTCTCGGACGAACCCGCCCCAGGTCGTGGCCTCCGTCAAGGTCCGGATCCGCAGCTCGAGAGGCTGGATCCCCAGGATCTCCGGGTCGCTCTCCTGCTGGAAGCTCCGGACCGCACCTCGGAGGGTCCTCGCGTACCCGGGCCATCCGGCCGCCGTGGAGAGGGCCAGCAGGGCATACGTCCGACCCCCATACGCCAGATGCGTCATCTCCCCGGTCAACTCCCCGTCGTCCGTCGTGACGGTGAACCCTCGGACCACGGCAGGGAACCCGTGGATGGTCTCCTCCGTCGCCGCGCCCGCATGGATCCCGTCCTGGGCCGCGAAGCTTCGGGACGCGGCCGTGGGATCGCCCTCGGCCAGGCGTAGCTGGAAGAGGGCGTCGCCCGCCTCAGGGCCCGCCCGGACCGACTCCTTGCCGTTGGCGAGCGCCCACCCCGCGGGCACGTCGAAGCGGAACGCGAGCTCGGGGTGGTGGAAGGTGCCGTCCTGGTCGAATCCCTCCCGAGGGTTCTGTCCGAACGTCATCCCCTGGATCTGAGAGGCGAACGGTTGGCGCCCCACGACCTCGGCCTGCTGATACTCCGGCGTGGCCGCGATCCGGTTCTGGATGCGCTGGACCCGGTTGTCGGGGTTGGGGTGGGTGCTGAGCCACTGGGGAAGGCGGCCGCTCCCCCCGGTGGCCAGGGCCGCATTCCGGTCCAGCATCTCCATCACGCCCGCCAGCTCGTCCGGGTCGTACCCGACCCGGGTCATGTAGCGGAGACCCAGGGCGTCGGACTCGAGCTCGTCATCTCGCCCAAAGCGGAGAAAGAGGAGGCCGGTGGCCTGCGCCGCCAAACCACCGTACTGGCGCACGCCCTCCGACACGATGCTCCCCACGACGAGGAGGCCCTGGGCCAACTGCGCCCGGCTCATCTGGTTCACCGAGTGTCGGGCCGTAACGTGGCCGATCTCGTGCCCCAGGATCCCCGCCAGCTGCGCCTCGGACGTCAGGTGCGTGAGGATGCCCCGGGTGACGTAGATGAAGCCCCCCGGGAGCGCAAAGGCGTTCACCGTGGGATCGTCGAGCACCCGGAAGGTCCAAGGGAGCTCCGGCCGTTCCGAGACTGCGGCCATGCGGAGTCCGATCTCCCGCACGTATTGCTGGACCGCCGAGTCCGGGTACAGTCCCATCTGGGCCACGATCTGGGGATCGCTCTCGCGCCCCATGGCGATTTCACGGTCCTCTCCCACGAAGGAGAGCTGGCGCGCGCCCGTGGCCGGGTTCACGGCGCAGGAGGTGACCCCGCCGGCGGTCAGGAGGAGCACGGCAAAGAAGACAGCGAACCGGGGGTGGGGGCGTGGGTGTCTCATGGGCGGGAATACCCTGAACCTCATCGGCGGATCCGGGGGCGGCATCCCTTGAAGACCGGCTCTCCGCTTGACACCCGCACACCGCGCCCCAGAGCTTCCGTCAGCTGTCCACCGGTCCCCCCGCACCCCTGCCCGCCCCTTCGCACCGTGTCCTTGGCGACTCTTCCCCGAATCCTGCCTCGGCTTGCCGTGGCCTGCCTGCTCGCAGCCGCCGGCTGCAGCCCGCCGAGCGAGCTCGCGGTGGACCGAGAGACGTTCATCGACGTGTACGTGGAGCTCCGCATGGCGGCCCTGGACCGGGACGACGCCACCATCACCGAAGCGGAGCGGGACGAGATTCTGGCCAGCCACGAGATCAATCAAGAGGATCTCTTCGCGTTCGCCGAGGCCCATGGAAACGATCCGGTCTACATGCTCCAGGTGTGGGAGGAGATCGAGGACCGCCTCAACCTGGACCCCCAGGCCAGACCCCAGGCCGACTCCACCGGCTGACGGCGGACCGTCGCCCCCGCACCGGCGACTCGGGCAGGGCCGCCGTCGGGGTCGCTCTCGTCGGATGGAACGGGCGACGGCCGGGTCTCCAGAAGGAGATCCCGGCCGCCCAGGTATGGAGGGCCTTCCTCGACCTCCGCGGAGGCCGAGTGAACCTCAGCGTGTGAATCCCGGAAAGGTCACACCGATGGAGATGGCCTCCCGATCGCCGAACGAACCGGCCGCTCGGATCCCGAACCGCGGATCGAAGGCCAGATCGAGCCCCACCTCCGCGGCGAAGCCCAGATCGAAATCGTCCCGAGGCGCGGCATTCTCCGGGAGCGTTCCCAGGATGGCGTCCACCACCATGCGAGGGGCGAGATACGGACGGAAGGCCAGGTTCTCCTCCTGAAAGCTCCAACCCACCGCCATGCCCAGCGGGAAGGAGAGGGTGACGACGTCGTCCAGCCCGAGCCCGGCTCCGGCGAACCAGATCAGGTCCAGCTCGAAGTCCTCCTCGATGGCTGAATAGACACTCCCGGCCACGTCGAGCCCACCGATCAGCGCGGCGTCATTCAGGTTCCCTTCCACGACGCCCACGCGGAAGCCCATGCCCACCGGGGTCGGATTCGCCCTCCAGGTGAAGACTCCGCCCACCCCTTCACCGGGATGGGGATCCACCAGGTGGAGTCCCCAGCCCGCCGGTGCGCCCGGAGAGACCATCATGGGCCCGTCCCACACCACCTGACCATCCGCGGCGGATGGAAGTCCGACCACCAGGGTGAGGAGACCGGTGGTCAGAACGCCACTGCGTCGCATAGACTCTCCTTACGAATGTGAATTCGATCAATGATCCGGTGGTCGTACCGCGGCTCCGAGCCGAACGATCCCGGCCACCGTTCCAGCCTCGTGGACATGTGCAAGGAGCGTACCGAGATGCAGCAGGGGAAACCGTTCGAGCGGGTCTTCAGCGGGGCACCGTGGGAAGAATCCGTGGGATACTGCCGTGTCCTGGAGGCCGGCGACCGCATCTTCGTGACCGGAACCGCCGCCGTGAACGCCGACGGAACCGTCCACAGCCCCGGAAACGCCCGGGCTCAGGCCGCCCGCTGCATCGAGATCATACGGTCCGGGCTCGAGAAGCTGGGAGTTGGATTGGATCGGGTCACCCGGACGCGGATGTTCGTCACGGACATCGAGCGCTGGCGGGAGTTCGGGGAGGCCCATTCCGAGGCATTCGGAGACTTCCCGCCGACCACGACGATGGTGGAGGTACGCCGTCTCATCCACCCGGACATGCTCATCGAGATCGAGGCGGACGCCGTTCGTTGAGCCCCCGTCGTCGAGCCCTCGAGGGCTAGCCCCACTCCCCCGGGCTCTCTACGGCCCGCCGGAGGGCGGTCCTCCGTCGTCGTGTATCGCCCAGGGAATGATCTCTCCCCGGACCAGATCGTCCAGACTCTCCCGCTTCCGGACCAGGTGCGCCAACCCTCCCTCCACCACCACCTCGGCGGGTCTGCGCCGGGCGTTGTAGTTGGAGGCCATGGTGAAGCCGTATGCGCCTGAGGTCCGGACCGCCAGGAGATCGCCGGGCACCGGCAGCGGGAGGGACCGATCACGGGCTAGGAAGTCCCCGGTCTCACAGATGGGCCCCACCACGTCCACCCCCTGGCTCACCGCGTCGGGGCGGGCCCGCACCAGCTCGATCTCGTGGTAGCCGCCATAGTGGCTGGGACGCAGTAGCTCGGTCATCCCACCATCCACGATGACGAAGGTCTTGCCGCCCGCGGCCTTCACGTACTCGACCCGGGTCAGGAACACTCCGGCGGGACCGACGATGGAGCGCCCGGGCTCCAGGATCAGCCGCAGCCCCAATTCGTCCAACGTGGGTCGGAGCTGTCGCGCCAGGGCCCGTAGGTCCAACGCCTCCGACTCGGTGTCCTCCCCATACCGCACACCGTAGCCTCCACCGAGGTCCAGGAACTCCAGGTCGATGCCCTCGGCCCGAAGCCTGCCCGCCAGGTCCGCCACCCGCTCGAGAGCCTGCACGAACGGGCCGGCGTCCAGGATCTGGCTCCCGATGTGGACATCGATTCCCCGTGGCCGGAGGTGGGGCGACGAGGCGCCCCGACGGTACAGGTCCAGCGCCTCCGCCATGGGGACCCCGAACTTCGTCTGGGCGTGACCGGTCCGCGTGTACTCGTGGGGCGTGGGGCTCAGGATGTCGGGGTTCACACGCACGGCGAAGGGGGCGGCCGCTCCTTCCTCCTCCGCCACCGCTGCGAGCCGGCCCAGCTCCCCCTCGCTCTCCACGTTGAAGGCGTAGATGCCCTCCCGAAGCCCGGCCCGGATCTCCTCTCGGGTCTTGGCCACCCCCGCGAAGACGATCTGGTCCGCGGCCATCCCCGCGCGGCGTGCCCGGTAGAGCTCACCCTCGCTGACGATGTCGGCGCCGCACCCCCACTCGGCCAGGCGGTTCAGGATGGCCAGGTTGCCGTTGGCCTTTACCGAGTATGCCAGCAGGAGGTCCACTCCCCGGAACGCCTCCTGGAATTCCTGCACGCTGTGGCGGATCTGGTCCAGGTCGTAGACGTACAGGGGGGTCCCGAACCGCTCTGCGAGCACTTCCAGAGACAGCGCTCCCGCGCTCAGGACCCCGTCCCGGTACTGGAAGGGATGGTTCACTTCCGACGCCGCTGGAAGGCGGGGGAAGGCGCCGGACTCAGTACGCCCGGGCCCACACCACCTCGTGCTTGGCCGCCCCCTGGCCGGAGATGCACCGCGCCGGTGCGGTGTCCGACCGGAACTCCGGGTCGGGAATGCACCGGATGGTGGCCTTCAGCTCCCCCTTGGCGCGCTCCTCCACCGCGGGGTCCCCGGACCATCCGGTATAGACGAATCCTCCCCGGGTCTCCAGGATCTCCTTCATCTCGTCCCAGTCTTCGACTCCCCGGAAGGAGTTCGCCTCGCGACGCTCCAGTGCCGCCTCCAGCAGCTGCGCCTGCATTCCCTCGAGTCGCCCCGGAATGCCGGCGATGGCCTCGTCCTCAGGGAGGAACACCTTTCGCTTCTCCCCCTCGGGAAAGAAGCGGCGAGCGATGGCCAGGGAGCCCTTCTCCAGGTCCTTCGGCCCCACCTCGACCCGCAGAGGGAGGCCCTTCCGCTCCCACTCGTAGTACTTCGCGCCGGGATTGAGATGATCGCGCGCATCGACCTTCACTCGGACGCCCGCATCCTTCAGCCGCGCCGCGACTTCCCGGGCCTTGGCCTCCGTCGCGGATCGCTCCTCGTCGTTCCGATAGATGGGGATCACCGCCACCTGGGTCGGGGCCAGACGCGGCGGCACGATGAGCCCGTCGTCATCCCCGTGGGTCATGACCATGCCCCCCACCAAGCGGGTGGAGACGCCCCAGGAGGTACTCCAGGCGTACTCCTCATGACCCGCTTCGGACTGGAACGTCAGACCCGCCGCTCGGGCGAAGTTCTGACCCAGGAAGTGCGAGGTTCCGGCCTGCAGCGCCTTCCCGTCCTTCATGAGGGCCTCGCAGCCGAAGGTGTCCACCGCCCCGGCGAACTTCTCGGACTCCGACTTCTGCCCGGTCACCGGGGGCATGGCGATCCACTCCTCCATGAAGGTGCGATAGACCCCCAGCATGCGGAGCGTGTGTTCCCGGGCCTCGGCCTCGGTGGCGTGCGCGGTGTGCCCTTCCTGCCAGAGGAACTCGGCGGTGCGCAGGAACAGCCGGGTTCGCATCTCCCAGCGCATCACGTTGGCCCACTGGTTCATCAGGATGGGAAGGTCGCGGTAGGACTGCACCCATCGGGCGTACATCTCGAGAATCACCGTCTCGGAGGTCGGACGGATGGCCAGGGGCTCTTCCAGCTCCTTTCCGCCGGCGTGGGTCACCACAGCCAGCTCCGGAGCGAACCCGGCGATGTGCTCCTTCTCCTTTTCGATATACGACATGGGAATGAGCAGCGGGAAGTAGGCGTTCTCGTGCCCGGTCTCCTTGAACATGTCGTCCAGCGCGCGCTGCATCCGTTCCCAGATCCCGTATCCCCAGGGACGGATCACCATGCTCCCTCGGACCGGGGAATAGTCCGCCAGCTCGGCCCGGAGAACCACCTCGTTGTACCAGGCCGCGAAGTCCTCGGACTGCGGGGTAAGCTTTCGATCGTCACTCATGTTTCGTCTCGTTGCTGTTCTTCGGTTCGTTCCGCCCGTCTCCGGGGTCGGTCGCGGCGCACCCTCCAGAGGGAGATTCCCCCGGGCAGGATGAAGAGGAGGAGGGCCGACACCGCCCAGGTAGGTCGGAACGGCAGCTCGAAGGCCTGCCCCAGCAACCACGCCACCATGGCTCCAGCCACCAGTGCGGCTACCGCCGCCATGCCGATGAACAGATGCTCCAGGATCCCCAGACGCCGGATGGCCCTGTCCATCACCTCGCTACGCGATTCCCGAGCGCTCACGTCCCCCGCTCCAGCGACTCCAGCGCTACCTTTCTCTCCTCCCCGGTCCCCATGTCCCGCACCTTGGCCATCCCCTGGGCCAGCTCCTCCGGGCCCAGGATGATGACCTCCCGGGCCCCCTCGCTCTCCGCGGACCGGAACTGCTTCCGTACGGCTTGGGAGCGCAGGGCGTAGGCCACGCTGGCTCCGCGGCTCCGGAGGCGGTGCGCAAGGGTCACGGCCCGGTCGCGCACCTCGTCCCCGATGGTGACCACGAAATAGTCCAGGCTTCGAGCTACGTCGGGCAATAGCCCCCGCTCGCGGAGAAGCTCGGTGAGGACCACGTCTCCCATCCCGAACCCTACCGCCGGTAGCGATTCCCCGCCCACCCGCTCCAGGAGCCGGTCGTAGCGCCCCCCCCCGCAGATGGCTCGGAATTCCCCGAGCCGGTCGAACACCTCGAAGACGATCCCCGTGTAGTAGGCCAGGCCGCGCACGATGGTCAGGTCGAACTCCACGAAATCCCCGAGCTCCATGGCCTGCAGGATCTCGAAGTACTGCTCTAGCCGTTCCACCTCCGCGGCCACGGCCTCCTGGTCCCCGAAGCGTTCCCGGACCCGGGCCAGACTCGGGTCGTCGAATAGGGAGAGGATTTCCTCGGCCTGTACCGCGGTGACGCCCGCCTCCTCCTGGAGCCGCTCCGAGCTCTTCTCTCGAGGCTCCCGCTCTAGCTTGTCGATGACGGCGTACGCTGCGAGCAGCCGGTCATGCGCTACCCCCGCGGCCTGCAGCATCGCCGCCAGCAGCCGGCGGTCGGAGACCCGGGCACGGATCTGGTCCGCCCCCAGGCCGAGCTCCGCCAGGGCATCGAGGGCAACAGCCAGGATCTCGGCATCGGCGGCCACCCCCGATTCGCCCACCACGTCCACGTTCCACTGGAAGTGCTCGCGCAGGCGCCCGCGCTGCTGTTTCTCGTAACGGAAGAGCTGGGGCACCGAGAACCACCGGATCGGCTTGGGCATGGCCCGAGAACGTTCCGCCAGGATCCGGGCCAGGGACGGAGTCATCTCCGGCCTCAGGGAGACCTCCCGATCCCCCTTGTCGGTGAAGTTGAAGAGCTGGGAGACGATCTCCTCACCGCTCTTCTCCACGTACAGCTCCAGCGCCTCCAGCGGCGGGCCGTCGTACTCCTGAAAGCCATAGCGCCGGGAGACCCGGCGCCACGCGTCGAAGATGTGCGACCGGACCGCCAGGTCCTCCGGTGGGAAATCCCGGAAGCCCGGCAGGCGGGCGAATTCGGTATTGGACATGGCCGCGAATCTAGGCCGCCAGGGGGATGAATGGAACCGGGCGCCGGACCCGTCGGGCCCCGCTAATACTCGTGGAAGGGTTCCATGTGGAGGACCCGGAGGGCGTCGCCCACCGTATGGCAGGAGCCCGTCACCACCACGGTCCCTTCCCCGGCTTCACGGGCCGCCCGGGCCAGGGCCATCTCGAACAGGGGCTCCACCTCCAACGGGGCCATCGCCGCCGCCGCGGGATCGCCGGCCCCGCCGCGGACCCGATCCGCGGCCTCCTCCGGATCCCAGCGACGGCTGGGTGGGGCCGACGGCGGCTGGGTCAGGATGGCCCGGTCGACCCGCTCCAGGAGAGGCGGAAGCATCTCGTGCCACTCCTTGTCGCCCAGGACGCCGATGAGGGCCACCCTCGGCCGGGGAAGGTCCAGGCGTTCCAGAACACGTGTCAGGGAGAGGACCCCCGCCGTGTTGTGCGCCACGTCGAACAACCAGCGGGCCCGACCGTGCCGGCTGATCTGATCCCGCCCTGGCCAGAAGACCCCCGCGACGCCCGCGAGGACCTCGTCCCGCGCGGGCCGCATCCCGCTCCCGGCATCGAGCAATTCCAGCGCTCGCACCGCCAGGGCCGCGTTGGACGCCTGGTGCTCCCCCACGAGAGGGGTCCGGATCCGCAACGTCCCCCACCCACTGGTCTCCAGGGTGAACGCGGTGTGGTCCTCGGCCACCTCCAGGTCCCTCAGCTCCGCCGCGGGATCCAAGCGGTGCAGCGAGGTCCCCACCGCATCCGCCACCTCCTGGAACACCTGCAGCGCTTCCCCACCCGTCTCGGCCGTCACCGCCGGGGTTCCAGGCTTCAGGATGCCCGCCTTCTCCCGGGCGATCTGGGCGATGGTGTCGCCCAGGAAGTCGGCGTGGTCCAGGGCCACATTGGTCAGGACGGTGACCTCAGGTACGAGGACATTGGTGGCATCCAACCGCCCGCCCAGCCCGACCTCCACCACCTGGGCCTCTACTCCCTCCCTGCCGAACAGGTGAAACGCCAGGACCGTCGCCGCCTCGAAGAAGGTGAGACCGTGGGCCACCACCACGTCCCGGACCTCGTCCGCCGCCGCGGCGAGCGAGGCCTCGGCCACCGGACGTCCGTCCACCTGGAACCGCTCCGTAAGCGAGCACAGGTGCGGGGAGGTATAGAGTCCGGTTCGGATTCCCCGGGCCCGGAGCACGCTGGCCATGGTCGATGCCACAGACCCCTTCCCATTGGTTCCACCCACGTGGATCGACGGAACCCGGGACTGGGGGTCCCCGAGAGCCGAGAGGGCGGCGCGGACCCGTTCGAGGCCCCAGTGCACCCCGGCGGGAAGCGGGGGAAAGAGGCGATCGAAGAGAGGGTCCAGGAAGGGCCGGTCCAACCGGTCCGGCGCCGCGCCCAACCCCCGGGTGGAGGAAGGTGCGGCGGGGCTCACTCCCCTTCCCCTCCTGCCGGCGCCCCCAGCATGTGTCGGAGGAGCACCGCGACGCGCTCCTTCAGTTCCCTTCGATCCACCACCTGGTCCACCATGCCCTGGCGCAGCAAGAACTCGGACCGCTGGAAGCCCTTGGGGAGCTCCTGCTTGATGGTCTCCTCGATGACACGGGGCCCCGCGAATCCGATGAGGGCACCGGGCTCCGCGAGGTTGGCGTCGCCGAGCATGGCGTAGGAGGCCGTGACCCCCCCGGTGGTGGGGTCGGTGAGGATCGAGATGTAGGGAAGCCCCTTTTCGTGCAGCCTCGCCAGCACCGCCGAGGTCTTGGCCATCTGCATGAGCGAGTAGATCCCCTCCATCATCCGGGCCCCCCCGGAGGCGCTCACCACGATGAGGGGCCAACCCTCGGCCAGGGCCTTCCGGCCGGCGCGGGCGATCTTCTCACCCACCACGGAGCCCATGGAGCCGCCGATGAAGCGGAAGTCCATGACGGCCATGCAGACGGGGAGGCCGTCCAGAGTGCCGTACCCGGAGACCACGGCGTCGTTGCGGCCCACCTTCTTCTCGGCGGCACGCACCCGGGTGGGGTACTCCTTGAGATCGGTGAAACCCAGCGGATCGGCGCTCCGCAGGTGTGCATCCATCTCCTGAAAGCTCCCCTCGTCCAGCAGAACCTCCAGGTACCGGTCGGCGGGGATGCGCAGGTGGAAGCCGCAATCCGGGCAGACGTTGAAGTTCTGGGCCAGGCGCTCGCGGTAGAGAATCTCCCCGCACCCCTCACACTTCTCGAAGACGTCCGTGGGAACGTCCCGGCGTTCGGTGGCCTTGAGGGGCTTCTTGTCTTTGCGGAACCAGGCCATGGGGCCTCCGGGCAGGCGGCGCCGCTCCATCCGGCGCCGCGGATCAGGCTACTGCTCGCTCGTCGTCGTGAGCCACGCGCACCGCCATGGCGGTGGCGACCCAGGACATCAAGAGGAAGGAACCCCCGTAGCTCACGAACGGAAGGGGAATCCCCATCACCGGAACGAGTCCAACCGTCATCCCGATGTTCACGAAGATGTGGACCATCCAAGCGCCGAAGATACCGAGCAGAACCAATCCGGCAAAGGGATCCGACGCGTCTTCCGCCAGTCGCACCAGGCGCGCCAGGACGTACCCGAACAACAGCAGAGCGCCTGCCACGCCGATGAAACCCAACTCTTCACCCACCACGCTGAAGATGAAGTCGGTGTGTTGCTCCGGCAGGAAGTCGAATCGCTTCTGGGTACCCTCCAGGAAGCCTTTTCCGGACAGGCCACCGCTCCCCACCGCAACCATGGACTGGATGAGATGATACCCCGCTCCCCGGGGGTCCACCTGCGGATCCAGGAAGACCAGGAGCCGGTTCTGTTGGTAGGTGGCGAGGGAGTCCCAGAGAGGCCGCGCGATGGTGCCGGCCGCGAAATTGGCCAGAACGACCGCCACGGACTCGTAGAAGAAGAGCCGGTACCGCCAGACATACAGGGCCAGGATGACCAGGAGGATGTAGATCCCCCAGACCGTGTTGTTGAAGGCCAGGATCAGCGCCGGAAGGGGCGAAGCCAGCAGGAGCAGGAGGGGGAGGGGCGTCCCGGCCCAGAAGAGCGTCGCGAACAGAATCCCCATGAAGGCCTGTGCGGTGCCCAGATCGGGCTGGAGCATGACCAGCCCGAGGGGAGCCGCCACGAGCGCTCCGGGCACCAGAAGGTCCCGGAGGCTGTTGGGAGCTTCCCCGCGGAGCGCCAGGTACCGTCCGAGGACCAGGATGGTGGCCAGCTTCGCCGGCTCGGCGGGCTGAAACCGAAGGGGTCCCAGGACGATCCAGCTCTTGGTCCCCGCCGCGGTCCCCGCCCCCGTCCCCACCACCAGGGTGGCCGCCAGCAGCACCAGCGCGATCACGTACGCCGGCACCGCTACCCACTCCAGCCAGCGAAGGCTGACGCGGCTCACCACGGTGAAGGCCACCAGCCCCAGCACGAACCATCTCGCCTGCCGCGCCCACGCACCCGTCACCACCGGATCGGGTACATTCGTCTGGCCGGCGGAGTAGATCATGGCCAGCCCCATGAGGGAGAGGAGGGCCACCGCTCCCACCAGGGGGGCGTCCATGGCCCACCGCCGGAGTAGGCCGCTCACCGCGCGCCGCCCCCGGGCGACACGCCTCGTCCGGCCGTGTCGGGCGTCACGGGCCCGCTGCCATCCGTGGCGGGGTTCGGCGGCCCCGAGCCCAGGGGCTGCCGCGGCGCCGAAGCCCACGCAGGCCAGGGACCCGTCAGGACATGCTCCCGCAGGGTCTGGATGGGGCCGACCTCGATACCGTACTTATGCCGAAGGTAGAAGTCGGCGGCCTTGGCCATGATGGGCGCCGCCACCGCCGAGCCGCCGCCGCCGTACTCCACCAGCACCACCACCACGATCTCGGGACCCCCACCCGGAGGTCCGGCCATTCCGGCGAACCAGGCGTGGTCCTCCGCCAGGCCGCGGACGCTAAGGGGGTTCTGGCCGGTTCCGGTCTTGCCCATGAGATCCCACAGCTCCAGCGACGACATGTGGGCCGTCCCGCCCGGTGCAGTGACACGGCGCAGCCCCTCACGCATCGTCACCAGAGCTTCCGGGGAGAGGTTCAGCTGCCACCCCGGGGGTGCGGGGTCGGGCCCGGCTGGGAAGAGACGCGGGGCAGGAGCGGATCCGTCCCGGGCAATGGCGACGTAGAACTGCGCCATCTTCAGCGGCGTCTGGGAGTTGGGTCCCTGCCCGATGGCGAGGTTCAACACCTCCCCTTCCCGGGGCCGGTAGTTGAACACCCGCTCCCAGTACTCCGGGCCCTCGGGGAAGATGCCGGGATTCTCCTGGGGCAGGTCGATGCCACACCGCCTGGAGAAGCCAATGTCCGTGGCCTCGTCCAGGAGACGCTGCAGCCCGACCCGAAGGCCGAGCTGATAGAAGTAGACGTCGCAGGAGTGCTGGATCGCCTCCAATAGCGTGACGTCCCCATGCCCGTCCCGGTTCCAGCAGCGGGCGACGCGGTTTCCGTACGCGAAGGCGCCCGTGCAGGGCACCTCCATCCGCTCATCGGGCTCCACGACCCCCAGGTCCAGTGCGATGGCCGCCGAAGCGAGCTTCCAGGTGGACGCCGGGGCGAAGCGCCCGAGGACAGCTCGGTTGTACAGCGGAGTCATGACCGGATCGTTCAGCTCCCGCCACCGCTGGGGGTCGATTCCTCCCACGAACTCGTTCGGGTCGAAGGAGGGAGCCGAATAGAGCGCGAGAACGCTCCCGTCGGCCGGGTCCAGCGCCACCACCGCCCCCGAGAGGCTGTCCGGAAAGATCTCGTGGATGAACTCCTGGAGACCGAGGTCGATTGAGAGCTGGATGCTGTCTCCGGCCTGCGCCGGAATGTTGTCGGCGGTCCCCAGAAAGTCGCCGACGATGCGCCCTCGGGCATCGACCTCGACGTACCGCGTTCCAGGCGTCCCCTGGAGGGTGCTCTCGTAGAATTTCTCCACCCCGGTCTTCCCCACCACAACGCCCTGGTCGTAGCGGATCGGATCCGAGAACTCTTCCGAGTCGAGCTCCTCCTGGGTGATCTCCCCGATGTAGCCCATCACGTGGCCGATTGACGCGCCGCCGTAATACACGCGACGAGGCCGGACATCGATGCGGAGGTCGATGAAGAGTCGGGTGAACCGGGCCCTCTGCTCCTCCAGCTGCGAGATCTTCTCGAAGCTCGCGTCCGCATCCACCAGGAGAGGAAGCCCACGGTCCCGCCGGGCTCGAGCCATGAGCCGGTCCACGTCCTCGTCAGTGAGCGCCATGACGGGCTGCAACCGACGTAGGGAGGCCTCCATGGAATCGAGGTGTGCGGGAAGCAGCGTGACGGCGTAGCCGGGCACGTTCTCCGCGATGATGCGCCCATTTCGGTCGAGGACGGTCCCACGCGGCGCCGGCAGATCGATGCGCCGGAGGAGGTTGTCCCGGGCCGTCATGGCATAGTCCGACGCCTGCAGGACCTGAAGCCGGAAGAACACCGCGGCCAGCAGGGCCATGAGGAATCCCAGGATCAGAAGAGCCAGGCGACCCCGCGCGCGGCGCTCCAGTGGGTGGTAGGTGTTCATCGGGCCCGCCCCGTGTTTCGCAGGACACCAGTCGTGTACATGAGAGCCAGTCCCACCACCGCGACGTAGAGCGCCCCCGTCCCACCCTCCAGGAAGACGGCCCTCACGAACCCACTACGGTGCTCCGCGCCCACGGCTACCCAATGGAAGAGGTCCGCGGCGAGCTTCCCCACGAACAGATAGGTGGCTACGAACATTACAGACTCGCCCACGAAGAGATCCCGGGTGCGGGAGGCCAGGGCGCCCACCAGCGCCAGAGAGAGGCCATGCGCGCCAAAGGACCGGAGACCCAGGGCATCCTCCACCAGACCCAGCCCCAGCCCGATCAGGGCCGCTACCGCCATGTGCGTGTCCCTGGCGATGATCAGGAGGGCCAGGGTGAAGAGGTCCGGGGCTGCGGCACCCACCCCGAAGCCCACGTGAACGATGAGGTGCGTCAGGATCAGCAGAAACGCCACCACCAGGTCCAACGTCCTCATCGGATGCCCTCCACTCCGCCTCGACCCGCTCCTCGAAGCAGGGCCAACGAGTCGCGGAGCATCCGAAGGGTGTCGGCCAGCGCCTCCTCGCGTGCCGCCCGTTCCTCGGCCCGAAGGAACCCACCCTCCTGCCAGTCAGAGAGGTCATCCTCCTGCGGTATGCCCCCCTCGAGGCCCACCAGGCCCAGGGTGAGGCTCCTGGCCTCCACGAACGGCTGCAGCCAGTAGGTCTTGCGCCACTCCCCTTCTGCACCGGCGTCCTCCAGCACCCGACCGATGGGCAGACCCCGGGGAATCACCGTTCCCATGCCGCTCGTCACCACGACGGTTCCCGAATCCAGCACGGCGCTGTACGGGAGGCCTTCCAGCAGGAGACGGGTCTCCCGGAAGATCCCGGCATCGCTACGCACGATGCCGTAGTGGAGTCCGTCCAGCGTCATGGCACTGGCCCTGAAGTCGGGATGGGTCCAGTCGATCCCCGTGGACATGCCCGGGGAGGGCTCGATGATGACACCCGCGAGGCCTTCCCGGGTCACGAGAGGGGCTCCCTCTCGCACGCGTTGGAGCAGCCCGGCATCGACCATGAGCGTGCCCTCCTGATCCGGCTGGCCGGCCCGGAGCACCTTCACGGCCTGCCATTCCCAGCCGTCTCGGGCGTCCAGCTGCAGGAGGCCCCGCAGCCGGCGGTTTTCCTCCTCCAGTGTCGTGCGCCCCATGACAACAGCGGTGAGGGAGTCGATCCGCGCCTGGAGGACCGACGCCTCTTCGGCTCGCGCCTGGGCGTCGACCAGCCCCTCCTGGAGCGCCAGGAACGGCAGGAGCACCGTCCCCCGGAGCCGTTCGGCGGTGGCCAGCTGGAGGTCCTGCGGCAGGAAGTTGACGATCAGGGCGACGAACAGGACCACGAGGGTAGTCCTGAGCTCAAGGCGACCGGCGCGCTCCGAACCGTCCTGGTGCACGTACGGGGGCATGCCCCCCTCAGGTGGTCAGGACCGGGCGGTACTTGCTGAGATCGTCCAGGACCCGGCCACACCCCCGGACCACGCAGGTGAGGGGATCCTCGTCCACGTGGATGGGCAGGTTGGTTTCGTGCTCCAGAAGCCGGTCCAGCCCGCGGATCAGGGCTCCGCCACCGGTCATGACGATCCCGCGGTCCACGATGTCCGACGAAAGCTCGGGAGGCGTGATCTCCAGCGCGCGACGTACGGCCTCCACGATGGCCTGGATGGGCTCCTGGATGCACTCCCGCACCTCCTGGGAGTGCACGGTCACGGTCTTGGGAATCCCGCTGACCAGGTCCCTGCCCTTCACCTCCATCTCCCGCTCTTCCCCGAAGTCGAAGGCCGATCCGATCTGTACCTTGATGGCCTCCGCTGTGGGCTCCCCGATGAGGAGATTGTAGTTCTTACGGAGGAAGGTCACGATGGCCAGGTCCAACTCGTCTCCACCCACGCGGATGGAGGTGTTGGAGACGATCCCGGACAGGGCGATGACTGCGATCTCCGTGGTGCCGCCCCCGATGTCGATGACCATGTTCCCAGTGGGCGTCTCCACGGGAAGCCCCACCCCGATGGCAGCGGCCATGGGCTCGTCCACCATGTACACCGCCTTCGCACCCGCCGCCATGGCCGAGGACCGGACGGCCCGCCGCTCCAGCTCGGTGATTCCCGACGGGACCCCCACCACCACGCGCGGCTTGATCCGGAAGATCCGCTTCGACGTCACCTGCTTCAGGAAGTGGCGGAGCATTCCCTCCGTTACATCCACGTCCGCGATGACCCCGTCCTTGAGGGGCCGCACCGCCTCGATCCCCTCCGGCGTGCGACCGAGCATCCGCTTCGCTTCCAGCCCGATTCCCACGATCCGCCCGGTGTGCTTCTCCACGGCCACGACGGACGGCTCATTGAGCACGATCCCCTCACCCTTGATGTAGACCAGGGTGTTGGCGGTCCCCAGGTCCACGGCGATGTCGTTCACCGGAACGAGGCGGCCGGAGTTCAGCCAGCGGAGAAAGTCGGACACGTAGCTTTCGGGGTGGAAAGGGAGACGGGAGCGTGGAAGGAATCGGGGCGTTACGGGAGCGGCCGGAACCTATATCGCAACTCCCCATGGGGCAATGACGAACGGGGGTTTTCCACGGCCTCCCACGTCAAATGTTTCCCCTATGCGTAGCCCCTGTCCAGCCGCTTGTTCAATCCCGTCCCGTGGAGCCGAATCCTCCCGCCCCGCGCCCGGTGTCCGAGACCGCCTCCACCTGCACGATCTCAGGGGCCTCGAATCGCGCAAAGACCAGCTGCGCTACGCGATCCCCGCGGGCGATGGTGACGGGCTCCGGGCCGAGGTTGATGAGCGCCACCTTCACCTCCCCCCGGTAGTCCGGATCGATGGTCCCGGGCGTGTTGGGGAGCGTCACGCCGTGTCGGACCGCCAGCCCCGACCTCGGCCGGACCTGGCATTCGATTCCCTCGGGAAGCTCCATCACCAGCCCAGTTGCGGTAAGCCGAATGGCTCCGGGCTCCAGGACGAAGGCGTCCTCCGCCGATCGGATGTCGTAACCCGCAGCGTGAGGTGTGGCCCGAGAAGGAAGCGGGAGGTCCGGGTTCGACGGGAGGCGAAGGAAACGGACGGAAGGGGACATGAAAGGAGCTCGGGGTGGGGAGGAAAGCGGGGCGGCGACCGTGGGTCACCGCCCCGCCCGACCCGCGCCGGGCCGTCCAGCGGCCTCCGGCGCGCCTGGCTGGAGACTCAGCCCAACAGGGTCTCCACGGCGTGGGACTCCATCCCGAAGGCTTCGGCCACGCCGCCGTAGGTCACCTTCCCATCCACCACATTCAGGCCCAGGGCCAGCGCGTGATCCTCGGCGCAGGCCGCCTTCCATCCCTTCTCGGCCAACTTGAGGGTGTACGGCAATGTGGCGTTGGTCAGCGCGAGAGTGCTGGTCCGAGGCACACCACCCGGCATGTTGGCCACGGCGTAGTGGATTACCCCGTCCACCGTGTAGATGGGATCATCGTGGGTCGTGGGCTTGATGGTCTCCACACACCCACCCTGGTCCACCGCCACGTCGACGATGACGGAGCCCGGCTTCATGGACTTGAGGTCCTCGCGGGTCACGAGGCTGGGTGCCTTCTTGCCGTGAAGGAGCACGGCGCCGACCACCAGGTCGGAGTCCTCCAGCTGCTTGCGCACGGCGTAACGCGTGCTGTAGAGGAGGTTCACGTTCGCCGGCATCACGTCCGACAGGTACCGGAGACGGGACAGGCTGATGTCCATGATGGACACCCGCGCGCCGAGGCCCGCCGCCATCTTGGCGGCATTCACACCGACGATTCCCCCTCCCAGGATCAGCACCTTGCCCGGCATGACCCCGGGGACGCCGCCCAGCAGGACCCCGGCTCCGCCGGAGTGGCGCTCGAGGTACTTCGCGCCCTCCTGGATCGCCATCCGCCCGGCCACCTCGGACATGGGGGTCAAGAGGGGTAGCTCGCCATTGGGGAGCTCCACGGTCTCGTACGCCAGCGCCACGGCACCGGAGTCCATGACGGCTCGCGTCAGTGGCTCCGAGGCGGCGAAGTGGAAGTAGGTGAAGAGTAGCTGCCCCGGGCGCATCCGCGGCCACTCGAGCTCGATGGGCTCCTTCACCTTCATGATCATCTCCGCACGGCTCCAGACCTCCTCTGCCGTGTCCACGATCTCCACCCCGGCCTTCTCGTAGAAGTCGTCCGTGAATCCACTGGCCAGCCCGGCACCCTTTTGCACCATCACCTGGTGACCCGCAGCCGTCAGGGCCTCCGCGCCAGCGGGGGTAAGGGCGACGCGATACTCCTCCCGCTTGATCTCCTTCGGAACGCCGATCAGCATCGTTCTAACGTCTCGTATGTATGTGGGTGTACAGGGCCGGGTCCCCAGGAGCCCGGCCAGCGTCGGATTCTACGCAAATCGCCGGGTCCCGTCACCCGCCCCGGGGCCCCAGCGAGAGGACCAGCTGGCCATCCGGATTCAGAACGCTCCTCGCCACATCCGCCACCTGCTCCGGAGCGACGCGGTCGTACCGGGCCAGGAGCTCGCCGAGCTCCACCACGGGCTCCTCGTGCAGGGCAAAGGCCGCGAGCTTGTGCAACCGGGCTCCCAGCGACTCCACGGCCAGGGTGAGCTGGCCCTTCACCTGCTCCCGGACCAACTCCAGCTCCCTGGATGGGAGGCTCTCGCGGGAGAGCCGATCCATCTCCTCCAAGACCGCCTCGATCGCAAGTGACGTGGTCTCGGGACGGGTCCCCACGTATACCCCCGAGGTCCCCCCCCGCCGGTGGAACGAGTGAAAGGAATAGACGGCGTAGGCCAACGCCAGCTCTTCCCGGATCCGCTGGAAGAGTCGGGAGCTCATCCCTCCGCCGAAGGCCTGGGAGAGGAGAACCAGCGCGTACCTCCGGGGATCGGACCGGAGAAGGCCCGCAGACCCCAGAACAATATGCGACTGGGCCGAGGACCGATCGATGTGCTGCCGCCCGACCGCCACCTGCGAGCCGGCCGCCACCGGTAGGGCGGGCTCTCCGGGCCGAAGGCCATCGAAGCGCGTCGCCACCTCTCGCAGGACCGCGTCGTGATCGAGGTTCCCCGCTGCCGCGACCACCATGTTCCGGGCGCAGTAGCGGGTAGAGTGGACCGAGCGGAGCGTGTCTGCGGTGAGCGACGAGACCGTCTCCCGGGTCCCGAGGATGGGATGACCGTAGGGATGGTCCCCCCAGAGGGCCCGAGCGTGGAGATCGAAGACGTGGTCGTCCGGAGTGTCCTCCACAGTCCCGATCTCCTCCAGGACCACCTGGCGTTCCAGCACCAGGTCCTCCTCCCGGAGGAGGGGGTGCAGCGTCAGATCCGCGAGTACATCCAGCGCCTCGGGAAGGTGGCGGTCCAGGACCCGGGCCTGGTAGGAGGTGTGCTCCCTGGAGGTGTATGCGTCCAGGGACCCGCCCAGCGACTCGAGAGAGAGGGCGATCTCCCGTGCGGACCGTGCACGGGTCCCCTTGAAGACCATGTGCTCCAGCATGTGACTGGCCCCCATGATCTCCGCCGCCTCGTGGGCGACCCCCTGGACCACCCACACCCCCGCCGCCGCGGAGCGTACGCCAGGCACGCGCTCGGTGAGGACGCGGAGGCCGTTGTCCAACGTGGTCACGCGGACGTCGGCTTCCAGCACCACGTCCGGCAACGTCGAGGGGGACGCGGTCCGAGAACCGCGCCCCCCGTCGAGCTGTCCCTCCGTCATCGGGCTAGGAATCGCTGGCCGCTCCGGCGGTGGCCTCCTGCTCCTCAGCGATGGCCGCGCGCCTTGAGAGACGCAGACGACCCTTCTCGTCGATGGAGAGGAGCTTCACCCGGGTGATGTCCCCCTTCTTGAGGACGTCCTCCGTCTTCTCGACCCGGCCCTCGTCCAGCTCCGAGATATGGCAGAGACCCTCGGTCCCCGGGAGGATCTCGACGAAAGCGCCGAAGGTGGTGGTGTTCTTCACCGGACCCTCGTAGATCCGGCCCACCTCGGGCTCCTGCACGATGGCCTCAATCATCTCCCGCGCCCGGGCCGAAGCCTCGCCGCTGACCGCGGCGATCTTCACGAGACCACTGTCGTCGATTTCGATGGTCGCACCGGACTCGTCCTGGATGGCCCGAATGGTCTTGCCCTTGGGCCCGATGATCTCACCGATCTTGTCCGGCCGGATCTGGATGGTGGAGATCCGGGGCGCCCACGGGGAGATGTCGCTCCGGGGCTCCGCGATGGCCTGGTCCATCAGATCCAGGATGTGCATCCGACCCTTGTGGGCCCGGTGCACGGCATCCCGGAGGATGTCCATGGTCAGACCCTTGATCTTGATGTCCATCTGAATGGACGTGACCCCATTCCGGGTCCCGGCCACCTTGAAGTCCATGTCCCCGAGGGCGTCCTCCAGGCCGAGAATGTCGGTCAGGACCGCAACCCGGTCGCCCTCCTTGATGAGTCCCATGGCCACCCCGGCGCAGGGCGCCTTGATGGGCACACCGGCATCCATCAGGGAGAGGGAGGCGCCACACACCGAAGCCATGGACGAGGACCCGTTGGACTCCAGGATATCCGAGACCACCCGCAGCGTGTACGGGAAGTCGTCGTACGCCGGCAGGAGTGGCTGGATCGCGCGCTCCGCAAGGTTTCCGTGACCCTGCTCACGGCGCGAGGTGCCCCGGAAGGGACGTGCCTCACCCACGGAGAAGGGCGGGAAGTTGTAGTGGAGCATGAAGGTCTTGGTGACCTCCTCGCGCACGTCGATGGAGTCGATGCGCTGCTCGTCGCGGGCCGTGCCCAGCGTCGTGGCCACGAGGGCCTGGGTCTGTCCGCGCGTGAACAGGGCGGATCCGTGGGTCCGGGGAAGAACGCCGACCTCGCAGGAAATCGGACGAATATCGTCCAGCCCGCGACCGTCGGCCCGCTCACCCTTGCTGAGGATCTGCTCGCGCATGGTGCGCTTCTCGATGGCGCGAAGGACCTCGCCCACGTCCTTCTCGTGCTCCGCCCAGGCCTCGTCCTCGTCCTTGAGCGTGGCCACGACGTCCTCCTTCACGGCCGCCATGGCCTGCTGACGCTCCTGCTTGTCCGGCAGATTCAGGGCCTCCACCACCTTCGCCCCGGCGAGCTCCTCCACCCGGGCCTTGAGGGTCTCCTCCGGCGTGGTGGGGGTCCACTCCATGTCCGGCACGCGATGGCCGTCCAGGAGCTCCTTCTGGACCTCGATGAGCTCCTTGATGCCCTCGTGCGCGAACTGGACGGCCTCCAGGATCTCGTCCTCGGAGACCTCGAGGGAGCCACCTTCCACCATCAGGATGGCCTCCTCGGTCCCGGACACCACGATATCCAGGTCGGAGTACTCCAGCTGCTGGAAGGTGGGATTCCAGATCCAGTTCCCCTGCACCCGGCCCACACGAACGGAGGCCACCAGGTCGTTGAACGGGATGTTGGACATGTTGAGGGCCACGCTGGCCCCCAGCATGGCGAGAACATCCGCATCGTTCTCCTGGTCCGCGCTCAGGATGAAGCACGCGACCTGGGTCTCGTGCATGTAGCCCTCGGGAAAGAGGGGCCGGAGGGGCCGGTCCGTGAGGCGGGCCGAAAGGACTTCCTTCTCCCCGGGCCGGCCTTCCCGCTTGAAGAAGCCCCCGGGGATCTTCCCGGCGGCGTAGGTCTTTTCCCGGTACTCCACCGTGAGGGGGAAGAACGGGAGGTGGGTCGGGTTGGACTGAGCCGTCGCGGTGCAAAGCACCACGGTCTCACCGTACTGAACGAGGCAGGAACCCCCGGCGAGCTTGGCCATCCGGCCGATCTCGAGGGTGAGGGGGCGTCCCGCGAACTGGCGCTCGATGCGCTGGATCATGCTTTTCTTTCTCTTCCGCTTCGCCGCAGAGGATGTTCTCTGCGCTGGTTTCAGGATGGCCCGGGTCACATACCCCGAGCCTGCTTCGTCCTCCCTGGTCCGTTTCCAGGGGGGGATCGACGAAGGGCGGAGACCCGAAGGCCCCCGCCCTCCATCGTGTGCTTAGTGCCGGAGCCCGAGGTCCGCGATCAGTGCGCGGTACTGCTCGACGTCCGAGTTCTTCAGGTATTCCAGGAGCCGACGCCGGCGCCCGACCATCTTCAGCAGCCCGCGGCGGCTGTGATGGTCCTGCTTGTGGGCGTCGAAATGGTCCCGCAGATGGTTGATCCGCTCGGTAAGCAGCGCGATCTGTACCGGAGCGCTGCCCACGTCACCCTCGTGGAGGGCGTACTTCTTGATGGTTGCCGACTTGTCGATGCTCATTCGAGAGCCTCCTCAGGAGTCGTTCGCTACAAGGGAAGCGATGGATGGCGGCCCTGAGCCGCCGTATACTAGCCTTCAAGGCTAACGGAAGGATCCATCTTCATCAATGGAAGCCGGACGCGGCCTTCGATCCCGCCGCCATTGCGCTGCCCGCCAACGCGCGTAGAGGTCCTTCTCAGACGGGATTACGCCGGGCGTCCTCCGCCAGAACTCGCTTGGCCTCCGCTACGTCGGCTCGCATCTGTCGGACCAGCGACTCCGCGGAATCGAAGGGCACGACGCCCCGCAGGTGGCGGATGAAGTCCACTCGGACCTCCTCTCCGTACAGGTCGCCGTCGAAGTCCATGAGGTGCAGCTCCACCGACGGGGGCGCTCCCTGGAAGGTCGGGCGGGGTCCGAGGTGGAGGGCTCCGTCGTGGATTCCGGCCCGGGTGATCCCGCGCACCGCGTAGATCCCCGCCGGAGGAAGGAGCTTGTCCGGCGGGAAGCCCGTGAGGTTCGCCGTTGGGAATCCCAGCTGCCTCCCGCGGCCGTCACCCTTCACCACCACGCCCCGAATGGAGTAGGGACGCCCCAGACCCTCGCGGGCCCGTTCCAGCGCCCCATCGGCCACCCATCGCCGAATCCCACTGGAAGAGATGGCCTGGTGGTCCGCCTCCACCGGGCCGACCACGTCCACCGCGAAGCCGAGCTCCCCCCCGATCCGGGTCAGCGTCTCGGCGTCTCCTGACCGACCTCGGCCGAATCCATGGTCGTAACCGATCACCAGCTCCTCCACGCCGAGGCGTCCCATCAGGATTTCCTCTACGAACCGGCGCGGCTCGTACCGCGCCAGCTCCGGAGTGAAGGCGAGAAAGACCGCGTAATCCAGACCACTCTCAGCCAGGATCTCCTTCTTCTCCACAGGCGTGGTGAGGAGAGGAGGGGCATCCTCCGGGCGTACGATCTTCAGGGGGTGGGGATGGAACGTCACCAGGACACTCCTCCTGCCCGCGGCACGCGCCCGGGCCTGGATCTCCTGCAGGACCGCCCAGTGTCCGCGATGGACTCCGTCGAACGTCCCCACCGTCACCACCGTCCCCCGGTCCGACGGGAGCAACCTGGCCGGATTCACGATGCGGCCTCCAGCCCATGCGGAAAGACCTTTTCAGGGCGGATGACACCGCCCTCCAGTCCGACCACGGCGATGAGGTGGCCCGCGTGGTGAACCGCCACGCGCCCCGCCCCGGTTTCCACAACGACCGCCTCCCCACCGTCGGTGGGCACACGCTGCCCCTGGGAGATTCGCACCGCCGTCTGCCAGTCCACCTCGAGCAAAGGCCATCCCGACAGCGCCTCGAGCGGCGTGATCCAGCGATCATCGGGAATCGGGTCCTGGAATTCCCCCGATATCGCCGTCTCGACGACGTGCGCCCCGATCCGCGTCCGCCGAAGCGCCACCAGGTGCGCGCCTACCCCCAACGCGTCACCCAGGTCTCGGGTTAGGGCCCGCACGTACGTCCCGCTTGAGCAGACTACGCGGAACGTCAGGTCGGGCAGGGAGAGCTCCATGAGCTCCAGGGCGTGTACGGTGACCCTCACCGACCGGAGGCTGACCTCCTCACCCCGCCGGACCCTACGGTGGGCCGCTTCGCCCGCGACCTTCTTCGCCGAGAAGACGGGGGGACTCTGGTCGATCACGCCACGGAGACCCGCCATGGCCACTTCCACGGCCTCCCGTGTCACCCCACGCCATCCCTCGGTTTCCGCCACTACGGTCCCCTCCCTGTCGAGGGTGTCGGTGGTGACCCCCAGGCGGGCCCGTGCCAGGTATTCCTTGTCTTCCCCCGTCAGGTATTGGGAAAGGCGCGTCGCGGGCCCGACGCACAGAAGCATGAGGCCCGACGCGAAGGGATCCAGCGTCCCCGTGTGCCCGATCCTCCGCGTGCCCAGGGCCCGCCGGGCCCTGCTCACGATGTCGTGCGACGTAGGGCCTTCCGGCTTGTCCACGGGGAGTACACCACCCTCCACTGGAAGCGTCACTCCTCCTCCGGCCCGCCGTCCGGCGCTCCCTGGCCGGGGTCGTCCGCCCCGTCCTGCTCACCCGCCTCCCATCCACCCTCGGGCCGGACCTCGTCCAGCAGCTGCTCGATGCGAAGCGCCTGATCGAGGCTCTCGTCTTCCTCGAAGGTGAGCTCCGGCGCGCGACGGATCTTGAGATTCGCCCCCAGCTGACCGCGCAGGAACGGGGCCGCCGCCTCGAGTCCATCCAGGGCGTCCGCCCGCTCCTGGGACGCGCCCGTCAGCCGGACGAAGACCCGGGCCTGGGTCAGGTCGTTGGTGACCCGAACGTGGGTCACGGTAACGAGACCCACCCGGGGATCCTTCACGCGGTGCCGGATGAGCGCAGCCAGCTCTCGCTTGAGCTGAGCGCTGAGGCGATCCATGCGGCGGCTCATGCCAGACTCTCTCCTACCGGAATTCCCGCTTCACCGAGGCCACGAGGAACCGTCCGTCGGCCTCGACGAACCGGTCCACCTTCTCGAGGATGCCATCGACCCGTCCCCGGTCCGATCCCAGCGCCGCGACGGTCAGCTGGGCCCGAACCGACACATCGTGAAAACCCGTCTCCGCCACCGCCACGTTGAACCGGTTCCGGATGCGGGCTCGAAGGGACTTCACCACCATGCGCTTCTCCTTCAGGGATCCGCATCCGGGAAGGCTCAGCTGGAACGTCTGTACCCCGACGTGCACGGCGACCCCTCACGACGCGGGGGCCGAGTGGACGACGATCCACCCGGCCCCCGAATCACCACGACTCCGCACGTCAGCCTCGGCCCTCGGCACTCTCGGCCAGGGTCCGGGCGATCTCCTCCACGCGGTAACACTCGATGACATCGCCAACCTTGATGTCGTTGTAGTTCTGCACCCCGATCCCGCACTCGAAACCTTCACGGACCTCCTTCACGTCGTCCTTGAAGCGCTTCAGGGAGCTGAAGTCGCCATCGTACTGCACGATGCCGTCCCGGATGACCCGAGCCCGACCCTTGCGGTCGATGATACCCTCGGTGACATAGCAGCCCGCGATGGTTCCCACCCGCGAGATCTTGAAGATCTCCCGGACCTCCGCCGCCCCCAGGATCTCCTCCCGCTCTTCGGGAGAGAGCATGCCTTCCATGGCCGCGCGAACGTCGTCCACGGCGTGGTAGATGACCTCGTAGGTCTTGATCTCCACCCCGGACCGCTCGGCGAGCTGTCGGGCATTCGCGTCCGGGCGGACCCGGAATCCGATGATGACGGCTCCCGCCGTCTCCGCCAGAAGGACGTCCGATTCGTTCACCGCACCCACGGCGCGGTGAACGACCGAGACCTGCACCTCGGGTGTGGAAAGCTGCTCGAGCGAGTCCGCTACGGCCTGTACGGAGCCGTCCACGTCCCCCTTGATGATGAGGGGAAGCTCGGCGGTCTGGCCCTGGGCGAGCAGGTGTCCGAAGTCACCCAGCTTGAGCCCGCGATCCTTGATCCGGAGCTGCTTCTCCCGGTCGAGCCTCTGACGGGAAGTCGCCATTTCTCCGGCTTCCTCCGCGGACAAGGCCTGGAAGGTGTCGCCGGCCTGCGGGACACCGCTGGCGCCGAGGATCTGCACGGGTACCGCGGGTCCCGCCTCTTGCACAGGGTTGCCGCGTTCGTCCAGCATGGCCCGGACTCGACCGTCGTAGAGCCCGCAAATGAAGGAGTCTCCCACACGGAGCGTCCCCTTCTGGACCATGACGGTGACGACGGGTCCCTTACCCACGTCCAACTGCGCCTCAACCACGGTCCCGTACGCGTCACGGTTCGGGTTGGCCTTGAGCTCCAGCATCTCCGCCTGGAGCAGCACCTTCTCAAGTAGGTCGTCGATCCCCTCCCCCGTCTTCGCCGAGACCTCGGCGCAGAGCACACTGCCTCCGAAGTCCTCCACCTGCACGTCGTGCTGAAGGAGCTCCTGCTTCACCCGCATGACGTTGGCGGCCGGCAGGTCCACCTTGTTGATGGCCACCACGATGGGGACGGCTGCGTTCTTGGCGTGCGAGATCGCCTCCACCGTCTGGGGCATGACCGAGTCATCCGCCGCCACGATGAGGATCACAACGTCCGTCAGGTCCGCACCGCGGGCCCGCATCGCAGTGAACGCGGCGTGTCCGGGAGTATCCAAGAAGGAGACCGCCCGTCCGTCGTCCAGCTCCACGTGGTAGGCGCCGATGTGCTGCGTGATACCGCCGCTCTCGCCCGCCACCACGTTCGTGCTGCGGATCTTGTCCAGGAGAAGCGTCTTTCCGTGGTCCACGTGTCCCATGACGGTGACCACCGGGGGCCGTGGCCGGAGGAGCGCCGGATCTTCCTCCTCCTCGGGCTCGGCCGAGGACGCCTCGTAGGCCTCCTCGCGCACCGCGGTGAACCCGAACTCGTCCAGCAGCAACTCGATCTGGTCGAAGTCCAACCGCTGGTTGATGGTCACCATAAGGCCGAGATTCTTGAACGCGGATCCTACGATTGCCGTGGGCGACTCGTCCACGAGCTCCGCGAGCTCCGCCACCGTAAGGAACTCGTTCACGCGGACGGTCTTCCGCTCCCGCTCCCGCTCCTCCTCCTGCTCCATCTCCTGGAGCTCGATCTCCTCCTTGGAGGGCCGGCTCCTGGACTTCTTCTTCTTCCGCTTGCCACCGCCCTTCATCTCGGCCATGACGCGCTGCAGGTTGTCCTGCACCTCGCCCTGGTCGACCCGGCGACGCTTCTTCTCCCGCCGCTGCTTCTGCCCGTCGGCCGTGTAGCCTTCGGCCTTGATCCGCACAGTTCCACCGGGACCGGCGGATGCTGCTGGGCCCGCGGGCGCACCCTGGGCCGCCGGCCGGGGCTTTCGGAACCGGCGCACCGGCTCCGGACGGCCCAGCTCGTCACGGACAGAGGTGGGCGCCGGGGCCTCGACCGCGCCCTCGTCCCCACCACCCTCGTGGGCCACCGCCGCTTCCGGTTCCTGAGCCTCCGCGGCCTCCGGCTCTGCCTCGGCCGGTGCGGCCTCCTCGGACGAACCTTCCAGCCCTTCGGGCTTCACCTCCGGCTCCGGAGCCACTTCCACCTCGGATGCGGCTCCCGCGGGCGCAGGGGCCTCCTCTGCCTCCGGCGCCGCCTGGGCGGTCTCGGCCTCGACCTCTGCCACCTCGGGAACCGGGGCTTCGTCAGCCTCCGCCACGGCCTCCTCGGGCTCCGCAACCTCCTCTACCTCCGGCTCAGGCTCGGCCCGACGGCGGCGGCGACGTCGACGCGTGGGCGTGGCGGACTCCTCGACGGCGGCCTCCAGGGCTTCCTGGGCATCCTCCGTTCCGGCCCGACGTGCCCGCTCCACCTTGGCGAGCACCAACGCCACATCCGCATCGGATACGGCGTCATCGGTGCTGGCCACGTGGATTCCCATCCCGCGGAGGAGATGGAGGAGCACGTCGGCTTCCACCTTTAGGTCCTGAGCTAGTTCTTCAACCTGCATGCGCTTGATCTTCCTCTGTTGTCACCGGGCGCTAACCCGCGCCCGCGGTCGCCTGGAGCTTCTCCAGGAAGCTCTCGGCGAAGGCCGGCTTCGTCAGGGCCACCGCGGAAAGGGGTGGGCCGCCAACGGCCTCACCCAGCTCCGCCCGTGTACCCAGCTCGGCACTGGGGACTCCCCGAACCTCGAGGAGCCTCAGGATCTTCTTCTTCTGCGTCTCTGACGCGTCCCCGGCCATCAGGACCAGGAGCGCGCCGTCCTTCTGGAGGGCCGAACGCACTTCGTCCGTCCCCCGCACCACTGCACCCGCTCGGTGAGCGAGCCCGAGGAACCCGAGGAGTTCACTCCGCGGGCTTCTCGGGCTCATCCGACTCCTCAAGGGCTTCGTCTTCGGACGTCTCGTCCGCGCTGACGGCGTCCCCGGAATCATCTTCCGCTTCGGGTTCGGCGCCCGGCTCGGCCGCGGCCTCGCCCTCCACCACCGTCAGCTGATCGATGATTCCCAGGAGGCGATCAGCCTCCTTCTCATCCAGTCCCTCGACATTCAGAAAATCGACCTTTTCCAGGTCGATAATATCGAGAAAGGTATTGTATCCAGCGCCATTCAGGGCCGCTAGGGTGGTCTCCGGCAGGTCCAGCTCGTTCAGCGAGAAGTCGGATGTCTCGTACTGATCCTCGCTGCCGGCGAAGAGCGGGAAGTCCGCTCCCCGCTCCAGCCACTCGCGCGATCCGTAGAGGTCCAGCTGCCACCCGATGAGCTGAGAGGCGAGCCGGACGTTCTGTCCGTTCCGCCCGATGGCCAAGGAGAGCTGATCCTCATCCACCACGGCCGTGATGACCTGGCGCTCGGGATCCGACACGACCTTGGCCACCCGAGCCGGCGCCAGGGCGCGCCGGGCGAAGACTTCGGGCTCGGGGTGCCACGGGACGATATCGATCCGCTCGCCACCCAGCTCCGAGACCACCGCCTGGACGCGCGAGCCCTTCAGACCCACGCAGGCACCGACCGGGTCGATGGACTCGTCGTGGCTGTAGACCGCGATCTTGGTACGGCCGCCCACCTCTCGGGCGATCTCGCGGATCTCCACGATGCCCTGAGCGATCTCCGGCACCTCGAGCTTGAACAGTGCCGCCACGAAGAGCGGATCCGCCCGCGACAGGATGAGCCGGGGACCCTTCGGGGTCTCGTCCACCTTCTTGAGAACCGCCCGGATCGGATCCCCCTGGCGAAAACGCTCCCGGGGGTTCTGGTCCTTCCAGGGAATAATGGCATCGGCGTCCCTGGCGCGGTTCAGGAGGACGACCATCTTACCCCGTTCTACCTGCTGGACCTCGCCGGAGAGAAGCTCCCCGACCTCGTCGGCAAACTCCTCGCGGATACGGTCACGCTCCTCTTCGCGCACGCGCTGAACGATGCGCTGCTTCATGGCCATCACCGCGTTTCGCCCGAACTGGGCAAAGTCCACGGGAATCTCCATGACGTCTCCGACCTCGTAGGTCGGATCGTCCCACCGCGCATCCTTCAGCGCAATTTCGGTGGACTCGTCCTCCACCTCGTCCACCACACGCTTCAGAACGACGATATCGAAGTCCCCGGAGACGTCGTCGATCTCGATCTCCGCTTCGACGTTGGGACCGTAGAGCCGGATGAGGGCCGCGAGGATCCCATCCTTCATGAGGTCGTTCACCTCATCGGGCGAAAGATCCTTCGTAGCCCCGATGTCCCGGAGCGCCGCAACAATCTGACCGGCGTTGGCCATTGTGTCCTCTTCGTGTCCTTGTGTCAGTCCCAGCTGAAGACGAGGCGCACCCCCGAGATCTCGTCTCGGGGGATCTCCACCTCATCCCCATTGTCCAACCGGAGCTTCACGCTCCGCCGTTCCGGCTCTCCCGGCCCCAGGCCCAGCAACTCCCCCTCCAGCCGGGTGGCCCGGTCCACCAGGACCGCGGGCCCCTTTACCGCCACCCGCTCTCCTGCGAACCGCTCGAAGTCACGGTCCCGTCGAAGAGGGCGATCCACCCCCGGCGACGACACCTCCAATACGTACCGGTCCGGCATGGCCGGGTGGCCGTCCAGCCACTCTTCCAGACCGCGACTCACCGCGGCGCACTGGTCCACCGTGATCCCGCTCTCTCCCGGAACGGCATCGGGCCGGTCCACCCGTAGTCGCACGATGGGGCGACGCGAGCTTCCGGCCCACTCCACATCCACCAGGTCGAAGCCCAGATCCGCTACACGGGCCTCGAGCTCCCGGTGGATCTCCGGGACCGCTTTGGCCATTGAAACGCTCCTGAACCCGACCGACAGAGAATAAAAAAGCGGGGGCTTGCCGCTCCCCCACTGGAAGGGCCGCCCGTGGGCGGCGCGTCCTAAGCTCGTGGAATATAAAGAGGATCGTATCCTCCTTCAAGGATCCTTCAGCATCTCACGGCTCGCCCGTGGCATCGCCCTCCGGTGCGGATTCCGAAGCGTCCATCCTCTCCTCCAATTCCCGTACGCGCCGTACCAGCGTGTCGAACTCCGCCTGGCTCACGAAATCGAAGCGCTCCCGCGCATCCGAGGTGGCCTCCCGCGCCCGACCGACCGCCCCCTTCATGGCCTCCCTGGCGCGCTCCACGCTGAGATCCCCCCGTTCGCGTGCCTCGCTGATGGTCTCCTCCAGGGCCTCCTTGAAGGCGGAAAGCACTCCCAGCCCCCTGGAGAAGCCCTCGGATACCCGGTCCCGGGCGTTGCGAGAACGTCCCTGCTCCTCCGAGCCGTTCGCTCCCGAGGACGGACCGTTGGCGCCGGAGGTCTGCCCACCAGTCTCCGAGTCCTCCCCTTCGGGGCCCTTGGCCTCCGGTTCTCTCGTCTCGTCGCTCAAATCATCCTCCACGGTCCAGTCCGAAGTCCCGCCTCCCTACGGAGGTCGCCGACACCGGGTTTCGGCGCGGGAAGCGATGAACGGACGGTTGCGGGACCAAACACCCGGCCCTGGCATCGCCCGGCCCACGGAGCGCCGAGCCGTAAGCTCAGTACCCTTCGGACCGCTCGACGGAGGCACCGAGGCCACGCAGGCGCCCGTCGATGTTCTCGTAGCCGCGCTCGATCTGACCGATGTTGTGGATGACGCTGGTCCCCTCCGCGCCCAACGCGGCGATGAGGAGGGCCATCCCGGCTCGAATGTCCGGGCTCTCCACCTCTCCGCCCCGGAGCCGCGCCGGCCCCACCACCACGGCGCGGTGGGGATCGCACAGGATGATCCTGGCCCCCATGGCGACGAGCTTGTCGGTGAAGAACATCCGGGACTCGAACATCTTCTCGTGGATCAGGATCGTCCCGTGGCACTGGGTGGCGGTGACGAGAGCGATGGAGGTGAGATCAGCTGGAAATTGTGGCCACGGGCCATCATCGATCTTCGCCACGGCACCGAACGCATCCTGCTGGATCTCGTGCGCGCCCTCCCCCAGGACGTGCAGGTCGGTTCCTTCGACCCGGAAGTCGATCCCCAGCCGCCGAAACCCCAACAGCGTCGAGTCGAGGTGGTCCACCGGCGCGTCCTCGATGACCAAGTTACCCCCGGTGACTGCGGCCAGCCCAATGAAGGATCCGGTCTCGATGTGGTCCGCCTGGATCCGGTACCTCGCCCCTCCCAGAGACTCGACCCCATGCACCGTCAGGTGGCCCGTGCCGATCCCCTCCACCCGTCCACCCATGGCGTTCAGGAGGTGACAGAGGTCCTGGACGTGGGGCTCGGCCGCAGCATTCTGGAACCTGGTGGTGCCACGAGCCAGAACAGCCGCCATGAGCGCGTTCTCCGTGCCGGTCACCGACGGCTCGTCCAGGAAGACCCGCGCGCCGTGCAACGACCGGGCGTGGATGCGGAAGTCGCCGCTGAACTCCACCTGGGCGCCGAGACTCCGGAAGGCAAGGAAGTGCGTGTCCATCCGACGCCGTCCGATCACGTCGCCACCCGGCGGTGGGAGCTCCACCTCGCCGAAGCGGGCCAGGAGCGGGCCCGCCAGCAGTAGCGACGCTCGAATGCGGGCCGCCATGCTCTTGTCCACACGCCCTACCGACACGCCTGACGCGTCCACCGTGACGGTATTGTCCGCTTCCCAGGCATGGCTGGCGCCAAGGGATTCCAGGATCTCCAGGAGTGTCAGGACGTCTCGGATACGCGGCACGTTGTCCAGCGTGACCGGCTGATCCGTCAGGAGGGTGGCGGCCAGGCACGGCAGCGCCGCGTTCTTGTTCCCGGCGGGGCGGATGCGACCGGTGATGGGCCGTCCGCCTTCCACGGTGAAGGTGGGCATCGAGTGAAGGAGTGTTTGAGAAAGGATCGCTGGGCCGGGGGCGCCACGGGAGGCCGGGCGGGAAGATACCCCGGTGCGCCGAGGCGCGCGAATCCGTTCCCGGGGTCCGGTGGCCGGGCCGCACCCCGGCAGAAGCCGGGTCCGGTCGCACCCAGTTGGAGCGCAGGAACCGCGCCCGTCAGCGCCTTGCCCGGGACGGGGGCCGGCTCTACCATCGGCCAGACTCAATCTGCCCGGCTCACCATGCGACTTCGCGACTATCTCCGCCCCGATCTCATCCTCACCGGGCTCCAGGCCCGGGACATGCTTTCCACGCTCGAGGCCATCGCGGGGCACCTGGCCGACCGGGGGGCCGTGGCGTCTGCCCAGCAGGCACTGGAGGGCCTGCGTGCACGCGAGGAGGTGCACACCACCGTTCTGGGCCACGGGATGGCCCTTCCACACACGACGCTGGAGGGGCTCGCGCAGCCGGTGGTCCTGGTGGCTCTGTCGGATGATCCCATCCCCTTCGGACCTGCCGAGCAGGAGCCGGTGCGAATCTTCTTCGCCCTCCTGTCGCCTCCCAACCGGGAGGGCGAGCACATAAAGATCCTGGCGAGAATCTGCCGCCTGGTGCGCCATGCGGGATTCGTGGACGAGCTCCTGGCGGCATCCTCCGCCCAGGACGCGTTCGACATTATCCGCACGGTCGACGAGCAGCACGTCTGAGGGCTCTCCATGCACCTGCTCATCGCCGTGGTCAATGAACCCGACAAAGTGGACGAGATTCTCTCGGGATTTTTGGAGCTGGGGATCACCGGCGCCACGGTGATCGGCAGCGAGGGGATGGGTCGGCTGTTGACACATGACATCCCCATCTTCGCCGGACTCCAGTCGCTCATCGCAGGGTCCCGGCCGCAGAACCGCACCATCTTCTCCGTGGTATCCGACGACAAGGTGGACCCGGCGTTCGACCTTCTCCAGGACGTCTGTGGGAACCTGGCCGCGCCCGCCACCGGGATCGCCTTCTCCCTGCCGGTGGACCGGGTCGTGGGACTCGCCCCGGAACTCGGTGGCGGCGACGCCTGACGGAGCCCCCTTGGACCCCCTCGTCGCCACGCTCTTCCTCATCCTCCTCGCCCTACTGGGAGCCCGATTCTCGTTCTCCCCCCGCCGAGTGCCGGCGGGATATCGCCTCCTGCTCAAGACCGGAACCCACTTCCTGTTCCTGGGCTTCGTCCTGGGACCCGCCGCGCTGGAGCTGCTGAGCGCGGAGGCGCTGGACCAGCTCTCGCCCCTCCTGGGCCTGGCCCTGGGCTGGATCGGTCTGCTTTTCGGGCTCCAGCTGGACCGGTCCACCCTGAAGCAGTTCCCCCGGGTCTTCGTGGTCCTCGCCCTGGGCCAGGCTCTGCTGACCTTCCTGGTCTTCATGGGGGTGGGCTTCCTGGTCGCGGACCTCGCGGGAGTCGGTGGCGCCGGAGCGACAATGGTGATTCTGGGGGCGGCCGCCACCGCCTCGGTAACCACCCCGGCCGGTATCGCGATGGTGTCCGCGAACTTCATGGCGCGGGGCAAAGTCCGGGAGCTGCTCTTCTTCATCGCCTCCCTGGACGCGGTGGTCGGGATCACCGCGCTTCACATCGCCTTCGCGTCCCTGCACGGTACTCCGGCCATGGTGGCCCGGGGAGACCAGCCCGTCTGGTTCTGGCTGGCGGCAGGACCAGCTCTCGCAGCCGTTTGCGCCCTCGTCTTTCTCTGGCTGGCCCGCCTGCGTCCTTCGCGGGAGGAGCTCGTCCTCTACCTCCTGGGGATCTCCGCCCTGTCGGCCGGAGCGGCGCTACAGCTTCAGATCTCCCCACTCTTCGTCGGGCTGGTGGCCGGGGCCCTCATCTCGAACCTCAACCCGCAGTGGCACCGCATCTTCCGCCTGATGGAGAGCTGGGAGAAGCCCATCTACCTGGTGCTCCTCATCCTGGCTGGTGCGGCGTTGCGGTTTTCCACCTGGTGGGTGATCCCGCTGGCGGCGGGGTACGTGCTGGTGCGAGGGGCCGCCAAGGTCGTCACCACAGCCGTTTTGGTGAACGTGCTGTCCCTTCCGTTTCCCACTCCCCGCCGGCTCGGTCTCGGCCTGGTAGCCCAGGGTGGGATCTCCATCGCCATGGCCCTGTCGCTGGTCCTGACCATGAGCGGCACGGACCCCACCCTGAGGGGCCTCGATGCGGCGGAGCTCCTCTTCGCCGCGGTGGTCCTTGGCGTGGTGGTGTCCGAGCTGGTGGGTCCACTCCTCACCACCGCGGTCCTCCGGGCCGCTGGTGAGATACCTCCAGGGGTCGAAGAGGCGCTGGCGCGCGGTGACGAAGTGGGGGCCCGGGCCGAGGCTCACGCCTCCGCCCGCGAGGGACGCGCAACCAGCGAAGGAGAACAGTCATGAGCCTACGGCTGGTGCTCTACCAGACGGCGCCACGGCTCGGGGCCGTGGACGAGAATCTCGCGGCGATCCACCAAGCGCTCGGCACGACTCCCCCGGGCTCCCTTTGCGTCTTCCCGGAGCTGGCTCTCACCGGGTACGACCTGGGAGCCCGGGCTCGTGAGCTGGCTCTGGAAGAGGACGCCCCACCCCCGGTCAAGTCCCCCGACGCGGCGACGACGGTGGTGCTGGGATACCCCGAGATCGCCCGGGACACGCGGCTCTACAACGTCGCCGGCGTGTTCCGGGGTGGGGAGCGGATCCTCCGGCACCGGAAGCGTTACCTCCCGACCTACGGGATGTTCGACGAGGGACGGATCTTCGCGCCGGGAGACCAGGGACCGAGACTGTTCCATCCCCGGCCCGAATGGCCCGCCGCCCTCCTGGTATGCGAAGAGCTGTGGCACCCGGCTCTGGCCTACCTGGCGGCGCTCCGAGGGGCCCACCTCCTGGTGGTTCTCGCCGCCGCGCCGGGGCGTGGCGCGCCGAAGGAGGTCGAGGAGGACGGCCCCCGCTTTGGCTCGCACCGCGCGTGGCGCCTCCTGGCCCGGTCCACCGCACTGACTCACGGGGTCTACGTGGCGCTGGTGAACCGGGTGGGAGTCGAGGGCGGGACTGTCTTCGCCGGGGGCTCTCTGGTGGTGGCCCCGGATGGAGAGGTGGTCTCGGAGGCCAGCCACCGCGACCCGGACCGCCTCGAGGTGGACTTGGATCCCGGGAAGGTAGCCAGAGCGAGGCACCCCTACGCCCACCTCCGGGACGAGGATCTGGACCTGGTCCAGCGTGAGCTCGGTGCACTCCTGGGGAACAGGACCGGATCCACCTCGGTGGCGGATCCTTGACCGGGTCCGTGTCCAATGCGGAGCGGGAGGAAGCCCGGGTCCGTGACCTGGTCACCCAAGTCGTTGCGGAGGCGGTACGGTGCCGGCAGCTCGGCGGAGTCGTCCTGGGCGCTCCCCCCTCGCCGGAGGCCGCGCTCCTGGAGCGCTGGCTCCAACCCACCCTCGCCGTCCGGGTCGCGGCCAAAGGCCGGATCGATCCGGTGGCGGATGCGCTGGGCGGGGACCGGGACGCCGCGTGGCTGGGATGGGCCCTGGCGGAGGCGCGGCGGCATGGGCTCCTGGTGATCCACCCTGGACACAAGAGCCTCCTCCTCCTGGATGGGCCCCTGGCACCCTGCTTTCCCCTCGGCGATCTCTGGGCCTACCAGGTGGAGGAGTGGGCCGATGCGGCGACCACCCCGCGAGCCCTTGGAGGCGTGGACGGCCCCACCTTCCGGCGGGTCGAGGAGGCGCTGCGCCAGGCGCTGGAGGAGGGCGTCGGCATCGGCGCCGCCCTCTCGACCCTCCCCGGTGATACGGCCCAGCAAGTGCGCCGTGCGCTGGCGGCCGGACGGAGCGTCTCCCGCCCCCCTCTGGTGCCCAAGCTGTCGCCCTGGACCGTAGGTGTGGACCCCGCCCCGTGACTGGCAAATCCGAACTGCTCCTGGTTAGACTACAGGCATGAACACTCTCTCCGTGGCAGCGCAGATTTCGCTGGTACTCCTCGGGATCCTGGCCGTCGTGGGAATGGTCGTGCTGGGCACCCTCCTGGTCCAGATCCGGCGCATCGGGCGGGACCTGAGTCGGCAGGCGGGTCCGCTGCTGGACCGGAGTAAGGTGGTGGCCGCCAATCTCGAGTACATCTCGGCGCAGGTGCGGACCGATGTGGAGAGCCTGAACGGGGCGGTACGGGCCCTATCCGATCGGCTCCACCAGGCCTCGGACCACATGGAGGCTCGCATCGACGAGTTCAACGCCCTGATGGAGGTGGTCCAGGGAGAGGCCGAGGGGATGTTCCTGGATACCGCCGCCACCATGAGAGGTATCCGGGCCGGCGCGCAGCGACTCACGGAACCCGAAGAGGGCGCTCCGGCCTCGGATCCGGCCACCGACCCCGAAGTCTCACCGAGGGAACGCTCCGCCTGAGAGGACACCGCATGGTCCCCCTTCTCCTGGCCCTCGCCTGGCTCCTCGTACCTGAGCCGCTCTGGGCGTGGGGACCCGGCACGCACGTGGCGCTTGGTGAGCTGGTCCTGGGGTCCCTCTACCTGCTTCCCCCCGCGGTCCGCGAGCTTCTCGCCCGGTACCCGATCCACTTCCTCTACGGAAACGTGGCCGCGGACATCTCGTTCGCGAAGAAATACGTCCCGGAAGGCCGCCACTGCCATCATTGGCACGTGGGGGAAGAGATCCACCAGGAGGCCCAGCACGAGTCGGAGCCGTTGCAGGCCGTGGCGCTGGGGTATCTCTCCCACCTGGCCGCCGACACCGTTGCGCACAACCTCTACGTTCCGCGGCGCCTGCTCCTCACCTCCACCACGGCCGCAGTGGGGCATACCTACTGGGAGCACCGGATGGACGTCCACGTCGGCGAAGAGTACCTCGGCAAGGCGCGGCGTCTGGTGTTCGAGAATGACCACTCCGACGCGGACGAACTCTTCGACAGGGTCCTGAGCGGGACGTTGTTCTCCTTCCGGACCAATCGGAGGATCTTCCGGGGAATGATCCAGGTGCAGGGGGACGATCGATGGATCGGGGTGTTCGACCGGCTCCTGAAGCGCTCCCGTTTCGACGTCCCGGATGGCCTCGTCGATCGCTACCTGTCGCTCTCCTACGACAGCATCGTCGACTACCTGCGGAGCCGACACCACTCCTCGCCCGCGCTTCTGGACCCCATCGGGGACCTGAATCTCAAGCTGGCCAAGAAGGTGCGGCGCATGGCCATGGCCGGAGGCGCGGCGGCCGATCCAGCCGTCCTGGACGAGATGGCGGAGGACTTCTTCCCCTTCCCCACCGACCCGCTGGCCTTCTGGCCGGAGATGCAGCGCCTCGGGCTCGACCTGGATCCCTGGGAGACCCCCCCACCCGACGAGCTGGGACACGCGCCGCAGCTGCCGACCCTCGCCTCTCGGAACGGCACCGCGCCACCTACCTGACCCGGAGGCGGATCCCCGGGGCGCCGGGAACGGCTCCCCCCGGGCGGAGGGACGCGATCCCTTCGGACCTCGCAGCCCTCCTCGGGAGGTTCCGCTAGAGGTCCCAGTCCTTCTCGAGGCTGGCGTAGCGGATGAGGAGGCGCTTCCGACCCACGTTGTCGAAGTCCACCGTGACCTTGGTGTCCTTCCCGAAACCCGAGATCTCCAGCACGGTCCCGGAGCCGAAGGTGGCATGCAGCACGCGCTCTCCCTTCACGTACCGGGGTGCGTCCTGGTTGAAGGCCGCCTCGTCCACCTCGACGTAGCGTCCATCCCCCTGGAACGCCTCCCTTCCCTCCCGGGAGCGGTGGGGAGTGGAAGTGGACGACGATCGGAGGATCGGCGTCTGCCTCACCTCCACGAGATCCTCCGGAATGGCTTCGGCGAAGTGGGAGAGCCGCCCATACATGAAGTCCCCCGCCCTCCTCCGCTGTCGCGCGTGGGTGAGGTAGAGCTTGTCTTCCGATCGGGTGATTCCCACGTAGAAGAGCCGGCGCTCCTCCTCCATCTCGGAGGGATCGTCGTATGCCCGCCCCAGGGGGAACAGCCCGTCTTCCAGGCCGGAGATGAACACCACCGGGAACTCCAGGCCCTTGGCGTTGTGCAGGGTCATGAGGGTCACGGTGTCGGCATCGGGATCGTGTCGGTCCACGTCGGCGACCAGGGCGACCTGTTGCAGGAACAGATCGAGCTCGCTGAACGCATCCACCTCCTCGGGCTCCAGCTCCGCCAGGAGCTCGGCGTCAAAATCCAACGCCCCTGCGATGAGCTCCTTCACGTTCTCCACCCGATCCTCTCCCTCGGGGCCCTCATCCCGGAGCTTCATGAACAGATCCAGCTCGTCCACGAGGTCTTCCAGGAGCTCCCCCACCCGAGTCTGAGCCGCCCGTGCGGAGAAACGTTGGATCACATCGGCAAATGCCTCGAGGCTCCGGGCGCCCGCCGCGGGAAGGCCTGGAAGGATCGTCGCGGAGGCGGCGGCTTCCATGAGGGGAAGGCCCTGCCCTCGCACCACCTCCATCAACCGGTCCACCGTCGTCCCGCCGATCCCCCTCCGGGGGTAGTTCACCACCCGGAGGAAGGCGTCCTCGTCCCGGGGGTTGGAGAGGAGTCGCAGGTACCCGAGCACGTCCTGGATCTCACGCCGCTCGTAGAAGCGCACACCGCCCACGATCTGGTACGGGATCCCCTTGCGCCGGAAGGCCTCCTCCAGCGCCCGTGACTGGGCATTGGTCCGGTACAGGATCGCGAAGTCCCGGTAGTTGTGTAGGGCCGGGCCGTCACGGTACCGCGACTCGATCTCGTCGACGATCCAGCGCGCCTCGTCCGTCTCGTCGAAGCACTCCACCCGGGAGAGCTTCTCCCCCCCGGCTCGCTCCGTACGAAGCGTCTTCCCCTTCCGCTGGGTGTTCTGGGCGATGACCGCGTTGGCCGCGTCGAGGATCAGCTCGGTAGACCGGTAGTTCTGCTCCAGCCGTACCACGGCCGCGCCTGGAAACGTCGACTCGAAGTCCAGGATGTTTCGGATGTCCGCACCCCGCCAACCGTAGATGGACTGGTCGTCGTCCCCCACCACCATGAGGTTCCGGTGTTCCCCTGCAAGGAGCTCCAGGAACCGGAACTGAGCGCGGTTCGTGTCCTGGTACTCGTCCACCAGGATGAAGCTGAAGCGTCTGCGGTACTGCTCGAGCACGCCCGGGTGCTCCTCGAACAGGCCCACGGGCTTCACCAGGAGGTCGTCGAAGTCGAACGCGTTCTGGACCCGCAGCGCCTGCTGATAGGCGGGAAAGACCCGGGCCACCTGCCGCAGGAAGAGATCGAAGCTTCCCTCGTTCACCTCCGCGAACTCCTCCGGCGCGACCAACTGGTTCTTCGCCGCGCTGATCTCGGAGCGGATCGCCTTCGGGTTCCACCGCTTCAGATCGATCTGGAGCTGCTCCATGGTCCGCTTCATCTGGCGCAGGCTCTGCTCCGCGTCCAGGATGGTGAACGCGTTGTCCCACCCCAGGAGTTGCGCATGCCTTCGCAGGAGTCGCGCTCCCAACGCATGGAAGGTGCCGACCCACATGCCCCGGGGTTCGTGGCCCAGCATGCCGGCGATCCGGTCACGCATCTCGCCCGCGGCCTTGTTCGTGAACGTCACGGCCAGGATGCTCCCCGCCGGGACGCCGTGCTCCAGCATGAGATGGGCCACCCGGGTGGTCAGGACACGCGTCTTGCCAGAGCCCGCCCCAGCCAGGATCAGCGCGGGTCCCTCCAGGTGCTGCACCGCGGTGCGCTGTTCGGGATTCAGGGTGTCGAGATCGACGGAACTTCCTTGAGCCAAAACCGTTACGGCGGTTGAGGTGAAAAGGTCCTCGAGGGCGCGGGACGTCGTCAGAGGTCCGCTGGCAGATAGATGAGAAAGGTCGCACCAGCCGTCTGTCCATCCAACAACTCGATGCGACCCTTGTGCACTCCCTCCACGATCCGCCTCGAGAGAGCGAGTCCCACTCCCCATCCACCCGACTTGGTGCTGACTCCCGGATCGAAGATGCGATCCCGGATCTCGGGGTCCACTCCCGGTCCCGAGTCGGTGATCCGAAGCACGACCCACTGATTGGCGCGGGAGGCGCGGATCTCAATCTTCCCCCCCGTTCCGGCCAGCGCGTCCAGGGCATTCTTCACGACGTTCTCGAGGGCCCACGCCAGCAGGACGTCGTTTCCGCGGATGGGAGGGATCCCGTCCGGGACATCCACCCGCAGCCGGACGCCCCGGCCGAAGCGCGGGAGGCGAGCTTGCAGGTACCGCTGCAGGTCCCCGACCACCGTGCGGACGTCGAGCCGCTCCAGCTCCGGCTCCCGCCCGATGAGCTCGAATCGGTGGGAAACCCGCTCCAGCCGCCGGAGGTCCTCCTGGATGGCATCGGCGACCTCCGTCTCTCCTACGTCGCCGGGTCGCTCGTCCGGACGAAGTCGCAGGACCTCGAGCCACCCCTGGAGAGACGAGATCGGGGTCCCCAACTGATGCGCCAGCTCCCGCGCCATGGAGGTCCACGCTCGCTCGGAGTCTGCGCGACGCTGGGCTCGAATCACGGTGAAACCCAGGAGCACCGTCAGCAGGAGTCCCACGGCCTGAAAGCCGGCGACCCATACCATGCCCCTCACCTCCGGAGTGTCTCCGTAGTGAACGTGGGATTCCGTCAGCTCACCCAAGGGCGGGTTCTGCTGGTCCAGCCGTCTCACGTATCGCCGGATCCGGGCCTGCCCCTCCGGAGTCGCCGGGTCCGCATTGAACGGGAGGTTGGTCACCGCGAGCACAGTGTCCCGGGGACCCATGATCACCAGTGGGATCCCGGTCTCGATGATGAGATCCTGGAGACGAACGAGGGTCCCCTCCGCCGACTGGAGGCGCGCACCGGGGTCCGCCAGATTGGTGGTGTCCAGCAGGAGCGCGTTCACCTCCACCAGCACTTCGGTGAGGATTTCCGAGTTGGCCCGGAAGCTCTGGACCATCCGCTGGGTGTAGAGGAGATACCACCCGAGCAGGATGGCGAAGAGGGTCGAGAGGACGACCGGCCACTGCACCCGATCGACCCAGGAGAGGCGCTGGCCCGGAGCTCGCCCCCGGGAGTCCACCTTCACTTGACCGCGGGCTCCAGCCGGGACGCCCCCACGTAAGGATGAAGCACCGCCGGGAGGTCGACGCTTCCGTCTGCCCGCTGGTGCGTCTCCAGGAGGGCTGCCAGGACCCTCGGCAGGGCCAGAGCCGACCCGTTCAGTGTGTGCACGTACTCGGGCTTCTCCGACTGGGAGCGCCGGAACCGAAGATCACCTCTCCGCGCCTGGAACTCCGTGAACACGGAGCAGCTGGAAACCTCCAGCCACTGGTCCACCCCCGGTGCGTAGACCTCCAGGTCGTATGTCATGGCGGACGAGAATCCAAGATCGCCGGTGGCCAGCAGGACCCGGCGGTACTGCAGTCCGAGCATCTCCAGGAGCTCCTCGGCCTCCCGTGTCAGCTCCTCAAGCGCCTCTCGGCTCCGCTCCGGGCTCTCATACCGGACCAGCTCGACCTTGTCGAATTGGTGCACCCGCAGCAGGCCCCGGGTGTCCTTCCCGGCCGCACCAGCCTCGCGCCGGAAGCAGGGGGAATACGCCGTGTAGCGAACGGGGAGCTCTTCCAGGGTCAACAGCTCGCCGCCGTGGAGATTGGTGACCGGTACCTCCGCGGTGGGAATGAGCCACAGGTCGTCCCGCTCGGTCTGATAGGACTCGTCGGCGAACTTGGGCAGCTGACCCGTTCCCGTGAGCGTCTCACGCGTGACCAGGTAGGGCACCCGGAGCTCCCGGTACCCGTTCACCTCGGTGTGCCGGTCCAGGAACAGGTTGATGAGGCCCCGCTGGAGCCGTGCCCCCATGCCGGTGAGGACGGGGAATCCGGATCCGGAGATCTTGGCGCCCCGCGACATATCCAGGATCCCCAGCATCTCCCCGAGATCCCAGTGCGGCCGGGGTTCGAAGTCGAAGGACGGAGCCTCGCCCCAGGAAGACACAACCTGGTTTGCCGACTCGTCACCGTCCGGGACCTCCTTCAGCGGGAGGTTGGGCAGCTCCAACAGGATCTCCGCGATCCGCTGCTCGGCCCGGGTCACCGACGCGTCGATCTCGCCGATCTCCTCGCCCAACCTCCGCATGTCCGAGATCAGGTCCTCGGCTTCCTGGCCGGCCCGCTTCCGCTCGCCGACTTCCTTGGAAACGGCGTTCCGCCGGGCCTTGAGGGTGTTGACCCGGGTGAGGCCGCCTCGGCGAACGGAGTCGAGCTCCAGCACCTCCCCGATGGCGGGCCCGTGATCCGGACCGCGTCGATTCAACCCCTGGATGACGGCGTCCGGCTCCTCACGAACGAGGCGCAGATCCAGCACGTCAATTCCTCGGCGGAATCAGGTCCCGGCTGTTGCAGACCGGGTTCGAGTCATAGACGAACTGTAGGGTGCCGAGCTCCACGTCGATGTCCAGGGCCTCGAGCTTGGCGTAATAGACGCAGCGGGAGCCGAACGTTCCAACCGACTCGCCCGTCTGAACGATGTAGATCGGACCGAGCTCCACAGGGACCGGCTCGTCCCCCGAATAGGCCGCGGTGTCGGCGGGCGCCTTCCGCACCTCGTCGAAGGTCACGCCCTCCACGGATGTGATTCGCGCGCGGGACTCCAGTCCCATGGCTCCCGGAGTGAGAAGCACCAGGTTGTCGCCCTGGGTGTCCACCGCGATATCCCAGGTCCCCGTGGCCCCGGGCGCCTCTACCAGGACCAGGCGCCGCTGGTTGATGTTGAAGGCCGAGGGAAGATTCAGCTCGGGACGCGCCAACGAGTACAGCAGGACCGTGTCCGGAGCCGCGTCCCAGTCGATGCGAAACGGGTCATCGTCACACGATGCCAGCAGGAGCGCGAAAGCGCTCGCCGCCGAAAGAAGAAGAGTACCGCGCAGACGCATGGAAGACCTGATGGAAAGGGATGTCGCGACCCGGCTCGGGGGCGAAAGACTCTACCGGGTGGCGGGACCCGGTGTCAACCGGAAAACCCGCATGATTCCTTGACTCTACACCCCGCTGCGGGTAGGTTCCCGCGCCGCGATCCCAGCGAACCAGGAGGTGGGATTGGCCCCCGCGCCGCAAGAACCGGCTGTCCCCCCGAGAATCCTCGTCGCCGAGGATGAGCCGCACATCCGTCGGATTCTCGCCACCCTCCTGGAAGGTGCCGCCTTTCAGGTCGAATTGGCCTCCGACGGGCGTGAGGCGCTCGCCTGCCTCGAGTCCGACACCGAGTATCATCTGGTGGTGACCGACCTCATGATGCCGCACCTGAGTGGGCTGGAGGTGCTGGAAGCCATGACCGGGCTGTCGCACCGGAAGGACCTCCCGGTGGTGATGCTCACCGCCAAGGGGCAGGATGCGGATCGTGAGAAGGCCCTCGCCCTGGGAGCGCGGGATTTCCTGACCAAGCCCTTCAGCCCCAAGAAGCTCCTTGCCCGGATCAACGAACTCCTCGGAGACTGACGCCCATCTCTGGGTGACCATCCTGGCCGGAGGAGTCGGCTCGCGCTTCTGGCCCGTGAGCACGCCGCAACGCCCGAAGCAGCTCCTCCCCCTCGCCTCGGACCGGCCTCTGGTCCAGGACACCGTGCGGCGGGCGTTGCGCCTCACGCCCGGAGAACGCGTCCGGATCCTGGCCGGCAAGCACCTCGTGGAACCGTTCCAGCGAGTCCTGAGGGATCTGCCCGGGGACTCCTACCTGGTGGAGCCCCGGCCGCGAGGCACGGCGCCCGTCCTGGCGTGGGCGGCATGGACGCTCCATGGGCTCGATCCCGAGGCCGTGCTCGTGTCGCTCCACGCCGACCATCTGGTGGAACCCGAGGACGCCTTCATCCGCCTCCTGCGGGAGGGGGCGGCGCTCGCCCGTCGGGAGCGCGTTCTCGTCACGGTTGGAGCCGCACCGGATCGTCCCGAGACTGGATATGGCTACATCCAGCGGGGCGCACCCATCGCGGGGCCTCCGGAGGGGGCGGCGCGAGTCGCGGCCTTTCATGAGAAGCCCGACCTCCAGACCGCCAGCGACTATCTCGCCCTCGGATTCCTCTGGAATACGGGGATCTTCATCTGGCGTGCCGACACCCTCCTGCAGGAGATCCGCGCCCACGCGCCGGAGGTGGCGCGGGCCATACCGCACCTGGAGCGAGAAGACGTCGCCGGCTTCTTCGACGCCTGTGAGCCCGTCTCCATCGACGTGGCGGTCCTGGAGAGAAGCGACCGGGTCGCGGTGATCCCGTGTACCTTCCGCTGGGACGACGTGGGGAGCTGGACTTCCCTGCCCCGCACGCGCCAGGCCGACTCCCACGGCAACGTCACGGTGGGTGAGAGTCGGATCCTGGACGGTCACCACAACGTCGTGTTCGCCGAGGGTGGACCGGTGGTCCTGTTCGGCGTGGACGATCTCATCGTCGTCCGGACCCGCGGGGTCACGTTCGTGACACGCAAGGACCTGGCACCGGACCTCAAACGACTGGTCTCCACTCTTCCTGACTCCCTCAAGAACCCTCCCGTATGATGCGCCTCATCTTCGTGGACGACGACCGAGCCCGGCTATGGTCCCCCTTCGCCGAGACCCGGCCCGTGGGGGAGCTACGTTACGGAGCCATGCTGCTCCGAGAGCGTGTGGAGCGATGGCTGGGTGTGGACTGCAGCGCTCACCTGGTTGAAGGCTCCTCGGCCCTGGTTGGCTTCGACGAGCCCGGCTCGCCCCCCGTGATCTCCTCTCACGAGGGTGAGCAACCCGTGGAGCCCGGAACCCTCTTCTGGCTCAGTCGCGCCGCGCCGGACCTGGGTGCTCCCCGGCCCGATCTCCCCGAGAACGAGATCGCGCTCATCTCCATGGGTGGAGCCACCGTGGGAATCTGGATCCCCGCGGATCCACCGGCCGCTCCTCCTGCCCATGGTCTCGGCCCCCTCGGTGACCCGGTCCCCCCCGGCTACACGGACCACGTGTCGGTTGCGGGCACAGTCCTCGGGTGGCCGTGGGATCTGGTGGACGGCAACCCCGACGCCCTCACGGCGGACCTCGGTCACCTGTTCCCGGGGGACCGGGCCTACCTTCCCCCGGAGGTTCATCACTTGGGAGATGCCCCCGTGAGCGTGCATTCCTCGGCCCAGATCGGCCCAGGGGTGATCCTCGACACCCGAGAGGGCCCCATCCGCTTGGACGAAGGCGTGGTGGTGGAAGGGCCGGCGCGCCTCACGGGTCCATTGCACCTCGGGCCCGGATCCAGAGTCTTCGGAGGACACCTTTCCCGCCTGAGCGCCGGTCCCGTCTGCAAGCTCCGGGGCGAGGTGGATACGACGGTGCTACTCGGTTTCGTCAACAAGGCCCACGACGGATACCTCGGGCATGCCCTGGTGGGACGCTGGGTGAACCTGGGCGCCCTCACGACGAACTCGGATCTGAAGAACGACTACGGACCGGTGCGTGTGCAGTTGGCGTCCGGAACGGTGGACACGGGGCTCATGAAGGTCGGAGTCTTCCTGGGCGATCACGTAAAGACGGGGATCGGAACCGTCCTCAACACGGGCACCGTCGTCGGAGCCGGGAGCAACGTGTTCGGAGGAGGGATGCCGCCCAAGGCCCTGCCTCCGTTCTCCTGGGCCGGGAACGGGGCGGTGACCGCATTCCGGTGGGACAAGTTCCTGGAGGTGGCGAAGGTCGTGTTGTCGCGCCGGGACGAGCGTTGGACGCCGGGGGTCGAGGCCGTGCTGCACCGGCTCTGGAGATCCACGCACGGCGAGGCGCCGTGAGAGTCGCCGTCCTGGGAAGCGGGAGCCGAGGTAACGCCATCCTGGTGGAAGCGGACGGGAGTCGCGTCCTGGTGGACGCCGGCTTCAGCGCCCGAGACCTGGCCCTTCGCATGGAATCCCTGGGGGTGGCCCCAGACTCCCTGGACGGGATCGTCATCACCCACGACCACACGGATCACACCCGTGGGATGGGCGTCTTCGCTCGCCGGCACGGAACGCCGCTGTACCTCACCCGGGGGACCCGGGAGGTGTGTGCCTCCCTCCTCAGGGGCGAAGAGATTCTAAGGGAATACCGAGCGGGCGTACCGTTCCGCGTCGGAGCCCTGCAGGTGGAGCCCTTCATCACGGTGCACGACGCTCGCGAGCCCGTGGGGGTGGCGCTGGTCGCCCTGGATACCCGGAGCAGACTGGGGGTGGCCACGGACCTGGGGCGCCCCACCGCCGGCATCCGCCACGCGCTCTCGCGGTGCGACATCCTGGTCCTGGAAGCGAACCACGACGAGGTCCTGCTGCAGCAGGCCCCCTATCCGTGGAGCGTGAAGGCTCGAATCCGGTCGAGCCACGGCCACCTGTCCAACCACGCCGCAGCCCGGTTCGCGCAGGAACTCCACCACGACGACCTGCTCGCCGTGGTCCTGGCTCACCTCTCGGCGGAATCGAACCGGCCGGAGATGGCCCGCCGCGCCGTTCGAAGCGCGTTGCGGGAGGTGGGCTACCGGGGCGTCGTCGCGGTGGCGGAGCAGGACGCTCCGCTCCCGTTCCTGGACGTGCAGGAGCTCAGGCGGCGGAGGGAACCCGGCCAGCTCTCCCTCCTCTAGGAGCGCCGGACCGGAAGAGGGTTCAGAGCCCGAAGACCCGCAGGATGTCGTTCCCAAGGGCCCAGATCATGATGCCCATGATGATCAGGAAGCCCACGTTGGACCAGCGGAGCCGCTGCTCCACGCTCAAGGCCCTCCCGCGGATCGCCTCGATGGCCAGGAAGACCAGGTGCCCGCCGTCCAGTACCGGAATCGGAAGGAGGTTAAGGATGGCAAGGTTCACGCTGAACAGGGCCATGAACCGGAGGTAGTACTCCATTCCAAGCTGAACCGCCTGCCCCGACGCCTGCCCGATGGTGACGATGCTCCCCACCGACCGGGCCGACACCCCTCCCGTCACCAGATCGCGAAGGAATCCCAGGATCAGGCGCACCGCCGCCTCCGTCTCCCGCCAGCCCGCCACCAGCGCCTCCCGGAACCCCAGAGGCTGGTAGGCCGGCTCGGTCAGCAGCTGGGGGAGCACCCCGATCCGGCCGACCTCCAGCACCTCCCCACTCGCCTCGTCGGGCTCCTCCACCGCCTCCGGCGTCACGAACCGGGTCATCTCGCCCCCGTCCCGCTCGAGCAGGAGGACGGTCCGCATCCCAGGACGCTCGCGGATTGACTCCGTCATCTGTGACCAGTTCCGGACCTCGCGTCCCTCCACCGCCAGGACGCGGTCCCCGGACTCCAGTCCCCCTTCATCGGCGGGAGAGCCGCCGGTGATGTCACCCAGCACGGGGTCGGCCCAGTAGACGATGGCGCTCCACATCTGCCCCCGCGCCTCCAGGCTCTCCGGAAGCTGGATGGTGAATTCCATCTCGGGCTCCGCGAGACGGATGGCCAACGGTCCAGCATCGGCCTCGGCGAAGGCGCGGCCCACATCCGACCAGTTACCGACCTCACTCGACCCGATCGTGAGGAACCGGGCTCCCTCGGGGATCTGAGCCAGGAGCTCCGTCCCGGGGGGTAACCGGTCGACATCCACCGACTCCACCCGGGTCGTGTCCAGCGCCGGCTCTCCCCAGAACGCGGCCACCGCGGTGTAGGCGAAGAAGGCGAACACCATGTTCATCACGACACCAGCCGAGATGACGATGGCCCGGGCCCAGACCGGCTTGGAGTCGTAGTCGCGGTCGGACGGCACACGGGCTCCGGCGGCCCCACCCTCGAGGCGCTCCATCACCTCGTCGTCCATTCCCCCCATCTTCACGTACCCACCCAGGGGAATCGCCGAGATCACGTACTCGGTCTCTCCCCAAACGAATCCGGCGACTCTCGGGCCCAGACCGATGGAGAAACGCTCGACCCGGATTCCAACGGCCTTGGCGGCCCAGAAGTGGCCCAGCTCATGGACGAAGATGAGAACGCCCAGCAATACGATTGTGGCAAGCACGGTCATGCGATGGTCCCACTCCCTTCACTCTTCAGCCTTTCCGTCTCGGCTCGGGCCACGCGTCGCGCCTCCCGGTCCGCTTCAAGTACCTCTTCGACGCTCCCGGGTTCGGATGTGGGAGCCGTCTCCAGCGCCCGCGCCACCACCTGAGCCATCTCCGGGAAGCGGATCCTCGACTGCAGGAACGCCTCCACCGCTACCTCATTCGCCGCGTTGAAGGTCGCGGGCGCGAGCCCACCCCTGACCCCGGCTCCCGTCCCCAGTCCAAAGAGGGGGAACGCGTCGTGATCCACTGCCTCGAACGTGAGAGGCGACGCGGCTACCGGGTCGAAGCTCCTGAGCGTCCCGTCCTCCACCCGCTCCGGATGTGTGAGGGCGTACAGGATCGGCAGCTCCATGTTGGGCTCACCGACCTGCGCCAGGAGCGACCCGTCCACGAACTCCACGAAGGAGTGTACGATGGACTGTGGGTGCACCACGGCCTCGATCCGGTCGTACCCCACGTCGAACAGGAAGTGGCCCTCGATGACCTCCAGCGCCTTGTTCGCCAGGGTGGCGGAGTCGATGGTGATCTTGGAACCCATGTCCCAGGTGGGATGTCGGAGTGCCTGAGCCGGTCCCACCTCCGACAGGGCTTCCCGGCTCCACCCCCGGAAGGGCCCACCCGAGGCCGTCAGGATCAGGCGGGCCACTTCTCGCGGCCGGCTCCCCTGGATGCACTGGAGAATGGCGCTGTGCTCCGAATCCACCGGAACCAGGGTTCCCCCACCCCGCTGCGCGGCCGAAACCACGAGGCTGCCCCCCGCCACGAGGGACTCCTTGTTCGCCAGAGCGAGGCGCTTGCCCGTCTCCAGGGCCAGGAGGGTGGGCTCCAGTCCCGCGGCACCCACCAACGCGTTGACCACGACGTCCACATCGTCCCGGCCGGCGATCTCCACCATGGCGGCTCGGCCCCGGGCCCACACGGTGGTGCCGTCGGACTCGGGAATGTCGTCCCGGGCTCCGTCCACCACCACCGCCACAGCGGGCTCGAACTCCCGAACCTGGGCCGCGAGGTCTGAAACCCTGCGATGCGCGGAAAGGGCGGTGACCCGAAAACGATCCGGGTGGCGGCGGACCACGGCCAACGCGCTCTTGCCGATGGATCCGGTGGACCCCAGGATCGCCAGGCGGATCACGAGAGCACCCCGGAGAGGGCGAGGAGCCCCCAAGCCAGCGGAAACGCCCAGAGAAGCGCATCCAGTCGGTCCAGGAAACCACCGTGCCCTGGGAGCAGGCCGCTGGAATCCTTCACCCCGGCCTCGCGCTTGAGGACCGACTCCACCAGGTCCCCCACCTGCCCCCCTACGGATAGAACGCCACCCATCCAAGCGGCGGTCCCCACCGGCACCGCGAAGCGGGGAAGGTCCGCCAGCCACCAGGACGAGACCAGAGCCGCGGCGATCACGCCCCCGATCACACCGGCCACGGCCCCCTCCACCGACTTCTTCGGGCTCACGCTGGGCGCCAGCCGGACGCGACCGATGGCGATTCCAACAAAGTAGGCCGCGGTATCGCTCGCCCAGATGGTCAGCAGGGGGAAAAGCACGAAGGCCAGGGACGTCCATCCGCTGGCGCCCAGACCACCGGCCGCCTGGTCCCCCAGCTCCCTGAGGAGTGGTAGGAAGGCCAGCGGAAGCCCCACGTAGGCGGTCCCCGAGAGTGTTGCGCCCAGAGCACCGGCCGGGCTGCCGCCGGGCCAGCGCAACGCCAGCGAGAGGGCGAGGCAGGCCCCGGTCAGAACCAGGAGCAGGGCCACGGCCCGAGGTGCGAGGGCGGCGAAGGAGGGGTCCGCCGATGCCAGAAGGACCATCCCGCCCGCCCCCACCATCCCCAGCAGGGTGAAGGGCCGGTCACCCCGGAGCCGCATCATGGAGAAGAACTCCCAGGCCCCCACCGCCGCGATGACCGCCAGGAGACCTCCGAGAACCCACCCCCCACGGTACACCGCCCCGAACACGACCGGTATGCCCACGACCGCCACGACGAGGCGCGCCCCGAGGTCACCCGGCCGTTTCATGCTCGCACCCGCTCCCTTGTCGCGCCCGCCATCAGACCGTGACCTTCCCGAATCGCCGCTCCCGAGACTGGTAATCGAGGATGGCGCGAAAGAGATCCTCTCGGGTGAACTCGGGCCAGAGGACCGGGCTCGTGTGGATCTCAGTATAGGCGAGCTGCCAGAGGAGGAAATTCGAAAGCCTCTGCTCGCCGGACGTCCGCACAAGCAGGTCCGGATCGGGCAGTCCCCGCGTGAAGAGGTGTTCTTCCAGCTCCGGCGCGCCAATCTCCGAAGGCTGAAGCTCACCCTGGGCCACCCGCGCGGCCAGCAGCCGCACCGCACGGAGAAGTTCCTCCCGCCCGGAATAGGAGATCATGAGATTGAGCCTCAGCGCGCGGCCTCCCTCGGTTCCCCTGGCGATATCGTCCACCGCCATCCGGGTCTCCGCGTCCAGTCGGTCGAGATCTCCAAGGATCCGGACCTCCACGCCCTGGCTCACCAGAGATCGCTTCTCCTTTCGGGCGTACACCCGAAGCAGGGACATGAGCGCCCCGATCTCTCCGGCCGGCCGGTCCCAGTTCTGGGTCGAGAACGCGAAGAGCGTGAGGATGTGCACGCCCGCCTGGATGGACCCTTCCACGACCTCCCGCACGGCCCTCATGCCTCGCCGATGACCCTCATATCGCGGCAGGCCCCTCCGCTGGGCCCACCGGCCATTTCCATCCATGATGATGGCGACGTGTTCGGGTACGGCGCCGCCGAGGCGAAGGCGCTGGAGCAGTTCGGGGTCCACGGCTGGAGAGGGTGGCCTCAGATGGCCATGACCTCCGCCTCCTTGGCCTTCAGGAGGTCGTCGATCTTTTCCTGGAACTCGTGGGTCAGCTTCTCGACTTCGTCCAGCTGCCGATGGCCGTCGTCCTCTCCGATCTCGTGCTCCTTGATCCGCGACTGGATGTCGTCGCGAGCAGCATGCCGTGCGTGGCGGATGGAGACCTTCCCCTCCTCGGCCATCTTGTGGAGGATCTTCACGAACTCCTTGCGGCGCTCCTCGTTGAGCGGGGGCACCGGAATTCGAATCACGTTCCCATCGTTGGACGGGTTCAGGCCCAGGTCGGCCACCTGAATCGCCTTCTCCACATCTCCCATCAGGCTCTTGTCGAAGGGCTGGACCACCAGCAGGGTGGGCTCCGGAGTGTGGACCGTGGCCACCTGGTTGAGCGGCATCTTCGCGCCGTAGGCATCAACCCGCACCGTGTCCAGAAGCCCCGGAGTGGCCTTGCCAGTCCGGACCGTGGCGAACTCTCGCTGGACGGCCTCGACGGCGTCCTGCATGCGTGCACGAGCTTCCTTCAATGACGGCATGGGATTCTCCCCCCTGATGGACGTTTCAAGTCGAATTCTTGCAAAATCTAGGGCCGGCGTCACCCCTGGGCACTACGACACCAGCGTGCCGATCCGCTTGCCGCGGATGGCGGCCTCCACGGTGCCTCGATCCTCCAGGTTCAGGACAATGATGGGCAGACCGTTCTCCTTGCAGAGTGACACCGCTGCCGCGTCCATGACGGCCAACTCGCGGGTCATGACCTCATGAAAGGAGATGCTGGGGAGGAACTCCGCATCGGGGTTCGTGGCGGGATCCGCCGTGTAGACCCCCTGGACCTTGGTGGCCTTGATCACCACCTCGGACTCCATCTCGATGGCGCGAAGCACCGCCGCGGTGTCGGTGGAAAAGTAGGGATTCCCGGTACCCCCGGCGAAGATGACCACCCGACCCTTCTCCATATGCCGCATGGCGCGGCGCCGGATGTAGGGCTCGGCCAGGGAGTCCATGCGAATGGCGGTCATGACCCGCGTCTCGACGCCCTTTCGCTCCAGGAGATCCTGGACGGCGAGGGCATTGATGACCGTGGAGAGCATCCCCATGTAGTCCGCCTGGACCCGGTCCATGCCCTTCCGGGACGCCATGGCCCCGCGCACGATGTTGCCCCCGCCGATGACGACCCCCAGCCGCACACCCATTCCGGCGATGGCCCGGATCTCGTCCGTGAGGCGGTCCACGACCTCCGGTTCGATGCCGAAGCCACGAGCGCCCGCAAGGGCTTCGCCGGAGAGCTTGAGAAGAACGCGCTTGTATTGGGGTTCGGCGCTTTCGACCATGGGGTGCCTCTCGTGGGACGGGACGCTTTTGTGAAACCCGGCCCACCCCGGGGGGTGGGCCGTTGCCCTGCAGTGCCTACTCGCCGATGGCGAAGCGGGAGAACCGGGCCACCTCGATCTTCTCACCGGTCTTGGCCGAGATCTCCGTGACCAGCTCAGCGATGGTCTGGTCCGGGTCCTTCACGAAGGGCTGCTCCATGAGGGCCATGTCCTTGAACCACTTCTTCATCTTCCCCTCGAGGATCTTCTCCCGGATGTTCTCCGGCTTCCCTTCCTCCTCGAGCTGGGCGAGGTAGACGGCCCGCTCCCTCTCCACCTCGTCGGCGGGGATGTTGTCGGAGCTGACCGCCAGCGGCTTCGCGGCCGCGATGTGCATGGCGATGTCCTTCGCCAGGGCCTGGAAGTCGTCGGTGTTGGCGACGAAGTCGGTCTCGCAGTTCAGCTCCACCATGACCCCGACCTTGCCGGAGTGATGGATGTAGGTGCCGATGGCCCCCTCGTTGGCCGCCTTGCTCTCCCGCTTCGCGGCCTTGGCCGCTCCCTTGGCTCGAAGAAGGTCCACGGCGGCTTCCATATCACCGCCGGTCTCCTCCAGGGCCCTCTTGCAGTCCATCATTCCGGCCCCGGTACGGTCCCGGAGTTCCTTCACGTCCTTCGCGCTGATGGCCATCGTGCTCAATCCCGTGGTTCTGTCTCGTATGGGTTAAGAAAAGAGGCGGAAGCGGGGTGGCGTGTCCGTGCCCGCCATCCAGCTGCCGCCTCTTCGGGCCGAAGCCCTGACTGTGCGACCGCTTAGCCCTCGCTCTCCTCCTCCGAGGAGGCTGGAGCGGGCTCGGATCCCTCATCGTCGCCACCCTTGATCTGGGCGATGACCTCGGGCCGCGGGCGGCGCTTGCGAGGCCGGCGCCGGGGACGGGCGCGCTCGGCGGCCTCGTCCTTGGTCTCGCCCGTCTCGGTAGAGTAGGTGGTTGCCTCCACTTCTTCCACCATGCGGCGCTCTTCGTCCGGCGCCTCCTTCTTCGCGGTGTCGACCGCGTCGGCGATCGCCTTGGTGATGAGGCCGACGGAGCGGATCGCGTCGTCGTTCCCCGGAATCGGGAAGTCGATGAGATCCGGGTCCGCGTTGGTGTCGGTAATGGCAATGACCGGGATCCCGAGGCGCTTGGCCTCCTTCACCGCAATCTGCTCCCGCTTGGCGTCCACCACGAACATGGCGCCAGGAAGCTTCGACATGTCCTTCACACCGGAGAGGTACTTGTCCAGCTTCGCCCGCTCCCGCTCCAGGAGGAGACGCTCCTTCTTCGTGTAGAACTCGAAGGCGTTCTCTTCCTGGCCCCGCTCGAGCTCCTTGAGCCGGCGGATCTGCTGACGGATGGTCTGGAAGTTCGTGAGCATGCCCCCCAGCCAACGCTCGATGACGTAGTGGGAGCCACACCGATCCGCTTCCTGCTCGATGATGCCCCGAAGCTGCTTCTTGGTGCACACGAACAGGATGCGCTGGCCCTTGAGGACCACTTCCCGGGCCGCCACCTTGGCCGCCTCGAGGCGATCCAGCGTCTTCCGGAGGTCGATGATGTGGATTCCGTTCCGCTCGGTGAAGATGAACCGGCGCATCTTCGGATTCCACCGGCGGGTCTGGTGTCCGAAGTGGACGCCCGCCTCGAGCAACTCGCTGAGTCCTACCTGGTCCATTGAACCGTCGTCTTTCTATGGGGCCGATTACGCCCCGGTCAGGATAATGGAGGCGTCTGCGGCCTCCGCCGGGGCAATCCCCGGCATGTCGTCAACGCTTGGAGAACTGGAACCGCTTCCGGGCCTTCGGGCGACCGGGCTTCTTCCGCTCGACCTTCCGGGAGTCTCTGGTCAGGAGGCCACGGCCCCTGAGCGCCGGACGGCTCTCCTCGTCTACCTGGAGCAGCGCCCGAGCGATTCCCAGGCGCACCGCGTCGGCCTGCCCGGTGAGCCCACCCCCGTTCACCCGGACCACCACGTCGAACTGTCCCTCCGTCTCAGTGACGGCAAACGGCTCGACGATCCGGGTCTGCAGCGTGCTCCGGGGAAAGTAGTCCTCGAGGGTCCGGCCGTTGATCTGCCAGGCACCGCTGCCGGGGCGGAGGATCACTCTGGCGGAACTGGTCTTACGGCGGCCGATGGCCCGGTACTGGGTGATCTCACTCATGACTTACGACGCCTTGACGTTGATCTCGAGAACCTGCGGGTTTTGGCTCTGGTGGGGATGCTGGTCTCCAGCGTACACGCGGAGCTTCTTCTGAAGCGTGCGCCCCAGAGCGTTCTTCGGCAGCATTCCCTTCACGGCCAGCTCGATCACCCGGTCGGGGTGGGTCTCCACCATCCGCTTGAACGGGATGTGACGTTCGCCACCCATGTAGCCGGAGTGCCTGAAGTAGGTCTTCTGCTCGGCCTTGTTACCCGTGAGCAGCACTTTGGAAGCGTTGATCACGATGACGTGATCACCGGTGTCCAGGTGCGGGGTGAACATGGCCTTGTGCTTTCCCCGGAGAACCTGGGCGATCTTGGCGGCGAGGCGGCCCAGCGGGACCCCCTCGGCATCCACCACCCACCAGGCTCGCTGGATGTCGTCGGCTTTCGGCGTATAGGTCTTCATCAACAGCCCATCAGGCATTTAGGCAACAGAGCTATCAATGATAGACAGGGCCCTGAGGGGTGTCAACGGCCTGGGACACCAGTGTGCGAGAGGTGAAAACCGTCACGGAGAGCGGTTCGCACCACGTCGATTCCGGGCACCGCGGGAGCCCGGACGACGACGCTACATGAACGTCTCCAGGAAGCGCGCGCGGGAGGCGTGACGAAGGCGCACCAGCGCCTTTTCCTTGATCTGCCGAACCCGCTCCCGGGTGATCCCCAGGATGGCGCCGATCTCCTCGAGGGTCATGGGATCCTGATCGTCCAGCCCGAAGTAGAGCCGCAGGATCTTTGCCTCGCGCTCCTTCAAGGTGGCGAGGGCGTCCTCGATGGTCTCCTTGAGCGCCCGTTCGTAGGCCTCGTCCTCGGGCCCCGGGGAGAACTGATCGGGCAGGTAGTCCAGGAGGCGATTGTCCTCACCGGGCGTCATGGGGGCGTCCAGGGAGAGGTGCGACTGGCTGATGGCCAGCGTCCGCTCCACTTCCTCCCTGGTAATGTCCAGCCCCTCGGCGATCTCCTCTACGGTGGGCTCCCTGCCGAGTTCCTGGAGCAGCGACGAGGACTGGCGCCCGATGCGGTGGAGTGCACCTGCCCTGTTCAGGGGCACGCGAACGATTCGGCTCTGTTCTGCCAGCGCCTGCAGGATCGCCTGCCGGATCCACCAGACGGCGTAGGAGATGAACTTGATCCCCTTCGTCTCGTCGAACTTATGAGCGGCCCGGATGAGGCCGAGGTTCCCCTCGTTGATCAGGTCCGAAAGGGGTACGCCCTGGTTCTGGTACTTCTTCGCCACGGACACCACGAAGCGAAGGTTGGAGCGCACCAACTTGTCGAGCGCATCCCCGTCCCCTTTGTGGATGAGCTTGGCCAGACGGGCCTCCTCGGCCCTGTCGATCAGCGGATACTTGCTGATCTCCGTGAGGTACTGGTCCAGCGATCCTTCACGAAACGAATCCTTTCGGCGGGCGAAGGACATGGGCGCTAGAGCCGCTCCCGGGGAAGAGGGTCAGAGTTGACGTGCAAAAGAATGACGCCCCCCGGAACCGGACGCAACTCCCCCCGGGGATTAACTCCGACGCCCGACGTTCAGCGGATGCGGTGGCCTACTCGTCCCCAGCGGACCCCTTGGAAGACCGCCCAGCCTTCTTCGGACTGGGGATCCACCGAGTAGTAGATGATCCACGGCCGTCCCTGGATCTGATCCCGATCCACGAAGCCCCAGTACCGGGAGTCTTCCGAGTTGTCCCGGTTGTCTCCGAGCATGAAATAGTTCCCGTCGGGAACGACGATGGGCCCCCAGGTGTCCCTCGACGGCGCGTAGCGGCCCGGCGAGGCCACCAGGTGCCCTTCCTGCCACTCCATGTCGGGATGGATGGCATCCCCACGCGTATCGATGTACCGCGCGTAGGGCTCGTTCAGCGTGTCGCCGTTAACCAGGAGCCGCTTGTGCACCATCTGGATGGTGTCGCCGGGCATCCCCACCAAACGCTTCACGTAGTTCTTGCCAGGCTCGTGCGGTGGGTTGAAGACCACCACCTCTCCTCGATGGGGCTCGGCAATGGAGGGGAGGCGGACGTCGGTGCCGGGGATCCGAGGTCCGTAGACGGCTTTGTTCACCAGCAGGAAGTCCCCAACGAGGAGAGTTCCCTCCATGGACCCGGTGGGGATCTTGAACGCCTCGAGACCCATGGAGCGGACTACCAGGAAGACGCCCAACGCAATGAGGACGGATCGGATCCACTCCCAGGTGGACCGGAGCGGACGCCGACTCTCGCTGGACGGCGTCGTCCGGTCGCCCCCGGCGACGCCTTCTTCGCTACTCCGACCCTCGAACTCCAATCCGCGCTCCTTCCCTGTCCGGTACCCGACGACCACATGCTGGGGGCGCCCCAAGGCCACTCCCGAAGTTCCCTACCCTCTTCAATAAGTATGGATCTGGCTTCTCTGCAATGATCCCGACGTTTCCGGCTCTCCCTTCGGCGTCCCGGAAGGCAGGTCGCGCACCTCCGAACCGCCCTTCCGGCGTCCGCTTTCGGCCCCTTGCGTTCCGCCGCATGGTGAGCGCCCGTCGCCACCACACCTGGATTACCCGGTAAGCGATACTGTCGGAGTGGTCGCCGGGATCCCGGAGCGGGACCCATCCGCGGCGGAGGGCCCAGGGGCTGAGGCCGGTCGCGCGCACGCGCGGTGGGCCCAGGTTGTTCCCGTCGGCGCTCGTGGGCATGATTCCACCCGATCCCCGTCTTCCTCCCACCGTCCGGGACCCCGAATGAGACTCGGCTCCAAACCGTGCAGCACCGCCCTCCTGACGGTGCTCCTGCACACCGCGGGATGCGGCGGGGACGTCGACCCGCCCGGGCAGCCCTCGGAGGACTTCGCTCCGACCCCACCCGCCCCCGCCTCGTTGGTGCTCGGTCCCGAAGCCTGCCGGGACGCGGGCTATCTCTGCACCGGTCTCGCGGAACGGGACGAGCCCCGGATCCTCCGGTGGAGCGACACGACGCGGGAGATCCGGATTCGGGTACCGAGTCCGCCCATGGAACCGCGGAGCCTGGCGAGGCAGTTCCAGGATGCGGCGGCCCTGGGTATCCTCGCCTGGCAGGACAAGCCGTTCGCCATCCGGATCGACCGCACGGGTCGCGACCCGGACTCGGACATCGTGGTCCGGTGGGTGGACGCCCTGGGGGGCACGGAGCTGGGGCGCGCGGAGACGCAGTGGAGTCGCGCCGCAGACGGCACCATGGCCATGGAGGTGCGGGACTTCGTCGTGGTACTGAGGGATCCCTTCGATCCCGCGAGCCTCCTCGACCCCGGCGCTGTGCGCCTGGCCGCCGCCCACGAGATGGGGCACGCCCTGGGCCTTCCGCACTCCGACTCGGAGCGGGATGTCATGTACCCCATGAACACGGCCACCACTCTGTCGCCACGGGACTATCGCACCATGGCGGCCCTCTACTCCACGGAGAACGGGGCGCTCCTGGGACCCGGAGGGTGAATCAGTCCTCCCGCTCCAACCCGTAGCGCTCGATCTTCTTGTAGAGGTTCGAGCGCGGCATCTCCACCGCCCGCGCCGTCTCGGACACATTCCAGTCGTGCTCGCGGAGCTTCTGGAGGATGAAGGCCCGCTCCGCCTGGTCCTTGAACTCGGCGAACGTCGCCGCCTGGGTGAACTCCCCCGTGAGCGCCGCACCCGCCCGGCCCGACACCAGCTGGTCCACGTCACGCGCCGTGACCTCGGGCCCCGCCGCGAGAATGAGCAGGCGCTCCACCGTGTTGCGCAGCTCCCGCACGTTCCCGGGCCAGTCCATGGTCTGCAGCCTCTCCACCGCGCTGGTCTGCATGGGCCGGACCGGATAGTGTCCGCCCCCCTGCAGGGCCGCGAAGTGCTGAACCAGAGACGGAATATCGTCCCGGCGCTCCCGGAGAGGGGGCACGTGGATGGGAACCACGTTGAGTCGATAGTAGAGGTCCTCCCGGAAGGCACCGTCCTCGATTGCAGCCGGGAGATCCTTGTTGGTGGCGGCGATCACCCTGACGTCGACTTCCACGGCCTTGCTCCCGCCCACGCGGGTGATAAGACCCTCCTCCAGGGCCCGAAGGACCTTCGCCTGGGCGGCCAACGACATATCCCCGACCTCGTCGAGAAAGAGGGTGCCGCCGTGCGCCTGCTCGAACTTCCCAGGCCGGTCGGCCACCGCACCGGTGAACGAACCCTTGATGTGCCCGAAAAGCTCGGACTCGATGAGCTCCGACGGGATCGCGGCGCAATTCACCTCGATGAACGGGTGGTCGACCCGGTGCGACAGCCGGTGGATGGCCCGGGCGACGAGCTCCTTCCCCGTCCCGTTCTCACCCGTGACCAGGACCCTCGCGTCCGTCGGTGCCACACGCTCGACGCGCTCCACGACCTGCCGGATGGCGAAGCTGGAGCCCACGATCTCGTGGCGGCTCTCCACCTCCGTTTCCAACGCCTCGACCCGGGCGGATAGACCGCGCAGCTCCAACGCGTTTCGTAGCGTCAGGAGAAGTCGGTCCGAATCGAGGGGTTTCTCCAGGAAGTCGTAGGCGCCCTTGCGGGTGGCGTCCACGGCGGTGTCGATGGTCCCGTGCCCCGAGATCATGACCACCAGTGCCGCGGAATCCCGATCCCGGATCCTCTTGAGCACTTCCAGGCCATCCAGGCCCGGCATCTTCACATCCAGGAAGATGAGGTCCGGCCGGGACTCCTCGAGGAAGGCCAGCGCCTCGATCCCATCGGACGCCAGGGCGACCTTGTGGCCCTCGTACTCGAACAACTGCTTCAACGCGTCGCGGATCGAAGCCTCGTCGTCCACCACCAGGATGTATGCCAACGCTCAACCCTCCGCCACGAGAATCAGATGGTCGTTCTCCACATACGCCGAGGTGATCCCATTGGGCAGGGGGATGGCCATGGCGTCGCTGGGAAGCCCCTCACGCTCCCTGCGGCCCAGGGCGTTGAGAATCCCGGGTACCATCCGCGCCGGAAGGGGAATCCTCGAGGCCTCTACGCGCTCCACATGGAGCGCCGTGAGGCGCGGCGCGAACGGAATCAGGGCGCCACGCATCTCGATGTTGACCGTATCGGGCAACAATCCGAGGACCTCGGCCAGCGCAGGCATTTCCGGGAAGGAAGCCACCGCCACCCGGGCGGATAGAAGAAGGTCGTCGCCTCGGAAGGTGACGGTGGGTTCGCTGACACCCTCCGGAAGGAGTCCCGGGAGGGAGTATCGCACCACGGAGGACACCTCCGCGCCACCCAGCAGCAGTCGCGGCTCGCCCAACCCACCGTTCTGGAACGCCTCAACGCGCTGGAGCGTGGACTGCGCCAGGGAGGGAGACGGTACCGGCGCCGCCACGTCGGCGGAATCCCGCCCCATCCAGCGCTCCATGGTGGGGAAGACGTCCCCGCCCCATCGGAACCCGGCATACGCCACCCCGGTGAGGATCAGGCCCCCCACCACCAGAGTGAAGCACCCCCGAAGACACCCTTTGGGCACGTCAGGCCTCGCCGGTCAGCCGCGCCTTGTGCAGCACGGTGTACCGCGGCCCGTCCTTCCCGGACTGGCTGCGCATGAGATCCACGGTGCGCACCGTGAAGTGCGACTCCACCTCGAGCGAGGCAGTCAGATCGTCGAGGCCCCGGAACGCTCCGGCTCCACCCCGGGCGCTGGCCCGGCCCAGGGTGAGATGCGGGTGGAAGGCCCGCGTTTCCTTCTCGAAGCCGAGCCCCGCCAGCGCCCACTCCAGATCCTGCTTGAGACATCGGAGCTCCGGCGTCGCCTCCACACCGGCCCACAGCACGGCGGGCTTGCGGATGGTGGGAAAGGCTCCGAAACCCTCCAGGCTGGCGGCGAATGGAACGGTGGTGGACGCCACCTTGTCCATGATCTCCTGGATCGACTCCACCTTCTCCGGGCGCACGTCCCCCAGGAACTTGAGAGTGACGTGGAAGTTCTCCAGCCCGACCCATCGCACCGGGAGGTCCTGCTCCCGCAGCGGCCGTGCGGCCCGCTCGATGCGCTGGCGTTCCTTCTTGGGGAGGTTCAATGCGAGAAACAACCGCATGGATATCTTCGGTGTTGGGCCGTCCCGGGAGCCGGGCGGCGGTTCATCGAGTGGGAACGATCGGTGACCGGGTGAGGGCGTCCAGCGCCATCAGGACGTGATCCACGTCCTCCTCCACCGAACCCCAACCTACTGAGACGCGCAAGGCCCCGGTCCGGGCGGTGCCGAGAAGCCGGTGGACCTCGGGAGCGCAATGAAGTCCGGACCGGACCAGGACGCCATGGTCACGGTCCAGACGATGCGCGAGGCCGGCAGGATTCATCCGATCCGAGATGACGGTGACGATTCCGGCTCCCGTCGGGTCCGGCGGGGAGAGCACGCGGAGGTTGGGGAGTGAGGTGAGTCCGTCGTGCAGACGCGCCTTCAGACCCCGCTCTCGCGCATGGATTGCACGTAGCCCTTCGCGGGCCACCACCTCGCAGCCGGCTCGCAGGCCCGCCAGCCCCGGTCCGTTCAAGGTCCCGGCTTCAAGGTGGTCCGGGTACGCTTCCGGCATCTCTCGATCCAGAGAGTCGCCGCCCGTACCGCCCTGTATGAGAGACCGTACGGGACACCCCTCCCGCACCCAGAGGCCACCCGTACCCTGCGGCCCCAGGAGGCCCTTGTGGCCGGTGAAGGCCACGAGGTCCGCACCGCTCAGGTCCACGGGCACGTGCCCACCGGACTGGGCGGTATCCACCAGGACCATCGCCCCCGCGTCGCGCGCCCGTTCTGCCATCCACTCCACGGGTAGGCGGGTCCCAAGGACGTTGGAAACGGCGTTCACGGTCACCACGCGAGCGCCTTCCAGTGCTTGGAGAAAGGCACCCCGGTCCAGTGCGCCGCTCGCGTCACCCGGCACCAGGCGGACCTCGACCCCCCGGTCCCGGGCGAGCCGATGGGCGGGCCGGAGGACGGCGTTGTGGTCGAAGACCGTGACCACGAGGGCGTCCCCGGGGGAAAGGACCCCGTGCAGAGCGGTGTTGATTCCCTGGGTCGCATTCATGCCGAAGGTCACACGGCCCGCGTCCCCCGGTAATCCCAATACATCGGCGACTCTTCGCCGAGCCTCCAGGACGATCCGCCCCGCATCCACGGAGAGACGATGGCCCCCACGGCCCGGTGTGGCGCCCAGGTCCGTCAGGTAGGTCTCCATGGCCGAGGCGACCTCCGGAGGGCGCACGGCGGTGGTAGCTGCGTAGTCCAGGTAGCGAAGCATGGGGTTGGGTGGGTGGTCTCCGGACCCGTCAGGGGCCCTCATGCGGTACCGCCTTCGACCCCGGAGGGTCCCCCCTTCCCCTCTTCAGAAGCGCGCGCGGGTCATCCCGCGGCCCGTCGGCGCCGGGGCACGGACACCCGATTCAGCACCACCACCGCGGACAGGATCACGACGGCCGCAACACCCGTTCGAATCGAAAGGGGTTCGTCCGCCAGAGCCCATCCCAGCAACAGAGCGACTACGGGATTGACGTACGCGTAGGTGGCCACCCGTCCGGCGGTGGTGACCCGGAGGAGCCAGATGTACGCGGCGTAGCCCACCAACGCACCGAAGACAACGAGGTAGGCCAGAGCCAGCAACGACTTCATGGACGTGGCGCCCACGTTCCAGTGCGACCACTCTCCGGTGATGGCGCCGGCGAGGCCCAGGAGCGTTCCCCCGGCGAGCATCTGGAGCGCGGTGGCCATGCGGGGAGAGGCGGGCAGCTCCAGCGAGCGCGACAGGATGGACCCCCAGGCCCAGGAGAGGGCCCCCAAGACCACCACCAATCCGCCCACCAACGCCGGACCGGTCAGTATCCCCTCGCCGGACCCACCCACCAGGAGCCACACGCCGAAGAGCCCCCAGCCGATTCCGAACCAGGACCACCGGCCGGGTCGTGGCGCACCCGCCCAGAGCCAGTCGAGGAGAACCATCCAGAGTGGGACGGTGGCCACCAGCAAGGCGGTGAGCCCGGAGGGGACCCACTGCTCCGCCCAGACCACGGCCCCGTTTCCGCCCAGTAACAGCAGCCCACCTACCACCAGGGAGCCGCCCCACTCCCGCCGGGTGGGCCGCGCCACCCCCCGCATGCGCGCCCAGCCGAACAACAGTCCTCCCGCCACCCAGAACCGCAGCGCCGCCATGGTGAAGGGGGGCATCGTCTCGATGGCGAAGCGGATCGCGAGGTAGGTCGAGCCCCAGACCAGATAGATCGCGGCGAAGGCCAGGGCCAGGGAGAGAGACGAGGGTTCGCCCGAGGAGGCGTCCGCGCTGGGGAGAGGCTTCATAATGAGCATGAAGATCGCTCACCGAACGGGCCGATCCAACTCCCGGAAATGGATGGCCTCGGCGGCGTGCTCCTCGCGCAACGTCGCGGCTCCTTCGAGGTCGGCGATGGTGCGGGCCACCTTGAGCAGTCGATGGTAGGCTCGCGGCGAGAGGCCGAGCCGGTCCTGGGCCCGCTGGAGCAGCGCTGCCACGCCGCTCCGGACGTCCAGGTGCCGGCGGAGCGAGCGCGGCCCCATGTCGGCGTTGCACGCCGGGCCGTCCGGACCGAAGCGATCCCGCTGCCTCCTCCGGGCCCGCAGAACCCGGGCCCGGACCGCCTCGGTGGCTTCACCCGCCGGACCCGTCCACAGACCGGGCACGGTGGGGGAGACCGGGACCTGGAGGTCGATCCGGTCCAGGAGCGGCCCCGAGATCCGACCTCGATAGCGATGGACCGCACCGGGATCGCACCGGCAGTCACGGGTCGGATGGCCGAGGAATCCACACGGACAGGGATTCATGGCAGCCACGAGCGATACACGGGCCGGAAAGTCCACGGCGCCTCGGGCGCGCACCAGCCGAACCGCCCCGGATTCCAGCGGCTGGCGGAGCAGCTCCAACACCGAGCGCCGGAACTCGGGAAGCTCGTCCAGGAACAGAACGCCACGGTGCGCCAGCGTGACCTCTCCCGGCCGGGGCGGGCTCCCTCCACCAATGAGTCCCGCATCGCTGATGGAGTGGTGGGGAGCCCGGAAAGGTCGCTCCTTCACCAGGCCCTCCCCCTCCGGCAGGAGGCCCACGGCGGAGCGGATCCGCGTCACCTCCAGGGCTTCGGGATGCGAGAGGGGCGGCAGTAGACCCGGAAGTCGCCGGGCGAGAAGGGTCTTCCCCACCCCTGGGGCACCGATGAGAAGTAGGTTGTGGCCTCCTGCGGCGGCCACCTCGAGCGCGCGCTTCGCCAGCGCCTGTCCCCTGACCTCCGACAGGTCGGGGGAGTCGATTCCAGGAGGTGGATCCTCCGCGACGGGGTTCGATGGCCAGGCCGCCGCTCCGCTGAGACAATCCCTCAGCTCCTGGAGGTCCCGCGCCCAGCGCACCTCCAATCCCCGCACCACGGCCGCTTCCGGGACGTTCTCCCTGGATACCACCACCACCCTGGCACCGGCCTCATGACACCCCGCGGCCCGGGCGAGGACGCCGCGCACCGGACGGAGCGCCCCATCCAGCCCCAGCTCCCCGAAGAAGCCCACGCCCCGGACCCGGGCGGGAGGTATCGCCCCCGCCGCCACCAGGAGTGCCACCGCCAGGGGAAGGTCGAAGCCGGAGCCTTCCTTGGGCTGGTCGGCGGGAGCGAGGTTCACCGTAATCCGCCTGGGTGGGAGGGGCACTCCCAGGTGTCTCAAGGCGGAGAGCACCCGCTCCCGCCCCTCCCGAACGGCGTTCTGCGGAAGCCCGACCACCGTGAAGGTGGGTAGTCCGGAGGTGAGTCCCACCTCCACCGTCACGGGGAGGGCGTCCACTCCCAGAAGACCCGCAGTGCGCACTCGGGCAAGCATGACCCACGGTGGCGCCGGACCGAGGGCGCGCCCATGTCGGAACGGGCCGGTCCCGGTCCGCGTCCGGTCCACGCGGTGTCACACGGCGGGTCGCGTTCGGAAGCGCCTCGACCCGACGACGTCTCCAGGCACCGCCCCGGCGTCAGCCGCCGAATCGGGCCGGATGTCGGAGGTGGTGTCCCGTGGCGTCCTGGTACGCCTTGGCGACGCGCATTGCCGCGTCATCCTTCCACAGGCCGCCGACGAACGAGAAGCTCACCGGTGTCTGCTCCTCGTCGAATCCATTGGGGAGCACCACCGCCGGATGTCCGGTGAGGTTCGTCATGAGCAGGACGCCGTCCGCGAAGGACGGCGTCGCGAGGACGTCCACCGAGTCCATGGCCGCATGCATCGCTCCCATGACCATGGTCCGGATCCGATTCGCCTGGATGTACTCCACCGCGGGGATGAACCGGGCGGTGCGGAAGGAGTTGGGCCAGCTGCCTGCGGTCTGGCGCACCAGCTCGTCGTCCCGTCCTGTTCGTGTGAGGTCGTCGAACGCGGCGGCGGCTTCGGCGCTCAGGATCACACGAAGCGCGCCAAGGGGAAACTCCTCATCCGGAAGCGACATGGGCACCGGGTCCGCACCCATCTCGCGGAGCGTCTCCAGGGCGGCTCGGTCGAAGCCCACCGTCGGTCCGTCCCCTTCGAACGCCCCGGGGACATAGCCGATTCTCAGACCGTGGAGTCCGGCCTCGCCGTCCCAGGGGAACGGAACGTCTCGGGCGGTGGGATCCCGCCCGTCCGCACCGTGGATCGCATCGAGCACCAGGGCGCAATCCTCCACGCTTCGGCAGATGGGCCCCAGCTTGTCCATGCTCCACGAGAGGGCCATGGCCCCCGCTCGGCTGACCCGCCCGAAGGTGGGGCGGAGCCCCGTGGCGCCCGTCCGGGTGGAGGGGGAGACGATGGACCCCAGGGTCTCGCTCCCGATACTGAAGCCTACCAGACCCGCAACCGTGGCCGCCGCGGACCCCGCGGAGGAGCCGGAGCTCCCCTGCTCGAGATTCCAGGGATTCCGCGTGCGGCCCCCGAACCAGTAGTCCCCCATGGCCAGGGCCCCCAGCGTGAGCTTGGCCACCAGCACCGCTCCGGCCTCGTCCAAGCGGCGAACCACGGTGGCAGTGGAGTTCAGCTCCTGGCTCGCAAAGGGCATGGCTCCCCACGTGGTGGGGTAGCCATCCACCGCCAGCAGGTCCTTGGCCCCCCACGGAATGCCGTGGAGTGGCCCCCGGTACCGACCGTGGGCGATCTCCCGGTCGGCCTCGTGAGCCTGGCGTATGGCCCGCTCCCGGGTGAGAGTGATGACCGCTTCCAGCTCGCCACCGAATCGCTCGAGGCGATCGAGATACAGATTGGTGAGCTCTGCGGACGAGACCTCACGCGTTCGCACCAGTTCTGAAAGCATGGTCACGGGCCAGAAGGCCACCTCCTCCACGGTCCCGGGCTTGAGCACCGGTCCGGTTCGAGCCCGGCGCAAGGGGCGTTCCTCCACCGGGGGGGCGGTACCCGTCACCTGTGGGTCGAAGTGCAGGGCCGGTGCCACTTCGTTGGGGATGCTCTGCTCCCGCATGGCCCGGTAGGCCCGCCGGTTGTTCTCCAGCCCCCGGAGCATCATCTCGCGCTCGTGGTCGGTGAAGCTGAGCCCGGCGAGCTCCGCGGCGTCGGCCACCATCTCCACCGTCAGGTCGGCTTCCTGCGCCCGGGCCCACAGGATGCCCGGAAGCAGTGTTCCACCCAAGCCCAGGGCGGAGAAGTAGGCCATGAAGCCGCGACGGTCGATGGGGGCGCACGATGGCGATGCTGAGGACATGGGACGTTGGGTGACGGGTGTGACGGCGGAGGAGGTGCGACCGGGACGCTAACAGAGGGCCCGCCCGCGGCCTGGGCAAGCTCGCGGTGGCGGTGGACGGGCTCGAAGAGCGCGCCCGCGCCGGCCGGCAGCCTGGCAACGGAGCCGCATCACTGTAGGGGTATACCCGGCATCCCTCACCGGACATTCCCCCACGGAGTTGGGTGTGCCCTTGTGGCAGCTTTCGTGCCGAAATAGGCTGTCGCGACCAGTTCCGGTCGAAGCGTCGGGATCGAACCCGACATGGACCCGCCAAGAATGAGGGGGTTAACGTGAAGGTCGCCGTATTGGCGGAGGCACACCCAGGCGAACGCCGGGTGGCCCTCGTGCCCGCCAGTGTGAAGGATCTTCTGAAGGCTGGCGCCGAAGTGACGGTGCAGTCGGGAGCGGGAGCTCCGGCTTCCATCCCGGACAGCGAATTCCAGGAGGCCGGTGCTACGATCGCACCGGATGTGGCGTCGACGCTGGCGGGGGCTTCGGTCCTTCTGGCGGTCCAGCCACGACCAGACGGAGACGGACCCGGGGAGCTGGGCGGTCTTCCGAAGGGGATGGTTCTCGTCTCCTTCATGGACCCGCTGGGTCAGCCGGAGCGGGCCCGTGTCATGGCCGACGCCGGGCTCAGTGCGTTCTCCATGGAGCTGATTCCGCGTACGACCCGCGCGCAGCGCATGGACGCCCTGTCGTCCCAGGCCACGGTGGCGGGGTACAAGGCCGTCCTCCTCGCGGCTGACCACCTGCCCAAGCTGATGCCCATGTTCATGACGGCGGCCGGGACCATCCGGCCGGCCAAGGCATTGATCCTCGGCGCCGGAGTGGCGGGGCTGCAGGCCATCGCCACCGCCCGTCGGCTCGGTGCGAAGGTCGAGGCATTCGACGTCCGGCCCGCCGTGAAGGAACAGGTCCAGAGTCTCGGGGCCACCTTCATCGAGGCCGAGGAGGAAGTCACTGCCGAGGGTGAGGGTGGCTACGCGAAGGAGCTCTCCGAGGATCAGCACCAGAAGGAGCTGGAGCTCATCGCCGCCCACATCCGGGACGCCGACATCGTCATCACCACCGCCCAGATCCCGGGGCGTCCGGCGCCGCTCCTCATCACCGAGGAGATGGTCAAGTCCATGCACCCGGGCTCCGTAATCGTGGACATGGCGGCCATCAGCGGCGGGAATTGCGAGCTGTCCGAGGCGGGGCAGACGGTGGAACGACACGGCGTCACCATCATGGGTCCCGACAACCTCCCGGCCACGATCCCCGTGCACGCGAGTCAGATGTACGGGAAGAACGTCGTCACCTTCCTTCTGGAGATGATCCAGGACGGGGAGTTGGTGGTGGATCTCGAGAACGACGTGGTGGGTCCGGCCTGCCTCAGTCACGGCGGAGAGGTGCAGAACGAACGGGTCCGGAGCGCGCTGGGGCTCGCACCCCTCGCTCCGCCCGCCGAAACGCCGGAAGCCACCACCGAGTCAGCCGATTCAGGAGAATGACCCATGGGTGAGATCATCATTGGACTCTACGTCTTCGTCCTGGCCACGCTGGCCGGACGAGAGGTCATCGGGAAGGTACCCCCGACCCTCCACACGCCCCTCATGTCGGGCGCCAACGCCATCTCCGGGATCGCCATCATCGGTGCGCTGCTCGTGACCCAGACCGAGAGCACGCAGCTCCGCACCATCCTCGGAATCGTGGCCGTGTCCATGGCCATGATCAACGTGGTGGGTGGCTTCATGGTCACCGACCGTATGCTCAACATGTTCAAGAAGCACGACTAGAGGACAAAGGGAACTCATCATGAATGTTTCTACCTGGGTGGAGATCGCGTATCTCGTCTCCGCCGTCCTCTTCGTGACCGGACTGAAGAGGATGCAATCGCCCGCCACCGCGCGGGGCGGGAACGGGCTGGCGGCGCTCGCCATGCTCATCGCCATCGTGGCGACGCTCGTACGCCCGACCGACCCGGTTCTCGACTGGACCGGGGTCATCGTCGGCGTGGTCATCGGGTCACTGATCGGCGCCGTCGCCGCGCGCACCGTGAAGATGACCGCGATGCCCGAGATGGTCGGGATCTTCAACGCCTTCGGGGGCGGTGCCTCCGCGCTCGTGGCCGCCGCCGAGTTCGTGCGGATCTACGAGCCGGGCAGCACCGGGGTCATGCCGCTCGACGGTGGCGTGGCCATGGCGATCTCGATGCTGATCGGCGCCGTGACCTTCTCGGGGTCGTTCATCGCCTTCGGGAAGCTCAGCGGACGGATCTCGGGGAACCCGATCACCTACCCGCTGCAGAAGACCTTCAACGCACTCCTCTTCGCCGCGATCCTCGTCATCGGCGGGATGCTCGCGACGGGAACCGCGGTCGGTGCGCTCTCGCCGCTGACCGCCTTTGGGATCTTCACCGGGATGGCGCTCCTTCTCGGGATCCTCCTGGTGATTCCGATCGGCGGCGCGGACATGCCCGTCGTCATCTCGCTCCTGAACTCGTACTCCGGGCTGGCCGCTTCCGCAGCCGGGTTCGTGATCGGCAACATGGTGCTGATCCTCTCCGGGGCGCTCGTAGGAGCGGCGGGTCTCTTCCTGACCTTCCTGATGTGCAAGGCGATGAACCGGTCGCTGACCAACGTCATCTTCGGCGCCTTCGGTCAGGAGGGCGGTGGCGCCAAAGGCGAGATCGGCAAGAAGCCGGTCAAGTCGGTGGACGCGGATGGCGCGGCCACCATGCTCGCCTACGCGCAGAGCGTCATCGTGGTGCCGGGTTACGGCCTCGCGGTTGCCCAGGCGCAGCACGACCTCAAGAAGGTGATGGACAACCTCGAGGAGCGGGGCGTGGACGTGAAGTACGCGGTCCACCCGGTCGCGGGCCGGATGCCGGGGCACATGAACGTGCTCCTGGCCGAAGCCGACGTCCCCTACGACCTGCTGTTCGACCTCGACGAGATCAACGACGACTTCAAGACCACGGACGTCGTCCTCGTCGTCGGCGCGAACGACGTGGTGAACCCGGACGCACGGGATCCCAAGTCGGTGATCGCGGGGATGCCTATCCTCAATGTCGACTATGCCCGGAACGTGATCGTCATGAAGCGGTCTCTCTCCCCGGGCTTCGCGGGCATCGACAACCCGCTCTTCTACCTGGACAACAACTACATGTTCTTCGGCGACGCGAAGAAGTCGATGCAGGACCTCGCCAAGGCGGTCCGAGAAGCCTGACCGGCGTCGCGACCCTTCCGGGGGGTTGTCTTTCAGGGGCGGTGGAGCCAATGCTCCACCGCCCCTTCTCATACGAGTCTCCTCGTCGCACTCCAGGATGAGCCATGCACCAGAGCCATCGACCCCAGGTATCGATTGACCACGCACACCGAGTCCTGGTGGGAATCTGCATCGCGCTGGCCGGGAGCGTGTTCGTGATGGCGAGCGTGTCCTTGGTCCTGGTGAGCAGCGGGACGTTCCCGCCGTTCCTCGGTTTCAGTCCGACGGTGCGGATCGGAGTCGGCGTGTTCCTGGTCCTGCTACTGGGAGCCTCCTACCCCATCTACCGCCACGCTGGAGAAGGAGTCCAAGGCGACGGTCCCGACGACGCCATGGCAGCGTTCCAGACCAAGGTCATCGCAGCCATGGCGGTACGGGAATTCGTCGGCATCGCTGGAGGCCTGCTGATCCTGCTTTCCCGCGACATGGTGCTGGGCGGGACGTTGGTGGTCCTGTCCATTGGGACGATCCTGCTGGCGCTTCCCCGCAAGGACGACCTTCGGGCCGCGCTGTCGGAGCGCGCCGGACCTTGACCGGTCCGGACCCCGCCCGGGTGGGCGCCCCCTCCCCGCCCGTCGGGGGCGGGCCCCGTGCAGGTGCCCTACAGCCGCTTCGCCATCTCGGCTGCCGCTGACTCCTTCAGCGCCTCCCACGTGCGGGCGAGATGGACCCGCGACGTCTTCAGGTTCCCGATGGAAAGCCGCATCGCCAGCCGATGGTGGACCCGCGTATGGGAGAGGAAGGCCACCCCCGAGCGGTTGACCCGGTCCATGATGGCCTGGTTCAGGTCGTCCACATCCAACGCCTCCATCCCGCCCGGTACGTACCGGAACACCGGTGTGGCCATGGGACACGGCGCCGCGAGCACCCATCCGGGCTCGGCCTGCAGCTCCGCCACCCACTCGCCCGCCATGGCCAGGTGCTCACGGAGCCTCTGGCGCAGGCCATCCACACCGAAGTAACGGATCACGAACCACAACTTGAGGGACCGGAACCGGCGACCCAGCGCGGTCCCATAGTCCATCAGATTGGTGACCTCCTCCCCCTCTCCTGTCTTGAGGTACTCCGGTGTGAGGCTGAAGGCTGCCCGGAGCATGTCCGGACGCCGGCAATACAGGACGGAGCAGTCCACCGGCGTGAAGAGCCACTTGTGGGGATTCACCACGATGGAGTCGGCGTCCTCCCACCCCGCGAAGAGGTCGTGCAGCTCGGGCAGCAATCCCAGTGGACCCCCGTAGGCGGCATCCACGTGGAGCCAGATTCCCTCCGCCTTGCAGAAGGCTGCGATGGCCCCTACGGGATCGACGCTCGTGGTGGAGGTGGTCCCGATGGTCGCCACTACCGCCGAGGGCGTCCGGCCCTCTTCCCGGTCCTGCCGGATCGCCCGTTCCAGCGCCGACACGTCCATCTCGAGACGGCCGTTGGTGGGAATTCGTCGCATTCCGTCTCGACCCATCCCCAGGGTCAGAACCGCCTTGTCCACGGACGAATGCGCCTCCGTGGATGCGTAGCAGCGCAGGGGGGGACCACCTGCGAGCCCGGGTCCCGAACGTTCGGGGGCAGCCGCCTCGCGGGCCGCGGCCAGGGCGTAGAGTGTGGAGTGGGACGCCGTGTCGTTGATCGTCCCCATGAACGTGCCAGGGAGCCCGAGCATCTCGCCGAGCCACCCGAGCACGTGCTCCTCCAGCTCTGTGGCGGCGGGCGAGGACCGCCACACCATGGCGTTCACATTCAGGATCGACGCGAGCATCTCCCCAAGGACGCCCGGCCCTGAGCCCGTGATAGAGAAGTAGCCGTGGAACGACGGGTGATTCCAGTGCGTGATCCCGGGCACCACCAACCGCCGGAAGTCGTCCAGCGCCTCCTCCATGGGCTCTGCTGCCTGGGGCGGCCGATCCGGGAGGGCCTCCCGCAGGAAGCCGGGTCGGACGTCCGGGAACACCGGGAGGGCCTCCACGTCCCGGAGGTAGTCGGCCATCCAGTCCACCACCTCATGGGCCAGCCGCCGGAATTCCTCGGGGGGCATGTCCCCGCCCGAACGGGGCGATTCCCGGCTCATCCCGTCGCTTCCAGGATCTCCTCCAACCCCGCGCGGATTCCCTCCAGCTGCGCCCGGATCTCGTAGCGGACATCGTCGCTGAGCCGCTCCGGCACCCCGGACGACTGGAAGAGGGCGAAGAAGAGCGCGTCCGTGTGACCTACGGAGGCGTGGGTGACCAACTGATCCACCGCGCGATTCAGGCGAAGCACGTCCCGGAGTCCCATGGCTCCCACCGGTACGCTAGGCGGGTCCTGGTAGAGGAGCCTCAGGACACCCTCCCGCAGGAATTGCACCTCCTCTACCGCTTCGCCGGCGGCGAGGCCCCGCTTGCACGCCATCGATCCGAAGAGCTCCGCGGATTCGGCCCAGAGCGCTTCGTACTGCTCCCGAAGGGGTCCCATGAGGCCGGGGAGCAACTCCAGGAAGAGCTCCAGGAACGCGTCCAGCAACTCTTCCACGCCCTCGCCGCCGGCGCCGCTCCGGAGCTTCAGGTCGGCAATCCAACGCTCTCGAAGGGGACCGGCGTGCGACTCGAGCCAGTGCGCCAGATCTAGAGGATTCAGAGGGCGATTGGGCAAGGGGTCGAAGGTTCAGTTGACGCTACCAAGGTGCCTCATTGCCCCGGGCAGTTCCACCCCCCTCTATTCCCGGGCGGGAGCGAACGTCACCTCCGCCACCGTTCCCACGCCCAGCGTGCTGGAAACGATGACCGAGGCCCCCCACGACTCGACGATCCGCTTCACGATGGCCAGCCCCAGGCCCGTGCCCGCCGAGCGCGTGGAGAAGTGCGGCTCGAAGATCCGCGGCAGCAGTTCCTCCGGGATGCCGGCACCGTTGTCGCGGACCCGGAGCACGACGCTTCCCCCCTCCCCCGGGGCGACTTCGATGACCACCTCGCCCTCGCCGTCGATGGCGGCCCGGGAGTTTTCCAGCAAATTGACCAGCACCTCCTTCACCTCGCCGACCCTGGCCTGCACCGGGGGCACACCGGGAGCGACGTCCACTCCGAACCGCACGGGGCCCTCTCCCGAGCCGTAGAGGGTCATGGTTTCCGCCACCACGCTCGGTAGATCCACGGGCTCCAACGGTCCTCCGGACGCTCCCGGCGCGCCGAACCGCGAGAAGCCCGACGCGATGGCGGCGAGCCGGTCGATCTCGCCGAGCATGGCGTCGGCGTTGCGGTTCAGGATGTCCCCGAAGTCCACCCGCTGGTCCTCCCACGCCCGTCTCAGGTGTTGGACGCTGAGCTTGATGGGCGTCAGCGGATTCTTCACCTCGTGCGCGACTTGGCGGGCCATCTCCCCCCATGCGAGGATTCGCTCGGAGCGCAGCTCGTCCGTGACATCCTCGATGCTGAGGACCACCCCGGAGGCCTGCGGGACCTCCTGGGTGATACGACGCGCCTGGACGCGGAGACGCTGCTCTCCGAGCTGGATCTCGGTTCCGGCCTCCTCCAATCCGTCCCGCCGCATCCGTTGCACCCACGCCAGCAGCTCGGCGGCTGCCGGTCCCGCCGTACCGAGGGCCCTTCCCTCCTGGATGTCTGCGGCCAGGAGCATCCGCGCCCTGCCGTTCACCAGCGTCACCACCCCCTGGGGATCCAGCGCCACGACCCCAGTGGCCGCATCTTCCACGATGGCGCGAGTCCGCCGGGTATTCCGGACCAGCGTCCGCCGGGCCTTGCGAAGTCTCCGGACCATCCGATTGAACGCCTGGAATACCGTCCCGAACTCGTCCGTGCGGTCGGAGGGCAGGCGCATGGCGAGATTCCCGGACCCTACGCGCTCGGAGGCTACGCGGAGAGCCTGGATCGGGTGCGCCAGGGCGCGTCCCACGAGGACCGCCAGGAAGATGGAGAGCGCCATTCCCGCCAGGAGCGCAAAGCCGAGCAGGTGCACAACCTCGCGGCTACGGACCGCCGTGGCTCCCGTCTCAAGGGGCACCGGCGCGCCCAGAATGTCTCCGTCCGGGAGCCGTCGATAAGCCGTCACGTAGGCCCAGTCTCCCACCACCGTGCTGCTCTCCTCGATGACGACGTCGCGATCGACGAGGGCACGATAGACCGGGTAGGGGACCCATCCCTCGTAGAGCCCCAACTCCACCAGGGGCTCGAGCGAGCCTTCGCGCAGGCCCGCGTCCCGATACTCCAGGAGGTCCGATCCGACGCGTTGAGCCAGGAGCTCGATCTCCCCCGCCTCCTCGAAGTACGACGACGCCGCGTCGCTGACCACGCGCTCGGCCAGGACCTGGGCCGCACGCTGCGACGCACCGGTGATCGTGCGGTACGCCAGGGTGCCGAAGATCAGGTTCGACAAAGCGAAGAACGCGAAGAGCGCGAGCGTGATGCGGACGCGGAACGATCGTAGGGACCCGATGGCCTCCCGGAGGACCGGTCCAGGGAGTCCCTGAAGGGCACGCCCCGCCGCCCAGAGAATCCCCGCAACGAACAAGACCAGCCCCAGGAGAAGGGTGGCGCGGGCGATGGCCACCACGGGGCCCGGAAGGTCCAACTCGAAGTGGGCGTGGTACGTCTCCTCCGGGTAGACGATGGCCAGCTCCCCACGCCACCCCTGCGGGCTGCGGCTCCACACCAGGCTGTCCCCGGACATCTCGTCACCGGGAAGGAGTGGGATCATGCGAAGTGGGGGACCCGTCTCGTCCTCCAGGCTCCCGAAGAGAGGCCCCAGCAGGAGCTCGTTCCCCAGCTCCTCCACGGGAGGCACCACTCCGGTGACGACGAACCCGTCCGGAAGCGGGACCTGGACTGCGTAGTGGGCGTCGGATGCCTCGAAGCGGCGGATCTGCATCCCCTGGCCCGGGTCCGGGTCGGTCAGGGAATACGCGACCTCCGGGAGGGTCCCGCTGGCCATGCCGATGGGAAGGTGCTCACGGGGAAACCCTCCCGCGGTCCAGAGGGTGAGCCAGATGGGGTAGTTCGCTTCCGCCAGCCCCGACGCCTTCCAGCCACCGTAGAGGAGCTCCACCGGGCGCACGCCCTCCGCGGCGAGAGAGTCCACCGAGAAGGCGAGCCTCGCCAGCAGGAACTCCAGGTAGGGATTCTCCTGCACCCCGAGCTGTTCGACCTGCGCCTCCGCCAGCGTCATCCGGGCCCGGATGCGCTCCCCCCAGAGGTGGGGGATGGCCGCACCCGCTCCCACCACCCCCGCAGCGATCCAGGTGAAGGCCGCACGCCGGCGAAGGTAGCGCAGACCCGGCTCACCCCAGATCAGGATCGGCAATGCCCAGGCGGCCAGGAAGAGAGGGCGGACGCCCGGAGTCAATCCGGCCATGAGGGCACCGCCCACGGGGAGTCCCAACGCGGCGGACCAGCCCACCGCCATGCGAACCGATGTAGCCTCCCGTGACGATTCCCTCGCCCAGGACATGACGAGCCAAGCGACGAGGACCTGGGCCAGCGAAAGCGAGGTCACAAGAGGGAGCCACGTCTCGTCGGGGCCGGCCATGTAGTCCGCCGAGACGCTCCCCGCCCAGAGCCGGGACACCACTGGAAAGAAGGCCGCAACGACCATGGCGCCGGCCCAAACCGGGAGGACGGGCCGGGGCCTCACGAGGCCGCTGGCCACCCCGACGGCCACCACCACCGCCAGCCACCGCACCAGGGGCAGATCGAGGAGGAGGAAGGCGGCGGGGTCCGCCAGGGACGAACCGGGTATGGCCGCCTCCGCGGGAAGGATCATGCTCAGGAGAAGGAGCGTGAGGGCCGCATGCGCTGGCTGGGGCCGGCCCGGGGCCATGGCCAGGAGGAACCAGGCTAGGAGGACCGCCACCATCCCCCAGACCTGCGCAAGGCGGTCCAACTCCCGAAGACGCTGCCCCTCGGTGAGTGGCGCCACGGTCACGGAAAGGAGAGGCTCGCCTTCCACCGTCAGATCGAAGACGCCCGGCCCCGCTCGCACGCGGGCGGCGGACTGGATTCGAACGCGGGCGCCGGTACGACCCTCGAAGCGCCATACGAAGTCGCCGGACGCCCTGCGGACCCGCTCGGGGAGGTCGGTGCGGATCAGGCTGGCCACCATGGCGGTCCCACCACCCGGAACGGCGCGCGTGGCGTACAGGATTCCGGCCAGCGGAAGATCGCGGTAGAGGAAGTCGACCCGCCCCTGCGCCACTTCGTCGGGGACCCGCCCGCGGTGGTCACCGTCCCAGACCTTGAGCCGGCCGGACGCGTCGTAGAGGGCCACCGCGTGGAATCCCGACTCTCGGCGGATGCTAGCCACACGCCGGTGGTCCGGCACGTTGCCGTCCGCCGCGAGATCGGCGAGTGTGGAGGCGACGCGGGGCCCTTCATCCAGAATCGGCTGGAGAGCCTCCTCCAGTTCCTGGACGATGCGCGCTTCCTCTTCGGCCCGCACGGCGGGCCAGTCGGAGCGGACCTTCCGCTGTGCGTCGAGATGGAAGAAGCCCACCACGACGGTGGCCAGAATGACCATGAGCCCCAGAGACCGCAGAGTACCTCGGCGACCGTCCAGCAGGAGAGCGACGATGGCGGTGGCGACAGCCAGGAGCAGGACGCCCACACCGGGCCAGGCGGCCCACGCCCCCAGTGCCAGGACGGCGGCCCACGGTCCGCTGTCACCGACCCGACGGACCCAGACTTCGCGTTTCACCCCAGGTCTCCCATGAGCTCACCGTTTCCCGCGATGGAGAGAATGCCCTGGACTCGCGTACAGCGTACGCTGGCCAGGGATCCCCGACTCCTCCTGGCGGTGGGCGCGCTGGAACAAGCCGGCCCACACCTTCCTCTGGGCACGAACTTCCACATCGCCCAGGCCGTGGTGGATGAAGTAGCCCGCTCCACGGGGATCCTCCGAGCGCCAGGCTTCTGCTACGGGGTGAGCCTGAAGGGCTCCCGCCGCTTCGCCGGCACGGCGGGCCTCAGCCGAAAATCCCTGCACCGGACCGTGAACGAGCTCCTGGCGGCGTGGGAGGACCACGGAGTTCAGGAGTTCATCCTGGTGACCGGGCACCGTTCCGAGGCTCACCTCGAAGCCCTCCTCATGGCGCTCACCTCGGTGGCCCGCACTACGGTCTTCGATCTCTCGGCCATTGATGTGGAGGACCTCCTGGAAGGCGAGCCGGGTCTGGAGCACGGTGGCGAGCGGGAAACTTCGCTCATGCTCCACCTGATGCCGGAAACCGTGGTGACGGACGCCATCGGCGACGTTGAGCCCACCGATACGGTCCGGTCAAGGTATCGCCGGGGCCATCCCCCCACACCCCCGGTGGGGACGCGGGGCATGTATGGTTACGCGTCCAGAGCCTCGGCCGTGAAGGGACGCCGGCTCTTCCTGCGGTACGTACAAGCGCTGTCGAGCCTGCTGAACGGTTCGCCGGGATCCGATGACGGAGAATGAGGTAGAATCTGCCATGGATACACGACTTCGCTGGTTCCGCGTGGTTCCGCTCCTGGCCCTGTGTTCCTCTGTGCCCCTGGGTGGACAGGTGGTTCCCGTCGACGACGCCGTGTTCCAACTCCTGCGGGCGGGTGAGCCGGTGGGCGAGGAGCACCTTACCGTCCATCGGATGGGGCTCGGCCAGGATACGCGGATCATCGGTCAATCGGAGATCCGGTTGATCGACGGATCCGAGATGCGCCCACGACTGGAGGCCACGGCCGACATGCGGGCAACGACCTACCAGAACAAGTTCACGGGTGAGTCGGCGGGAGAGGTGATGATCTCCCGAACCGGACGCCGCCTGATCGCTCGAACCCAGACGGCCTCGGGTGAATCTCAGAGGGAGTTCCGCGCCTCCGACAGGACCGTGATCCTGGAGCCGCACGTGGTCCTCCTCTACTACTTCCTCGAGCCCTGGCTCGGGGAGGCGGAAGCCGAGCTCACCGTCCTCGAGCCCCGCAGCGGGCGCCAGTCCCGCATGACGCTCCGAAGCGTGGGAACCGAACGCGTGCGGGTGGGAAGGCGCATGGTCGAAGCCCGGCATTTCCGGCTGGAAGGGGACGGACGCGCAGTGGACGTCTGGTACGACGAGGGCGGCCGGATCGTCGTGCTGGAGAGCGCTGCCGACGGGTTCCGAGCCGAGCGGCGCGATCCCTGAATCCGGAACCTCGGGGCGAGTTCCGGTCCAGCCCTTGTTGAATGGGCCACAAACCCCTTCCGTAGTGGGTATGTACGGGGCCTCTGACAAGGAAACCCGTGCGTTCCCGGGCCCGTAGGGACAGCGCGTCCGCCCACCACACCACATCCCGCAGGTGAGTCCCGTGCCTCGACAGCTCTGGAGATACCTCCTCCTTCTGCTCCTGGTCCCACTTGGGAGTCCGGCGCTCTATGGCCAGGCCCCCCCGCAGCAGCTCTCCCTTGAGGAAGCCACGGACCTGGCCCGGCGGAACAATCCCGGATTCCTGGCGACGGAGAACGACATCCGGGTGGCGGATTGGGACGTGCGCTCGGCCTACGGCGCCTGGGTTCCCTCGGCAAGCCTCTCCGGCTCCATGGGATGGCAGGGCCAGGGTGAGCAGGTCCTGGCCGGGGCACTGACCGCGAGCCAGTTCGGTGTGACGGGGCAGCCCGACTACTACTCCTCCTCCTACCGGGCCGGAGTCAGCTGGTCCTTGAGCGGCCAGACGCTCTTCGCCCCCTCCCAGGCCAAAGCCTCCCGCGATGCCACTCAGGCCCGGGTCAACGAGGCGCGGATGGTCCTGGAGTTCCAGGTCACACGCCTCTACCTGGACGTGCTGCGGCAGGACGAGGGAGTGCTGCTGGCCGGCCAGCAGCTGGATCGAGCGAACTTCAATCTGCGATTGGCCGAAGCCCAGGCCGAGGTGGGGTCCGCCACCCTCCTGGACGTTCGGCAGGCGGAGGTGCAGGTGGGTCGCGCCGAGGTAGGCCTCCTGCAGGCTCAGAACGCACGGGTCACCGCGGGACTTCGACTGCTGCAACAGATCGGAGTGGACCCGGCCCAAGAGGTGGAGCTCACCTCCGGCTTCGTGCTCGAGGAGCCCCTCTTCGACGAGGAGAGGATCTTCCAGGAGGCGCTTACGGCCAACCCCTCGCTTCGCGCCACCCGGGAATCGGCTGAAGCCGCCGGCGTGGGTGAGAAGATCGCCCGCTCCGCGTACTTTCCTTCCCTCTCGGTGTCGGCCGGCATCTCGGGTTTCGCCCGAGAGGCGTCGGACGCGTCCTATCTGATTGCGCAGGCCCAGGCCGGTGTCGCTCAGCAGATCGCGGGGTGTGCCGCCACCAATGAACTCTATTCCCGCCTGGCGGATCCGCTCCCCCTGCTGGACTGCAGCCGATACGCGTTCACCGATGAGCAGCGCCGGTCCATCATCGAGAGGAACGACGCCTTCCCGTTCGACTTCACGCGGTCACCGCCGTCCGCTTCGCTGTCCGTCTCCATCCCCGTGTTCCAGGGATTGAGCCGGCAGCGGAACGTCGAAGCCGCCCGGGTGCAGTCCCAGGACCTGCGCCTCCGCCTTCGGGAGCAAGAGCTCGCGCTCCGGGCCGACCTGGCGGCGAACCTGGCCCAGGTGCGCACCGCGTACGCCAGCGCCGTCATCGAGGAGCGGAACCAGGCCCTGGCGGACGAGCAGCTCCGACTGGCGCGGGAGCGGTATCAGATTGGCTCCATCCCCTTTGTGGACCTGGTGGAGGCGGAAACGGTAAAGGCCCAGGCGGACCGCGATCGGGTCGCGGCGGTCTACGCCTACCACGATGCAGTGACGAACCTGGAGGCGGCCATCGGACGGCCCCTCCGGGACCGCTGATCTTCCTACGCGAACGGACGAAGCGCGATTCATGACAGCCAGATCGAAGGTCTTCATCGCGGTGATCCTCGTAGTGGTGGTGGGTGCCGCCGCGATCATCTCCCTCAACAGCAGCCGTAGCCGTGGGGCCGAGGTGCGCGTTGAGGGCATCGAGGCGCGGGACCTGGTGGCCAAGGTCATCGCCAGCGGGAACATCCGGGCCCGGGTCCAGGTCGACATGTCCTCCGACATTTCCGCGCGGATCCGGACACTTCACGTCCGCGAGGGACAGGACGTCCAGCAAGGCGAGCTCCTCATGGAGCTGGACCGGACCCGATTCGAGGCTGGAGTCTCCCGCGCACAGGCGGCCCTCAGCCAGGCCCGGGCGCAGGCCTCCCAGCAGGAGGCGAATCTGATTCGCGCGCGGCGGGAGAATGACCGTGTGCGGTCGCTACAGGCGCGGGACTCACTCCTGGTGAGCCAGCAGCAGCTGGACGATGCGGAAACCAACCTGCGAGTCGCCGAGGCGAACATGGAGTCCGCCCGGTTCGCGGTGCAGCAGGCCGAGGCCAGTGTGGAAGAGGCCCAGGACCAGCTGAACAAGACGATCTTCCGAGCGCCCATGGACGGGAAGGTCACCCGCCTCAACGTGGAAGAGGGGGAGACCGTGGTCATGGGAACCATGAACAATCCGGGGAGCCTCATCCTCTCCATCTCGGATCTCTCGGTGGTGGAGCTGGTGGTCCGGGTGGACGAGACCGACATCCCGCTCCTGGCCCTCGGAGACTCCGCGGAGGTGGAGATCGACGCCTTCCCAAACCGGATCTTCACCGGGGAGGTTACGGAGATCGGGAACAGCGCCATCCAGGCGCCTTCCCAGCAGTCGGGGGCCCAACAGGCCATCGACTTCGAGGTGGTCATCACCCTGGATCCCGTCGACGTGGAGCTCCGGCCCGACTTGTCGGCCACGGCGGACATCATCACAGACGTCCGGGACGGCGTGGTGTCCGTCCCCATCATCGCAGTGACGCTTCGTGAGCCGGAGGAGGCCGGGGACCCGGAGGCCGACCCGCCGGCGGACGCCAAGGGTGAAGATGTGTCCCGCGAGGTGGAGGGCGTGTTCCTGGTCCAGGGCGAGACGGTGGAATTCGTGCCGGTGGAGCTGGGCATCGCCGGGGACGAGTACTTCGAGGTCCTGAGCGGAATCAGCGTGGGCGACACGGTGGTGGCCGGTCCGTACCAGACCATTCGGCAGCTCCGGTCCGGGGACCCGGTGCGCCGCATGTCCGCCGGGCCCGGAACCCTCCAGGCGCCAGAAGGCGGCTGAGGCCGGGCGGGGAGCGCGCATGCAGTTCCTGGAGGGAATCCGGCTCGCCATGGTCCAGATCTGGACCCAGAAGCTGAAGAGCTTCTTCAGCCTGCTGGGCGTGATCATCGGGGTCATGTTCCTCATCGTGGTGGTGAGCGTTGTGGAGGGGATGGACCGGTACATCCGCGAAGACGTGTCCTCGCAGGTCTTCGGGATCAACACGGTGACCCTTCAGCGGTGGCCGGAGGTCAACATCAACACTTCGTCCGACGAGTGGCGGGAGCGAATGCGATACCCCCGCCTCACCGAGGGAGACGCGTCCTACCTGCGTGAGCGCCTTCCCGCGATGGTCCGCCTGGGAGTTCAGAGCGGGGGCGGAGGGGAGGTCATCGGCGACAACGGCCGCTCGGCCCGGAACGTCCAGTTGGTGGGCGCCTCCTACGACATCTTCCGGATTCGGGATTGGTCGGTGGCCCGAGGCCGGCTCTTCTCGCCACAGGAGGCGGACCAGGGAGCGGCGGTCGCGGTGCTGGGGTTCCAGACCGCCGACGTCCTGTTCGAGGACGTCGACCCCATCGGCCGCACCGTGCGGGTCCGCGGGACACCGTTCCGCGTCGTGGGAGTGCTGGAGGAGGAGGGGACGCTGTTCGGTCAGTCCCTCGACAACCGGCTCGTGGCGCCCTCCGCGTCCCCCATCCGATCGTTGGTGGCCCCCCGGGGTTACGTGGACCAAATCGTGGCACAGGTGGACGACCCGAGCCTGGTGCGCCCCCTTCAGGCGGAGATCGAGGGAATGATGCGGGTCCGCCGCCGGCTGCGGCCCGCCCAGGGCAACAACTTCGCGGCGGAGACGGCGGACGACTCCCTCAGCTTCTGGGACAACATCTCTCGGGTCCTCTTCACGGCCCTTCCGGCACTCGTGGGGATCTCCCTGGTGGTGGGTGGCGTGGTGATCATGAACATCATGCTGGTCTCTGTGATGGAGCGGACCCGCGAGATCGGGGTCCGGAAGGCCTTGGGCGCCCGGCGACGGGACATCCTGACGCAGGTGCTCATCGAGTCCGCCACGCTGAGCACGGTGGGGGCGGCGTTCGGGGTCGCCACCGGCCTGGGGCTGGCAGGGGTCGTGGCGGCGGTCTCTCCGCTTCCGGCAGCCGTCTCTCCGTTCTGGGTGACCCTCGGCGTACTGCTGGGGACGGGAGTGGGAATCGCTGCAGGTGTGTATCCGGCCGCACGGGCCTCCAAGCTCCACCCGGTGGAAGCGCTTCGCTATGAGTAGCCGAAAGGGGACCGGCGCCGCGCTGGCGACCCTCTGGGAGGGGGTGACCATCGCGTGGGAGGCCATCGCCGCGAACAAGATTCGAGCAGGCCTCACCATTCTCGGGGTGGGAATCGGCGTCTCGGTGGTGGTGACCATCGCCGCGCTGATCACCGGGGTGCGATCGTCTATCGCCGAGTCGTTCGAGGCCTCGGGACCGGACAACTTCATCGTGGTGCGGTTCGACCCCACGGCGGTGCAGCTCATCAACGTGGGGGACAACCGTCCGCCCTGGTGGGGCCGGCCGGTGATCGAGCCGGAGGAGGCCGAACGGATCAACGACCTGCCCGGGGTCGACGAGGCGCTGTACGCCATGAATCTGAGCATCTCGGCGGACTTCGAGGGAAACCGGATCTCGGGCGTCCTGGCCCGTGGGCTCGGCGCGGGATGGCCCGCCTATACCGAGGGGGACATGATCGCGGGCCGCGATTTCACGCGGACCGAGGTGGGCCAGGGCCGGCCCATCGTGGTGATCTCCGATCAGCTGGCCGTGGATCTGTTCGGCCAGAGGGATCCCATCGGCCAGACCATACGCTTCTCGAGTCCGTGGCGTGGCGTGAGGGAGGACTTCCGGGTCATCGGCGTCTTCCAACCAGAGGAGAACCTGTTCGCTTCCTTCGCGGAGCATTTCGCCATCTTCCCCTACACGACGGCATTGAAGCGTCTCAAGGCCTCGCAGGGCGACGCGCAGATCCTGGTGGTGCCGCAGGAGGGAGTGCCCGTCTCCCTGGTCCGTGACCAGGTCATCGCGGCGCTCCGCAGTCAGCGAGGGCTGGGGCCCCGGGAGGAGAACAACTTCGACCTCCTGGCGTCGGGACAGCTTCTGGAGTTCTTCGACCAGTTCACCCAGGTCTTCTTCCTCATCATGCTGGCCCTGTCGTCGGCCGGCCTCATGGTGGGCGGGGTCGGCGTCATCGGGATCATGCTCATCTCGGTGACGGAGAGGACGCGGGAGATCGGGGTGCGGAAGGCGCTGGGCGCCACCCGCCGAGAAATCCTGTGGCAGTTCCTGGTGGAGGCGGGAGTCCTCACCATGCTGGGGGCGGGTACCGGCCTCCTCATGGGCGGGGGTCTCGCGTACCTGGTGGCTGAGTTGACGCCCATCCCGGCGCGCATCCCTCTCTGGTCCGTCATCGCCGCCCTGGCGGCAGCCGCCTTCACTGGGATGGTCTTCGGAATCCTCCCGGCGCAGCGGGCCGCGCGCATGGAGCCGGTGGAGGCCCTGCGCGCCGAGTAGGGGACTGGCGCGGCAGTCCCCACCATTCCACCTGGGACGCCGCGTTCATGGCCGGACTGCGGCACTTCCAGGCCAGCGGACGGCCGCATCGCACCTGGGAGACCATGGAGTGCTGCACGCTGGGCACGCTCGAGGTGACGACCTTCTAGAGGGAATCGGCCCCCTTCGCCGCCGTCGCCGGGCCTGGGGGTCGGCCGCTCTCCAGTTCCACTCGCACCACGACCCGCCGCCAGGAGGGCGCGTCCTCTCCATGCACGCGCAGGGCGGTGGCCCGAGCCCGTTCCCCCGCCTGCAGCCGGGGCCAGAGCCAGTGTGAGATCTCGGGAGGGAGGTGGCCCAATGGCTCCCCCGAGGGGAGGTGGATCCAGACGCCGGGCTCGTCGTCCCCCGGCGGGTCCGGCACCACCAGGACGGGATCACCGTCGTGCAGCTCCTCCAGCAGACGCTCGCGGCCCGCGAAGACGGTGCCATGGAGCGTAGACCGGAACGCGGATGGCGCGGCTTGACGGGACGGATCGTAATGGTCCATCAACGGTAGATCCTTCCTGACGGAAGAGTTGGCGAGAAGGGGCGCGTCCCTCGCATGTCGTTAACTTAGACCGCTCCGCCCCCACCCGAAACGCACGCACCAGCCATGGATCCCATCTACATGGACTACGCCGCCACGACTCCCGTACGGGAGGAGGTGCGGTCCGCCATGGATCCCTATCTGGGGGAGACGTTCGGGAACCCCTCGTCCATCCATCGATTCGGACGGCAGGCCAGCGCGGCGCTGGAGGAGGCCCGTTCGCAGCTGGCGGAGGCCCTGGGAGCGCGTCGCAGAGAGATCTATTTCGTCCGCGGTGGCACCGAGTCGGACAACCTCGCGATCCTGGGCCGCCTGGAGGCGGACCGGCTCGCCGGGCGCGCCCCCCGCGTCGTCACGACGGCGGTGGAGCACAGGGCCGTCCTGGACACGGCCCACGCGGCGGAGGCCGCCGGAGCGAGCTGTACCGTCCTCCCGGTGGACGCGGGCGGGGCTGTGCCTCTCCACGCGGTGGAGGAGTCGCTCGTCCACGGGGCTTCGGTCCTGTCCGTCATGTGGGTGAACAACGAGGTGGGCACGGTCCAGCCCATGGACCGAATCGCCGAGCTATCGGCGACCCGGGGCGTTCCGGTTCACACCGATGCCGTCCAGGCCGTCGGGAAGATCCCGGTGCGGGTCGACGAGGTCCCCGTCGCCCTGCTCAGCCTCACGGGTCACAAGCTCTACGGACCCAAGAGTGCGGGCGCGCTGTTCGTCCGGCAGGGTGTGGAACTGGAGGCTCGCTTGCACGGGGGGAGCCAGGAGGGTGGACTCCGGCCTGGGACCCAGGACGTGGCCGGCGCCGTGGGGCTGGCCACGGCGGTGCACCTGGCGGTGACGGAGCAGGAGGCCTTCGCACGCACCCGAGCGACGCTGCGAACGGAGCTCGAGGAGCGGCTGCAGGCTGGAATCCCCGAGTTGGTGGTGCACGGAGCCGCGGGAGTCCGGGCCCCGCACATTCTCAGCGTGGGCATTCCCGGACTGGATCCCCAGCTGCTCCAGGTGTCCCTGGACCTGGAGGGTCTCGCGGTCTCGGGCGGTTCTGCCTGCTCGAGTGGAGAGGCATCGCCGAGCCATGTCCTGGAAGCCCTGCGGGGGCCCGGGGACGCCGCCGCCGTCGTCCGCTACTCTCTGGGTCGCGCCACGAGCCGCGACGAGGTCCTCCGCGCAGCGGAGATCACCCTTTCCGTGGTGGAGCGGTTGCGGGGAACGGCCCAGGCCCCGGGAGGATCGTCATGAAGCCGACGCCAGGGGATCGAGTCCTGGTGGCCATGTCCGGGGGGGTGGACTCGTCGGTGGCCGCCGCGCTGTTGGTGGAAGCCGGATACGAGGTCGTCGGCGTCACCATGAAGACCTTCTGCTACACCGGTACCGGAGACCACGGAAAGACCTGCTGTGGGCTGGACGGGATCGTCGATGCACGCCGGGTGGCGGAGCGTCTCGGGATCCCGCACTACGTGTTCGATGTGGAGGAGGAGTTCAGCCGGGACGTGATCGACGACTTCGTCGAGGAGTACGCTCGGGGACGGACGCCGAACCCATGCGTGAACTGCAACTCCAACACGAAGTTCAGGGACCTCCTCATGCGGGGCGAGCAGTTGGGGTGCCGGGCTATCGCCTCGGGTCATTACGTGCGGGTCCAGCACGGGCCCGTCGAGAGCCTTCTCCTGCGGGGTCTCGATCGGAACAAGGACCAGGCCTACTTCCTCTGGGGGCTTCCACCGGAGATCCTCCCCCGGCTCCTCTTTCCCGTGGGCGAGCTCACCAAGCCGGAAGTCCGCGAGCGGGCCCGCGGGCTTGGGCTCGTCACCGCGGAAAAGCCGGAGAGCCAGGAGATCTGCTTCGTTCCCACCGGGAACTACCGGGACCTGTTGGAGAAGTCGCTTCGCCCACGTCATCCCGCGCTCGAGCCGGGGTGGATCGTCCTGGAGGATGGCACGCGCATGGGGGAGCACCCGGGCTACGCCGGCTTCACGGTGGGCCAACGGAAGGGGCTGGGGGGCGGCTTCGCCGAGCCCCTGTACGTCCTGGCGATCCGCCCGGACACGCGGGAGGTGGTGGTGGGTCCCGGAGAGAGCCTGTTCTCCCCCGGCATGGTGGTGGGCGCCCCTCACTGGCTCTCCACGCCTCCCGAGGAAGGAGCGCTCATCGAGGTCCAGATCCGACATCGCGCTCCTGCGGTCCAGGCCCGCGTCGTCCGACGAGAGGCCGGATCCCTCGAGCTACGGTTCCAGGAGCCTCAGCGGTCCGTTACACCGGGTCAATCCGCCGTGGTCTTCCAGGGAGAGCAGGTCCTGGGCGGAGGACGGATCGACGCTGCGATCCGGGTCGCATTCCACCGCTGACGCGGGCTCGTCAGCTCAGAGCCCGACCTTCCTCCAGGAGGCCCAGGAGCCGGGGCTCCTCCCCGGCCTCCACGAACGCGAGGGCCTCGGTCGGCTCACCCTGGAAGGGCGCGATTCGGCTCGGAGCCGAGACGTCCGTGGTGCACCGGAAGACGAGTTGGGGAGGTCTCGAAAACCCGGAAGGACCGGTATTCACGAAGACCTCCCAGGTGCGAAGCTCTCCGTCCATGATCCGTCGTGACATCGGTATCCCTCAGTGCTTGAGCCCCGCCTTGGCCGCGAAGCTCTCCATGGCCTGCCGTTCATCCTCGGACAGTTCGTCCGGGATCTCCACCTTCACCTCAACGTACTGATCGCCGATGCGATCGCCCTTCTCTACTCCCTGACCGCGAATGCGGAAGCGCGTTCCGGACTGGGTGCCCGGGGGGATGCGCAGCACCACCCGTTTCCCACTGATGGTGCGGACCTTGATCTTCGAGCCCAGGGTCGCCTGGACCACGTTGATGGGCACCGTAACGTGGACATCCAGCCCGTCGCGACGGAAGAACCGGTGGGGTCGGACCCGGAAGGAGAGGATCAGGTCGCCGGGCGCCCCACCCGCGGCCCCCTTCTCGCCCTGACCCGAGAGTCGCAACCGGGTGGAGTCGTCCGCCCCCCGGGGGACGCTCACCGAGATCTTTCGATTCTGGCGCACCTCTCCCCGGCCCGCGCAGGATGGGCAGGGTGTCTCCGGGAGCTTTCCACGCCCGAAGCAGGCGGGACAGGGACGCTTGACGGCGAAGCCCGACTGCCCGAAGGAGACCTCGCCGGACCCTCCGCACTCACCGCACGTCTTGAGGCTCGTGCCCGGGGCGGCACCGTCTCCTCCGCAGGTCGCGCACTCCTCGGTGATGGGCACCTCGATGGAGATCTTCCGCCCCAGGACGGCGGTCTCGAAGGGGATGTCTACCACGTACTCGACATCCTGCCCCTTGCGACGCTCCCGGCGACGATCGCCAGCAGGGGCCTTCCGTCCCCGGTCGAAGATGGAGGAGAAGAGATCCCCCAGCCCCCCGAAATCCCGCAGGTCCTCGAAGGAGAACGCGCCTCCCCCGGGCGTCCCCGCCGTCCCGGGTCGCGAGGCGGCACCTCCCCGCCCGGCGCCGAAACCGAAGGCGCCGAGCCGGCGCATCTGGTCGTACTGCTTGCGCTTCTCGGGGTCGGAAAGGACTCCGTAGGCCTCCCCGACCTCCTTGAACCGCTCGGCCGCGGAGGAATCGTCCGGGTTGGCGTCGGGATGGTACCGCTTGGCCAGCTTCCGGTAGGCCTTCTTGATCTCGTCCTGGGTCGCCTTGTCGGAGACCCCCAGGACCTTGTAGAAGTCCTTGCCGCCAGACATGGGCTAGTCGGCCTTGTACACGCCGACGCGGGCCGGGCGCACCAGGTTCCCATCCACCACGTACCCCTTCTGGAACACCTGGGCCACGCAGTCGTCCATTTCGTCGTCGTCCGTCGGAACGCGCATCATCGCCTCCATGGTCTCCGGGTCGAAGACCTCGCCCTCGCCGGGATTCACCACTTCGGCGCCCACATCCTCCAGGGCCCGGAGGAACTTGCGCTCCACGAGGTCGATGCCCTCGACGATGGACTGAACCGTCACGGACTCCTCGGCGGGGTCCAGACCACTCACCCGCTGGAGGTCGTCGAGCACGTCCAGGAACCGGCGCACCAGATCGGCCTGGGCCCGCCCCCAGATCGCGAGAGACTCCGAGTCCGCCCGACGGCGGTAGTTCGTGAACTCCGCGGCAAGCCGCAGGTGGCGGTCGTTCAGGTCGTCGAACTCGGACTGAAGAGCGTCCAGATCGCTCTCCAGATCCGCCTCGGCCAGGGCCTCCTCCACCTCCTCGGGGGTGATCTTGTGACCTTCCTCCTCGTCGAGCATGGAGTCCGCACCGGCATCCGACTCGTCGGGGGTGTTCTCGGGCTCCTGGTCCTTCATGGCCTCCATAGGGGTCTCCTCCTTCATTCCGTCTCCTTCGTGATGCCGGGGTTCCGAGCGTCCAGCCAATCTACGAGTCGTTCAAATGTGTTGTTCCGATTGATTTCGTTGAAGGGCTCATGCCGGGTGTCGGGAAGTCTCCAGGACTCGACCGCCGGACCCGCCTCGGCAGCCCACCTCAAGGTCACGCCGGGATCCGCGAGCTCGTCGGCGCCGGGAACCATGATCAATGCCTTAAGGCCGGCTGGGAGCCCTTCGGCCAGCGCCTGGTCCTGCGCCGCCAGCACCTGGTCGAAGAAGCTCACCGCCAGCGCGCGCACCACGAGGGGATCGCTCTCGTAGGCCGCGGCCTGGTCCCGATCCCGGGTGAGGCGGTCACCGCGAATCGGCCTGGGAATGGGAAGGTCGGACGCGAAGCGTCGAACCAGGGGTAGGACCAGCCGGTGCGGAAGCGGGATTCTGGCCGTAGCGAGCCAGGGCGCCGAGATGATCGCGCCGGCCCAGGGAGCCGGCCCTGCGGCGCCCGCCTTCTCCTGGAGGTGACGGATGGCCACCAGCCCCCCGAGGGAGTGGGCCACCAGGAACGGGGCTCCCGGGCCCGGCGCGAGCTCGTCGGCGAGTCCCCGGACCCACCCCAGGTCGTCCACCAGGTTCTGAAAGGGACCCACGACGCCCCGGAGGCCCTGCGACTTCCCATGCCCGCGGTGATCGTGGCCCCACACCGAATACCCCGCATCGTTCAGCGCGGTCACCAGGAATCGGTATCGCCCGAGGTGCTCCGAGAGACCGTGCACCACCTGGACCCGGCCACGGGGCTCCGGCACCGGCCATCGGAGCGTCCTGAGCAGACACCCGTCGGGCGTGGTGAAGCTTCCCTCCTCCGGCCCGCGGCTCATCGGACCTCCCGGACGAGGCGGTGCAGGAGGGCCAATGCGGCCTGGGCCGCGCGAGTGCGAACGGCCTCCCGGTCGCCAGGAAAGACATGGTGCTCCACGACCACGCGCCCCTCCACGGCCGCCGAGACGTAGACCGTCCCCACGGGCTTATCGGGAGCTCCCCCAGCGGGACCCGCCACCCCGGTGACACCGATGCCGCATCGCGCGCCGAAGGCCTGGGCGGCCCCCCGGGCCATGGCTCTGGCCACCGGCTCGGAAACCGCGCCGTGAGTCTCGATCAGATCGGCGTCGACACCCAGGAGCCGGGACTTGGCATCGTTGGCATACGCGACCACCCCTCCAGCCAGGACGGCGGAGGAGCCCGGAACGTCCGTCAGCCGCTTGGCCACCAGCCCTCCGGTGCAGCTCTCGCCCAGCCCGAGCAGCCAACCCCGCTCCGCGAGCTGGTCCAGGACGGCTCGCGCGAGGTCCCCGCTCTCACCGGGAATGAGATACGGCTCCACCACCTCCGACAGGAGCTCGCCAGCCATCTCCAGCGCTGCGCGGGCCTCGGGCTCGGCACGGTCGCGCACGGTGAGTCGAAGGTCCACCCCGGTCAGGTCCGGCAGGTAGGCCACCTCCACCTCCTCGGGTGCCGACGACATGGCCTCCTCGATCCGGGGAGCCAGGACCGACTCGGGAATCCCCGTGGTGTGAAGGGTCACCGAATGGACCGGGCGGAGCTTGGTTCCGAACCGTCGCCGGATCTCATCGGCCACGCCTGGAAAGAGCGCCTTCAGCTCCCGGGGGACACCCGGAAGCAGGGCTACGACCCCGCCACGGGTCTCCATGATCAGCCCCGGTGCGGTCCCCACCGGATTCCGAAGGACCAGCGCACCCCTGGGGACCAGGGCCTGCCGCCGGTTCGCCGGGGGCAGCGCGTCATACCCCCGCTTGCGGTACCGCTCGGTGAGGGCCGCCAGAATTTCGTCATCCAGGTCCAGCTCGAGCCCCAGTCCGGCGGCGACGGCAGCACGGGTGCGGTCGTCGTCGGTGGGGCCGAGCCCACCACTGAACACCACGATGGCCGCGCGCCGCATCGCCCACTCCAGGGACTCACGGATGTCGGCGTCTCGATCCCCTACGGTAACCTTCTGCACGGTGGGAGAACCCAACTCCGCGAGGCGTGTGGCGAGCCAGGCTCCGTTGGTGTCCACGGTGCGGCCCAGGAGCAGCTCCTCTCCCACGGCGACCAGAGCGCTGCGCACGGGGCCCGCTCCCGGCCCGGACATCATGCTCGAAACCCGGCCAGCGATCGGTACCGCCAGAGATAATCCAACATCGAGTAGATGGTCAGAAGCAACGCCACGCCCAACGTGACACCGATCCAGGTGCGATGGATCAGGCTCCAAGAGGCCCACAGGGGACCGTCGAACCCGCTCGCCAGGGCCCATTGCTGCACCGGGTACCAGAGCAGGAGACCCCCGGCGAAGAGGTTCTGGAGGAAGGCCTTGTACTTCCCGGACTTCCCGGCGGGGATGACGATGCCCCGCCTTGAGGCGTAGCTCCTGAACAGCGTGATGAGGAGTTCCCTACCGAGGATCACCAGGACGATCCAGAGCGGGAGGGGGCCCCAGAATGGGACGTGGTTCACATCCCCGGCACGGTGGGAGATGAAGTAGAACGGGATGAGGGTGACCGCCAGCAGGAGCTTGTCGGCCAGGGGATCCAGGAGCTTACCGACATCGGTCACCCATCCGTGCTTCCGAGCCAGATATCCGTCCCAGAGATCGCTCAGCGCCGCGACCAGGAAGACGAAGAAGGCCACCAGTCGCATCCCGGTACCATCCGCCAGGGCCGTCCAAGCCACCACGGGCGTGGCGAGGATGCGGCCGACGGTGATGATATTGGGAACGGTCAGCCGGCGGTCCGACACGATGGACACCCTCAGCTAAGAGCTTTGACGACCGACTTGCTGACTTCCGTCAGCGTCTCGAACACCCCCCTGCCCTCGGTGGCGATGCCTTCGAAGTCCGGGACGCCCATGGGATTCAGCTGCGCTCGGAGCTCTTCCACCGGGACCGTATTGGCGAGGTCCCGCTTGTTGTACTGGATGACGAAGGGGATCTGCTCCAGGTCGTAGCCGTACGACTCGAGGTTCTCCACCAGGTTGTGCATGGCCTCGATGTTGGCTTCCCCCCGCTCCCTCTGGGAGTCGGCGACGAACACGATCCCATCCACGCCCCGGAGGATGAGCCGGCGCGAAGCGTTGTAGTACACCTGCCCCGGGACCGTGTAGAGATGAAAGCGCGTCTTGAAGCCGCGGACCTCACCGAGGTCGATGGGGAGGAAGTCGAAGAAGAGCGTGCGTTCGGTCTCCGTGGCCAGGGAGATCATCTTCCCCTTGGTGTCCGGATTCACCCGGGAATAGATGTGCTCCAGGTTGGTGGTCTTCCCCCCGAGGCCGGTGCCGTAGTAGACCACCTTGCAGTTGATCTCCCGGCTGGCGTAGTTGATCATCGACATGGATGGAGACCCTCCATGTCCTGAGGTACGGGGCCGGATCCGGCCCGACTCCCGACCTCATTCTTCGCCTGATTCATCCGTGACTTCACCGGGGTTTGCCTGATAAGGATCCTCGCGGGGCGAGGCGGCCGTAAACTCGGAAGGGGGATCCGCGCCTGCAAGGGACCGAAGGCCCTCAGACAGCCTGCACCATGGACTCGATCTCCTGAACCTCGTCCTGCATGCGCTCCAGGACGGCTCGGGCCCGATTCCGAAGCAGAGGGCGGGGCTCCCAGGCGATGAAGTCCCGGAGCAGGTTGATCAGGTCCACGCTGGCCGTGGCCCGCGTGAGATGCGAGAGCGCCGCCAGCCTGCGGAGGGCATGAGGACTGAAGAGGTCCCTCCGAGCCCGGGAGACCTGGTCCCGCACCACCAGCGTGACGGCAACACCGACGGTGGCGGCGGCGAGCGCCGTAATGAGCGCAATCTTGGTATTCCTCTTCATCCTCTTCTTCAGCCCGTGAACGGCGTTACATCTCACGACGACCCGACAGTGCCTCCGCCAGGGTGCTACCATCAACGTACTCCAAGTCACTCCCCACCGGGATACCCCGGGCCAAACGCGTCACCCGAAGCCCCAGTGGGCGGAACAGGCCTTCCAGGTACACCGCCGTGGCCTCGCCCTCCACGCCCGCGCTGGTGGCGAGGATGAGCTCGCGGATCTCGGTGTCCGGTGCCTGGACCCGCTCCAGGAGGGCCGTCACATTCAGCTCGTCGGGCCCGATGCCGTCCAGGGGTGACAAGTGGCCTCCCAGGACGTGATAAAGGCCACGATAGCTCCCGGAACGCTCCACGGCGGCCACCTCGAAGGCCTCCTCGACCACGCAGATGACGTCGCTCTCCCGGCGGCCACTGGCGCACACCTCGCACAGCTCCTCTTCGGCGAAGTTCCCGCAGCGCGTGCACGGGCGTACGCGCTCCACCGCGTCCCGGATCGCGCCAGCCAAGCGGCGCCCGTCGTCGGGGGAACCCTTGAGGAGGTAGTAGACGAGCCGCTGAGCCGTCTTCGGGCCCACGCCTGGGAGCCGCCCGAACTCCCGGGCGAGCTCCTCGATAGCGGACACGAGACGCCTACAGGCCGGGGATGGGGAACGGCAGGCCGCCGGCGGCCTTGCGCATCTCCTCTTCGTAGACCTCCCGGGCCTTCGTCTGGGCCTGGTTGACGGCGGCCTGGACCAGATCCTCCAGCATCTCCACGTCGCGGGGGTCCACGCACGCGGGATCGATCTTGATCCGTGTCACCTCCCCCTTCCCCGTGGCGGTGACCTCGACCATGCCCCCGCCGGAGCTGGTGGTTACGGTCCGCTGCGCCAGGCTCTCCTGGAGCTCGGATATGCGGGCCTGCAGCTGCTGGCCCATCTGCATGAGTTGCTGGATGTTCGTCATGGCTTCCTTGGTGGACCGGGCGCAAAGGGCCCGTCAGTCCAACAGTTCCAGGTCAAGTTCTCTTACCGCATGCTCCAGGGCTGGTTCCTCGCGAATCAGCTCCCGGAGGCGCCCCTCCCGAACCTCGTCCTGCGAGATCCTTCCGGGGTCCGAAGCTTCGGCCTCGCTGCGGAGCTCCAGGGTGACGGACTCCTCGCCCAACCGTGCCTCCAGAGCCTGCTGAAGAGCATTCCTGTGCCGCGCCGACAAGCGCTCCAGCACGGGCGCCTGCACCGTGACCACCACCGGTCCCGAGCCCTGCCGTTCCACGATTCCGCCGCGGAGGAATCCCGTGGAGCCTCCGGGCAGCCCGGGCGCGTCCTCGACGGCCTGGGCCCACGCCTCGTTCAGGTCCCGCGGGCGCTTCCGAACCGTGGGGATGGGAGCGTCCTGCGGCTCCCCTGTGCCGCGCCCCTCCTCGTCGGAGGCGGCCGGGGCCTCGGCGGTGGCTCCCGGGGGCGTCGTCTCCGGGGGCTCCGCACCCTCGTGCGCCTCTGTCCGCTGCGACCGGAGAGCGGCCGGCGACTCGCTGGAGTCAGCCGCCGGCTGCGTCGCCGGCGGGCCGGGAGGGTCCCCGAGAGGGGCACCCCCGAGGCCCCGGAGGAGCTCCTCGAGCTCCACCGTGCGGTCCAGGAAGCTGAGTCGCAACAGGAGCATCTCCAACAGGAGACGCGGGTTCCCGCTCCTCCGGAGGCTGCCGGAGGCTTCCAGCTCCGAGGCCAGCGAGAGCATCCGCACCAGGTCCTCCGGCGCATAGACCGACGCCCGCACCCGGTAGGGTTCCCGCACGTGATCCGAGATCTCGGGGATGGGCTCATCGGGAGCCAGGCGCAGGCGCAGGAGAGTGCGCAGCGTATCCACCAGACCCGCGTAGAACTCGCTCAGGTCGTAGCCTTCGTCCAGGAGCGCCTGGACGAACCCGAAGACCGCCCCGTGCCTCCCCTCCTGAAGCAGATCCAGGAGTGCCAGGTAGCGCTCCTCCTCCACGAGGCCCAACACCCGCCGCACCGCCTCCTGGGTGATCTCCCCTCCGGAGAGGGCGATCACCTGGTCCAGAAGGGAGAGCCCGTCTCGCATCCCACCGTCGGCCTTGCGGGCGAGGATCCGAAGAGCGTCCTCCGGGCCCGCGTGACCCTCCTCCTGCAGCACCTGCTGCAGTCGCTGAACGATGTCCGACACGCCGATACGCCGAAAGTCGAAGCGCTGGCAGCGGGACAGGATGGGCGCGGCGGCCTGCTGGATCTTCTGAGGCTCCGTGGTGGCGAACACGAAGATGACCCGGGGGGGTGGCTCCTCCAGGATCTTCAGGAGCGCGTTCCACGCCTCCCGCGTGAGCATGTGCGCCTCGTCGACGATGTAGACCTTGAAGCGGCCCTCTTCGGAAGGGGCGTACATGGCCCGCTCCCGGAGGTCCCGCGCATCGTCCACGCCGCGATTGGAGGCGGCGTCGATCTCCACCACGTCCAGCGCCGTATGCCCGGACCAGATCCGCTCGCAGCTCTCGCAGGTCCCGCAAGGCTCGCCCTGGTCCGTGCGGTGCGGGCAGTTGAGGGCCATGGCCAGGACGCGAGCCAGGGTCGTCTTCCCGACCCCCCGGGGGCCACAGAAGAGGTAGGCGTGGGCCACCCGATCACCGGCCACCGCCCGGCGCAGCGTCTCGGAGACGTGTTCCTGAACGGCCACCTCGGCGAATTGTCGAGGCCGGTACTTTCGAGCGAGAGCCTGGTGCGACATGGCGACGGCGGGGTGCGACGGTAAAAAAAAGGTGCCCCAGGCTACCCGCAGCTGCGATCACCACGCGTACCGCTGCTACCGGCGAGGTCCTGACGGGGTTGGCGGGCTCCCGCCCTGCGGACCTGGGGCACCTCCGAACCTAGCCCGAAGGTGAGGTGTGGGTCAACGTCGCCCCGGGGGCCTCGCCGGCTGGCATGCCTGCGGCCCCGCAGATTGGGGAGAGCACAGCATGAGCCCTCGTGGCTCAGTCAAAACCCGCAGCTTTCCCGCCATTTCATCCCAGGCCATTGCGATTCCACCCGTGGGGTCCTATCGATGGCTGGACGCGAATTCGCCTCATTGGCGATTCTCACCCTGTCCGCAGGAGGTTCCCATGCGACGGTTGGCCATCGGCATCCTTTCTCTGGTCGTGCTCTCGGGCTGCTACCACGCCACCGTGGAGACCGGACTCACACCCGGACCCCAGACCATCGACGTGAACTGGGCAAGCGGTTGGATCTATGGACTGGTTCCCCCATCTACCGTGGAAGCCATGGACCGGTGCACCAACGGCGTGGCCCGAGTGGAGACCCAGCTCTCCTTCCTGAACCAGCTGGTCAGCGGACTGACTTTCGGCATCTTCACGCCCATGCAGATCAACGTCACCTGCGCGGCGGGTGAGGATCAGGAGGACCTGGTGGACAACGCGGGCGATTTCGAGGAGGCGCTTAAGGGAGGCGAGCCGTTCTTCGTCGACGTGCGCTGACGTCCGAAGCGGAAGCCGCTGGCCCCGCCGGCATGAGCGGGAGGGTCCAATGGGGCCCTCCCGCTTCTTCGTCCCCCTGGCTCTCCCGCCCGCCGGAGCGATGCGGGCTCAGGGGCGGACCGGGCTCGTCCCTCAGGGCCCAAGCGATTCGCCCCTATGCGCACCGCCCTGCCGCGGGACGCGGTAGGGTGCAAGGAGGTCTCCCTCGGGCGCGGGGGTCACGAGGCTGACCACCCAAAGCAATCCGAACGAGACCAGGACGCCCGGGAGCACCGGATCGATGTCGGGTGACCCGAGCGCCTCCCAGAGGAAGGTCGTAGCGGCGCCTCCCACCATGGACGCCATCGCCCCGTACCGATTGGCCCGACCCCAGTAGACGCCGAGGACCACGGGAGCGAAGAAGGCCGCCGCCATGAGGGCGGAGAAGAGGAGCACGATGAACTGTACGAGCTCCCCCTCCCCCACCCCGCTGGCCAGCAGGAGGAGCGGCACCGATCCCACCACCACGATCCCCAGGCGGTCCACCCACATCCGGACGCGCGGGGAGACCCGGTCGCCGGCGAGGCTCCCGTACAGGTCGTGCGCCAGCGCCGACCCCGCCACCAGGAGGAGGGAATCCACCGTGGACATCATGGCGGCGGTGACGGCAGCGAGCATGAGCGCGCCCAGCACGCCGGGAAGCACGGTGGTGGCCACCAGGGGCATGGCCAGATCACCCGTCGGCAGCGCCGGGAACAGGACGCGTGCCGCCAGAGCCAGGAGGAAGACCAGGAGATTCATGGCGGTGGTGAGCACCACGGCCACCAGAATCCCGCGGCGGACCACGACCATGTCCTTCATGGCGTACAGCCGGACGAGCTTCTCAGGAGTGCTCACCGACCCGAGAGTGAAGGCGATGGCCATGGTGAAGAGGAGCGGCCCCGGAAGCGCGCCCCATTCGAAGGTGGCCGGGTCCACCGTCTGCACCCAGGCCAGCAGCCCCGCCATCCCATCCACTTGCCGCAGCGCCAGGGGAACCGCGGCCATGGCGCCCAGCGTCATCACGGCGAGCTGCAGGATATCGGTGTACACCACGGCGACCATGCCACCCACCATGGTGTAGACCACCAGCAGGACCGTGAACCCGGTCATCCCCCAGAGGGTCGGGATTCCGAAGAGGGTGTTCGCCACCAATCCACCCGCCACCACCTGGGCCTGGATGTACACTACGGTGGCGACCAGGATGATGAGCGCTCCGCCGACCCGCACGCCCCGGGACCGATACCGGGCCTCCAGGAACGCGGGCAGGGTCAGCTCGCGAACCCGCGTGAACCGCGGCGCCAGCACCGCGGCCATGAACCAGTAGGCCGCAGGGATGGTGAGCACGAGCCAGCCGAAGGACCACCCCACGGTGTAGATGACCCCGACGGTTCCGATGAAGGTGCCGGCGCTGGCATGGGTGGCTGCCAGCGTGGCCCCGCCCGTCAGCCATCCCAGGCGGCCACCGGCGATCCAGTAGTCCGACTCGTCCCGGGTGCGTCGGAGGGCCCAGTACCCGAGGGCGAACAGGGCCAGGAAGTAGGTCCCGAAGACCCAGAGCGCGGCCGTCATGCCCGCCGGGCCCGGCTCATCATCCAGGCAAGGTATCCCAGGGTCACGGCCCCGAACGCCAGGAACAGCCCTCCGAACACGAATCCCGGCCGGGGCACGTCCGGGGGCGCACCCGGACCCGTGAATCCCGGTGACGCACTCTCCACGTCGACGATGGCGTCCGGAGCGCCGTGGACCCGGGCCCGCGCCATGGAGGGGAGGACCGGGAGATTTGCCCGCCATTCGCGGGAGCCGGTTCCGGACCCGGTCGACTCGGGCCGGAGCCCGGCCGGGAATGGAGCGCTGAGCTCCACCGCCGACGGGAAGGTCAGGCTCATGCGAACCCGGTCCGGGGCACCGTCCACCGGTGCCCAGGGCACGAGGAGCCACGGCACCGCCATCACCGCGGCGGTCGGGGCTTCCCCCGCGGCACGCCGGATCGCGCCCGGGACTCGGTAGGTCAGGCGCAGGCGCAGCGCCGACGAGTCGGAGGTCTCCAAGGGAAGGCTCCCCTCCCAGAGCCCCTGGCGGACCTCCCGGAGCTGGACCGGGCGCTCCGGCCCGCCACCCTCGATGCGAGCCCGGACGTCGCGGGGGATCCCACCGAAGGCCAGGACCCGTAGCGGCAAGGCGGACCATCCGTCTGCGTCGTCCAACTCCAACATTACCTGCGCGAAGGCCCCGCCCTCACGGAACTGGGCTTCCAGGGACGCCCCCACCAGCCGACCCGGTGCGGGCCCTCCCTCGGGGTCTCCCCCAGGGCCCTGCCGCGCGGCGAGACCGCCGGCACCGACGCCCAGGACCACCGCCAGGCCGAGGGCGGAAAGGGTCGCTCGGATCCTCTTCATCCCCAGACTGCACTCAGGACCCGCAAGACGTTTCCTCCCATCACCTTGGCGATGTCGTCGTCAGGGTAGCCCTCTCGAATGAGCCAGCGGAGGATGTTATGCCCGGCCTCGGTGGGGTTCTCCAACCCGCGGACCCATTCCACGGGCTCGAAGTCGTGCCCCGCCGGCGCCGCGGCCCCTCCCCCCGATCCAGTGGAGCCCCCTCTCCCACCGCCCCGGGACTCCTTCAGGGAGAGGTTCCCGGCGTACAGGCGGTGGAGCCCCACGTGATCTCCGTACACGGTGTCGGGGCCGAACCCCACATGGTCGATGCCCACCAGGGATCGGATGTACTCGAAGTGCTCCATGTACGCCTCGATCCCGTGGCGCCGATGGGTGGGAGTGAGGGTGGTGTGGGGCGCGGCCTCCACACCGATCACCCCCCCGCGGGCGGCACACGCCTCCAGCACGGAGTCCGGGGCCAGGCGGTTCGAGTCCCAGAGGGCTCGAGCCCCGATGTGGGACAGTGCGATGGGATGCTCGCTGACCTGGATGGTGTCCAAGGTCGTGCGGTCCCCGCAGTGGGAGCAGTCTATGAGCATCCCTACCCGGTTCATCCGTTGAACGGCCTTCCGGCCGAAGACGGTGAGTCCACCGTCCTGGGGCTCCTTCAGCCCGGACCCCAGCGCGTTCGCCTCGGAGTAGGTGATCCCCAGGGCACGGACCCCGAATCCGTAGAGCAGGTCGATCCGGTCGAGCTCGTTCTCGATCATGGCCGCTCCCTCCATGGAGGCGACCCAGGCGACCCGGCCCTCCCGGTGCGCGCGGTAGATGTCCTCCACCGTCCGTGCGTGGATCACGAAGTCCTGGTGGGCGAGGTCGCACAGGCGCATTCCCAGATCGTGCAAGACGTCCTCCCACTGCCATCCGGTCCGGGACCGGATGGTGCAGATCCCGTCCAGGAGGTTGTCGAAGACGCAATCCCATGGGGCCTCCGCAAGCCCCTGGAAGGCCGTAGCCATGCGGCCCTCCCGCACATACGCGGGGGTCTCCGCGATGTCCTTGGGAAAGACGCCGGCGTGCTCGTGCATGGAAACCAGCACGCGGTCCTCGAGGATCCGCTGCACCCGCTCCTCCTCGTCGGGCGACAGGGGAACGGCCCAGGACTCCACCCGGCCCACCTGGGTGGCCAGATCGAACGGTCGATAGTCTTCCCCCGGAGTCAGGTACTGGAAGGAGGTGTAGCCCTGGTAGGTCTTGGGTAGGGTCATGTTCAGCGGGGTTGGAGGGACGGCGCCGGGACCAATGGAGCACGAGGCGAGGGGGAGGGCGGGAGAATAGGAGGCACGGCCTCGGGATGCGCAAACCGAAAGGGGGGTGGGCCGAAGCCCACCCCCCTTCCCCGCGCTTCCCTCCGGCATCCGGGCGGCCGCCCGAACCCGGCTACCGTTTAGCGGATTCCGGCCGCCACGCCCACCGGTCCCAGATTCCTCCAGGCCGGTGCAGGCAGAGGACGCTGGCGTGGCCAGACCTCATCCAGCGTGTCCGCATCGTAGAGGCGGCCGTTCTTCATCACGTACTGGAGGGCCGTGCTGTTCCGGATGTCGGTCAGCGGATCCTCGTCCAGGACCAGGATGTCCGCCAGCTTCCCCTTCTCGATGGAGCCCAGGTCCTGGCCGAACCCGATGGCTTCGGCGCCCACGATGGTGGCGGCGCGAAGCGCGTCGTGAGAGGACAGCCCGCCCGAGGCCATGGCCCAGAGCTCCCAGTGGTAGCCCAGGCCCTGTAGCTGGCCGTGGCTTCCCACCGCCGCCCGGGCGTCGTTCTCCAGGAGTGCCTTCACGAACTCGGCGTGGCGCGGGAAGACATGATCCTCCTCAACGAACCACCCCGCCTGGCCGGGACTTCCGCCCGTCCCTGGTCCTCTCCGCCGCGTTCGGGCGTCCAGACTCTCCTCGGGGGAGAAGGCCCGCATCTTGGGATCGTCGTGGACGTTCTCGGTGGCGTAGAAGTAGTTCTCCCCGAAGGGCCCCCCGTAGGACACCAGGAGGGTGGGGCTGTTGGTGGTCTGCGACGCCTTGAAGAGCTCCACCACGTCGCTGTAGAGGGGCGCGATGGGAAGAGAGTGCTCGATGCCCGGGTAGCCGTCGATGGCGTGCGTGAGCTCGATCTTGAAGTCGAGCCCACCCTCGGTGGTGGGCATGAGCTCCAGCTCCTTCGCGGCGTTGATCACCCACTGCCGCTGCTGACGGTTCCCCGTCATGTACATCTTCAGCGTCTTGGTGTCGTAGTAGTCGCTGTAGCGCCGGAGAACCTCCTCGGCGTGCTCCTGGCTCCGGAGGTTCTCGCCCGAGAAGACGCCGGGACCGGTGGAGTAGATCCTCGGTCCCAGCATTCCGCCCGTGGCCACCCGGTCCTGGTAGCTCAGGATGTCGGTGGAGGCGGTTTGCGGATCCCGGGTGGTGGTGACTCCGTAGGCCAGGTTGGTCAGGTACTGCCACGCCTGGGAGGAGTGGATCTCCGGCACCAGCCACTGCGCGTGGTAGTGCGTGTCCACGAACCCGGGGATGAGCGTCTTACCGGACACGTCCACGATCTCGGCCCCCTCCGGTACCTCCACCTCACCCCGGGGCCCCACGGCCTGGATGCGATTGTCCGTCACCACCACGTCCGCGTTCTCGACGATGGTGTCGCCGCGCATGGTGATGACCCGCCCGCCCCGGAGCACCACCGTTCCCCGCGGTACGTCCCGGGGCATGGTGACCGTGTAGCGCTCCTCACGGGGCTCGTAGCCGTCGGTCTCCGCACGCACGCTGTCCAGTCCGGCCCGCACGGAATCCGCGTGGGCGGTGATGGCCTCTGCCCTCCGCTCCATGTCCCGGATGGCCGCCCGGATCGAGTCGGCCCGGAGCTCGACGGAATCCGCCTGTAGCGCCTGGATCCGGCTCGTGAGAGAGTCGGGAACCGTCTCCTCGGCCTTCTTCAGGGAGTCGACCCTGGCACGGACCGCTTTCAGCGAGTCGGCGAGACCCCGAAGACGCAGATTCCGCGCGACCTCCTCGCGACGCGCCATCTGCGCGCTGTCCGCCCGGGCCTCCACGTATCGAAGGTCGTAGGTGAAGACGGCATTCCCGATGGCGTAGTGGACCTTCGAGCCGTCCCCGCTCCACGACGGAAACTCGCCGCCCACGTCGGTGAGACGACGGACCTGCACGGGTGCCGCCGCCGGATTGGTGACGATGACGGTGGGTACCGCTCCGCCGGTGACGGGAATGTCCACCGAGTAGATCTGGTTGCCCACCTGCGCCACGGCCTCCCCACCCTGAGGGGAGATCAGGATCAGCCCCGCCGGCGGCCCTGGTCCTGCACCCTCGGAGGGCGGATCCGGATCCCCGGTCATGAGCCCGGTCTCCACGGGGAAGACCCGTCGGGGAATCGGCTGCCAATCGGTGGGATGGGGCGTGGTGGACGACGGTGCGGCCTGGCCACGAACCTGCAGGTGCTGCTTCACATCGGTTCCGTCCCACCGGAAGGAGACCAGGCCCTCCGCCGGTGAGTACGCGTAGATCCGGTCCGGCTCATTGCGGTTGAAATGGGCCACGTCACGCGAACCCGTGGGGGCGATGACCGTGGCGCTTCCCCCGGAGGTCGGAACCCAGACGAACTCGCCCCCGAGCGGCCCGAAGAACACGTCCGGCGCCTTCTTCAGCTCCCGCGCCGCGGCCCGCGTGGCCACCACCCGATCCCCGTCGGGGGACCAGGCCAGGTTGTAGTACAACGCCGCATCCGTGGTGAGCTGCTGCGGCTGCCCGGAGCCATCGGCCCGGGCCCGCACGATGTGCCCACCTTCGGCGTCGTCCCAGGTGGCCCAGGCGACCCACCGACCATCGGGTGACCATACCGGGTGGTACTCTCCCACCTCGGCGGCAGTGACGCGCCGGGGCTCCCCATCAGGCATCGAGCGCACCCAGAGACGGTCGAACGCCGTGAAGGCCATCATGGTCCCATCCGGGGACGGGACCGGGTGCCGGATCTGCTTCGCGGTTACCAGGGAGTCGTCCTCCACGGCGTACGCGAACTTCACCTCCGGGCCCACTCCCACGTCCACCTTCGCCTCGAAGGGAATCTCCACCGCCTCGCTGCCATCCATGGGCACTCGCCAGAGCTTTCCGCCGTACGAGACCACGATGGCGTCCGACTCCGGAGTGAAGGCATAGCCCGGAAGTAGATCCAGCGGCGCCCGGGACTCCGACTCGTCCCGCTGCACGGGGTAGGCCAGCCATTCCTCGTCGCCGGTGCGGAGGTCGCGCTTCCGCAACCCGGTCTCGGCGTTCTCGCGGGTGCCGTAGACCAGCCAGTTCCCGTCCGGCGAGATGGCGGGCCGGAATCCGGATCCGTACCGGCGGGTCATGAGGGTGGACTGCCCCGTCTGCCGGTCGTAGCGGTACAGCTGGTACCGCGGGAACAGCGCATTGTACTGCCAGTCCCCAGCCCCCCCGGCGTACCAGATGTAGCGACCGTTCGGCTCGGGCGCCGCGCCCAGCGTCTTGCGCTGGGCCGGAGCGGTCACCACGGGCATGGGAGCCCGCCGTTCCACGTCGAGCATCACCAGCTTGGCCGGTCCACCCAGGCCTGCACCCCGGCTCACCACCACGTGCTCCCCGTCCGGGAGCCACTCGGGCGAAACGTAGAGCGCCGCGTTCCCCTGCGTCACCTGCGTCGTGTCGGTGAAGTCCAGCCGCATCGTCCAGACGTTGTCCCCACCGCTCCGGTCGGAGACGAAGACCAGGGTCTCGCCGTCGGGAGAGAACCGCGGCTGGGCGTCGAAGGCCATCCCCTCGGTGATGCGGGTAGCCGTCCCGCCTTCCATGGGAAGGAGGTAGAGGTCACCCAGCAGGTCGAATACGATCTGCTGCCCGTCCGGGCTCACGTCCACGGACATCCAGGTGGCCTCCGTGGCCGTGAACGTGGCCTTCCGCGTCGCATTCAGGGGGAGCGGCGCCGGTCGCCGCGCCCCCGGACCTCCGGGCGCCTGCGCCACGGCCTCCACCGCTCCACCGGCCAGGGCAACCGTCACGAGGGCGGCAAGGGCCCCACCGCGCAGGCGGATCATCGGTCACCTCCCTTGATCCCCGCCCGGGTATCGGGCGGGACGTGACGCCAGGGCTCGGGCGGGGCCTCGACCTGCCTCGGCCAGACCTCGTCCAGGGTATCTCCTTCGTACAGCCGTCCGTTCTTCATCACGAATTGGATGGTGTTGGTGTTGCGGATGTCGTCCAGCGGATTCTCCCTCAGGATGACGAGGTCGGCCAGCTTGCCCGGTTCGATGGAGCCCAGATCCCGGCCCAGGCCGATGGCACGGGCCCCCATGAGCGTGGCGACCCGGAGGGCGTCGTGCTCGCTCATTCCCCCGGACTGCATGGCCCAGAGCTCCCAGTGGTATCCGAGCCCCTGGAGCTGACCGTGGCTTCCGACGCCGGTGGATCCGCCCTCCTCCACCAGGCGGGCGAGCCAGGCCGAGTGCCGCGGGAAGGCGTACTCCTCCTCCATGAACCAACCCGCCGGTCCCGGGCCCGGGTTTCTGCGCCGGGCCTTGGCGTCGATCTCCGCCTTGGGCGTGAAGTAGTTGAGCTTCGCGTCCCCGATGACGTCCTCATTGGTGTAGAAGTAGTTCTCTGCCCAGGGCCCCCCGTAGGTCACCAGAAGCGTGGGGGTATTGACCGTCCCAGAGGTCTTGAAGAGCTCCACCACGTCCCCGTAGGCCGGGATGATGGGCATGTTGTGCTCGATCCCCGGATACCCGTCCATGGCGTGCGTCATGTCCAGCCGGTAATCCAGGCCGCCCTCGGTGGTGGGCATGAGCCCCAGCTCGCGCGACGCCATGATGAGCCACTGCCGCTGCCGGCGGTTCCCGGACATGTACATCTTGAAGGTCTTCGTGTCCCAGTAGTCCGAATACCGGCGAAGAACGGTGCGCGCGTCGTCCAGGCTCCGGACCCCGGTCTGGATGAAGACCCCGGGGCCGGTGGAATAGACCCGGGGACCCGGGATCATCCCGGCGTCCACACGGTCGGAATAGGCCAGCACGTCCGTGGTGGACGTCTGGGGATCCCGCGTGGTGGTGACGCCGTAGGCGAGATTGGCCAGGTAGATCCAGGGCCGCTGCCAGTGCAGCCCCCAGAGGTTCCACATGTGGGCGTGGGTGTCCACGAAGCCCGGGACGATGGTGTGTCCGCTCACGTCCACGACCTCGCCTCCAGCCGGCGCCGAGCCCGCCGGGCCCACGTGGGTGATGCGGTTGTTCTCCACCACCACGTCCCCGCTCTCGAGGACCTGGTCGCCCTGCATGGTCACGACGCGGGCACCCCGTAGGACCACCGTCCCCTGCGGAATGTCCCGGGGCGACTGGATGTCCACCCGGCGCTCCGTGGGGGTGTAGTCCGAATCGCCCGCCGCGGCGGCGAGATCGTAGCTCACCAGGGCGTTTCCGATGGCCCAGTGGACCGTCTGGCCGTCTCCGCCCCAAGCGGCGAACTCGCCGCCCACGTCAGAAAGCTGGCGGGTGGGTACCGACGCCGAGTCGGGCTTGCTCACCATGACCGTGGGGGGCGCGCCCCCGACCTGGGGTACGGTGACCACGTAGACCTGGTTGTTGGCCTGAACCAACGCCCGATCCCCGTCGGGAGACATGAGCACCAGGTCCGCGGTGGCTTCGGGGACCCGGGGCTCCCGTGCCTCGTCGTCCCCGTAGTCCCGGGGCATGACGATGTCCGAGTGCGGATTCAGCTCGTACGGTCCCAGCAGCAGGGGAATCCTCCAGGTGGCCCGGAGGTGGGTCTTGAGGTCCGTGTTGTCCCAACGGGTGGAGACCAGCGCCGTGGTGGCGGGTCGTCCCGCGTCGGCCGGAGCGAAGCCGTAGGTGTAGATCCGGTCGCCGTCCCGAGTGAAGTGGGGCCGTGCCCGACCGCCAGTGGGCCCGATGATGGTGACGTCTCCCCCGGTCTCGGGAATCCAGACGAACTCGGCCCCGAGACCGCTCCCCACGAAGGGATCGATGGACTCCCGCAGGTCCCGGGCCGCGGCACGTACCGCGACGATCCGGCCGTTGGGGGCCCACGCCGCCTGCTGGTAGTAGGCGGAGACCCTCGTGAGCTGCCGTGGCGTACCCCCCGAAGCGGGAACCCGCATGATGTGCCCGTCGCGGTCATCCCAGGTAACGTACGCGATGGAGCGCCCGTCCGGAGACCACGTCGGGTGGTACTCCCCGACCTCCTGATCCGTCAGCCGGCGCGGCGTCCCGTCCGGAAGTTCCATGACGTAGAGCCGGTCCAGCGCGGTGAACACCATGCGGCTCCCATCCGGAGAGGGCGCCGGGTCACGGATCTGCTTCACCGCGAAGGTCGGAGTGTCCTCGATGGGGTACTCGAAGGTCACTTCCGGGCCCACCGCCACCTCGGCTTCCACGGAGAAGGGGATCTCGGTGGGATCCGACCCGTCCACCGGGACCCGCCAGATGCCGCCTCCGTAGGTGAGCACCACCGCGTCGCCCGCCGGGGTCCACGAGTAGCCCGGGTAGACGTCCATGTTGGCCACCGACTCCTGCTCGTCCCGCTGAATGGGATACGCCAGCCACCGCTCCTCACCCGTCGCCAGCTCCCGGAGCACCAGGCCCGTCTCCGCGTCGTGCCGCGTGGCATAGGTGAGCCAGCCCCCGTCCGGCGAGATGGCGGGGCGGAAGGCCGACCCGTAGCGGGAGCTGATGGTGGTCCGGGTTCCCGTTTCGCGGTCGTAGACTCCGAGCTGGTACTGCGGAAGAACCGCGTTGTAGCTCCAGGATCCGTTCCTCTGCGAGTAGTAGACGTACCGCTCGTCCGGCCCCATGGCGGCGCCCAGCATCCGAAGCCCACCGGGTCCCCCGGCCATCTCCAGCCCGGTTCCGCCGTCCACGTGGAAGAGCCAGAGCTTCTCCAGGCCCAGCAGGATGCCGGTGCGGGACACCACCACGTAGTCCCCGTCGGGGGTGAAATCCGGCGAGAGGTAGGCGCTCCCATCCCCCTTCGTGAGGGGACGCACGTCGCTCCCGTCCGCGTTCATGAGATAGACGTTCTCGTCTCCGCTCCGGTCCGACACGAAGACGATGGTGCTGCCGTCCGGGCTGAACCGGGGCTGCATGTCGTGCGCCATCCCCGAGGTGAGGCGGGTAGCCTCGCCCCCGGTGGCCGGGATCCGGTAGAGGTCTCCCAGCATGTCGAAGACGATGCTCTCGCCGTCGGGGCTCACGTCCAGGGAGATCCAGGTCCCCTCCGTCGTGGTGAATCGGGCCCACCGGGTCGCCTCCAGGGGGAGGCCCTCCCCCTGGGCTTCACTCTCCTGGGACTGGACGGTTCCGGGCAGGAGTGCGGAGACGAGGGTCGTTCCCGCGACGAGGGTCAGGACGGTTCGAAGACGCATGGCTGCTCTGCGGTGCGTACGAGGAACGGATGCCGCGACGCACGGCGCGCCTGCGGGCTCGAAATCGGGTTGGGCCGGGGGCGGGAGTCGATGCACGATGCCTCTTCAGGCCCAGTAGTCCACGACGGTGACCTTGAGGTAGCTGTCGGGCGCGGCACTGACGATGTGGCTGCCGCGCTCCGGGTCCGCCGGGTACACCACCAGCGTGTGGCCTCCGGGGATCCCCATGAGGAATCGACGTTCGGTCCCGTGGCTCACCGGCACGGAGACCACCGCGGTGGCCGGATCGGCGGTGACCTGGTCCTGGGTGTAGGCGGCCACCACTTCGAAGACGGCGTCCGTGGGCTCGCCGGCCTCCACGTACTCCCACACCGGGTGTGCCTCCACCAGGACCACCGTCTCCTCCTTCGCGAAACTCTCGAGGAGGGTGAACGCCGGCCGACCCTCTCCCGCTGCCGGTTCAGGCATCCGCGTCGGGAACGGCTGGTGCGCCAGTGTATACGCGCTCAGCGGCGTCGGCATGGGAGGGCTCCTGTGAGTCGTGAGAGGCGACGACCAGAGTGCCACCGCCGCTCCCCGGACGCAACGATCTTTCCAGCGGGGAATTCCGTCGCGGCCCGGCCATCGGTACGATGTGGAGACCCCTCAGGTTTCGAGGGCCTGCGGCCGGCAAGACGACGCAGGCTCGCGCGGTTCCATGGAGATGCCCGCATGCGGCCCACCCAGCACCGGAGTTCGCCCCACCCGACCCCATTGCGCCTCACGGCCAGGACCCTTCTCCTGCTCGCTGCGACGATGGTGGGCTGTGGTGATTCGTCCACCGGGCCCCAGGAGGCACTCCGCGCAGGGCGATACCGCCTGATCTTCGAGATCGTATCCAGCGTCACCATCCCGGCGCCCATCCAGGGTCGGCACGAGATCACCTTCCGCATGAACGAGCCCGCCACCACACCAGAGGACCTGGAGCTGGTGGCGTCCCGGCGGATCCTTCCGGAAGGCGGCACGGTGGAAGACTACCTGGTGGTGGATCCGAGCCAATTGGTGATCGAGGAGGATCGGTGGGCGCTCCGTTTCATGTACGCCGACGGAGGCTACTCGGTGGCGACCACCCTCCTGGATCTGGGGGGTGGGGATCTCACGATCTCCCCGGGATGCGTGGCTCGCCAGGAGGGAGGCTCGAGCTACCTGGCCGCTGGCTGCCGCCTGGATCGGCTGTAGACCCCGAGGTCGTGGGGCCCCTCGGCCCAGGGTCGGCGTGGCCCGGGACGCACAACTCGTGCAGGATCGTTGCGGTGGCGTGGCACCCCTAGGCACGTTCGGGGAAGGTTCCTCCAGCCCCATCCCCCTATGACCGACCCAGCCGAACCCCGCCACCCGGAGAGGATTGGCCCCTATCACGTCCTCCAGGTCCTGGGCGAGGGTGGCATGGGGGTGGTGTACGAGGCCGAACAGAAGGAGCCCGTGCGGCGCCGGGTCGCCATCAAGATGATGAAGCTTGGTATGGACACGCGGGAGGTCGTGGGCCGGTTCGAGGCGGAGCGCCAAGCGTTGGCGGTCATGGATCACCCGGGCATCGCCAAGGTCTTCGACGCGGGCGCTTCCGAGGATGGTCGTCCGTACTTCGTCATGGAACTGGTCCATGGCATGCCCATCGACGAGTACTGCGATCGGGGCCAGCTCCCCACCCGACAGCGGGTCGAGCTGTTCATCAAGGTGTGTCAGGCCGTGCAGCACGCGCACCAGAAGGGCGTCATCCATCGAGATCTCAAGCCGGCAAACATCCTGGTGGCCGAGGTGGCGGGGGAGCCGAGCCCCAGGATCATCGACTTTGGGGTCGCCAAGGCGACGGGCCAGAGCCTGACCCAACACACGGTGGTCACAACCTTCGGCCAGGCCATCGGCACGCTGGCCTACATGAGCCCGGAGCAGGCCTCCACCGGCGGCATCGATGTGGACACGCGGGCGGACATCTACTCGCTGGGTGTCATCCTCTCTGAACTGCTGGCGGGTCAGGTGCCGCTGGATCCGAAGGCGTTGGGAGCCCCGCTCTTTCTGACGAGGCTGACCGAGCGAGACAGCTCGCTCCCTACGGTGCTGGAATGCCTCGGCAGACTGGACCAGGCTCGGCTGAACGAGGTGCTTCGAAGCCGCGGGACCGATCTGGCGGGCCTCCGCCGCGAGCTGGCGGGGGATCTGCGGTGGATCGTGCTCAAGGCCCTGGAAAAGGACCGAGGCCGGCGCTACGAGACGGCCAATGGCATGGCTCTGGACCTCAGGCGGTACCTGGACAACGAGCTGGTCACTGCCCGCCCTCCCAGCGCCTGGTACCGCATGGGCAAGTTCGTCCGGCGGAATCGGGCTGGGGCCACTGCCGCCGCGGTAACGGTCGTGGCGCTGCTCATGGGCGCGGTGACGGCCACCGTGGGGATGATCCGGGCCCGGGCCGCGGAGCGAGAGGCGCGGATGGAGGCGGCCACTCGAGCGGAGGTCTCGGAGTTCCTGACCGGTCTCTTCGAGGTGTCGAATCCTCTGGAGGGGCGGGGCAGCACGGTCACCGCACGGGAGCTGCTCGACAGCGCCGCCGTTCGCATCGAGTCGGGGCTGGCGGCCCAGCCGGAAGTGCAGGCCAGCCTGATGTTGACCATGGGACAAGCCTATACCGGTCTGGGCCTCTATTCCGAGGCCGTCTCCCTCCTCCGCGGGGGTCTCGCCCTCCGCGAATCGAACCTCCCGCCGGCTGACCCGGCCGTCGCGGACGCTCGCTTCCTCCTGGCCTCCGCCCTGTCCGCCCGAGGCGACTACGACGAGGCGGATGGTCTCTTCCGTGCCGCGGGTGAAGTCCAGGAGGCGGCGCTCGGACCCCGTTCGCCGGAGCTCGCGACCACCCTTACCTCCCTGGGAAACCTCCTCTACGAGCAGGGCCGGTTCGAGGAGGCGGAGTCGCTCCTCGAGCGGTCTCTCTCCATCCGGGAGGAAGCCTTCGGACCCGATGGCCTCGTGGTGGCGCGTAGCCTCGGCTCTCTGGCCAGCCTGTACTCGCGGACGGGCCGATACGAAGACGCCGACCGGGTCTTCGCCCGCGTGCTCGCCATTAGGGAGTCCGCGCTGGGACCGGATCACCCGGACGTAGCCCTGGCGCTGAGCAATCTGGGCGCGGTCCGCTGGCAGATGGGTCGCCTGGAGGACGTGGGTCCGTTGTTCCGGCGGTCGCTGGAAATCCGCCGACGCACGCTGGGACCCGACCACCCGGACGTGGGAGACATTCTCAACAACCTTGGCGTCCTTGCCTGGACCCAGGGAGACTACCGGGCGGCGGGCGATCTCTATCAGGAAGCGCTGGACATCTATCGAAGCAGCCTCGGTCCCGACCACCCCGCGGTGGCGGGCGCGCTGAACAACATCGCCGAGACCCGCTGGCAGACGGGCCGATATGCCGAGGCGGTAGATTTCTTCCGCAGGTCTATCGCGATCAAGGAGCGGATCCTGGTCCCGACCCACCCATCGGTGGCCATCAGCCTGAACGGGTTGGCGAACGTCTACCGCGAGATGGGGCGCTATGGAGAGGCGGACCCGCTCTATCGCCGGGCCCTCGCCATCCGGGAAGAGGCCTTGGGAGGGTCGGACCCCGCGGTCACGGAGACGATCAGGGATTGGGCCCGTATGCTGCGAGAGGCCGGCCGCGACCAGGAGGCGGCTGCGCTGGAAGGGCGAGGCGAGAGCCCCTAGCGGACCCCATCGCCGTCCACGGTAGGCAGGTTCGCATCCACCGAGGTCAGCCAATCCAGTAGCCGACCCTGAAGGTCCGCCGCCAGGTTCGGACGCGATGGGGCGAGGTCGCGGGTCTCCCCAACGTCCGCCTCGAGATCGTACAGCTCGGACGATCCGTCCTCGAACCAGTGCACCAGCTTCCAGTCCCCGGCGCGGATGGCGGCGGAGGGGCGGTTTCCGGATCCATGGTAGTGGGGGAAGTGCCAGTAGAGGGTATCCCGGCCCAACCCTGGAGCCTCTGGATCATCCGCCTCCAGCAGCGGCGTGAGGTTGACTCCGTCAACATGCTGTTGGGGCCTAGGAGGAAGGCCGGCCATGGACAGGAGGGTGGGATACAGGTCGTGGCTGATGGCGGGAGTCCGCACCACCGTCCCCGGCGCCGTGACCCCCGGCCACCGAACCAGGAGCGGCGCCCTGATCCCCCCCTCGTAGAGCCACCCCTTCCCCGCCCGGAGAGGCTCGTTGGAGGTGGCCTGGTTGAAGCCCCGGCGGATGAGCGTGCTCAGCCCGCCGTTGTCCGACACGAACACCACGGCGGTGCGATCCGCGATTCCCAGCTCCTCCAGGCGATCGAGGATCCGCCCGACGGACTCGTCGGTGCTCTGGATCATCGCGGCATACGTGGCGTGGTCCTGGCGCAGCTTGGTGACCGATCCATGTTCGGCCCGGAAGTCCGCCTCGCCGGACGGCCCCAGGGCTCGTGCCCGGGCGTCGTAGCGCTCCACGACGGCATCCTTCGCCTGCAGCGGCGTGTGGACGGCGTAGTGGGACAGCACGAAGAAGAACGAGGTGTCGGCGTGGCTCTCCAGGAAGTTCAGGGAGACGTCGGTGAGGCGATCCGTCAGGTACGCTTCCGGGGGATCCCCCTCCAGGTCAGGGACGTTGGTGATCTCCCAGCCGGGGTTCTCGTAGGGGGGGAAGTAGGCGCCGGGCTGGCCCGCGTGGTTCACGGCGAAGGTCCAATCGAAGCCCTGGACCGCGGGAAGGTGGAGCTCCGCACCCAGGTGCCACTTGCCCACATAGCCGGTGACGTACCCTGCCTCCTGAAAGGCCTCCCCAACGGTGACTTCCGACAGGGGCAGCTCCCGGATGTACTCCGCCTGCCGGAGGAGACCGTTCTGCTCGCCGCCGATCCAGTTGGTCAGGTCCAGGCGGGCCGGGTGCTTTCCGCTCATGAGGCTCGCCCGGGTGGGAGAGCAGACGGGGCTCGCCGTGTAGAACTGCGTGAAGCGGGCGCCCTCTCGGGCCAGACGGTCGATGTGAGGCGTCTCGTAGAAGGAGCTCCCGTACACGCCGGTATCCGCCCAGCCGAGATCGTCGATGACGATGAGCACCACGTTCAGAGGTGGAGGGGGAGCGGCGCAGGCGGCGAACGCCAGCCAGGCCGACAGCGCCAGGAACCTCACGGGAACTCCACACCCGTCTCGTCTCCATAGAACGCCCTCAGGCGCCGCAGCTCCGACTTGAGCTCCTCCACGAGCTCCGCTCGGGACGGGTCGCCGTAGACGCTCTCCATTTCCCCGGGGTCCTCCACCAGGTCGAACAACTCCCACTCGTCGGTGCCGTAGTAGTAGACCAGCTTGTACCGTTCGGTACGCACGCCGTAGTGGGGCGCCACCCGATGCGGCTGCGGGTGCTCGTAGTAGTGGTAGTAGATGGATTCGCGCCACTGGCGGACCCCGCTCCCGGTCATGAGCCCCAGGAGGGACTCCCCCTGGATGTCGGCGGGAACCGCCTGGCCGGCCATCTCCAGGAAGGTGGGGGCATAGTCGATGTTCTGGATCAGGTGGGGAATCCGCGTACCCGGTGCGATCCGCCCGGGCCAGCGCGCCAGGAACGGCATGCTCAACGATTCCTCGTACATCCACCGTTTGTCGTACCAGCCGTGCTCTCCCAGGTAGAAGCCCTGGTCGGAGCAGTAGACCACCAGGGTGTCCTGCGCGAGGCCGGACGAATCGAGATAGTCGAGGATTCGGCCCACGTTGTCGTCGATCCCGGCGATGCAGCGCAGGTAATCCTTGATGTAGCGCTGGTAGTACCAACGCACCCGCTCGTCACCCTGTGGATCCGCGGCCCGAAGGCGGGCGTTCCGAGGCTCGTACGCGGCGTCCCAGGCCGCCCTCTGAGCCGCCGTCATGCGGCCATGCCCGGGGAAGAGATTCTCCGGATCCTCGGGGTCCAGCGGAGTGATCTTCAGATCGTAGGCGGGCTGCAGGTGGTCGCGGATCGTCATCTCCTGGTCCGCAGCCGGAGAGGCCCGGTTGCGATAGTTGTCGAAGAGCGTCTCCGGCTCGGGGATCTCCTCGTCTTCGTAGGTCATGAGGTGATCGGGCCCGGGCATCCAGTTCCTGTGCGGCGCCTTGTGCTGGCACATGAGGAGGAAGGGCTGGTCCGGATTCCGCCCGTTCTCCAGCCAATCCAGCGCGAGATCCGTCACCAGGTCGGTGACGTACCCCTCCATGCGCACCTCGCCCGCCGGCGTACGGAAGTCCGGATTGTAGTAGTGCCCCTGGCCGGGAAGTACTTGCCAGAAGTCGAAGCCCTCGGGATCGGAACGCAGGTGCCACTTTCCGATCATGGCGGTCTGGTAGCCCGCGGCCTGCAGGGTCTTGTTGAAGGTCGGCTGGCTGGTGTCGAAGGGGTCCTGCGCCGAGTTGTCGGTCTTCCCGTTCACGTGGCTGTGCTTGCCCGTGAGGACCACCGCGCGACTCGGGGCACAGATGGAGTTGGTGCAGAAGCTGTTCAGGAAGATGGCGCCCTCGTTGGCGATCCGGTCGATGTTGGGCGTCCGGTTGATCCGGGACCCGTACGCCGATATCGCCTGCACCGCATGATCGTCGGAGAAGATGAACAGGATGTTCGGCTTCTCTCGACCCAGCGCGGGCGCGCAGCGGGCCAGGAGGGGGATCGTTCCCATGGCACAGGCGCCGGCGCCCACACGGGCCACCCGTCCGATGGCCTCCCGGCGGTTGATGCTCCGGCCGGCTTCTTCCTTCATCGCCTCATCCCTCCCGTATCAGGATCTCATCCGCGAACACCCACGCGTCCTCCCCCGCGCCGGCGTGCCACGCTGGAAGGGTGTGGGGCGTTGCCCGAACCCGGACCCACCGGGCCTCCACCGCCGAGAAGCGCACTTCCAGGGGCGTCGCCCGTCGCTCGTTGTCCCGGTCAGGCACGGTCACGACGGTGCCCAGAGGGGTCCACGAATCGCCGTCCCGCGAGGCCTGCACCGCAACCGACCGTGGAAGGAAGATCCACGACCCCTGTGCCTGCAGGCAGTCCAGCGCCACTCCACCGATCCGCATCACCCGCCCCAGGTCCAGGGTGGCGTCCAGATCCGCCCCCGAGAACCCCAGCCACCGCGGGTCGTCGTGGGCCCGGCTTCCAAACCGGCCGTCGGTGAGCGCGGCCGCGCCGCCCGCGGCGTACTGGGGACTCGGGGGCTTGGCCAGCGTCACCGCCGCGCCCACCCCCAGGTGGTTCACGTCGTCGGGACGGTCGAAACGACGCCGCGCCGGCTCCCGTACCTCCTCGCCCACGCGACCCGTCAGACGATCTCCCAGCGCCGCCCGGGCGTCCTCGGCGAGGGCGTCCAGGCGGGCCACCACCTCGGGGTGCCGGGCCGAGACGTCCGTGGTCTCGCCGATGTCACTCTCCAGGTCGTAGAGCGCGTCGGGCACCACCGGGAAGGCGTAGGGCCCGGGGTATCCGTCCGCACCGGGGGCCACACCCACGTAGGACCGGGTTCGGTGCTCGTACACCCGCTTCCACCGGCCTTCCCGCACCGCCCGGAGCTCCCGCCCGTAGTAGAAGTAGAACACCCTTCGGGGATCGGCCGCCGCGTCCCCCTCCAGGACGGGGAGGATGCTCACGCCGTCGATCTCCAGCGGAGGAAGCGCCGAATGGGTGGCCGCGGCCACCGTGGGAAGGATGTCCAGGGTGGAGGCCATGCGCCGGGACACCGAGCCGGGCGCGATCCGGCGGGGCCACCGGATGATGGCCGGGACGCGGGGCCCGCCCTCGAAGGCGGTGCCCTTCCCCTCCCGGAGCGGCCCCGTGGATCCCGCGTGATTCCCGTAGTTCAACCAGGGACCGTTGTCGCTGGTGAAGATCACCACAGTGTCGTCCGCGATCCCGTGCCGCTCCAGCGCGTCCAGGATCCGACCCACGGACCAATCGATCTCCTCCATGACGTCCCCGTACATCCCCTGGTCGCTGCTCCCCCGGAAGGCGTCCGAGACGCCCAGGGGGACGTGGGGCATGCTGTGCGCCAGATACAGGAAGAATGGACCACCGGCGTTCCGGTCGATGAAGTCCACTGCGCGCTCGGTGTACCGGACGGTGAGCGCGGCCTGGTCCTCCAGCGTCTCAACGAGCTCGATGCGCTGGTTGCCCTCGATGAGCGGAAGCGGCGGGTACTGCAGCTTGTTTCCCTCCACCGCGGGGCTCCCGTCGTAGTCCACGGGCCACATGTCGTTGGAGTAGGGCAACCCGAAGTACTCGTCGAAGCCGTGCTGCAGGGGAAGGAACTCCTCCAGGTGCCCCAGATGCCACTTCCCCACCATGGCCGTGGCATACCCGCGGTCCTTCAGCATCTCGGCGATGGTGGTCTCGGAGGGGCTCAGGCCATGCTCCGCTCCGGGGCCCAGGGCCCCCTGAATGCCCACTCGCTCCGCGTAGCAGCCCGTCAGGAGAGAGGCCCGGGAAGCCGAGCAGACCGCCTGGGAGGCGTAGAAATCGGTGAACCGCATCCCCTCGGCGGCCAACCGGTCCAGGTTCGGGGTGCGAAATCCCGTGGCGCCGTAGACCCCGACATCCCCGTACCCCTGGTCGTCGGTGAAGATGAGGACCACGTTCGGCGGCGCGCCCCCGGCCGGTGCGCATCCCGATACCCACTCCCCGAAGCCCAGCGCCACACCCAGGGCGCCCGTCTGCCGGAGGAACTCGCGGCGAGAGGGACGCGGAGCGGTCATGACGCCGCCTCGGCCGCCGTGCCGTACGCGCGCTGTAGCCTCGGGTCCGCTCCCTCCGCGAGCGCGCGCATGATTCCCGCCGGGGGCCGATGGCTCTGCAGAGCCTCCACCATGTAGTCCATGGCGGGCCCGACGTGATTGAAGAAGGCGCGGTAGCCATCGCACAGCCAGTTCAGCCCGGGCTCGCCGCCGGGTGTCTGAAGCAACCGGTTCTTCGGACACCCGCCGTTGCAGACGAAGCGGACTTCGCAGTCCAGGCAGTAGCGCGGAAGGGTGTCGCGCTTCGACCGCCCGAACCCGCGCTGAAGGGGGCTCTCCACCAGCACCGGTAGCTCGGTGCGGAGCACGTTCCCCAGCCGGTGCCCCGGTTCCACGAAGTGGTCACACGCGAAGAGGTCTCCCGTGTGCTCCAGGGCCATGGCTCGCCCGCACGTCTCCTCGAAGACGCACAGACCCGCGGGCCGGCCGTACCAGGCGGCCAGCGCCACGTCCAGGATCTGCACGAACACCCGGCCCACGTCCCGCCGGACCCACTCGTCGAAGACGGCCGTGAGGAACTCGCCGTACCGAGCCCCCGTCACGGTCCGGTCGCTCACGGCGGAGCTCGAACCGGCCCCTGTCAACGGCTCGACAATGGGAATGAACTGTATGAAGCTCACTCCCAGGTCGTCCCGGAGGTGCCGGTATACCTCGAGGGGGTGCCCCACGTTCGCCGCGTGCACCGTGGTGAGGATGTTGTGCTCCACCCCGTGGTTCCGGAGTCGCTGGAGCCCCGCCACCACCCGGTGGTAGGTCGGTTTTCCCCCTTTGTCCACGCGGTACGCGTCGTGGAGTGGCGCCGGTCCGTCCACGCTGATGCCGATGAGGAACCCGTGCTCCCGGAAGAAGTCGCACCACTCGTCGGTGAGCGAGACCCCGTTGGTCTGGAGCGTGTTCAGGATCCGCATGCCAGGCTTGGCGTACCGTCTCTGCAGGGCCACGGCACGGCGGAAGAAGTCCAGGCCCATGAGGGTCGGCTCCCCCCCCTGCCAGCCGAAGACGATCTCGGGACTCGCCTGGCTCGCGATGTACTGCCGCGTGAACGACTCCAGCACCTCGTCGGACATCCGGAAGCTCGAGCCGGGGTAGAGCCGCTCCTTGTCCAGGTAGTAGCAGTAGGAGCAGTCCAGGTCGCAGAGGGCTCCCCTGGGCTTCAGCATGACGTGGTAGGCCGGGATCATGGGGAGCCCCCCGCCGCCTGCCGCGCCCGGGGATCGAATTCCGGGTTCGCCTCCACCGGTAGGAATGCACCGGTCTCCTGCCACCACGCCCGTAGGGCGTTCTGGAGCTCCGAAAGCCGCTTGGGCTCGTGCTGGGAGAGGTCCCGGGACTCCCCCACGTCCGACGAGAGGTCGTAGAGCTCCCACCGATCCTCCTCGAAGAAGTGGATCAGCTTGTGGGACCCCTTTCGGATCGCGCTGGCAGGCGTGGTCCGCCACGGTCCCGCCACGGAGGCGTCACTCTCGAGGTAGGCCGGGAAGTGCCAGAACAGGGCACGGTCCGCCAGGCGCTCCGCCGCTTCGCTCCCTTCCAGGAGCGGCACCAGGCTCACGCCGTCGAGAACGGCCCCCGTGGGCACGTCCCCTCCGGCCGCCTCCAGGAAGGTGGGGTACAAGTCCGTACCGATGACCGGAATGTCGATGATCCGGCCGGCCTCGGTGTGACCGGGCCACCGCACCAGGAGGGGCTCCCGGATCCCGCCTTCATACAGCATGCCCTTGGAACCGCGCAGGGGCGCCATGGACGTCACTGGGCCAAACCCCCCGTTGTCCGCGTAGAAGACCACCACCGTTCGATCCGCGATCTGGAATCCGTCCAGCGCATCCAGCAGCCGACCGAAACCCTGGTCCACGCTCTCGATCATGGCGGCGTAGACCGGATCCCCGTGCCCCTCGACCTCCGGGAGGCCCTGGTAGACCGCCACCATGTCCGCCTTGGCTCGAATGGGGGTGTGGACGCTGTAGTGGGACAGGTAGAGGAAGAACGGGTTGTCGCGGTTCTCCGACATGAACCCGATGGCCTCGTCGGTAAGGCGATCGGGGAGGTATTCCCCCTCCCGCCCGCCCTCCAGCCCGGGAATGACCGACTCACCCCGACGGTAGGGATGGAAGTAGGAGGCCGGCGAGCCCGACGCGTCCCCGGCCACACTCCAGTCGAACCCCTGATCGTCGGGGAGGTGGCCCTCTCCTCCGAGATGCCACTTCCCAGCGTGGCCGGTGGTGTACCCGGCACTCCGAAGGGCTTCCGCCAACGTCACCACCTCCAGCGGGAGCTCCGTCCGGTTCTCCGCCGGGACGAGCCTGCGGAGTTCCGAGGGCCCGCGTGCCGCCGACGCCACGGTATAGATACCCGTTCGGGGAGCGTACGCCCCCGACAGGAGCGCCGCGCGGCTGGGCGCGCAGTTCGGCGCGTTGGCGTAGGCGTTCGTGAAGCGGACCCCCTCGCTGGCGAACTGGTCGATTCGAGGCGTCCGATAGAATCCGCTCCCCTGGATCCCCAGGTCCCGCCACCCCAGGTCGTCTACGTACACCAGGACGATGTTGGGTGGCGCCTCCGCTTCGGAAGGGGCCATGCAGGCTGCGAGCATCAGCGTCCCCAGCAGTGACGCAAGAGACCCCGCGGTGCGAAACGGGGGCCTGGGCCCTCGCCCATTCTCCGGACTCTCCGCCCCCGCGGTCCGTGCCTGGTCGGTGCTCCCTGGACGAATCATGGGGGGCAATCTGCCCTCCCGGACCAGCGGGCGCGAGGGAACACCTGGCGGCGCAGGCGACTCGGTGGCGGCCGAGCCGGCGCCCGCCACGAAGGCTCTATCCGGAGGATCCGGGTCCGCCGACCTCCCAATCCGAGTCGCTCACGAAGGCCATGCCGCTCATGATCTTCCGGGCGGTGCGCACCAGTCCCGCGGTCACGACGGTCCAGTCGTCCCCCTCTCCGGAGGTGTCGATGCGAACCTCCAGGACTCCCGAGGGATGCTCGATCACCACCCGCTCACTCCGGGAGCCTCGCAGGTCCGCGAGATCGTGGGCGATGGATCCCGGCATGCACGCGGCGGTCGCCACGCAGATTCCGCCGGTCACCGCGTGGGCGGCGTGGAGGCGGTGGGGGGTGAGATACCGCGAGCGGATCGTGCCTCCGGCGGCCGGGCGGGAAAGGATCCCCACCTTGGGGATGACCGTATCCCGTACGTCGCCGAGGCCCATCCGTTCGCCAGCGATCCGGCGGACCGACTCGATCCGTCCCATCAGGTCGGGGCTTCCCGCGAAGAACGCGGCGTCCTCCCCTCCGGTGAGCCCCAGGGCCTCGGCCCGCAGGAGGACCATGGGCATGCCGGAGTCGACGCAGCTCACCAGCAGTCCCTCGATCTCCTCCCGGGCCGACCCGGTGGGGAGCAGGGCCCCCGTCTTCCCCCCCACCACGTCGGAGAAGTTGAGCAGGACGGGCGCGGCCGTCCCGGGCACTCCGTCGATGGCCGCTGTGCCCTCGTAGGTGACCTTGCCGCCCGGGGTCTGCACCACCGCCTCGATGACGGCCTTCGCGTTGACGTTGTAGATGCGCACACGGGTCTCGGGGTCGCCGGCCGGGACCAGCCCCGTCTCGATGGCGAAGGGACCCACCCCGGAGAGCATGTTCCCGCAGGGAGGCTCGGTGTCGACGATGGGTGCCTCGATGACCACCTGGGCGAAAAGATAGTCGACGTCGACTCCCGGTCGGTCGGACGCTCCCACCAGCGCGACCTTGCTGGTCAACGTGTCGGCGCCCCCCAGCCCGTCGATCTGCCGCCGGTCCGGTGATCCCATCACGCGCAGGAGCACGCGGTCCCGCGCACCTCGCTCCTGCGGCAGGTCCGCCATGTTGAAGAAGGGCCCCTTGGAGGTGCCCCCGCGCATGAGGACGCAGGGAATCCCGATTTCTCTCATCCGTACCCCCTCTTCCGGCGCCGGTCCGGATCGGGCGCCGGCACGCCCGTGCGGGGGGCGGCGTCCCCCGACGACCTGCGTATCGACTGGATTCAACCGAAGGACCACGGAATCGTCGAAAAAAATAGATTCCGCGCGTCTGCTTCGAGTGTTGTATCATTTGTTTAGCAGAGCAACCTCGGCGTCGGAAGCCGCCGAGGGAGCGTCTCCTCATCCCGGGACCCAACTCCGCATTCGAAGAACTGCATGGAAATCACCGTGTACACGTCGCTGGATGATGCCGAGGCCATCTGGCGCGACTTCGAAGGCGAGGCGGACTGCCTGCCGTTCCAATGCTACGAGTTCGTCTCCACGTGGCAGCGGATCATCGGCGATGCGCAGAGGGTCCGTCCCTGTATCGTGGTGGTGTCCGATCCCGCAGGTTCACCCCTCATGCTGCTTCCGCTGGCGATCCGGCGGCGTGGTCCCTTCCGGGTGCTCAGCTGGGTCGGAGGCCCCATGGCGGACTACAAGGCGCCCCTACTGGCTCGCGGGCTCGAGGAGAGACTCGACGACCGCGGGTTCCAGGCGATCTGGAGCGCCGTGCGGAAAGCGCTGCCGGCCCATGACGTCATCAGCTTCCACTCGCAGCCCCGGTTCATCGGGAGCCAGCGTAACCCGTTCGCGTCGCTGTCCGAGAGCCACCACCCGAGCTCGTCCCACTACACCGTGCTCGAGGGAGGGGACTACGACTCCTTTCTCGCCGCGCGGCGTTCCAGCAAGAGTCGCTGGCGGCTGCGCCGCAAGTACAAGCAGCTTCAGGAGCTTGGAGAAGTGCAGTTCGTGGTGCCCACCGACGACGCGGAGATCGAGGCGATCCTGCAGGTCATCTGCGAGCAGAAATCCCGCAGCTACCGCGAGCTGGGGGTCCGGGATCTCTTCGACACCCCGGAATACCGGGACTTCTGCCTGGCCCTCTCCAAGGAGACCAAGGAGAGCGGTCTCGCGCATCTGAGCGCGTTGACCTTGGACGGCGAAGTCGTCGCGGGACACTGGGGTCTCGTGTTCCGGAAGCGCTTCTACTTCCTCTTCCCGAGCTACGCCCCCGGCGAGATCCAGCGGATCTCCCCAGGGGTCAGCCTGCTGCAGCACCTCTTCGAGTGGTGCTTCGAGCACGGCGTGGAAGAATTCGACTTCACGGTGGGGGACGAGTCGTACAAGGACCGGTGGTGCGACCGGGAGCTGGAGCTCTACGACCACGTTCAGGCCACATCTATCCAGGGCCTGGCGCCCGCGGCGGTGAACGCGGCGTCGAACCGGATCAAGCGCGCCATCAAGACCCACGACCGGTTGTGGCCTCTCGCCACCCGCATCCGCTCGGTCATCGGCCACCCCCTGTCCACCCTTCGTCGTCGGGGACCCCGGACGTGATCACGCGCGGGAGAGCATGGCGGCGCTAGCCTCGATCGGCCGCCTCGCCCGCCGGTACAGCCACTTCAACTGGTCCCTGGCGGACCAGGCCATGGTGAGCGGCTCCAACGTCCTGACCGGTATCCTGCTGGCCCGGTTCCTGGGTACGGACGGATTCGGCGAGTATACCCTCGCATGGGCGATCCTCCTGTTCGTGGCCGCCATCCACCTGGCGCTGGTGGTGGGCTCCATGATGAGCATCGGCCCCAAGCAGTCCGAGGAGGACGTGGCGTCCTACTGGGGCGCGGTCATCGTCCAGAACCTCGCTTTCGCCGTGGTCGGAGCCGCCGTCGTGTTCACTGGGGCCCGAGTGAGCCACCTGTTCTTTCCCACCTGGGACATGGCCGATTCGGCGCTTCCGCTGGCGGCCGCCACCTTCGCCGTGGTCTGGCAGGAGTTCTTCCGGCGGTACTTCTACACGCGGGATCGCTCGGGCCTCGCCTTCGGTGTGGACGCCCTCCGCTACGCCATCCAGATCGCGCTCCTGCTCATCCTCTTCCTGGGCTTCCCCGGGACGCTGGACACTCAGGGCGCCCTGTGGATCGTGGCCATCTCGGCCTCCGCTCCCGCTCTGCTCAGCCCCTTCTTCCTGGGCGTCGTGGACTTCCACCGGGAAAGAGTGTGGCCAGTTCTGGTCCGGCACTACGAGTCCGGAAAGTGGATGGTGATCTCCGCGCCCTTCGACTGGGCCAGCGAATACGTGTTCTTCTTCGTCACGGGATCCGTCCTGGCCACGGCCGACGTGGGTGCGCTCCGGGCGAGCCAGAACATCGCCGCCATGACGTCCATCCTGTTCCTGAGCCTCCTCAACGTGGTGCCGCAACGGGCCGCCCGGCACCTCCACACGGGGGGACGCGCCTCCATGGACGCCTACCTGCGGAGGGTAACCATCATGGGAGCCGCGCTTACCGGCGGAGTCTGTCTGGTCATCGCCGCGGTACCCGAGTTCTGGCTCGGGCTACTCTTCGGCAGCGAATTCGTGGGTTATGGCGAGATCGTGCGCTGGTGGGCCCTCGTCTACACGGTCAACTTCTTCGTCCTTCCGCTCCGGTCCGGTCTCCGGGCGCTGGAAGCGACCCAGCCGGTCTTCACGGCCCGGATCGTCGCCAGCGTGTTCGCCGTGGCCGTGGCCGGCGTCCTGATCTCGTGGCTCGGACTGCGGGGCGCACCCATCGGTGTCCTGGCCACCAAGGTGGTCCTGGTCGGCACCATGACCTGGCTGTTCACCCGGGCCCGCGACCGCGAAGCTCTCTTCCAGAAGACCACCTGAGGACCGCCGCCACCGAGTGGATCGTTGCGGAGGCTTCAGCGAAGGGGAACCATAAAACATGGACCAATCCCGCACTCCCGCCGTCGTCCTGAGCGGCAATCTGGGCACACCCAGCGGGCGCCTCTCCATGAACGAGCCGGCGCTGGCGCTGACCCGCAGCCTGGGCCGCCGAGGAGTCCCGGTGTACCGATTCCACCCGGACCGCTCCCTGGCCGATCTCCGGTCGCGCTACTGCACGCAACACGTGCCGTGCCCCAACCTCTACGACGATCCCGAGGACCTGGTGGCCGCGCTGGTGGCCTTCGCCCAGGAGCGGCCGGGCGTGACGCCGGTCCTGTACCCGGCCTCCGACGGTGCGGCGCGGTTCATCGCCGATCAGCAGACCCCGCTGCGGGAGCACTTCCACCTCACGTCCCCGTCGGCCGAATGCATCGAGGAGGTCCAGAACAAGCAGCTCCTCCTCGAGACCGCGGCCAAGGTGGGGGTGCCGATCCCGGACACCCATTTCCCCACCGACCCGTCGGAGCTCCCGGACATTGCCGGATCGGTGGAATACCCCGTGGTGGTGAAGCCGCTCTTCTCCACGGACTGGAAGCGGAGCGAGATCACGGACGTCTTCGGAAAGATCAAGGCCATGAAGGTCTCCTCCGCCGAGGAACTCGTGGAGAACTGCGGCAAGCTGCTGGCCCTGTCCAGCACCTTCATGATCCAGGAGATCGTGCCCGGCCCCGATGACAACCTCCTCACCTTCCTCGGGTACATCGATGACAACGGCGAGGCGCTGGCTGGCTGCGTCCGCAAGAAGCTCAGGCAGTACCCACCAGGCTTCGGGTACTGCTGCCTGACGGAGTCGGTCCACGACGACGAGATCTTCGACCTGTCGGTCCGGCTCCTGAACGCCCTGGACTACCACGGGATCGCCGGAGTGGAGTTCAAGCGGGACCCACGAACCGGTGTCCCCAAGCTCATCGAGATCAACACGCGCGCCGTGCGGACCAGTGGCCTGGCCCTGGGCGCCGGCGTGGACTTTCCGTGGGTGGCCTACCAGGACCAGACCCGGCCCGGGAGCGCAGCGCGGTCGGTGGTGGCCGACGTCCCCGTCCGGTGGTGGCACGTCCGGGACGAGTTGGCGGCGGCCGGCCTGCTGATGGTGCGGGGTGAGCTCTCCCCCCTGTCGTGGATGGAGGGCTTCCGGGGCAAGAAGCTGGTGGCCGGGGACTTCGCGTGGGACGACATGTACCCCGCCCTGCTCTCCTGGGCCCAGGTGCCTCGGCGTCTCTTCCAGATGATCGGCCGCTCACAGAGTCGGTAGACCGGGGTGCCGGGCCGGCCGGGCCTCACCGGCGTCGGGCTAGGCCGGCTTCCGGGCGATCAGCTCCACCGGCGCGACGAGACCCAGGGAGATGTTCTCGATCATGTTCTGCACCTTGATGGAGGCGTCCTCGCCCATGAGAAGGTGCAGGCCCAGGGCCGGGGCTCCCTGATCATGCCGCGCCTCGGCGCGCAGTCGCTGGAAGAAATCCAGGGCGAACTCGCTGCGATCCCGTTCGGCGGACACGACGAACCCCGCCCCGCTCAGGGCATTCTTGTACTCGGCCGGCGACGCCACCGCGCTGGACTCCGGTTCCGTGGCCCACGGGACTGGGTAGGTCAGCTCCCCCTCCCGGACACGCATGACGTCGTAGATCCCGAAGACGCCCCCGGGCTTGAGGGCCCTCCAGGCTTCCTCCGCCAGGGCGCGCTTGTCGGCGATGTTCATCCCGACGTGAAGGACCACCGCCGTATCGAACGTCTCCGGCGGGAAATCCATGGCCAGGGCGTTGCCCTGGACGAGGCTCACACGCTCGTCCAGGCCGACCCAGGTGCACAGGGCCCGTCCCGTATCCACGTACTCCTGGGTGAGGTCGATCCCGGTGACACGGCACCCGTAGCTGTGGGCGATGAAGCGGCTGGTGCCTCCCAAGCCACAGCCCACATCGAGAACGTGCTGGTCCGGCGTGACCCCCACCTGGTCCAGGAACGACCGGGTGGCGACGGCTCCGCCGATGTGAAACTCATCGACGGGCGCCAGGTCCTCGATCTCGAGGGTCTCCGGCGACTTGCCGAGCCTGCCGACACCGGCGGCGATGGAGTCCAGGAGATTGCCACGGGTGTAATGGGCCGCGACGCGGAGAGGGTCGGTCATGTCTGCGCTCCCGGAGGCTTCATGGTGAGGCGGCCGGACGGAACGGGCCGCTGTGAAGCACCCGGCCGCCGCTCGACCTCGAGGTCCCACAATGGTCTCCACCGGTCCCGGATCGCCAGAGAAGAAGAGTGAATCCCGAAGGTCCGCGCCGGGGCCGACGACACACCGCCGCCCAGGCGAAGCCCCCCGCATTGCGTCCGCCGGCCAGGCTCATCTACCATCGGACGCCTCGTGGCCGGAGCGGCCGACGGAATCGGGGATCCCCGATCCAAACCCACCTCGGAAGGGAGCAACGGTGTACAGAAGCTGGGCAGATACGGCGCGGCGAGGGGTGACGGAGTTCGTGGTGATCGTCGTGGGGGTCCTGGCCGCGCTCTGGATCGACGCCGGCTGGTCCTGGCTGCAGGACCGGGGGGAAGAGCAGCTCATCCTGGCGGACCTGGCCTCCGACTTTCAGGCGAACCTGGCGACCCTCGACCAGACCATCGCGGTCCACGACGACCAACTCCGCGCCGTGGAGCGGGGCCTGACCACCGATGTCGCGTCGATTCCCATGGATGAGCTTCTCCCCATGACCCGGGCGGTGTTCACCCTCGAGACCTTCCTCCCGCGCCGTGGAGCGCTGGACGCGGCGATCTCGTCCGGGCGCATCACGCTGATCCGCGATCACGCTCTCCGGTCGGAGCTTGCCGGGTGGGAGCGACTCGTCGCGGAGGCGTCCGAGGAAATCGACTTCGCGTGGCCCGCGAATATCGAGCTGCTGCAGCACCTCAACGGAGGCGACCTCCTCTTTCTTCCCATCACCACCGACCAGGCTCACCAGCCCCTGGCGGACTCGGCGATGGCCCGGCGGCTGATGCAACAGGTCTTCTCGGACCCCACCGCCCGCGCCCTGCTCAAGACGAAGTCCATGTTCGTGGTGGAGGCGCGCCCCGACTTCCTGATCCTGAGGGCGGAGACCGAGCGAATCCGGGACATGATCCTGGCCAACTGAGTCGTCGGAGCCGCCGCCGCGCCGGCGTGGCCACCAAGACGGGGAGACTGGAGCCTCCTCAGCCCGCTGTGATTCCCCCGTCCACCGGGAGGGCCACACCGGTGAGGAACGAGGCGTCGTCCGAGGCCAGGAAGGCCACAGCGAGCGCCACCTCGTCCGGGGACGCGATCCGGCCCAGGGGATGCTTATCCGCCCACCTCTCGGCTGCCGCCGCCGCGTCGCCGGTGGCCTCCCACGCCTGGTGGATCATGTCTGTGTCCACGCTCCCGGGACAGACACAATTCACCCGGATCCCCTCCAGGGCGTGGTCCAGGGCCATGCTCCGGGTGAGGTTCACTACCGCCGCCTTGGACGCGGCGTAGGCCGCAGCGCCGCGGAAGCCCACCAGGCCCACGTACGAGGCCACGTTCACGATGGTGCCCCGGGTGCCCCGGAGCGCCGGGAGCGCAGCGCGGCTCATGAGGAACGTCCCCCGTACGTTGGTCTCGAACGTGTCGTCCCACTCCTGGTCGGTATGCTCCTCCACCGTCCGGTTCCGATAGATGATCCCGGCGGAATTCACCAGAATGTCCAGGCGACCGTGGAGGTCCAGCGTGGCCTCCACCACCGCCGCCGCGTCATCGGCGCGCCTCACATCCCCCGCCACGAGCGCGGCGCGCTCGAGGACCTCCCCTTCGCCATTTCGGCCGGCGTGCCGCCCCACGAGGACCACCTTGGCGCCTCGGGCCGCCAGCACGCGTCCGGTGGCGAAACCGATCCCCCGGGTGCCACCGGTGATGAGAGCAACGCGACCCTCGAAGGGTGCTTGGTTGGATTCTGGTCCGGTCATGGTTCGATCTCGCCTCGTCAGCGTGGTCTCTCAGGTGTCCCATGATAGGGCCTCGAATCCTTCCGGGCCCCCGGGCGCAGTTCTCGCTCATCCCATCCCGGGGACTTCCGGCTCGGTAAGGCCGCGGGAACGCTGGCCCCTTCGGCTCTTCGCAGGGCGAGAGGGGTAGAAGTGCGGCGACACCACGACCCTCCGAGGAGATGTCATGAACACCCGGATGGCGGCTGCGGCCCTGGCCCTTCTCACAGCCCTCGCCGGAGCGACGGAGGCGCCGGCACAGGTCGTCCTCGAGGCCGGTCAATGGATCGACGGCGTACTGGATTCCACGGACGTCCGGGACCGGGAGGGCTCGCTCTACGACTCCTTCCATCTTCCGTCGGAGTTCCAGGGCCTCGCCCGGATCACCCTGGAGTCCGGGGACTTCGACACCCTGGTCCTGTGGGGTGTCATGGGCGGTGGGCGCTTTCTGGAGGTCGACGGCAATGACGATGCGGACGGCCTGGCCCACGAAACGGATTCGCGCCTCTACGCCGTGGTGTTTCCCGAGGAGCGCGCGCAGATCCGCGTCTCCAGCTGGATGGGTGAGGGGACGGGACGATACAGAATCCGCTGGGACCCGGTCCCCACGCCCGCGGCCGACGTCCAGACCCTGAGCTTCGGTGCGGACCTGCGGGGCGTGCTGGAGGAGGGGGACCCCTTCGTGGACGGATCCTTCGAGGACCGGTTCCGATTCCGCGGTGAGGCCGGAGAGGTGGTGTCGGTGATGCTCCAGTCCACGGAATTCGACGTCTTCCTGGAGGTGTGGGATCCTTCGGGCCAGATGCTGGCGTCCGACGACGACGGGCTGGGAGTGACGGACGCGTGGGTGGAAGTCGAACTCCCCGTTTCCGGGGAATACGAGCTCCGAGTGCGATCCTACATGGTGGCCTTTGGGGAGTACCGACTCCGGCTGAGCGCCTCGTAGCCAGGGAGTGGCGGCCGCAAGTCTTCCCCCTGGGCCGGGGGGAGCCTACCGGGCCGTATCGGGCTGCGGGAGCTCCGGAGGGGGCTCCCGTTCCGGGAACAGGCGGTCCAGGATCAGATCCTGACGCCACCGCATCTGCCCCGGGTTCCGGGCCGGATTCGAGGTCAGGGGGTGCGGAAGCGTACCAGCCATTGCCGCGGCCTGGTTCATCGTCAGCTCCCCGGCGGAGACCCCGAAATACTGCTGCGCCGCCGCTTCGGCGCCGAAGATCCCCGGTCCCCACTCCACCAGGTTCAGATACAGCTCGAGGATCCGCTCCTTCTCCAGCCGACGTTCCAGGCGTCGGGCCACCACCAGCTCCAGGCCCTTTCGCAGGAAGCTCCGATCCGTGCCGAAGTAGAGGTTCTTCGCCAGCTGCTGGGTCAGCGTGCTCCGGCCGCGCACCTGGTCGCTGTGGGTCCGGACGTACCGCACCGCCTCGGCCAGGGCCGCCAGGTCCGAGAGGCTCCGCCAGCTGAACGAATCGTCTCCGCTCCACAGCACTTCCTCGGCCAGGGAGACCCAATCCACGCCGTCGTGCTCCCAGAACCGATAGTCCTCGGCCACCACCACGGCCCGGACCAGGTTGGGAGAGAGCTCCGACAGGGGACGCCACTCCTGCCGGAGGACCAGCGTGTCGCCCCGCATCCGGGCCTCCCGGACGCGCTGCTCCATCAGGGCTGTGCGGTCGGGGTTTCGAGTCGCCAGGGTCCAGGGATACGGGATGACTACGTAGACCAGGAGTACCGACAGCACGGTGGCCGCAACGGTGGCGACCAGGAAGACTCGCACCCACCGGATCCGGCCCCGAGAGCCTTCGCCCGATCCCTCAGGATCGCCCACCGGCGGGTGCCGGAACCAGGCGGAGGCTCTGCGGAAGAGCTCCCCGACGCCCCGCACCCCCGCGGCTGCCGAGCCGTCCGTGGTCATGGGCGCCGGGCGGCCCGCCTCGGAAGGCGGTTCCACGCGAGCGGGGTCGGGGTGGAGCCGGACGGCATGGCAGACCTGCAGCCGGGAATGGACGGGGATGGCGGAGATGGGCCGGCCAAAGATGGACCGCCCCCCCGCGCTCGTCTAGACGATCCTCCTGGCCACCGGATCCCACCGCACCTTCCGGTCCTCGCGGTAGGCCCGCGTGGCCATGTGACAGGTGATGGCCTCCTCGAAGCCCCGCTCGATGCCGCAGCTCGTCTCGGCCTGGCCGCGGATCGCCTCGATCCACTCCTTGATGTGGAGGTGGTACGAGTTGACCATCTTGCCGTCGCGGTAGGTGTACAGCAGCCCCCGCTGGGCGAAGTACGCCGCCGTGGCCGACGTCACCGCGTCCACCCCGGACGTCCGCGGATTGTAGGAGAACATAGGCCGCGAGGTGTCGATGACCCCGTCGGCGATCTGCTCGGCGTAGCGGGTGGAGTACTGGTCCGCCGTGATGTGCAGGGTCTGGCCTACCTGCATGGTGGCGTCGTGCCCCATGAAGACCTGGCCTCGATACAAGCTGTTGGCCAGGGTGGCGCTGTACATCAGGGTCAGGTCGCGATCCGGGTACTCGCACACGGCCTGCCAGACATCCGGCACGTCGCGACCGTCCTTGAAGTAGTAGATGCCCCCCGACGAGACCACCGTCTCGGGGATCCCCAGGCTGAGGATCTGGTTGACGGCGTCAAATTCATGGGACATCAGGTCTCCGGAGAGGCCAGTGCCGTAGTCCCACCAGCATCGCCACCGGAAGAAGCGCTCCGCGCTGAAGGGGAGCTTGTTCCCGCACGGTTCCTGGAACTGCTCCCAGTCGATGGTCTCCGGTGTGCCACGCTCGTCGATGTGGTACAGCCAGGCGCCCCACCAAGCGTTCTTGTTGGTGGTGACCTCCACCAGCGAGACGTGGCCCAGCACCCCGGCGTCCACCACCTCCCGAGCCTTGATGTGGGTCTCCGACTGCCGCTGCTGGTGACCGACCTGAAAGGTGATGTCGGAGGCGGTGACCGCATCGTACATCTGCAGCGCTTCCTCCTCCGTGTGGGTCATGGCCTTCTCGACGTAGACGTGCTTGCCGGCCGCCACGGCGTCCAGCGCGATGCGGGCGTGCCAGTGGTCCGGGGTGGCGATGACCACGGCATCGACGTCGCTCTCCAGGAGTTCCGTGTAGCGACGGTACGCGGTGGCCTGTCCAGCGGTGGCCCCACCGGGGCCGTTGGTGTTCGCCGCGGCGGCCTGGGCCCGTTCGGACCGGATGTCGTAGACGTCGCACACCGCCGTGATGGAGACGTTCAGGTCCTCCTGGCCCATGAACACCTCGAGGGACTTGTTGGCCGGGTTCTCGCGGTGGTTCTCGGCCTCCATCTCGATCCAGTCCGGGTGGGCGAATCCGAGGCACCGTCCCAGGGACTCGCCCTCTCCCCCGAAGCCCACGATGCCGACACGCACATGATCGCCCGGGGGCCTGGATATGGCGTTGGGGATCACCGCCGGGGCGCCCCCTTCCAGGCCCAGCGTCGCCATGATGGCTTCCCGCTTGGCGTCGTCGGCCAGCTTCTTCTGGTACCATCCTGCGAAGAAGACCCCCAGCACCGGCACCGACGCCAGCGCCTTGAGCAGGTCCCGACGGCCGATTCCCGTTGCCTCGACGTTCCCTTTCGGGTCCTTCACCGTGTCGTCGCTCACGCTCCCTCCATGACTGGTTCGGACTTCACCAGGAGTCGATCCAGGCCGACCTGGCGACCGGTGGGCAGCGCCAGGATCACCACCAGCGCGGCGAGCTCCACCAGGACCTTGTTGACGATGAGGTAGCTACCCTCCGTGGGCATCGCGTACTCGAATCCCGGGAGGGGCGGGGCCGCCAGGTAGTACAGGGCCAGCAGGACGATTCCCGCGACGGTGGCCGTCCGCGTGAACATCCCCACCAGGAGGGCCAGGCCGATGAGCATGAGGCCCCATTCGTTCAGGACGTCCACCACAAGCACGGCTCCCTCGCTGAGGGCCAGATCCTGGAACCAACCCGAGAACCAGCCCTGCGACTCCTGCAGGTATCCCACCGACGTCCATTGGGGATTCGTGACCTTGGCGAGTCCCTCATACAGGAAATGCCAACCCACGAGCATCCTGAGGACCACCAGGGCCGTGAGTTGGAAGCCGCCGTAGGGGGCGGTGCCCGGATTCACTCGACTCATGGTTCTCCCACGTTCAACGGTGTGACTCGGAGACGGACCGCCAGCGCGAGGAGCGCTGCCGGTGGCCGTCCGCGCCCAGGAGAAGACAGGCGCAACCAGGGAGGGTTTCGATAAGCGCCACGGCGCGCGCGGGGTCCAGCACCAGCGCGGTCGTGGCGAGGGCGTCGGCCATCATGGCCGTCGGGGCGGCCACCGACGCGCTGAGGGTCCGGCCGGGGGAGCGCCCCGTGGCGGTGTCCACCACGTGGTGCACCGTACGGTCCGCCGTGAAGAAGTCCTCGTAGCCGCCGGAGGTGGCGATGGCGCCGCCCCGAAGCTCCGTCACGGCCGGGAATCCCCCGCGCTTGTGAGGATCCTGCACGCCGATGGTCCACGGCCGATCCTCCTCGTTCACGCCGGAGGCCCGGATGTCGCCCCCGGCGTCGATGAGCCACCGGTGGAGGCCCCGCCGGAGGAGGACGTCGGCCATGCGATCCACGACGTGACCCTTCGCGATGCCGTCCAGGGTCATGCCCATCCCCGCCTTCTCGAAGTGGATGGAGCCTCCACCGGCGCGGACTGCCGACATCCCCACCAGCTCCCGGGCTTCGCGCAGCTCCGCCTCCGGTACCGGCCCTCGAGCGCTCGAGCCGCGGAGCAGGTCCACCAGAGGCTTCACAGTGACATCGAAAGCCCCGGCGCTGATCCGGTGGATCTCCTGCGCCCCCCGCACCACGCTCCACAGCTCGGGGGGCGGATCGTCCAGGACGCCCCGGTCGTTGAGCGTCGAGATCGCCGATGCCTCGTCGTGCCGGTTCAGCAGGGGCACCACCCGGGCCAGTTCGGCGAAGGCCTCACCCAGGGCGTCGTCGGCCAGGTCCCGGGCGGGATTCAGCACCGTCACCGACACCCGGGTCCGCATGGAGCGCGCCGACCACGTGGTGCGCCGCAGCCCCCTGTGTACCCATCCGCTCTCCTCGCGCCGGGGCCCCGGCTCCACGGCCCGAAAACCCAGCCCCGCCAGAGTGGCGGCCAGGTCCTCGCCAAGCACGGCAGGTGAGGATGACTCGGGCATGATCGACAGGGGTGCGAGGTGGGGAGGCGGCGGGCACCTTGCCCCCGGGGCATCCACCCCGGCCCCATCCCCGTTTACCAGCGTGGACCCGCCGGGTGGGGCACCGCGAGGGGAAAAGACCTGATCCCGCTGTAAGGGATCTCGCATGGGGTGGGGCCACGTCCTGCCGCGCCCCGCTACCGAATGCCGCAGCTCCCCTGGAACGAGGCCGTGCCGAGGGCCTGCGAATCCCGGGTGGCGGGGGCGCCATTCTTCTCTCGCCCTGAGCCCTCTCGATGCGCGTCGCCCGGCTGCCCCCCGGAGGGGAGCGGGTCGCCGCCGCGGGCCCGGGCGTGCGCCTTCGCGTGCCGCTTCACCCGCGCCAGCCGCAACCCCGCGGACAACAGCATGGCCCCCAGGGCCACGGGAAGCGCCAGGCGCGCGTACCCCGTGACCCACGCGAGGGCGGGCTCAACCTGGGCCGACAAGAGCCAGCCCAGGCTGGTGTAGACCGTCGCCCACGTCAGGAGGGCCAACCCGTCGTAGAACAGGAAACGGCCCCGGGACACCGACGTGAGGGCGGCGGCGGGTCCCACCAGGTTCCCGGCGCCAGGCACGAGCTTCGAGACCACGATGAAGGCCGGTCCCACCCGCCGGATCTTGGACTCCACCATCAGGACGCAGGCGGAAGGATTAGACGAGAGTCCACACGCCGCGTCGACCACGGCGTCCCCTTTCCAGCGGACCAGCGCGAAGAGGACTCCGTCCGCCAGAAGGCCTCCCGCCGCCGCCGCCGGGATCATGGCCAGCGGATGCACCCCCTCCGCCACGCGCGCCAGCGCTCCCCCCGCAACCAGGAGCGGGGTGCTGGCGATCGGCACCCCCACGAACTCGGCGAACCCCAGCCCGAAATAGAGTCCGAGCCCGTGCTGCTCCAACGCCCCGATGATGGTCTCCACGTCCATCCTCCCTTCCCCTCCGTGACCTCACGAGATTCCGGTGGCGTGACCGCCTCCAGCTCGTTCCCTACCGAGAGAAAGCCTCGGGGCTGGTTGGGGGTTCCCAGGGACGGGTTCCCCGGACCCCCCGGTGTCGAGGGGAGACCGGGTGGCAGGCGAGCCGTTCCCGCCGGCGCTGACGGACTCGAACCGGCGACGCCTGCTTGCAGGGCCCGTCGATCCGGAAGCGGATCACGGCAATGAATCGTCTGAACCGTGGATGGTCTGTACGATCTGCCGCCCATGTCGAGCTCAGGTGAGCAGCAGAATCCCTCCGCACATGAGCAGCATCAGCGCCGCCGGAAGGGACCGCTTGAGAGGGTCGCCGACCTTCAGATGCATCGCGAGGGCCCCGACCATGAGCAGAGCCACGACCCCGGCAGCAAGGCGGACCGGCACGTCCATCCAGACGCCAGCGACGAGTACAACCCCGGCGCCAATCTTGAGCCCGCCGACCACGTAGAAGGCGATATCCGGCAAACCGTAGGCCCGGAACTCTTCTCGCAGCGTCTTGGCATCTCCGCCTCGATAGCCGGTGGCGGATCCGGCCCGCACCAGCCAGACGTTCAGCAGCCCGAGACCGACAGCGAGCTGCAAGAGGTTAGGGATCGATAGCTCTGGCACAGGGATCTCTCCGGAACGAGTCATGTCGTGGCGTTGAATCAACGCCTCCCGGGCCGCAACCGCAAATCGGCTCCGCGTATCCGATCCCTACCCGCGTCAGCGCCGGCGAGCGGTGACCCCTGGATCTGGGCGAAAACGCCACACGTCGTTGTCGATCTTCAGGTAGTTCGTCAGGTCGAAGAAGTCGAACGTCTCCCGGTCGCCCCCGAAGGTGTAGATGGACCCGAAGGCGGAGAGCGCCGCAAAGTCGTACTTGATCTCCCCTGGGTCCGCCGCCTGCCACGGTGCGCCGGACAGGAGGCCCCAGTCGCGGCCGTCGGTGCTGCTCCACACATCCATGGGATTCGCCGCGGCGAAGGGGTCCGTCGGGTCCTGGCTCTGCCCAAATCCGCCGAACAGATAGATCCGGTCACCGATCACCTCGGCCTGATGCCCCGGGCGCGGCGACCAGTCGGCGGATGCGTTGACCAACTCCCAGTTCACCCCGTCCCGGGTGCGCCACACGTCGTTGAAGTACGGTGGCGTACAGAATCCCACCGGTTGGCAGATGAATCCCTCCTCCCCACCCAGCAGGTAGATGTAGCCATCCTTCACCACGGCCGCCGCCCCGGCCCGAGGCGCCCAGGGCGCGTGGTCCGTCAGGAGCTCCCAGGTGCGCCCGTCCCTCGACTTCCAGACGTCGTTGAAATAGACCCGAAGAGGCGGCCCGCCGATGACGGCGGGGTCGTCGTTGAACGACCCCCCGAAGACGTAGATCTCATCCCGCAACACCACGCTCGTCAGCCCGGCGCGCGGCCCCCACGCGGCGGCCTCGGTGACCAGCTGCCAATCCTCTCCGTCCCGACTGACCCACACGTCGTTGAAGAACTCGGACGTCGAGATGAAGGGGGGACAGGCCGGGGGGATGCACCCAGGGGTGGGGTTGGGGATGAGCTCGAAATTCTGTCCCCCCAACACGTACATCTGCCCTCGCTTCGCCACGGCCTGGAAGTAGGCCCGGGCCGGCCAGTGGTCGGCTCCGCTTCCGTCGTTCACCTGTGTCCAGGTCCCACCGCGGTCCCGGCTCCGCCAGACGTCGCTCCAGATGTCGCTGTCACCCGGAATGACCACAGGCCCCGCCGGAGGCCGGGGGGTGCGGCCGCCCATGACGTAGAAGGCGTCACCGATCCGCACCGCCTGCAGCCCGGCGCGATCGGTCCATTCGGCGTCGTCCGTCACCTCCATCCAGCCAGCCTGGCGAGCCGAATACCGGGCACTCTCCGAGACCGGGGGCACCACGCCCTCTCCCGTCGACTGAGTCGGAGAGGGCTCACAGGCGCCGAGAGCGAGCACGATCATCAGGGGGGCGGAAACACGCTGCAACATTCGGATCATCCTCCAATCCGGGAATTCAACTGATGCCTCGGGGAAAGCCAACCGCTTGATCGATCCATTGCTGCGGCGGCGAGAGATAGGGCTCTCAAAGCCTGGCAAGGACCGGAGGGCAGCTCGCCCGCGGGGACCTATCCCACCGTCGGGTCTATGATCTGCCATCGCAACTGTTCATTTCCGCCACATGTGTAGGAAACATGCGGCGTGCGACGTAACGCAGCCGACACGGGAAGGGCGCGGCGAGCCATACCGGCTACTGGATCGGTGGCGCATTGAGACCGTAATCCCCGAACCGCCCAGTGGCCGCAGACGGATTGGAACCGCAGCCCCCCTGATATTCGGCCGATCGTCGGGAACCATGGGTCACGGCAGTACCGTCCAAACCCTCGGCGGGCTGTCCGATCTGCCGCCCTTTCCGAACCCGGAGAGGGCATCCTACCGCCCCAAGACAGCGCGAACGAGGGGGGAATCGGCCACCGCCCGTCCTGTCGCCAAGGCGATGGGGGTCTTCATGAGATCCGATCCACTCATTGCCCCCCGTGACTGGATGACGGGGGCGGGTGGAGGGGGCGGTCTCTCCCGGCAGTCCCTTCTTGGGCCCTCAGTTGGGTGTGGGCCGAGAGCGGAGCCGCATCGGCTCCTCGTCCCCTGCCGCAAAGCGGCGGAGGGGAGCCGACCACCCGACTCCCCTCCGGTTCTGAATCCGACTGGATGGGGTTACATCGGAGGCAGGTTCATGCTCAGGTCCGGCCGGAGCACCAACAGCTCGGAACGCGCAGAGGCGATGGTCTCGTTCAGGAGGTCCATCATGGCGTCGGAATGGTACTCGCC
>JBDHLC010000080.1:0-6919 GCA_039586075.1 Gemmatimonadota bacterium | reverse complement strand
GCGGTTGTTGGATCGGGGGCCCGGGGCATGGGCCGGGTTCCTGGGAGGAGCCATGGCGGTCGTGGGCGCCCTGATGCTGGCTGCGGACAAGGGCGCGCTATGCCTGACCATGAGTGCCTTGGACTCTCTGCCCAAGGCCGAGTTCGCCGCGATGATGCCTGGGTTGATGGCCATGTTTTCGAAGGAGGGTTGGCTCGTGCTGCTGTGGGGGCTTCTGCTCCTGCCCGTGGGATTCGCCGTGCAGGCGGTGGCGCTGCTCCGGTCCGGAGCGATCCCCAGGTGGCAGGGCCTCCTCTTCCTCATCGGCGTGCTGTTCGTGGGCACTCCGGATGGAGTGGAGATCGTGAACCTCACGGCGGCGTGCCTCCTGGCCATTGCGTTCGTGCCGTACGGGATGCGCCTCATCCGACAGGAGCCGGCGAGGTAGCTCTTGCGGGGTGGGTCGGCGGTGAGCCCGCGGCGCGCTTGCGACGTACGCTTCATGGGTCGATCGTGGCGCGCAGCCGGAGGACCGACCCGTGGAACACCCGAAGGAGGTGATGGATTGAGCAAGCGAATTCCCTGGACCCGCGTCTTTCTCGAAGGCGTGGTCATCGTCGGCTCGATCCTCCTGGCATTCGGGATTCAGGCGTGGTGGGACGGGCTCCAGGATCGGGAGGAGGAGCAGGAGATTCTGGTGGGACTCGAGGCTGAGTTCGTCGACCTCCAGGCCCGCCTCCAGCGTTGGACCGCCTACAATCGTTGGGGTGCCGGGATGCTCGAGCGGGTCCTTTCGGACTCGGTGGCGACGTTGCAGGCCCCTTCCATCGATTCGGCGTTCAGTGCCGCCACCGTGGTGAACGTACTGGACCAGGGTGGGGCTCTCGAGGCGCTTCTTTCCTCGGGCCGGCTCGAGCTCATACGCGACCGGGAGATCCGGGCGCGCCTGGCCAAGTGGCCGGACTGGCTCGAGGACATTCACACCAACGACCTATCGGCCCGCGACTTTGCCATGCGGGAGATCGCGCCGTTCCTCGCGGCCCACGGGTGGCCCGAGTACTACTGCCCACCGAGCTGCCGGCCGCCCGGTCCTCTCCCCGCCCCCTACCTGACGTTACTTCGCGACCTCGAGCTCCGGGCGCTCCTGATTTCTCGGAGACGCTGGATGCTGGGTAGCGCGCGAGACCACGAGGCGGCGGATGGCGAGGCTACGGCGCTGTTGGAGATGATTCGGGCTCAGCTTCGGCCCTAGATTCGGCCATCGGTCGGCTGGGACTGGCGGGACCCGCCCCCGTAGCGCGACTGTACGGTGTGGCCGGGCCGGTTCCGGGCCCACACACGTCCGGTGTCACCAGGGATGGCCGCGGTCACCGCATGTCGACCGTGCATCGACGGCGTGAGCCACGCTGATCCGGAGAGGACCATGGAAACCGGGGTAGTCGTTCAACCTGGGGACGTTCAGGCGGCATCTGCCGCACTCGGGCTATTGGACTGGATGAGGGGTCCTGTTCCCGAAGTCACACTCGAAGACGCGGCGACCCTCCGCACCCATGTCGGTGCCGAGGCTCTGGAGGTGCCCGTCGAGGCCTTCAAGAGAGGGCTCGAGGTGGAGCTCGAGCACGGGAGCACGTTCCCGGATGCCAATGTGACGAATGGGCATCCCGTGCTGACCGCGCAGATCGTCCTCGCCCACCTGAAGGAGTCGCTGCTGTACTACGAAGCGCTCGACGTGGCGGAATTCGAGGGGGATCTGTTGAAGGCTATCCAAGCCGGCAACCAGGAGAAGACCGGGAAGGTCTACCGGAAGCTGCTCCAAGCCAGGATCACGCTCGCGCAACGGCAGCTGGAGTCTCTCGACAGGGCGTAGCGGATCACCCGGGGGAGGATCGGCGACGCCCTCTCCAGGCGGGAAACGGGTCGAGCCCGCAGCGCCGCGTTTGCGGTGTGGGCCCGGTGCCGGCAATCTGCAGCCTCGTCGCGGGCTGAAAGGTCCCAGGGTGATGGGCGATCCTGCCACGAGGCTCCCATGTCCGATCCTTCTGCACGGCTGAACTCGGCCCTCGAAGGCCGCTACCGAATCGAGCGAGAGCTCGGCGAGGGCGGCATGGCCACGGTCTATCTGGCCGATGACCTGAGGCACGGGCGAAAGGTCGCGCTGAAGGTGCTCAAGCCGGAGCTCGCGGCCGTGGTCGGCGCGGATCGCTTCCTGACGGAGATCCGGACCACCGCCAACCTCACCCACCCCCACATCCTTCCGCTGCACGATTCCGGGGAGGCGGACGGGCTGCTCTTCTACGTGATGCCCCACGTGGAGGGTGAATCCCTCCGGGATCGCCTCGACCGCGAGCGGCAGTTGCCGGTGCCCGACGCCGCGCGCATCGCCACGAACCTGGCCGAGGCGCTGGACTACGCCCACCGGCAGGGGGTGGTCCATCGGGACATCAAGCCCGCGAACATCCTGATGGTGGACGGCAAGCCCGTGCTCAGCGACTTCGGGATTGCCCTCGCGGTGAGCTCGGGCGGGGCGGGTCGGATGACGGAGACCGGCCTCAGCCTGGGCACTCCCCACTACATGAGCCCCGAGCAGGCCGCGGGGGATGAACACGTCGGCCCCGCCACCGACATCTATGCGCTGGGGTGCGTGCTGTACGAGATGCTCGCGGGACAGCCGCCCTACACCGGCAGCTCCCCGCAGGCCATCCTCGGGAAGATCCTTCAGGCCGAGCCCGCCTCCGCGACCGGCGCGCGGCCCTCGACTCCTCCGGGCCTGGACGCCGCGATCCGCAGGGCCCTGGAGCGGATTCCCGCGGACCGCTTTCCCAATGCGGGCGCGTTCGCCGCTGCCATCGCGGATCCGAGCTTCCGCCACGGGTCCTTCGCCGCCGGGGATCCAGCGCACGGCGACCGGCTCGCGCAAATGGATGGGCGAGCACGCCGCTGGAGGGGCGTCGCGGTGGTGGCCCTCGCCATTGGGCTCGCCGCCGTCGGGTACGCCGCGCTCCAGCGCGACACGGAGGCCCCGGCCCTGGTGGAGCGAGCTCGCATCAACCTGGGGACGGAGAGTCTGCGCGGGAATTCCCTGGCGCTTCGCACCACCATCGCCCCGGATGGTTCGGCCATCGTGTTCGCGGACACCGTCGGCGGAGTGAACCGCCTGTGGTACCAGGCCCGGGACCAGGCTCGGCCCGTCCCCATCCCGGGGACCGAGTCACCGACCCGCGTGCAGGCGCCGGCCTTTTCGCCCGACGGCCGTTGGATCGCCTTCGCCACGGAGGGAGAGATCCGGAAGGTCCCCACGGAAGGAGGGTCGCCCCTGACGCTGGCGGATCGAGCCGATCTCGCCTGGAATGCCATCACCTGGCTCGACGACGAGGCCCTCGCGTTCACCGGTGGAGGATACGCGATCCTCACGGTCAGCGCGTCGGGCGGGCCCATCGAGAGGCTGCTGGATCCACCGGCGGGCGTCCTCGCCACCGGGACCGTGCGTGCGTTCCCCGGCCGTCGGGGACTGCTCTGGGTGAGCTGTGACGACCAGTGCATCCGGAGCGCCCTTCACGTGCTGGACCTGGACGACGGGCAGGATCGCGTCCTGGTGGAGGACGTGGTGGCGGGCTGGCCCATCGGAGACCGGCTACTGCTGTACGTGGAGCGGTCGGGGCGGGCCTTCGTGCGCCCGTTCGATCTCGAGCTCCTGGAGTTCACGGGGCCTCCGCGCCCGGTGCTGGAGGGGGTTCGTACGGCTCGCCAGTACGCCGACCTCCAGGTGTCCCCGGAGGGCACCGTCGTGTACGTCGAGGGACCGTCGGTGCAGAAGTCGCTGCTCCAGACCCTCAGCTGGGTGCGGCGGGACGGGACCGACGAGCCGCTGGACACCTCGTGGGTCGAGGCCTTTCGAACCGCGGAAGTATCCCCCGATGGTCGGTCCCTGGCCGTGGAGATGGCCCGCGCGGACGGGTTGTTCCTCTGGGTCTACGATCTCGAATCCGGAGCCCTGAATCGGCTCGGCGAGGACGGTGAAAGCCGGTACCCGGTGTGGACCCCCGACGGCCGAGACATCGTGTACACGACCCAGCGGGCGGACGGGGGTCGAGACGTGGCGCAACGGCGGTCGGACGGGATCGGTGAGACCGAGATCCTCGCCACGGGAACGCCGCAGATCGTGACGGTCGCGGTGGGACCCCGTGCGGAATGGATCGTCTACTCCGCCACCGGGCGGGACGGCGGGCTCGACATCTTCGGATCGAGAACCGCGGATGGCGGCGATCCCATCGTGCTGGTGGAGAACGAAGAGTCCGATGCGGTGCCGAGCCTTTCCCCCGACGGGCGATGGCTAGTCTACCAGTCCACCCAATCGGGCCGGCAGGAGGTATACGTGCGGCCGTTCCCCAACGTGGGATCGGAGCGGGTGATCGTCTCCAACGGCGGGGGTGCTCAGCCGCACTGGTCGCACAGCGGAGACGAGATCTTCTACGTGGACGCCGACGGTTGGATGGTGGCGGCGCGCGTCCGGGCCGAGCCGCGGTTCGAAGTCGTGAGCCGGCAGCGACTGTTCAGCGGCGAGGGGTACCGTTCCATGACCCTGGCCACAACGCGTCGTTGGTATTCGGTGGCGCCCGACGGCCAGCGATTCATGATGATCCGGAGTGTCCTGGAGCGAGACCCGGGCCTGGACGCCGGTGAGCTCATCCTGATCCGCAACTGGTTCCACGAGATCGAACGCACCACGAGCCCGGACGCCTGACCCATGGCACGATCCTCCCCCTCCCTCGCTCCAAGGCTGGTCGCCGAGTTCCTGGTCATTGTGGTGGGCGTCCTGGTGGCGCTCGGGGTGGACAGCTGGGCCAGCGACCGGGCGGACCGGGTCCTGGAGCGAGACTACCTCCATCGGCTGCTCGATGACGTGCGTTACGACCTGGGGGAATTCGCCTTCCTCGACTCCATCGGCCGAATCGGCGCGGAGGCCGGCCGGAACCTGAATTCGCCCGACGCGGTCCGGGACCTGGAATCCTCCCTCCTGGTGGGCATGGTGGCGGCCGTGGCGAACGAGCGGCAGCCGGACCTGAGCCGTGGCACCTACCGGGAATTGTTGAGCTCGGGCCGGATCGATCTCCTCCGGTCCAGGGACGTCCGGGTCGCCCTGGCCGAGTACGACCGATCCATCCTGGAGACGGAGGGGGTGTGGACGAACATTTCCCCCCACCTTCGGGTGTGGGCCCTGTCCCGGATCCCCCTCGAGGTCCTCGGTCGACGCAACCAGGCCTGTACCTCGGACGGCGCTGAGTGGATGTACACCGTCCCCACGGTCTGCGAGTTCGATCTGGGCGGATGGCCCGTCCAGGATCTCAGGCGAGATGTCCTGAGCGAGGACGGGCAGCAACGCATACGCCTGTCCACCCATCGCTTCGATGTCGGCCTGGACGTGACCGCGCACCTCAGGGGCGTGGCCGAAGCGCTGGTGGAGGCGCTGGAGCGTGCCCTGGCGGACCTGACCTAGATCGTCGGGGCAGCCGATGCCCACCTCGCCTGACCACGACCGTCCAGCGGCGGGCCGGCGTCCAGCCCGGCGGGTCGAAGGGTCCTCCGGACCTTCCCGGGTCCGCCCCCTCAGCCCGTGTTCTGAAGCCCCCGCGCGATCCCGTTGACGGTGGACAACAGGGCCTGGAGCAGGGGGCCGTCCGGACGGTCCTCGGCACGCCACCGCCGAAGCAGATCCACCTGCAGGATGTTCATGGGATCCACATAAGGGTTCCGGAGCCGGATGGATCGCCGGAGCGTCGGCTCCGACTCCAAGAGGGTGGTGGCGCCCCGGATGTCCAGGATGTGCGCGACGATGCGCTCGAACTCCTCCTGCACCGGATCGAACAGCGCCCCGGCCTCTCCGTCGACGAGTGCCCCGTACATGCGGGCGATCTCCAGGTCGGCCTTGGCCAGGACCATCTCCACGTCGGCGAGCATGGCGTCCAGGAAGGGCCACTCCCGCGCCGCCTGGCGCAGTGTGTCGATTCCGTGAGCGTCCACCGCGGCCTCCAGGCCCGTGCCGAGACCGTACCATCCCGTGAGCATGGAGCGACACTGGGTCCACGCGAAGACCCACGGGATGGCCCGCAGGTCCTTCACCCCCGCGCCGGACCGCCTCGAGGCAGGGCGGGAGCCGATGGCCATGCGCTCGATGACGTCGATGGGCGTCGCAGAGCGGAAGAAGGTCGTGAAGCGGGCATCCTGGTAGACGAGCCTCCGGTACGCAGAGCGAGCCGCTCTCGATATGGTGTCGGCCACGGGGTGCCACCGGGTGGGGTCCGGTCCGTCCCCGGCGGTGGCTGCCCGGAGCGCCATGGAGCCCAGCATCCGTTCCAGGTTGCGGAGGGCGATGGGGGCGAGCCCGTACTTGGCGTCGATGACCTCGCCCTGCTCGGTGAGCCGGAGGCGCCCCCCGATGGAGGCCGGTGGCATGGCCGAGACCGCCCGGTGCACGGATCCGCCGCCCCGGGAGACCGTCCCGCCCCGTCCGTGGAAGACCGTCAACGTCACGCCGTGCCGCGTGGAGGCCCTCGCCATGCCCTCGAGCGCACGGTGGAGCGCCCAACGCGCCGCCGCGATCCCCCCGTCCTTGTTCGAGTCCGAGTACCCCACCATGACCACCTGACGATTCCCCCGCCGGGCCAGGTGGGGACCCACCCGGGGATCGGTGAAGAGCCGGTCGAGCACCCCTTCGGCCCGCTCCAGATCCGGAACGGTTTCGAAGAGGGGGGTGACGTCCAGCGGGAGTCCGTCGGCGGGGCCGAGCCCACCCAGCGTAGCGAGCCACAGGACGGTGAGGATATCGTCCACGTCCTGGGCCATGGAGATGATGTAGGAGCCGATGGCGTCGGCGCCGTAGCGGCCATGTCCCTCCCGGATCGCGGCGAAGACGTCCAGCGTCTTCCGGACGCGCTCCGAGGTG
>JBDHLC010000137.1:0-2769 GCA_039586075.1 Gemmatimonadota bacterium | reverse complement strand
CGCGCCGTGAGGCGTGGCAACCTGCCTGGCCTTGTCGCTGGGAACCCAATCCTCGGGGAGCGGCCTGTCGACCGGCCAGTCGGGCGGCTGCTCCCAGCCAGGCTGGCCGCCCTCGCCGCTGGTCACGGACCAGATAGCGAAGACCGCGTTACCGGGCATTCGGATGGTGGTGGCGCAGAGCGCCACCTCGGCGCGAGCCTCCTCGTGCGTCGATAGCCAACACACGGGGACACCCGCGTTCACGTACACCGACCATTGGTCTAGCATTTGTCCCTCCTGGCCCCGACTCGAATGTCGGAGGCTCACTCGCAGCCCGCGTCCTGAGGACGCGAGACACGAGTGAGCCCCCGTCCTGAGGACGGGGGCTCGGTGTAGGGGTGCGGTGCGGCTAGAAGGTCTCGTCGCAGATCACGTGCAGGAGGTTGTCCTCCTCCTCGATGTGAACGTCGAGCCCTTCGAGGCTGGCTTCCATGACCGCCTCGTGCGCCTGGGCGTACTGCATGAAGCGAGCTTCGCCAGTCAGGCCCGCTTCGCCGCTCTGCGTCCACCAGTAGTCGTGGCCGCTCATATGTGCGACGTGCGTTCCGTCCTGAGTACGCTCAAAGCCGATGTCCTCCCAGGTCGTGCAACCCAAGAGGTTGTGGCAGTGAGGCTGGGCGAGGGCGACGTGGGCCACGCGGTCCGTGTCCCTGCCGTACTGCTGCAGGGGCACGCCCTCCGCGTTGATGACCACGTGCGCTCTTACGGCCTCCTCGGCCTCGGCTTCGTCGAGCCCCTTGGCGCGAGCGTGAATGCGTGCTCGGTCGACGAGCGCCTCGACGATTGCTTCCGCCTGGCGGATAGCGGTCTCGTGAGCCCTGAACGTGCTCATGGCTCCCTCCTCTCGCTGCAGACGATCGGCCCGCTGACGGGCCTCCCAAGCCAGCTGGCTCCCGCGAGGGGGCCAGACTGGTCCACGAGGACCAGGCCGCCTGGCAGCACCGTCAGGGCTGCTGCTCGGTCAACCTGCCCCTGCGTGGTGCCCTCGGCCTCGACGGGCGCCCCGAAGGCGCCGCCCTGGGGTTCAGTAGGCGTCGCCATCGCTGCCTCCCATCGTGGCCTCGGCCTCCACCTCGGCTTCGGCGTAGTAGTCGTCGGTGTGCTCGTGCCGCGTGACCTTGCCGAGTCGGTCGAGCCAGCGGCTCTTCTCCTCGCAGCTCGGTCCCGCAACCCCCTCCACCCTGGATTCCATTCGGCCCCCAGGGTGGACGGTGATGATTACCCGCATGGTGTCCCTCCTGTCGGTTGCACGGGTGCTCCCCGCTTCGCAGCTTGCGTCCTCAGGACGGGTCGCAAGCTCCAAACCGGGGAGCACGGCCCGGCTCGCGCCGGGCCGGCTCCCTCAGGGACTTGTAGCTAGGATCGGTGTGTCTCTTCTCTCCCCCTTCCCGGGGCTCGGCCTGAGGCCTGCCCTGGCACCCCTGCCTCCCAGTGGGGAGGTAGTGGTACGTAGAGGGGGCGCGCTCTGCCTGACTAGCCGATCATGTTTGCCTCACGCACGGGGGCGCGAGGCGCGGCTAGCGCCTCGATTCAGCTGTCATAGACCACCGGGCCGGGCTTTGGTCACCGGGCACCCGAAGGCCGGGACCGCCACCCGGGGAGTCCTCCTCGGACCCCGGGGCGGGGCGCCGTGGGGGCCGCCCCTCGCCCCCGGGCGAACCCGGAGGCTATCTAGTATCCTACCCCGGGGTCAACCCCCTGTCAACACTTTTTTTCGGGAAGGATTCCGGGTGGTTACACCCCGGGCTCCCAGGGGGTGGCCCCGGGGGTGGGAGGCGCCGACTGGGCGCGCCCAGCCCCCTCGGGGAGGTAGGACACGGGACCGAGTATGGTATCACACTCGGGCCGGCAGGTCAACCCCCTGGTAACTGCCCGGAATCACACGGGGCCTCCCCGGGGCGCTCCTGGGCGCCCACCTGGGCTCCAGCCCGGCCCCAGCCGGTGGCCCCCGGCCCGGGGCTCATCCGGCCCACTAGCTCTGGAGCTAGTGCCCGGCTCGCTCGGTGGTCGAGCCTCGACGCAGCTAGGGCTCCACGGCTCCAGCCGGCTCCAAGCCGTTCTCAGGATGCTGGCTCCAGGGCTCAGGAGGGGGCCACGAGGTCGCCTGGAGCCCTCGACGGAGCCCTCGGGCCGCACTCGGGATCGGCACGAGGGGGGCGGTCTCCTACCTGCCCCGACCCAACCGGCGACAAGTCGCGTCCCTGTTCGTAGCGACGTCTCACACCCAGATCGCCCCCTACGATTACCTCTTGACTTGTGCGTCCTCAGGACTTAACATCGCGGACATCTCGCAGTGATACATCACCTAACCCTTCGTAACACCAGGGAGACTCCATGGGGCAGGCGCACGGGTTCGGCGAAGACGACGACATGGGAATTTTCCTAGACTCTGAGGAGGCTTCCAGCGGCGACCCGGCCCTCGCCGAGGACCTCGAGCTGGAGGGGTACGTCGCCCCGCTCCGGTCCGGCGGCTCGGACGGCGACGGCCTCGCCATTCCGGACATCGAAGACACCGGGGTGCTCGACCCTCCTCCGGCCGTGACGACCCGCAACTTCGTCTGCATGGCCGGCCCCTGCCGCCACTACACCGAGAACGCCGTCCTGAGGACTCAGGGTCCAGGCCCAGACGCCGAGGAGAGCATCGAGCTGGAGCGGTGGTGTGGGCGTCTGCGCACCTGGGCTGAGCAGACGGACCTCACCGAGCTGGAGGTCTTCGGCTGCAGCTGCTAC
>JBDHLC010000079.1:0-7054 GCA_039586075.1 Gemmatimonadota bacterium | reverse complement strand
TGGACGACATCGCCAACGGCCGCGCCTGCGGACAGTGCCACGACGGGACCACCGCCTTCATCCCCTCCATCTCCAACTGTGAAGCCTGCCACCCCGAGCCCAGCCAGGTGGTGGGCGGATAACCGGGGGTAACCGCGGGAGGCTGCTGGCAGGATTACTGCACAGGTCAGGCCACGGGTGGTAACGGGCGGCGGCCTGTTGCCACGGAAGTCAGCGGGCGTTCGGTGTCCCACTTCTCCACGAGATGGGACACCCAACGTCACACATGTGACCCGCAGAGACACACTGGAGAGTCCGCGTGCGCCCTTTCACCGGGAGAGCCCAACGACCGGTTCGAGTCCGCCTCGGCGGTCTATGGGCCCGGGCGTTCCCGTTCTGCCTGGCGACCGGGTGGGGAGCCTGCAGTCCTCCCCCCCCTCCCCCTGCCGTGACCCCGGAGGAGGCCGCCCGGACGGTGGCGGAGGGAGTGAACTCCATGTCCCCCCTCGGGCGCTTCCTGGAGGCGGCGACGGCGGGCGACGCCTGGAGCGAGAACCTGGTGGGATTCATGCTGTTCTACGGAGAGTCGGCACCCCTGGACCCCGGAGCGGCGCTGTACTGGTTCGAACGGGCAGCCGCGAACGGAAGCCCGGAGGCGCAGGCGAACATGGCGCTCCTGCATGAGCTGGGTACCACGACTCCCCGGGACCGGCAGGCCGCGCTCCGATACTTCCGCAGGGCCCGGGACAACCCGGAGCGGAGCCCGGAGCTGGAGATGCCAAGCCTGTTGGGGCTGGTAGCCACGGCCTGCGCGCCTCCACCCGAGGAGGACACCGGAGCGGAGGTCTTCGGGACGTTCTGTGCAGGATGCCACGGCCGATTGGGAGTCGCGTCGCACCCGGACGCGCCGAATTTCGCCTTCGGAGAGCGGATGGAGAAGCCGGACGCGGAGCTGCTCCAGACGGTCTACGGAGGTCATGACCAGATGCCCGAGTGGTCCGAGAAGATACCCGACGAGATGATATCGGCCGCGCTTCGTCACGCCCGGCGACTCCAGGAGGAGTTCCGGCACGGGACCGTCCACAGGACTCGGCCCGTGCAGGACCTCGTCTTCCAATTCGGCCTCATGGAATCGAATCCGTACGCCTACGAGGTGGGACCCGCGGACGCTCCCTTCGGCCCCTCTTTCGACCAGGCATGCCGCCGCCGCTAGGACAGGGGGAGCGGGGCAGGACCGGCTCCTCCGCAGAGGATGCGGCGGCGCTCCGGCAGGTTCGCGGTTCCCGCACGGTCCTTGCAGTGATGACCCCTGTAGGAGATCCGGCTGGCACCCTTCCAGGGCCAGTGTCGGTCTTTCCAGCCTGTTCTCAGGAGTGAATACGGTGTTTCTCGACGCGTTCCCGGCCTCGGAGCCGGCGGTCACGACGCAGGCCCCACCCAGCGTTTTCGTGCTGGGTGACTTCTGGGGTCTCGTGCAGCAAGCCGGCCCGCTCCGTTGGCCGATCTTCCTGGTGCTCGGCGCGGGGCTGATTCTGGTATTCGCCAAGTTGTACGAGCTGGTCCGGGACGGAGCGGTGTCCCGGCCCCTCTTCCAGGTGGATCTCGCGTCGTGCGATCTGTCCCGAATCGTGGGCGAGGTGTCAGGCCAGGACGAGAGCATGCTGGCGAACCTCCAGTCCACGATGCTCAACGTCTTCCAGACCCGCCCCGGCGAAGGGATGCTGCACGATGAGATTCACAACTTCGTCTCTTTCCAGCAGGATCAGTTCGGGGTCTTCCGGCGCCGGATGGAGTTTCTCTCGGATACGGCCGGGGCCCTGGGGCTCATGGGGACGGTGTGGGGGATGTTCACCGTGTTCTTCCAGGGGACCTCTGAGCAGGACGTGATCCTACGCGGAATGGGGATCGCTCTCATCACCACGCTGCTGGGGCTCGTGGTGAGCATCATCCTGAACTTCAGCAGTACCGAACTCTCCACCTTCTTCGAGAAGCGCTTGGAGCAGGTCTCCCGAAAGTCCGACGAGCTCCGCTTCCGGCTCATGGAGTTGGCACCAGCTCCAGCTTTGGTGGGGGCGACCCCGGGGGGCCACCCGCCCGCCGGCGTTCCTCTCGTCGGAGAGGCGGACCCCGACTCCGTGATCGCGGCACGGTCGCGGCCCCGGGGCTACCGGATCGCCATCGGTCAACCAGGACGGCTCGTTGCAGCCCAGGCGGGTGCGGGACCGGTGTCCGTTGGCTTCGAACTGACGACGGAGAACGGCGAGCCGGCCCCGGGAGTCCGTGTGCGAGCCTCACTGTCGGCGGGGGGGGGATCTCTCCGTGACGGCCTCCAGGAGACCAGCGTGGAGTCCGGTCCGGACGGTTGTGGAGTCGTGGAGTGGCATCCACCGCTCCAGGTGGGCCGCCACAGCCTGGAGCTAGTCACGGAAAGCGAGAACGGGCCGCCCGCTGCGGTGGACCTCGCCGTTACGCCAGGGCCACCGCACCAGGTGGAGCCCTCGGGCGGCCATCAGGCCGCCCCGGCGGGCGCTCGCCTGGCCCACCCGCTGGTGGTCCGCGTCACCGATGCTCACGGGAATCCCGCCGTCGGCGTCGCCGTGGACTTCGCTGCCCAGAGTGGTGGCGGACACTTTCCCGGACGGGAGGGGGCGTTGCGGCAGGAGACATCCAGGGATGGTCTTGCCTCGATCCCCTTCACCCTGGGGGCCGAGCCCGGGCCGAACGTGGTCTCGGCCCGAGTGGAGGGCGTAGCGGACCGGGTCGCGTTCACCCTCTTCGGCACGGCCGGCTGAGTCGGGCATGAGACGCTCCGGGTTCATTGTCCGCTTCGTGGACGTGGTGCTGATCCTCCTGTTCGGATTCATCAGCATCTCGAGCGTCCGCGTCACGGAGGTGGACCTTCCCTCGAGCACCGAGACTCCCACCGCCGCTCCGGAACGGGCGGAGGTCTACTATGTGTCCATCCGGGAAGACGGGACCTTCCTCGTGGACGATGAGATGGTGGAGCTGCGCGGCGGCCGGGCACTTCTCGACCACCTCGCTGGGGTCGTGGAGGCGACGGGGGACTCTCCCCTCACGGTCCGGATTCGGGCCAGCGGTGGGGCGCCCGTCTTCTTTCTCATGGAGGCCTCGAGGATCTGTGACCAGTTGGGGGTCCCCAAGGCGTTCGAGGTCCTGATGGCGGGGCGGGAGGCGTAGATGGCCAGCCGCGGGTTCCTGATCCGCTTCATCGACGTCGGGCTCATCGTCCTGTTCGGGTTCGTCATGATCAGCGAGATCGATACGGTGTCCCGGGTGGAACTGGCGGCCCCGACCGAGGACAGACCGGAGCAGGAGACCAGAGACGCGTTGGCTTTCTCCGCCGTGGAGATCGGCGCAGATGGGCACTTCGCCATTCTGGATCCGGAGTCCGGCGAGCGGATCCGGGGCCCCATAGCAGGAATCGTGGACCTGGAGGCAGAGCTCGAGGAATTGAGCGCCGCGAATCGCGGAGCGGGGCGGGAGACGGTGATTCTGATTCGGCCGCACCCCGCCTCGCCGGTGCAGTACACCGTGGACGTGTTGGACGCCTGTGACAGGCTCTCGCTCAGGAAGAGCCTGCAGACGGAAACGACCCCGACCTCTTCCGGGAACGCAGCGCCGTGATCCGCCCGACCCCCCGAGCGGACCGGGGACGCCAGCGCCGGCTGTCGGTGGCCTTGGCTGGCCTCCTCCTCTCCGTCCTCTACGGGGGGCTGAGGGCGGCCGACGTCCCAATCCTGGATTCCGGTAGGGCGTTGATCCGGGAGTTGGACCCCCTCCTGTTCGAGCGCTACGCCGCGCCGTCTCCCCCGGAACCCACGTCGGGCGGAGTGCCGGCCCCCCTCGAGCGGGAGGACCGGCCCGACATGAGCCTGGACCGGGAAGTGGTAGCCGCCATGGATCAGCTCGACGCCCTCTTCGGAGGTGATTCCCGGGCCGAGAGCCCAGCGGCGGCAGCGGATCGGAGGGCCCCCGGCGCATCCGTTACCGGGATCGAAGCCGCCGATCCGGGCGGACGATTCGAGTCGGTCTTCGGTGCAGCCGAAGCGGCAGTCGGGGTCTCCCTCGCGCGACCCAGGACCTCCGCGGGACGGTCCGTTAAGGGGGCGGGCCTGCAGCTCTCCCGCCGCGCGCCTCCGCCGTCGGCCCTCTCCGGCGCGGGAGCAGGCATGCCGGAGATGCGGGTCGAGTCCGCTACCACGACCTCGAGAACGGAAGCGGACGAGCCCGATGTGCCCGCCGTACCGGACCGCAGCTTCGACGCGGAGGAACTGGACCGTTCCGACGTAGCCACCCTGGAGGATTGGATCGAGGCCCACGGAGCCGATCTTCCCGTGGGAGTGAAGGTCCATCTGAGGTACCAGCCCTCGTTTCGGACGGCGGTGCAGCGGTTCCGCATCGGCGGCCGAGACATCGAGTTGTACCTCATGCTGAACCCCGCGGTGGACGAGCTCCACATCGTCATGGTGGAGGGAGATCGGTCGGTGTACCTCATCGACCGGGGGCTCCGATCGGAGGGACGGTCCCTACGAGAGGGTACGGTGCGGCGCCTGGACGGCGAGATCGTGACGGTGGATTCGCGATCCGGCGCCGCCAGCAACGATCGGACACGGGAGTTCTACGACATCTTCCTCTCCTGGTGGGAGGAGGAACGAGGAAAGGTGCGGCAAGATGACCGGTATTGATCCCGGATCTCTCCCAAGGGGATTCCGTACAGGCGCTGCGGCGCTCGCGACGGCCGTCCTGATCGGGTGCGGCAGTGCCGGGGCACCCGCCTCGGGGGTGGGCCCCACCCCACGGCACCCACCCCCGGAGGCGCCCCCAGGGGTGGACAGCGCCGTGGCTGTCTGGGCCGATTCGGTGGCCGAAGGCTCGCTCGTGGAGCCGGAGGCACAGGATCGGGCGCTGGATCTCCAGGCGGTGGGTCGATTGATGCTGGACCGGACCGATTCCCTCTGGACGGCTCTGGAAGAAGCCAGCTCACGACCGGAGGCGCCCTCCCCGGATCCCGAAGCCCAGGCGGCGTCCGATCTGGCCCTCTCTCGTGGGGGAGAGGCACTCGTGGCGCTGGACGACGCACTCGGGGACCAGGGCCTGGACGAGGACGCTCTTCGCACGCAGACCGCGGTCCTCCTGGACAGTGCGGAAGCCGCGTTGGAGAGAGCCTTCCAGTTGAATCCCCTGGACGCCCGGACGCGTCTCTGGCTTGCCCGGGTCTACGAGCTCCAGGCTCGGCGCCTGGGGATCGCGGCGGCCCACGCCCGTGCGGCGGATGTGCTCGAGAAGCTCACGCTCCTGACGCCGGACCAACACGCGGTCTGGGCCATGCTGGCCAACAACCGCTTCGAGATGGGAAGCTGGGAGACGGCGGCTCTGGCCTACCGGGAAGCGTGGCGGGTGTACCTGGAGACTCGGGACCTCGTGACGGGAGACCCCCCGCCCCTGGACCGGGGGCTGGTCTTCGGGTACATGGCCGCGGAAGGAGACATGCACGTGAGGCGGCTGGATGCCGGAGAGGCCATCGATGCCTATCGCCGGGGCGCCGAGTTTGCGGTCACCCCCGAGGACACCGCCTTCGTGAGGGAGCAGTTGGCGTGGATCGCCTGGGATGGGAACCGGATCCAGACCTCCATGGCGCGGGACTCCCTGGCGGCTCTTGCCGACGCCGGACAATTGGAGACGGCGCGCGACGGGTTCCAGGCGCTCAAGGGGGAGGTGACCCTTCGCTCCGCCTCCGACGAGATCGAGTGGAGACTGGCCATCGTCGAGTACAATCTCGGGCTGGTCGATGAAGCGGCGGATCGCCTCAGGAGCCTGGTGGAGCGCACGGAAAAGGACGCCGAGGGGCACGCCGTCGAGGAAGCCTACGCTCGTTACCTCGAAGACTTCGGCACGCTTTGCATGAACCTCGGCCTCGAGCAGACCCGCGATAGGCGGGACCCCCGCACGGCACTCATGTACTATGCCCAGGCCACCCGTTTTGGTTGGTCGGGTCGGGCCCTGGCCCATTACGAGATGGCCCGCCTGCTGCAGGCCAACGTGGAGGCGGCGCTGGAGAGCGCGGGGGCCGCGCTGCGCGAAGAGGCATCGCTTACGGCTCCCCAGAAGGCCGAGCTGTACCGGCTTCTCATGGAGCTACACCGTCGCACCGGCGACTTCGACCAGGCCCGGACCTTCCGGGACGCCTATCGTTCCATCACATCAGGCTGAGAGATCCGTGCCCTCCCCGAGACCGACCCTCCCGTTTCTCCTCGTGCTCGCACTGGGTGCCGCACCGGCACCGGGGCAGCAGACGCCGGACACGGATTTCTCGCAGGCCACCCGGCCGGTGGTCCGGATCACGGACCCGTCGGTCATCGAGACCCTCCTTTTCGAGCTCTTCATCGAACCGGCCGCGCCACCCGCGCGGCTCGAGCTCATCGACCTGACCCAGAACGGTTTCGGGCCCCAGGACATCCTCATTGCCCAGCCGTCCGGGGAGGCCTTCCTGGTGCCCGAGTTCCTCCCGCCGGAGATCCGCGCGCTCATGTCATCCTGGCAACCGGATGTGGAATACCGCGTGGACTCGGGCAACATCCCACTCGAGGCCCTCGCCGCCCTGGCGGCCACGGAGACCGACGACGGGCGCAGAGCCGAGAGCGCCATCCTCTACGACGTGGTGGAGGCGGTGGAGCGGAGCTACCGGGACCTGCCGGTAGGGATCCTCTTCCTGCGCGACTCCCTGGGCTTCACGTTTCAGCTTTGGGACTACAACCGGGATGCCATGGAATACACCCCCAAGGTCGGGGGGGAAATGGACGACTCCACGGTGGTGACCGTGGTGGAGATGCTCCGCGACATCGGGTACGCCCCGGGGAGAACCGAAGTGGGTACGGGGCAGTCGCTCTCCACCGCCGGGATCGCCCTGGCGCCCGTGGACCAGACCCTGTTCGGAATCGGCGGCGTGGCCGACGAGCAGGTCCGCATTCTAGCTGCCCGAACGGTTCTCCTGGGGTCCTACGACTTCGACCGGTCCGGGGCCCTCGACACCGCGCGGGAGATCGACGCTCCCGGG
>JBDHLC010000078.1:0-15874 GCA_039586075.1 Gemmatimonadota bacterium | reverse complement strand
CCGCTACGACGGTGCGGAGCAGTACTTCACGCGGGCCTATGAGTTCGGGTACTCCTTCAGCGTCGAAGAGACGCTGGAGAAGTGGGGCAAGGAAGAGATTCTCGCGGACATCGTGCGCATCATCCGCACCGTACGGCCCGATGTCGTGACCCACTTGCCGACGACGGGCGAGGGCGGCGGCCAACACCATCAGACCACGGGTCGACTGACCCGTGAGGCGTTCGCAGCCGCCGCCGATCCCACCCGGTTCCCCGAACAGATCCGGGACGGGTTGCGGCCCTGGCAGGTGGTGAAGATGTACGAGCGCTTCCGGGGCATGGGCATGCGCGGCTTCGCGCCCTCGAACGAGCCCCCGCCGCCCGGGGTGGTCCGCATGAACACCGGGATCTACGATCCGGTCCTCGGCGGCACCTACGCCCAGTTGGGCACCGAGGCGCGGTCGATGCATCGGTGCCAGTCCATGTCCCAGCTCCGCGGAATGCCGGGGGACGCCATCTCCCAGTGGTTTCTCGAGAATGCAGCCATCGAGACGGCCGAGCAGGAAGCCGATCTCTTCGACGGCGTCGAGACGGGTCTCGACCGATACCGGGCGTTCGTCCGGGGTGAGGAGGCGGAGGCGGGCTTCTTCCTGGACGGTCTGGAAGCGTTGAAGGGGCACGTGGCCCGTGCGGAGCAGGCGTTCAACGCACTCGCGCCGTGGGAGACACTCCCCGCCCTCCGCGACGGCCTTTCGACGGTCCGTGAGCTCCGGGCGGGGATCGCCGCGAGCGCGCTGTCCGATGATGCCCGGTACGATCTCGAGCATCGTCTGGCCCTCAAGGAGGAGCAGTTCGCCCACGCGATGGCCCTGGCCCACGGGTTCGCCCTCGAGCCTCTCGCCGGCGCGGGTGAGGTCGTCCCCGGAAGCGCCTTCGAAGTCGATCTCCTGCTGGCGAACCAGAGCCCCGAGCCCATGTCCGTCACGAATGTCGAGCTGGTCACGCCCGATGGTTGGTCGCTCCGCCGCAGCGGCGGCGAAGGTTCGGGCACGATCGCTTCCGGCCAGCGCCTGACCACCGGATTCGAGGTTCGGGTGGCTGCCGACGCCGCGTACAGCCGTCCGTACTGGGAGCGCAACTACGAGGTCGATCGGTTCGACATCCTCGACGAGAGCCTGCTCGGCATCCCCTTCACCCCCGCTCCCGTCCACGCCCGGGTGTCTTTCCGTTCCGGCGACGTGGACGTGGTGGTCGACGAGCCCGTCCAGTATCGCTACGAGGGCGCATGGGTCGGGACCGAGAAGCAGCAGCGGGTCACCGTCGTGCCCACGCTGTCGGTGAACGTCTCGCCCCGGGTGATGGTGTATCCCATCGGAGCCGAGAGCCGCGAGATCTCGGTGGACGTCGTGTACAAGGGCACGGGCGCGGCCGAGGGAACGCTGCGGCTCGAGGTGCCGGCGGGCTGGACCGTGAGCCCGCGAGAGGCTCCGTTGAGCTTCGCTCGGAAGGGCGAAGCCGCCGTGGTCCCGTTCCAGGTCGCCGCTCCCGCCGGGGTGGAGGCCGGCGAGTTCGCCGTCGAAGCGGTCGCCGCCATGGACGGCATGGAATACCGCGAAGGCTACGAGACCATCGACTACCACCACATCGAGAAGCGCTACATCTACCGGCCCTCAACGGCGACGGTTGAGACACTCGACATTCAGGTGGCCCCGGTGTCGGTGGGCTACGTCATGGGGGTGGGAGACGACGTCGCCGAAGCGATCCAGCAACTCGGTCTCGACGTGACCATGTTGGACGAGGAGGCCCTCGCCGAGGGGGACCTGTCCCGATTCGACATCATCCTCACCGGCGTCCGGGCCTACCTCAACCGGCAGGATCTCAGGGCGTACAACGCCCGTCTGCTGGAATACGTGGAGAACGGCGGGACCGTGGTCGTCCAGTACAACAAGTTCGAGTTCAACGACGCCCAGTGGGGTCCCTATCCCATCCAGGTGAGCCGAAACCGGATCACGGTGGAGGAAGCGCCCATGCGCATCCTGCAGCCCGAGCATCCGGTCTTCAACTTCCCCAACCGGGTGACCGAGGACGACTGGGGCGGTTGGATCCAGGAGCGCGGCACCTACTTCATCGGCGACAAGGACGAGCGCTACGTGGATCTGCTCGCGTCGGAGGATCCGTGGCCGTACAACGCCGGTGAGAAGCAGGGGATCTTCGTGGAGACCCGCTACGGCGAGGGCCGGTGGATCTACACGGGACTGGGCTTCTACCGGCAGCTCCCGGAAGGGGTGACCGACGCCTTCAAGTTCTTCGCGAACATGGTGAGCCTGCCCAAGGCTCCGAGGCCCATTTCCGACTGACCCGGCGAACCCGGGGTGATACCGAAAGGGCGCCTCCCCCGAACGTGGGGGAGGCGCCCTTTTCGTGCCATCGGATTCCGACCGTTCAGCCCGGACCCTCCGGGCCGTGGGTTACATGCCGAATCCGGTCCTGGGTAGCCCCGGCGTCACCGCCAGGGCGTTCTCGTAGTAGATCTTCCGCAGCACGTCGTCGGGGAGGTCCATGCCGTAGAGCTTCCAGAACGCATGGTAGTCGCGGTAGTAGTCGAAGTACTCGTCGGTGGTCTCGAAGACCCGCCAGTAGTAGGGGAACTCGATGGGCTGGTAGGAGTCCTTCCCGAAGAGCAGCCGGTCCTGGTACTCGATGAAGAACTCCCGGGCCGCCCGGGGTTGGCGCCCGAAGTCGTAGAGGACGGCCGACAGGTCCAGGTACAGGTTGGGAATCGAGTCGAGGACCTCGGCGGCTCTCTGCAGATCGTGGCCGTGGAACCCGAAGTGCGCCGCGATGAAGCGGGTGTTCGGGTGCTTCAGGAACATCCGGTCCCGCTCGGCGAGCAGGGTCTCGAAATCGACCTGGTCGGGCCCGTAGTTCCGCCGACTGGGGAACAGGGCCAGCTCGAGCCATCGCTCGTTTGTGTAGTCGGGTTCCTCGAAGAAGGCCGGCGGTTCCGCGGTGTGGATCAGCACCGGGATGTCCATCCGTCCGGCCATCTCCCAGATCGGATCCAGCTCCGGATCGTCGACCTGCAGCCGTGAGCCGTCGGCCTTGAGATTCGTCATGCCGAGGCTCTTGAAGATCTTCAGGCCGATGGCGCCGGCCTCCACATCGGCCTGGAGCTGGGCCGCAGCCGCCTCGCCGAAGCCCGGTGCGACGTCGTCGAAGTCGATGTTCGCGAACACCCGGAACCGGTCCGGATACGGACCGTTGCGGATCGCCTCGACGCGCCCCCGCAGTTGCTCGCCGCTGCCTCCGCTCAGGTTCACCAGGACCTGGAGGTTCAGGGCGTCCATCTCCGAGATCAGCTCCTCCATGTTCTCGTCGGTGGCGCGCTGGTGGCTGTGGATGTCGATCACCGGGAACTTCGCGCTTGGCACGAGATTCTCATCGGTGACGAGCATGGGGTTCGGGTCGTAGTCGAGGATGCTCGGCGGCTCGAACTCGGGTGCACGCCACTGGCCGGGCCGGACCTCGGTGGTCCCGGGACGGCGCTCCGGAAAGGTCTCGGGCCGCTCCCGGCCCGGAGCCTGCGCCTGGCTCTGGGCCTCGGCCTGCGGCTCCTCGGACTGTTGGGCACAGCCCAGTCCTGCCGCTCCACAGGCGATGGCCCCAACGATGACGACATGTATGGCGCGCACTATGAATCCTCCGACATGGAGAAGAGTTGAGAGGTCCACAGAGGCGGGGAAGAGGTCCGGATCCTGTGCCTCTTCGCCCATCCTAGTCGGCGTGCCTGGGAGTCACAACCGGGCCCGTGTCCCGTCGTGCGGCATCTCCGGTGGTGTGAAGGTCCGCCCGTCCTTGTCGCGCCTGACGGGAAGGTCCATGTTGGGCTCGTGCCGTTCGGTAGAGCGCGCAGTGGCATCCATCGGCTCCCCTCGAGACTGCTTTTCGCTGCCGGATGGAGTGGACTCGGTCGGCGATCTCTCGGCTTGGTCCTCACACGCATGGCAGACAACCGATATGAGCTCGACAGCCTTCGATTCCTTCTATTTTCGTGATCGCTTCGGGACCTCTGCCATGCGGGCCGTCTGGGAAGATCGGCGGACCCAGCAGCGCTGGCTCGATGTCGAGGCGGCGCTGGCCGAGGCCGAAGCCGAGCTCGGTGTCATTCCGGCCGCGGAGGCGGAGGAGATCGCCGCTGCCGCCCGCATCGACGGACTCGACCTCGAGGCGATGAAGGCGGAATTCGACGCTACCTGGAATCCGGTGGTCCCGCTCGTCAACGCCCTCCGTCAGGTGATCTCGCCCTCGGCCGCCCGGTACGTGCATTGGGGCGCCACGAGCAAGAACATCTTCGACACCGGTCTGATGCTCCAGATCAAGGACGCCTACGGGCTGGTGGTCGATGACCTGGACGCCGTCGGGGACTCTCTCGCCCATCTGGCGGAGGCCCACCGGGACACGGTCATGGCGGGCCGCACCCATGGCCAGCACGCCATTCCCATCACCTTCGGCTTCAAGGCGGCGGTCTGGCTGGACGAGGTGCACCGGCAGCAGGAGCGTCTGCGGCAGGCCCGCCCGCGCATCCTCGTGGGTGAGTTCGGCGGCGCGGTGGGCACGCTGGCGTCCCTCGGGCCCATCGGCCTTCAGATCGAGAAACGCCTCATGGAGAAGCTCGGACTGGGCGAGCCCATGATCCCGGTGAAGACCGCCGGCGACCGGGTCGCCGAGTTCGTGCTGCTGCTGTGCATGGTCTCGGCCACCCTCGGCAAGATCGCCCAGAACATCTACAACCTGCAGCAGACGGACATCGACGAGGTGACCGAGTTCACCGAGGGGAAGGTCGGAAGCTCGGCCATGCCCCACAAACAGAACCCGGTCGCCTCGGGCTCCGTGGTGTTCCTCGGGCGTCTCCTTCGGTCCAACGCCGGTCCGGCCCTCGACTACGTCCACGCAGAATGGGAGGACGATCATCGCCAGGGGGAGACCGCCTGGAAGTTCGTCCCGGAGGCGTGCCTGCTCATGGCGGCGCAGCTCGAGACGCTCCAGCGCGTGCTCGACGGCCTCATCGTCAAGCCCGACAACATGATCCGGAATCTGGAGCGCCAGCAGGGCCTGTCCTGTTCCGAGGCGTTGCTGATGGCGCTGGCGGATCCCCTGGGCCGGGACACGGCCCACGAGTTGATTCGGACGCTCTCGGCGGAGGCGGTGACCACGGGTGAAGCCTTCAACGAGATCGTCGCCCGCCATCCCGTCGTGACGAAGCACCTGGGGAAGGAGGAGCTGGAACGGGCTCTGGATCTCCGGAACCAGACCGGGCTCGCGACCACCTTCGTCGATCGCGTGGTCGCCCGGCACCGAGGTGCCGATGCCTCCGTCTGACGCCCGCCCCGGGTGACCCACCCCATGCAGCCCAGAGTGCTGGGGCGAACCGGCATATCCGTCTCACCCATCACCATCGGGGCATGGCAGCTGGGCGGGCCATTGACCCTCGATGGAAAGCCCGACGGCCATCCCGATCCCGGTGAGGCCAACGTGATTCGCCTGATTCACGAGCTGGGCGATCTGGGTGTGAACGCCATCGACACGGCCGAGCAGTACAGCGCGGGAGAATCCGAGCGACGGGTCGGCAAGGCGCTGAGGGGCCGACGGGACCGCTGGGTCGTCTCCACCAAGTTCGGCTACCGCGTCGGGCCGGACCATACGCGGGAAGACGATTCCAGCCCCGAGACGATTCTCCCCAGCCTGGAGGGATCGCTGGCGCGTCTGGGCACCGACCACATCGACATCTACCTCTACCACTGCGCCCCCAGGCCCGAGCGCATCGCCGCCGGAATGGCCGTGTTGGAAGAAGCGAGGGCCCAGGGCAAGATTCGCGCGTACGGGATTTCCACCGGCCAACTGCCCGTCCTGGAGAGCATGGTGGAGCAGGATGCGGTGGAGGTGCTTCAGTTTCCGTCGAACTTGCTGAACGAGCGGAACGACCTCTGGAGGATCGCTCGGCAGCACGATCTGGGCACGCAGGTGCGGGGGGTCATGGCCCAGGGGCGGTTGAGTGGGAAGTACTTCGACCGACAGCCTCGATTCCGTTCGGACGACAACCGCTCCCTCGGGCTCCTGGGGACCGATTTCGGACAGTACGCTGCGTTGGCGGAGGCGCTGCCCCCAGGGATCACGATGGCGCAGGCCGCGATCCGATGGACTCTCGATCATCCGGGATGCCACACGATCTGCCTGGGCGCCAAGAACATGGACGACTACCGGACGGCCCTGACCGCCACCGAGCTTCCGGCTCTCGATGAAGCCGTGTGCCGTGAGCTCGAGCGGACCACCGCCCGCCTGGGTTGAGGGGACCGGCAGTGCTGGGGAGAGCCGGGGGAACGCGCCCGGCCATCGGAAGTGCGGCAGCCCTATCAGATGTGAGGAGGCAGGTCGTGAGAGCCCGTTCCATTCTGTGGTTCGTGGGTGCGCTGGCCGGGATGGGATCGACGTCCCCGGTCCGAGCGGCCGTAGCGGTGGGTCCGGCACTCCAGCAGTCGGCCACCGTGAAGGCGGCGTCGGACAGCGGGGCGTCGGAGACGACCATCCTGGTCGACAGGGCCATGGCCCCTCCTCCCTGGGTAGCTGCCCAGCGGACGCTGCTGGACTCCAGCGCCGAGATCGCGGAAGCCTATGCCGCGTCCAATTTCGATGCCGCTGGCCATGCCATTCGCACCGCGCCCCCGGCCTGGGGCGCCGGCGACGGACCGGATGACATCGTCAACCGGGCCAAGGATTGGCCTCTCGCGTACATCCTGGGGGGACCGGAGTCACTGGTCGACACCTACCGGAGAATCTGGGAAGGCCACCTCGAGCAGTACACGAACGGGAAGGTGCCGGAGGTCGAAGCGGCCCGGGACGGGATCTTCCGAAACGATTTCATCACCCAGTACGACTGGGAGCACCGACCCGACGAACAATGTCCGGGCCCAGCGGATGGCAGGGCTGTACCTGAACGAGGATCCCGCGGCTCCGAACTACGACCCCGAGACGAAGATCATCCGCAGTCTCTTCAATGGAAGCCTCGGGCCGCGTTTGACCCCGGTGGGGCCCGTGGACTGGGAGGGCCTGAACCCGAGCTTGCGGTTCTGGAGCGTGGCGGCCACCGACGTCCGGGGCGACCATCCTCTGAACATGGCTGCCGCCATGCTCCCGTTCACGGCCTTTCTTCTGACGCAGGACGAGAAGTACAGAGATTGGGTCCTGGAGTACGTCGGCGCCTGGCGGGACCGGACCGAGCAGAATGACGGCAACATTCCGTCGAACATCGGGCTCGACGGCACCATCGGTGGCGAGTGGGGCGGCAAGTGGTACTGCGGCGTCTGGGGGTGGACGGGCGAAGGCGAGCGCAACTACGTGTTCCGCGGGCCGCCCGAGGGATTCGACGCGGCGTGATCCGTCGTACACCCAGGCGATGCGGCACCAGATCGACAACATCTTCGCGGCCGCGAAGGTCGTGGACGGCAAGGTCCTGGTGCCGCACCTCTACGACGACGAAGGGTGGGGCGGCTACGGGGAGATCAGCCGGGGCACGCTGCACGTGCAGCGCGGCAACGGCAGCGGGACCCAGGGCAACCTCGTGAACATCCTGGTCGACCTCTACATGACGTCGATGCGGCCGGACGACCTGGAGCGGATTCCGATTCTCCCGGGCGACATCTCTCCGCAGCGCCACGGCCGGGACACTCCGCCCGGGACCGACTGGATCAACTACATCAAAGGCAACGACGTCGACTTCCCCCTGCGGGCACTCGAGTCCGCCTTGGCGGAGTTGCGGGCGAAGGCCGTGCCGGCCGGTGCCGATGCTGGCCCGCCGAGCATCCCGCCGAGTAGCCGTGCCCCCACTTCCGCTGGCTGGCTGGGTGTCGACGGCCAAGCCTACCCGTCGGCCATTTCCATCGCTTCGCTGGACCGGCTTCCGCCCATGAGGCAGGGACTCGGTGGGTGCGTGCCGAACAACGGAAGGCCGTTGACCACGACCTCACCGGCGGAGGTATCGCCTGCGGCCGCGGCGGGCCAACGGGGCCAGGAGAGGGCCGCCCAGCCCCCCGGCGGTGGATACGACCCGGGCGGTCTCGGCGGGAATGGCTCGATCCCGGTGGCCGCACTGGTCCAGCTGACCATGGGTGGGGCGAATCCCGGAGGCGAATCCCACGGCCCCCTGCCGCTGAACGTGCAGGTGCGGCACTTCGATCCGGAGAGACGACGTCCGGGCCTGCCGGAAGACGTGGGCGCCCTGGTCGAGCACTTCGACGCCTCCGGCGTGACGCTGACGCTCGTCAACGCGAACCCGCTTTACGACCGGACGGTGTCGGTCCAGATGGGCGCCTACGGCGAGCACACCGCCACGGAGGTCACGGTGGGCGAACGGACCACCGTGGTGGACGGCCCATGGTTCAACGTGCGTTTGATGCCCGGGAGCGGAGAGACGCTGAGAATCGGTGTCCGCCGCTATGCGAACCTGCCGACGGCGGCCTTCCCCTGGGACCGGAGTGCCCGTTGATGGGCTTTCCGGCCACCGGGCCGACCCTCCCCGCAGAAGAGCCGGGATCAGGAAGGAGCTGCGTCCACGCCCATGGTCCAACGAACCAGGCGGGTGAAGAACTCCACGTAGTGGGAGCCGACCTCGATCTCCTCGGCTCCCGGCGCCTGAGCCCTGATCCGCTCGGGCCCCCAATCCACCAGGCCGCCGACCCAGTGGGGTGCGACGTCGCTGGTGAAGGCGGCGGTCCGGCCGTTGCCATGGCCGCCGACGACCAGCAGCGGCGCCCGCTCCCCGGGGGTGAAGGCATACTCGGTGTCGAGCCCTTCCTCCCGCGTGGGGTCCTTCGACCCGCCCGGGGCGCCGGCTTCCACCGAGAAGTGCCGGGCGGAAAGCAGGACCTCCGCTCCAGCTTTGGGTCGCACCCGGTTGTACCCGCCGATGCACGGCGGGTGGGCCAGGGGCAGGCCGTCGAGAATGGGATGACCGACTCGCTTCTCGAGGAGGCACGGCTGCGGCGCGTTGACCCGGTCGTCCGAGGCCTGCATCCGGACCGGAAGCACCTTCGCCAGCAGCGAATCGTGGTACTCGCCGGCAGCCCCGTGGAAGGACGCCCATCCCCCGATCATGAGCAATCCGCTCCCCCTCTCGACATCGCGGACGATGCGCCGGAGGTCTGCGTCCGTCAGATTGCCGGCGGGATAGTCGCTGAGGATGTACAGAGCGGGCTCGGCCCTCTCCAGCAGCGGGCCCAGCGGCGCCTCGCTGCCGGCGCCGCCGAGGTCCGAGTCCCCCGCGTAGAGGATTCGGTTCTTCATCGGCTCACCGTACGGGTTGGCAGGTGGATGTCAAGCGAGACCACCCCCGCACCAATCGAAAGGAGGACTCCATGGGGAAGGGCAACGCCGTAGTCGGACAATCCGGCGGCCCCACCAGCGTCATCAACTCCAGCCTGGCCGGCATCGTCCAGGGATGCAGCCAGGTGGCTGACATCGACCGGGTATTCGGCATGCGCTGGGGTATCGAAGGATTCATGGCCGGCCAGCTCGTGGATCTGTCCGCACAGTCGGTCGAGACCATCGAGGGGCTTCGCCATACGCCCTCGTCGGTCCTGGGCTCGTCGCGCCACAAGCTGCAGGAAGCCGACTTCCCGAGGATCCTGGACCAGCTCGAGCGGCACGACATCCACACGATCTTCATTGTCGGCGGCAACGACACCATGGACACCATCCATCGGGTGACCCGCTTCGCCGCCAGTAAGGGGTACGAGCTTCGCGGTCTCGGCGTGCCCAAGACGGTGGACAATGATCTCTATGCCACCGACCACACGCCGGGATACCCCAGCGCCGCGCGGTTCACGGCCCTGTCCGTGCAGCAGGCCGGCCGGTTGGCTCGTGACATGCAAAAGGTCGACCAGTTCACCATCTACCAGTCCATCGGCCGCGACGCCGGATGGCTGGCCGCCGCCGCCGCCCTCGCCAAACGCCGCGACGAGGACCCGCCGCACCTCGTGTACCTCCCTGAGCGCGCCTTCGACCGGGATCGGTTCCTGGTCGACGTGGCCGACGTGCACCACCGCTTCGGCTACGTCTCCATCGTCTGCGGCGAGGGCCGACGTGCACCACCGCTTCGGCTACGTCTCCATCGTCTGCGGCGAGGGCATCAAGTACGCCGACGGGACCCCGGTCTCCGCCTCCGAGACCACCGACAAGTTCGCCAACGTCGAGTTCGGAGCCATGGGCGGAGCCAGTGCCGGATTGCGGCTCCACGCCATGATCAGCGAACGGTTCGGCTGGCGGGGAGAGTTCCAGATCACCGAGTCGTTGCCCATGTGCGCCATCGATCGTGCCGTCGAGTCGGACCTGACGGAAGCCTATGATTGTGGACGGGAGGCGGCGCGCCTGGCCGCGATCCGTACCGGTGCTCTTTTGGAACCGCACCCCTGGAGGACGTCGCGGTGCGGGCCAAGCCCATGCCCGACGCGATGATCAACGAAGCCGGGAACTTCCCGAGTCCAGCGTTTCTGGAATATGCCAGGCCGCTGGTGGGCGAGCTTCCCGAGTACGCCGACCTGCGGTTCGAGCCCGGCGAATAACCGCCGGCGACGAACGCACCATGGACAAAGAGGTCCACCGATGAACGCCACCGACGCCCGGTACACGCAGTTTGCGCTGTGCCGCGAGATGATGGACACCGTCCACGTGATCGACCGCTTCGATCCGACTCTGACCGCCGGAGCCGCCGAGACCATCGCGGCTGCCGGGAGGCTCTTTCTGACGGGCGAAGGCTCCAGCCGGATCTTCCCGGCGAAGAACGCCATCCGAAAGGCCCTGACATGGGGCGCGGATCTCTGGGTCGCCACCGAGGGGTCGCGGCAGGCGGCGACGTACGACCTCTCGAACTTCCCGGTGTTCGGAGCCTCGAACTCCGGACGAACGGCCGAGGTCATCGCGGTGTTGAAGCAGGTCGCGGATGCCGGCAACCCGAACCGATTCGGACTCACGGCGAACGAAGGCACCCTCCTCGAAGAACAGGCCGCGACGACCTTCACGCTGACGTGCGGTTGGGAGCAGGCAGTGGCGGCCACGAAGAGCGTGGCGGAACAGGCCCTCGTGTATCAGTCCATCGTCAGTCACGTCGCCGGGCGCGACATGGCCAGCGACCTCCATGGTGCCGCCGGGAAGGTCGAGGCAGCGCTGACCGCGACAATCGATCCACGAATCGTCCGGACCATCGTCGAGGCACCCACGATCTACTTCGCGGGCTACAACGACGGCGTGGCGGAGGAGTTGACGCTGAAGACCAACGAGATCGCTCGCAAGAAGAGCGACTTCCTCGAGGGGACCTATGCGGTCCACGGAATCGAAGAAGTCATGGACCCTCGGGACGTCGTCATCGTCATCGATCCCATCGAGGCGGAGGAACGGAAGTTCCAGGAGGTGCTCGTCGAGGGAGTCGGCCTGACGGTGGTGGCCATCAGTCGGGTCGACACGGCGTTCACCACCATCAAGGTCCCGGACGCGGGTGAAATGAACCCGTACGTCTTCCTGGCTGCGGGTTGGAACCTGCTGGTGGAGGTCGGCCTGGCGCTGGAGATCGACCTGGACAAGCCCGAGCGGGCGCGGAAGGTCGGTAATGAGTTCGTCGGTTGACGCCAGGAGACCTTCCATGATCCGAGCGACGCACCTGCTGCGCCTGGTCGGCCTGGAGCTCGTGTGCCTTGTGGCGCTGGCTCCGGTGGCGTCCGGCCAGACTCCGACCACCCTCCCGCGGTGGACGCAGGGTACCCTCGACATCCATCACCTCTCCACCGGTCAGGGCAACTCCACCTTCTTCGTCCTGCCCGACGGGACCACGCTGCTCCTGGACGCCGGCGCGGCGGCGCCGCCGGGGGTGCGGCCCATCGCGCCGCTGCGGCCGGATGATTCCCGCAGGGGCGGTGAGTGGATTGCCCGCTACGTCACGCGCACGGTGCCGATGGGTCGGGAGCCCGAGATCGACTACGCGCTGCTGACCCACTTCCACGCGGATCACATGGGGTTCATCTCGGCCCAGTCTCCGCCATCGGCCCACGGCGACTACCAGCTCGCGGGCATCACCGACGTGGCCGAGAGCGTCCCGATTCGCCGCGTCATCGACCGGGGTTGGCCGGACTACGACTACCCCGAGCCCGTGGACAACCCGTCCATCGCCAACTACCGGCGGTTTCTCGAAGCGCGGCAGCGTACCGACGGGCTCGCCGTCGAACGCTTCGCCGCCGGCCGGGCGGACCAGATCGGCCTGGTGCTGGACCCCGCGGCGTATCCCTCGTTCGAGATCCGGAACCTCCACGCGAACGGCGACGTCTGGACGGGCACCGGTGACGCGGTCGACCGGATCGTGCCGCCCCTCGAGACGGTGGCGAAGGAAGACTGGCCCAGGGAGAACCACTCCTCGCTGGCGTTCCTTCTTCGCTATGGCCCATTCTCGTACTACACCGGTGGTGATCTGCAGGGCGTGCCCCCGGACGGCTTCCCGGCCTGGCACGATCAGGAGACTCCCATCGCCCGGGCCATCGGCGGGCCGGTGGACGTGGCCGTCACCGGGCATCACGGCTCCATCGAGCCGGCGAACGCCTTCTTCCTGGCTACACTCCGCCCTCGTGTGCACATCGTCCCGGCGTGGTCGAAGACCCACCCGGCGCCGGTTGTTCTCAAGCGCCTGCTGAACACGCGCATCTACCCCGAGCCGCGGGACATCTTCGTACTGGAGTTCCACGACGAGACCAAAGCGACCATCGGCTCCCGGGCCGAACAAGTGGCCAGTGACCACGGTCACGTGGTGGTCCGCGTTGCGCCCGGAGGCGAGTCGTATCGAGTGTTCGTGCTGGACAACCGGACCGAGTCCCACCGGGTGCTCAGTACCCACGGTCCCTACCCGAGTGCTCCATCGGGACCGGAGAGCTGAGGAGGCGAGGTCGAGGCGCCCGTGCCCGGTGGTTTAGGGGAACCTCCCTGGGGGCCCCAGCCCGGACCCCTCCGGAAGGGTCCGTGTACGATCCGGGTCGACGCCGTCGTCGACGAACGGGTACGGAGGTACCCACCCGATGAGCCATTCCGCCACGCTTCGTTTCGTCAAAGCTGGCGCGGCCCTGGTGCTGGCCACGGTCGCATCCGGCTCCTGCGCGGCCACTTCCGGGGCAGGGGACACCTCGAACGTCCCTTCCGACGAGGTCCAGATCGGCTACGGCTCACAGGAGCGGGCCGAGGTGACCGGCGCTGTGGTCTCCGTGCGAGTCGCAGACCTCGGCCGCGAGATCACGAGCTTCGAGGACCTGTTCCAGGGCATGGCCGGCGTCACCGTTCGCCGTCTCGCCAGTGGCGGGATCTCCATTCGAATCCGGGGGTCGTCCTCCCTCAGCAGTGACGCGGAGCCGCTGTACGTGATCAACGGCGTACCGATCCGGGCTCCACCGGGCCAGGCATTGATGGGGGTGAATCCGAGGGAGGTCACTCGGATCGACGTGCTGAAGGATGCCGGCGCGACCTCCATCTACGGGAGCCGTGGAGCCAACGGGGTGATCCTGATCTTCACCAAGCGGGAGGACGTGGACTCGCTGCCCTGACTCGGTCTCGGACTCCCCCTCCACCCAGCCTCCCTCTGCCTCGGAAGCGCCACTGCGGGACCCGCTTGCGGACAATGTGCGGGTCCACCTTCCACCTCGGATCGGAATGGATGAGCGCGCCCGAACTCCTGTTGCCCGGGAAAAGAACGGGGTGAGGCCCGTAAGTCATTGAAAAATGGGCACGTGCGGGCTTCGCACATCCCTGGGTCCGGTCTCGCTTGCCAATGACCGGGAGGCGAGTCTACGTTGGGCGATGTTCCCGATCCGTGCCCCTTCAGGGACACTTCGGGACACGCTGTCTGCGGGGACGTTGGGAGTTGCCGCTTCATCCTACTGCGGAGTTGGAGGAAGATATGCGCACGACCGTTCGTATAGCCCTTTTCTTGCTCACCGGCGTGTTCACCGCGGCAGTTCCGGTCCAGGCCCAGGTCGGCCAGGTCACCGGCGTGGTGAGGGACGCGGCAACGGCGGCGCCCCTGGATGGGGCCCAGGTGTACGTGGAGGGGACCGGCATCGGAACCCTCACCAACAGCGCCGGCCGCTTCCTTCTCAACAACGTCCCCCTGGGACCTCAGGTCCTGATCGTGGAGATTCTCGGGTATACCACCCGGCGCACGGAGGTCACGGTCCCGGAGGGTGAAGTGTTGTCCGTTGAGATCACCCTGAATCAGACCGCGGTGGATCTCGAGGGGCTCGTGGTCGTGGGATACGGAACCCAGATCCGTCGAGAGGTCACGGGGTCCGTGGTCTCGGTCCGCGGCGAGGACATCGCCCAGGCCAGCGTGACGCCCAACGTCCAGACGGCTCTCCAGGGCCGTCTGGCGGGAGTGAACGTGGCCGAGTCCACCGGTGAGCCCGGGGCCGCTCCCCAGGTCCTGGTTCGGGGACGGGGGTCGATCTCAGCGGGCACCGAGCCTCTCTACGTCATCGACGGCGTCCCGTGGCGTCCCGTACTCCACGAACACGGACCTGGAAGGCGTCGTCGATCAGGCCAATCCGAGGCACGGGGTCACGCGGGCCAATCCGCTGGCGACCCTGAATCCCAACGACATCGAGACCATCGAGGTCCTCAAGGACGCAGCGGCCGCGGCCATCTACGGATCGCGAGGCTCCAACGGGGTGATCCTGATCACGACGAAGCGGGGCATGGCGGGCATGGAGCCGCAGGTGAACTACCGCGCGTACGCCGGGGTCCAGACCGCGTTCAACGTGGAGCAGATCGAGTTCGTGCGGCTCTCCCGTAACAACGCCTACCTGTTCGCCCGGGATCCCCTGAACCCCGCGAGCCCCTACTACAACCCGCTCTACGATCCGATGACGAACGCTGGGCGTGTGGAGAACGGCGCCAGCGGGACTCAACTGATTCCAGAGGCGATGTTGAACTGGGACGGCACCGACACCGACTGGATCGATGCGGTTCTGGATCCGGCCACCCTCCAGAACTACGACATGTCCGTGCGGGGTGGGTCGGAGAACTTCAACTACTTCGTCTCCGGGTCGTACACGGACCAGGAAGGGGTCATCGAGGGCTCGGCTTTCCAGCGGCTGGCCGTCCGCGCCAACCTGTCGCTGAAGGCAAGCGACAAGCTCGAATTCACCACGGACTTCAACGGCGCCTACGGCGACCACGACCGGAAGGCGGCGAACGCGCCGTACTTCGGACGCCCCCCGGGGATCATCTACTCGGCCATGGTGGCCTCACCCGTCGCCAAGATCTATGACGACGAAGGCAACTACCTCCAGTCCGGGTCCGGTGGCGTCAACTCCCCCGAGTTCCTGCAATATGGGATGACCAGCAGCAACCATCCCCTGGCCGTCCGGGACTACATCGACGATGAGCTCCAGACCGGCCGGATCTTCGGAAGTGTCGGGGCGAATTACTCGATTCTCGAGAACCTCGGGTACAGGCTCCTTGTCGGCTTCGACTACAACACCAACAACCGGAGCTTCTACCAGGGCACCCAGCTCCAGTACCGGGGCAGCACGAACCCCCAGCCCTACTCCCAGGCGTTCTCGGGCCAGCAGTACAACTGGCTGATCGAGAATACGATCAACTACAACAGGTCCATCGGGGACCATGACTTCGACGTGGTGGCGGGATACACCGCTGAGAAGCAGTTCCAGGACACCAAGTACGTGATCGCCCGGAACTTCCCGGATGACCAGGTCACGACGATCAACGGGGGTGAGGTTACCGGCGGCAGCCAGAGTCAGGAGGAGTGGTCGCTGGTCTCGATGCTCGGCCGGGTCAACTACAGCTTCATGGACCGATAC
>JBDHLC010000012.1:0-87802 GCA_039586075.1 Gemmatimonadota bacterium | reverse complement strand
TGATCGCTGCCGTGAGCGTCGTCTTCCCGTGGTCCACGTGACCAATCGTCCCGACGTTCACGTGCGGCTTCGTGCGCTCGAACTTCTCCTTGCCCATCGCTGATTCCTCTGCGTTGTGTCAGCACCGTCGCAGTGCGCGAGGCGGCTACTCTTGGTTTTGGCTCGGCTTCACGCCCCCGAGCGGGGCAAGCTCCGACCGGGATTTGAACCCGGGACCTCTCCCTTACCAAGGGAGTGCTCTACCACTGAGCTATCGGAGCGACTTCACGGTCGGACCTTCCGACCACCAGAGCGGGAGACGGGACTCGAACCCGCGACCCTCAGCTTGGAAGGCTGATGCTCTAGCCAACTGAGCTACTCCCGCAAATCCAGCTTTCCGTCGCCCTGCGACTTGTCATGGTGGGGGGAGGATTCGAACCTCCGAAGGAATAATCCAGCAGATTTACAGTCTGCCCCGTTTGGCCGCTTCGGTACCCCACCGTGGACGCCCACTCCGCCCCTCCGACGAACCCCACCTTCCGGACAAGCAAAGAAGCCACCGACCCCTGGGCTGGTGGCGTTTTTGAGCGAGCTTTGAAAGGTAAGTTAGGGTCGCAGGTGCGTAAAGGGGGTCGCAAGAGGCGAATTTGCGGGCGCTCAGGAGGCCACCCGCCGAGCGTTTCCCGGTCAGGGACCACCGTCGCGGTGTTCCGGCTCACCCCACCTGGTCGATGGCCACGGGCTCCAGATCCCGCCCGTAGTCGTCGAAGGAGTACCCGAACCGCTGGATGTCCTCGGCGTAGAGGTCCGCCACGAGCTCCGCCGTGACGTCGTCGTAATAAGTGCGGTAGTCTCGCTGCCGCTTGCCGGACCGCCGCCGGTGCGGAAGATGGATCCGGGAGGTGCCTCCCCGCCGACACACCTCCTCGAAGTCCTCGTGGAGCCGCTCGAACCGGCCGACGAAGTCCACGATCAGGTTCCCCTCCATGTCCAGCATGTACTGGCTCTGGGGCGCGCTGAAGATCTCGAACTCCCAGACGAAGGACCGGTCCGGATCGCGCCGGTGCCTTAGAAAGGCCTCGAAATCCGCCAGTTGCCCCGTGGGTGCGTTGGGCATTCGCTGGAGATGGTGCCAGGAGCTGACCTGACGATCCCAAGGATTCCGCACGAAGACGAACTTGAAGAGCTCACTCCAGAAGGGCTCCGAGATGTTCTCCCACGCGGCCACGGCCCGAGCGTGCCGTGGGAACTTCGCACCGATCTTGTACCCCGTCGCCCGGGTCACGATGTTCGCAGCCCGGATGCCCCACGCGTAGGGATCGGTCCAGTGCAGACGGTTCAGCGCCGCCCGGATGCTGGTCCCGCCCGTCTTGGCGATGTGTACGAAGAGAATCTTGTGACGAGGGGAGAGAAACACGTCTCGGCCCGACTCCGGCTGCAGAGGGAGGTGCAGGCGGCACGGCGCCATCCACCCCCATTCGATAGAAAGCTGGCGAAGGGACTCGAACCCCCAACCTGCTGATTACAAATCAGCTGCTCTACCAGTTGAGCTACGCCAGCGCGGTGAGAAACCTAGCCCCGGGGGACAGCGGGTGGGAGGGGGCGAAAGCGATCCAGCCGGTCGCCCGCCCCTCCGTTCAAACCTGCTTCCAGCGAGTTCCCTGGGGCGTGTCCTCCAGCACGATCCCCCGTTCGGTGAGGGCATCGCGGATCTCGTCGGCCCGACCCCAGTTCTTGTCAGTCCGTGCCTGGGCGCGCTGCTGGATCATGCTCTCCACCCAGGTCGCCAGCTCCTCGTCCACGCCCTCGTCCGACAGGGCCAGCTCGAGGATACCGAGCACCGAGTCCATGGAGGCCAGTGCGTCCCGAGCCGCTTCCAGCTCTTCGGGCTGCGCCACTCCACCGGTCCGGTCCAGGCCGGCGTTCGCCTCCTTCAGGAAACCGAAGAGCGCCGCCAGGGCCTCCGACGAGTTCAGGTCGTCGTCCAGGGCGGCGTCGAAAGTCGCCAGGGCGCGCTCCGACAGCGGCACGAGCCCCACCGGATCGGCTTCGAGGACCGCCTGCGTCTCCTCGTGGAGCCGTCGATGTAAGGCCACGAGACGCTCCACGGCCCTGGCGGACCCGGTCAGCCCATCGAAGGTGAAGTTCAGCTCCTTTCGATATTGGGCCGAGATCAGGAGGTGTCGCACGGCTGCGGGCGCGTGGCCCATCTCCACCAGCTGATCCACCGTGTGGGTGTTGCCCAGGGACTTGGACATCTTCTGCCCCTCCACGCGGAGGTGCTTCGTGTGGAGCCAGAACCGGACGAACGGTTCGCCCGTCACGCCCTCGGACTGTGCGATCTCGTTCTCGTGATGGGGAAAGAGGAGGTCCTCTCCCCCCATGTGGATGTCCAGGGTGTTCCCCAGTGCCCCGATGCTCAACACCGAGCATTCCAGGTGCCAGCCGGGCCGCCCGGGACCCCAAGGCGAATCCCATACCGCGCCCACCTCGCGATCGGCGTCTCGCGCGGCCTTCCAGAGCACGAAGTCGCGAACATCGTCCTTGTCGTACTCGTCCGCGTCGATTCGGGAGCGACCCGTCTCGCCGTCGGCGCGATTGCCCGAGAGGGCCCCGTAGGTGGGAAACGAGGAGACCCGGAAGTAGACCGACCCGTCCTCGGCCTTGTAGGCCAGCCCCCGCTCCTCGAGCCGCCGGATCCAATCCACCATCTCCTGAACGTGCTCGGTGGCCCGAGGCGTGGCGAAGAAAGGTCGAACGCCAAGGGTTCGCACGTCCCGCAGAAAGGACTCCCCGTGCGGCCGGGTGTAGTCCGAAAGGGAGGCGCCCGCATTCGCGGCGCCCTCGATGGTCTTGTCGTCCACATCGGTGAAGTTCAACACGAAATGGACGTCCCATCCTCTCCGGGCGAGCACCCGGTGCAGGAGGTCGTAGGCCATGAACGTCCGGAAATTGCCGACATGGGCCCGTCCGTAGATGGTGGGGCCGCATCCGTAGACCCGCACCTCCGGCGGATTCATGGGTTCGAAGGGCTCCAGGCGGCGCGTCAGGGAGTTGTAGAGGGTCAGTGCCATGGCCTTCAGCGGAGAATCCTGAGCTCTGTGATGTGCCACCCGCCGTCTACGCGGCGGAGACTCGTGAAAATGACGTATCGGACGGTGGTTCCCGTGTCCTCGGCGCTGGGAGACCAGGTGAATTCGGCGTATCCCCGGTCATGACTCTCGGCCAGTGTTCCAGACCGCGACACCACGAGAGCCGCGGCACCGAGGCGCTGAAAGAGGCGCCCTACGCTGGCCGATACCTGTCGCGGGGGCACTCCCAGGTACTGCTGTCCCTCCAGATCCAACCGGACCGAAGAGGCAAGAATCCCCTGGAGCGCATCCGCATCCTGATTGGACCACACCCGGGTGAACTCCGCCACCAGACGGTCCATGTCCTGTCCGGCGGCCGGGTCCGGTTTCAGTCCCACCGAAATCAGCGACATGGCAACCATTACGCGTTGGACACTCTTTGCGTACGGGCGGCTCACGGCTCTGCCCCGCGCCCATCCTCGATGGACGAGAGGACTCGTCGGAGCGCCTCGGTGGGGGACGGAGCCCCGGTGACGGCGCGACCGACCACCAGGTGGCTCGCCCCCGCCCGTACCGCGTCCGCCGGTGTCGCGACGCGCGCCTGATCGTGCCGCTCCCCACCGGGGAGTCGGATCCCGGGTGTGACCACCAACGCTCCGGGGCCCAGCGTGCGCCGCAGGTCCCGCGCCTCCAGCGCCGAGGCCACCACCCCGTCCACCCCGGCGTCCACGCTGAGGGCCCCCAACCGGAGCACCTCGTCCCGCACCGACCCCAACGACCGGTCCCACACCTCCTCGATCTCCACCGCGGTGAGGGAGGTGAGCAACGTCACGGCCACCACCCGGGTCCGGCTGCCTGCGGCCTTCGCCGCAGCCTCCAGCATTCCCCGGCCCCCCTGAGCGTGGACCGTGACCAGGTCGGCACCAACCTCCACCGCCGCCTCCACCGAACGGTGGACCGTGTTGGGGATGTCCAGCAGCTTCAGGTCCAGGAAGACCTGCTTTCCCCTCCCCTTCAACGCCCGAACGATTCCCGGTCCCTCACGGGTGTACAGCTCCAGCCCCACCTTGTAGAAGGAGGCGCCGTCGCCCAACTCGTCCACGAGGTTCAGGGCATCCCGCTGGGACGGAAAGTCCAGGGCGATGATCAGCTGGCTCATCCCGTGACCTCCGATGCAGGCGTGATCCGGACACGGTCAGACTGCACCGCCACGGGGGCTCGCGGCCACCCCCGGCGACTCAGAATGGTCGCCACTTTCTGGGGCTGTCGCGGAGCGGCGAAGGTGGCGGTACCCATCTGGACCAGGGACGCACCCGCGTGCAGATACTCCAGGGCATCGTCGGCGGTGAGTATTCCGCCCACACCCAGCAGGGGCAGGCCCACCGCCTCTCGCACCACGGCCACCGCCTGCACCCCCACCGGGCGCAGCGCCGGACCGCTCACGCCGCCCTGCCGGGCACCCAGCACGGGGACACCCTTGGCATCGAGCGCCCGGCCCGGGAGGGTGTTCACCAGCGTCAACCCGTCCGCTCCGGCTTCCTGGGCGCGCCGCGCCGTCACCTCCAGCGAAGGATCGTTGGGCGCCAACTTCACCAGCAGCGGACGCTGGGTCCGGGCGCGGCAGCCTGTCACGACATCCGCCAGGGCATCGGGGTCCAATGCGAAGGGGAGACTCCCCCGCTGCGTGTCGTTCGGACACGAGAGGTTGAGCTCGAATCCCACGAAGCCGTCGGCGTCGTCGAGGATTCTCACCACCTCGAGGTACTCGGCGATGCGGTGGCCGGCGACGCTCACCAGGACTCTGCAGCGATGGAGGTTCTGCGCCAACCAGGGGAGCTTCTCGCGCCGAACCGCGTGGGCGCCGGGGTTCGCAAGGCCGATGGAGTTCAGCATCCCCGCTCCGAACTCGGTGACGCGCGGGGCCGGGTTCCCCTTTCTGGGCTCCAGCGTGACGGACTTGGTCACCATTCCACCGAGCGTTTCCAGGTCCAGCACCTCAGACAGCTCCTGCCCGAAGCCGCATGTGCCCGCGGCCAGGAGCACGGGATTCTGGAAGTCTGTACCGAAGAGTCGCACGGGTTCCGTCATGCTCATTCTCATCAGGTTCCGCCAGTGCGGCTCCGCACCAGGACGTCCCGGCGCTGCGCCTCCATTCGCGCCCACGCCCGCACACTGTCGAGCGCCAGTTGCAGCGTGGCATCCAGGCGCGCCAGCGTGTCCGTGGGAAGATAGCGGTTTCGCGCCCGGGCGAGATACGGATCCCGGACCCGGAGAAGGTCCCGGCGCCAGAGCCGTTCCTCCTCAGAATCCGGCCCCACGGCCACAGCAGCCAGCGCCGCCTTCCCACGCCAGGGTCCGGCCGAACTGTCCCGTGCCGCACCCAGGTACAGCGTTCGAGCGAGTCCTGGGGCATCCAGCTCCTCCCTCGCCAGCTCGGCTGCCGCGAACAGCGGTACGAAGTCGTCTCTCCCCTCCTCCCACAGGAGCTCCACCATTCTCAGCGACTCCAGCTCCGCGACCACGGCCGAGTCGGTGGCCACCGGCAGAAGTACCCGGCGGACTTGCGCCACATCGTCGGGAGTCCGGATCTGCCGCAAGCGGATGCGGGCCAATGCGAGACGCGCCGGCACCGATGCAGCGCCTGCACCGCGGGCCACCCAGCCCAGCTCGGTCTCCGCGGCCAGTGTGTCCCCCGCCTTCAGGAGGAGGTTGATACGCTGCAGCAGGAGGCGGTCACGTGGGCCGGGAGTCCACGGCGCCCCTCGGGCGGGTGAGAGCAACTCTGCCGCCCGGCCGTGAGACCAGGTCCGGGATGCCCGGTCCACAAGCCGGGATAGCGAGTCCGCCCAGATTCCGGCGGCCGGATCCCGCAGAAGAGCGTCGGCCCCCTGGGCCGCGCGCGCGGGGTCATCACGGAGAATGGCCCAGGCCAGGCGCTCGAGGTGGCTCGGCACCTCCAGGCGGTGGTCCTCCTCCACCGCCCGCTCCAGGTCCCACCACCCCTGCTCCACTTGCCCCTGCGCCAGGAGTACGCGCGCTCTCCACATGTGGCCTTCGCCCCGAAGACCCGACCTGCGGAGCTCCCTGAGAACCCCGTTCAAAACATCCACCGCCTGCGAGTACTCGCCGGACGAGACCAGCACGGCTCCCAGGAACAGCTGTGCCTCCTGCCGAAGCTCGGGATCCCGTGCATCCGCGAGTACCCGTTCCAACGCGGCCCTGGCCTCGTCCAGGGACCCGAGCCGGAGATGGGCCTGGCCCACCAGCAGGAGGGAGGGCATGGCCCAACGTCCGAGGGAGTCGCGGCGGAAACTCTCGGCGGCCTTGCTCAGGGTGACCTGGTAGGCGCTCCGCGCGGACTCCGACTGCCCCGCGAGCCGGGCCCGCTCGCCCAACTCGTAGGAGGTGCGCGCGTTGTACAGGGTATTGAGGTAGACGCACCCCGCCAGGAGGAGCGACCCCGCGGTCAGGAAGCGACGAATCACCGCGGCCCAGTGGGTGCCGTGCCGCCAGGCGGGTATCGCCTGAAGAAGTCCCGGACCGCCTGGGCGATGGCCTCCGCCACCTCCTTGTGGAAGGCCGCGTCGGAAATGGTCCGTTCTTCCTGTGGATTCGAGATGAATCCGAGCTCAATGAGGACCGACGGCATCATCGCATTGGTGAGCACCGCGAAGGGCGCCTGTTTCACTCCGCGGTTGGGGCCAGGGTGAACCCGGGCGATCCGACCCTGCACCCCCGTGGCCAGATCGGAAGACCAGTGCTGGAAGTCCAGGTTCATCAATTCGCTGATGATGGCGCCGAGCTCTCCCTGCCCGGGCCCCGATGGGCGGTTACGCTCCAACTCCATGGCGCTATTCTCCAGCGCCGCGACCCGGGACTCGTGTTCCGTACGTGCTTCCGAGAGGAAGTACGTCTCGACCCCCCGGACATCCTGCCGACTGACGGAGTTCGCGTGTATCGAGAGAAAGACACCGTACCGCTCGCCCTTCAGGCGAGTCGCGATCTCGCCCCGCTCCCAGAGGGGCACCAGCACGTCTTCGTTCCGTGTGAGGTGGACCTCGAGTTGCGGGTCTCCCTCCAGCTCCGCGGCCAATGCCCGGGCAACGGCCAGGGTCACGTCCTTCTCGCGTGTTCGTCGGCGGCCCAGGGTGCCGGGGTCCACTCCGCCATGCCCCGGATCGATGATCACCACCCGCACCCCGTCGTCCACGGTCCGCCGGGCGTTCCTGGTGGATGGGGCACCCGCTCGGGCGCTGCCCGTCGCCTCACCTCCCGAATCTCTCAACCCACCCTCGAATCCCGACCTCCAGAGATCGTCCCGCAGCACCCGTAGCTCGCGGCTGCCCGTGGCCCGATAGAAGTCCGGAAGTCGATCGGGGAGGAGGTCTGTGAAGAACTGAAGGGGGAGGTACAGCGAGTCTTCGCGCTCGTATGGGGGCTCCACCAACTGGACCCAGGTCGTGTCCAGGCGCACGAAGGCTGCACCGGCACGAATGTCCGCATCGACGTCCCCGGCGAGGACCGCGCGGTAGCCGTCCGGCCCAGACTGCACACGCCACCCGACGGTCCGAAGTACAGCCTCGGAAACGGCGGGGAATCCACGGTGGCGGGCGAGTGGCACCCGCAGTTCCTCACCGCCGGCAGTGGAGATCCGGAGCACGCCCGACCCCTGTCCCGCCGCGGGGGCCGGACCGGGGATCGCACCTGGGAACCACGGGATCGGGAACGCCAACAGCGCGACGAGCAACATCACCGCCCCCACCTGGTGCGGCGGCCTCGCGATGTTAGGCCGCCGCCTCACCGGTGCGCTCCCATGGCCCGGTTCGCCTCCCGCTCCTCGGTTTGCCTCTTCAGCTTCTCCCTCTTGTCGTGCGTCTTGCGGCCCCGTGCGAGCGCGAGGGTGATCTTGGCTCGCCCCCGGCGGAAGTACACGTCCAGTGGAATGAGCGTCAGCCCCTTTTCCTCGACCTTCCCGATCAGCTTTCGGATCTCGGACTTGTTCAAGAGCAGCTTCCGGGTCCGGAGGGGATCGACGTTGTACCGATTGGCCTGTTCGTAGGGGCTGATGTGGAGGGAATGGAGCCAGACCTCGCCCCGGTCCACCGTGGCGTAGGCGTCCTGAAAAGCCACCTTGCCCTCTCGAAGCGACTTGACCTCCGGACCCCGCAGGACGAGACCCGCCTCCACGGAATCCAGGATCTCGTACTCGTGCCTGGCCTTCCGGTTGGAGGCCACGACCTGCCGCCCGCTCTCCCCCATGGTGCCGACTAACCCCCTCCGCCGTGGACCTCTCGGATCTGAACCCTACGGGCGCGTCGCATGGTCCACACCTGCGCGACTTCCCCACCGAGAATGAACCCGAGGGCCTCGTAATAGATCCAGAAGAAGAGCACCGCCAGGGAGATGAGGTTCCCGTACGCGGACCGGTAATTCGCCACGCTCGTCACGTACCACCCGAATCCGCCCTTGAGGATCTCATGTACAACGGCCGTGAAGGTCGCCGCGATCAACGCGGCCTTCAGGGGGATGCGCCGAGCCGGAAGGAACCGATAGATCCCCAGGAAGAGGAGCCAGATGGAGAGGAATGCCAGCAGGTGCGCGGACCAGCCCTGGACCAGGGAGAGCGCGGCTCCCTCGAGGCCCAGAAGGTCGACTCCATAGTCTCGGGCAGCCACGACCCCGGTGGTGAGCCAGAGGTTCAGCAGGAAGAGCAGTCCTCCCACCAGAACCACTTGGATGTCGTAGATCTTGCCAGCCACCAGGTTGCGCGTCTGGGAGATGTCGAAGATCTCCTTCAACGCGGTGCGTAACGTGCCCACGAGGCGCGTGCTGAACCAGACCAGGAGCGCGGCACCCAGCAGCGTGAGGTTCGCTCCCTGATCCAGGAGCCCCGAGATCTCGTCTCGCACCTCATCGGCGAGGTTCACGTCTCCCTGCATGGCGGGAACCGTCTGCTGCAGGAATCCCACCACGACCGTGGCGGGGTCCAGGAATCGGGCGCTGAGCACCATCCCCGAAACCCCCACCGCGAAGAGGACGAGGGGAATGAAAGCGACGAGGACGTTGAAGGATATGGCACCACCCATGAAGAAGATCCCATCCTCGTCGGCCTTGAGGAGGACCCTCTTCAGAAAGGCCCAGGCGCGGTGAGGCCAGGGCGCTCGGAGATGGGGGGGCTCGGCCGGTCCCGCTACGAAGTCCGGCTCGCTCGGCCCCCCACCCTCCTCAGTCGGACTCGGCGGCTTCGCCGTCTCCACCGGGTTCCGCGGCGGCGGCAGCCTTGGCGGCCTCGATCCCCGCCCGGTAGGCGGCCTTGGAGCGTTCCAGCTTCTCCTCCAGGTCGGATCGCGCTTCCACCGCGGCGTGGCGTCCGGACTCGACGGCGTCCTTCACCTTGGAGACCCTGTCCTGCAGGCCTTCGCGGGCATGATCCAGCCGATCTTCCAGCTGTCGGGAGGCGTCTCTCACCCTCTCCTCGGCCGCCTCGCGAAGCTGTTGGGCGCGGGCCTTCAGCTCCTCCTGTGTCTCCTTCCCCGTCTTGGGGGCGAAGAGAAGAGCCACACCCGCCCCGAGGAGGGCCCCCAGGAGGAACGACCCCACGCCTCCTCCGGACTCCCGCTCGATCACGATGTATGGTACGTCGTCTCGATCACGCATTGGGACCTCCCGTGCATTCACCTCCCGGGAAACCACCCGGTTTCCCCTGTCCCTAAACCTACCAGAGTCCGGGTCAGACGCGCCAGCGGGGATCGGGCTCGGGCAGCTCCGGTGCGTCGTATCCGTCGCGGCCCATGAGACCGTAGGTCAGGACTTTGCCGAGCTCCACTCCGGGCTGGTCCAGGGGATCCACTCCGTACAGTGCGCCGGCGTAGACCGTGGCGATCTCCAGGAGCATGAACAGGCCGCCGAGCGACGCCGGAGTGACCTCTCCCATCTCCAGGGTGAGGGACGGCCGCCCTCGCCGTCGCAGGGCCTCGCGCGTGGCTCGCCGCTCCGCTTGCAGGAGACCTCCCAGCGTGGCACCCGACAGGTAGCTCAACTCCCGGATCCCGGGGTGGATCGAAGGAATGGACAGATCGCTCGAGGGTTCGCTGGCGACGAACACGAGCACCTTGTCGTGCGGTCCCTCCATGAAGAGCTGGACCTGGGCATGCTGGTCCGTGGCCCCCACCGCCGGGAGGGGAGTCGGGCCGACGTGGCCGTCTCCCAGGACCTTCCCCAACGACTCCGCCCAGAGCTGCTGGAACCAGAGCGTGAGCGCGCGGAGCCGGTCCGCGTAGGGCATGAGCACGTGTATGGGCCGGCCCAGCTCCGTGTCGAAGTGGTGGAGCAGGGTGGCGAGCATCCCCGCCGGGTTCTCCGCCAGAACGGGAGACTCACACCGCGCCAGCGTGGCAGCGGCCCCGTCCAGGAGCTCTCGGACCGGTGCGCCGGTGATGGCGGCCGGGAACAGTCCCACCGGAGTGAGAACGGAGAAGCGCCCGCCCACGTTCGGAGGGATCGAGAGCGTCGGGATTCCCTCCTCGTCGGCCAGCGTGCGAAGGACACCATGCTCCGGATCGGTGGTGAAGATGAAGTGGCCGTGGAGCTTCTCGGTATCCACGACCTCTGCGATCATCCCCCGCAACACCAGATACAGGGCCATGGTCTCCGCAGTGGTGCCCGACTTGCTCACCACGTTCACCAGGGTGCGACGCAGGTCGAGTCTCCCGAGGAGGGACCGGGCCGTCTCGGGATCGGGATTGTCCAGCACGTAGAGGCGTGGGAAGTAGCTTCGATCCTCGTCGGATCGCTCGTTCCAGCCCTGCCCCAGGAGCGCCTCTCGGAGCGTGACCGCGCCGAGTCCGGACCCCCCGATCCCCAGGACCACGACGTTCTCGAACCACTGGCCGAACCCGTCGGCCAGCTCCTGCACGGTGGCCGCGGTGGCAGGATCCGCCGGGAGATCGAAGAAGCCCATGTCACCCGTCTCCCGGCGCCGAAGCACCGCCTGGTGCGCCTGGGCAAACCGTTCGGCGAGGTCCTTGTCCAATCGGGCGGGATCGATTCCGCCCGCGCCCAGAGCGGGGACGAGGGCGTCGGTGAAGTCCAGGACGGGGCAGCTCATGGGGCGATCTCGAGGGTCAGGCCGTCGTAGGCCGGGTGAATGTCAGGTGGGAGCTGCTCGTCGAGCTCCCGATGCAGGAGGCGGTGCGTGAGATGCACCAGATAGGTCTTTCGGGCTCCTACGGCCCGGGCCGCCTCCACGGCTTCCTCCACATTGAAATGGGTGGGATGGGGCTTGCCCCACCAGAGAGCGTTCAGCACCAGGGTGTCCACACCGTCGAGTACGGCGAGCGCCTGCTCGGGGAGTGCCTTGGCGTCGGTTATGTACCCCAGCGAGCCCACTCGGAAGCCATAGGCCGTCATGGGCCCGTGCGGCACGGGTATGGGCTGCACCCTTGCGCCAAGCAGCTCCAGGGATTCGGTCGGCTGGAAGGGCACCAGGTGGAGGATGGGCTTCGTGGTCCCCGCAGGCGGCTCGAAGTCGGAGAAGATGTAGGGGAACCGGGCACGGATCTCCGCGATGTGCTCGTCCGCCACGTGGGTGGGCAGGCTCATCCGGAGACGCGTGGTGAAGACCCGGAGGTCGTCGAGCCCATGGAGGTGGTCGGCATGCGGGTGCGTGATCCACACCTCGTCGATCCGGGCCACTCCTGCGCGTAGAAGCTGCAGGCGGAGCTCCGGGGGTGTATCCACCAGAAGGCGTCCCTCCGGAAGCTCCAGGAGAGCCGCGTTGCGGGTGCGGGCGTCCCGAGGGTCCGCGGAGGTACAGGTGGGGCAGGAACAGCCCACGACCGGAACGCCGAAGGACGTTCCGGTGCCCAGGAAGGTCAGGCGCATCCGCTACTCCTTCCGGTCATGCGTCTCACCGTCCTCAGAGTTGCTCGACGCGGAACGTGTTCGTGGAGCCGGACTGGTGGAAGGGGAAGCCCGCCGTCACCACCACGGTGTCCCCCGGCCTCCCTACCCCGGTGTCCACCACGGCCTGTTTGCCGAATTGCGTGAGGGACTCGTAGCTGACCTCCTCCTCCTGCGCGAGTAGCGGCCGCACTCCCCAGACCGCGGACAGCTGGCTGTAGGTCATGGGGTCGGTGCACACGGCGAAGACGGGGACGGGTGGACGATAGCTCGAGACGAGCCGGGCGCTGAAGCCACTGCGGGTGATGACGATGATGGCGGGAGAGGAGAGACTCCGGACGGCACCGATGGTGGCGGACGCCACCGCATGCTCCCGCATCGAGGCGCCACCGCGGTGTTCCGACTGCCCCCAACCCTCCCAGCGCGATGCCCGATCCAGGACTCCGGCCGCCTCGATCTCCCGGGCGATCCGGGACATGGCCTCCACCGCCTCCACCGGGTAGGCACCGACCGCCGTCTCGCCCGACAGCATGACCGCGCCGGTCCCATCGAGAATGGCATTGGCCACGTCGGAAGCCTCCGCCCGGGTGGGCCGGGGGTTGTCCGTCATGGATTCCAGCATCTGGGTCGCCGTGATGACCGGGCGACCGTAATGGTTGGCCAACTCGATGATGCGCTTCTGCGCCAGCGGGACCTGCTCGAAGGGGAGCTCCACCCCCAGGTCTCCGCGAGCCACCATCACGCCGTCCGTCTCTTCCAGGATCTCCTCGATCTTCTCCAGGGCCTGCGCCTTCTCGATCTTGGCCACCACGAGGGCCCGCCCACGCACTCGGTTCTTGAGGTCTCGCACGTCCTGGGCCTTCCGGACGAAGGAGAGGGAGATGTACTCCGCCCCCATGTCCAGGGCGAACTCCAGGTCGCGGAGGTCCTTGTCGGTCAGGGAAGGCGCCTTCACCTCGGCGCCCGGCAGGTTGATTCCCTTCCGGCTCTTCAGCGTGCCACCCTTAACCACCCGAAAGCGCGCGCGGACGCCGTCGGACTCCAGGGCCTCCAGCTGAAGCAAGCCGTCATCCAGCAGCAACGGATCACCCGGCTGGACGTCCTCGGCCAGGTGTCGGTAGGTGGTGGGTATCTCACCGGGCCGGGCTTCATCGACGTGGGCAACCACGACCTCCGAATCGTTCACCAGCTCGATGGGATTGTCCAGCGTCCCGACCCGGATCTTTGGACCCGAGAGGTCGACCAGGATCGGCAGCGGGTGCCCCTTCCTGCGGGCGGTTCCCCGAACCAGCTCAATGGCCGCGCGGTGGGTCTCGTGACTTCCGTGGGACATGTTGATGCGGGCCATGCTCAGGCCGGCATCCACCAATTCGTCAATGACCTCGGCCGACGTGCTGGCCGGGCCGAGGGTCCCGACGATCTTCGTTCTCAGCATAGGAAAAAGCGCAAATCACAGATCAGGGAGGAGGGTCGTCCCGATAGCCCATGAACCTGTCTACTCGGCCCGAGGGGGGGCAAGGACCAGCCCGCCTCGATCGCCCCGCGGAACCGGAAGGGCGCCCGCCTGTAGCAGCTTCTCATGACCATCGAATTCATCGACTCCCCCCAGCGCGCTCGAGACGCTGTACGCGACCTGAGCCGAGAGCCTTCGCTGGCCCTCGACTGCGAGGCCGCGGGGTTTCATCGCTATTCCGACCGGCTGTGCCTGGTCCAGATCTCCACGCCTTCGGGCCGGGACCTCATCTTCGACCCCCTCGAGGTGGAGTTGTCGGACCTCCTCCGCCCCCTTCTGGAGGACCCGGACCTGCCTCTGGTGATGCACGGGGGCGATTACGACTTCCGCCTCATGGATCGGGACCTGGGCATCAACCCTCGGGGACTCTTCGACACCCAGGTCGCCGCGTCGCTTCTCGGCCTCCCGGGACTGGGATTGGCGGCTCTGCTGGAGGAACACTTCTCCGTGCGCCTCTCGAAGAAGTATCAGCGAGCCGACTGGGCCCGCCGCCCGCTGGAGCAGGGGATGCTCGAATACGCCGCGTCGGACACCCGCTACCTGCACTCTCTGAGCGAGCGCCTGATGAAGGCCCTGCAGGAGGCTGGACGCCTGGACTGGGCTCGCGAAGAGTGTCGGGCCATGGAGGGGATCCGCTGGAGCGAAGACGAGCCGGAGGACCCCGTCCTGCGGGTAAAGGCCGCCCGGAAGATGGCTCTCCGCCAGGTCGCTCGGCTCAGGGAGGCCCTTCGCTGGCGAGACGACATCGCTCGGGAGCAGGACCGCGCCCCCTTCCGCGTCGCACCGGATTCCTTCCTGGTGGATGTGGCGGTCTCTCCGCCATCGTCGGTGCACGACCTGGTGAAACGGAAGGGGGTCAACTCGCGGGTGATCCGCTCCCACGGTCAGGACCTGTTGGATCGGATCTGGGAGCTGGACCAGCTCGGTGAGGACCAGCTGATTGGCTACCCCGCACCGTCCCGACGAGGACCCGGACGGCCGGCTCCAGAGGTTGAAGAGCTCGCGGATGTCCTGAAGGGAGAGCGGAACCGCACCGCCGAAGAGCTCGGGCTGGACCGGGGGGTCCTGCTCTCCAACAGCACGCTGCTGGAGATCGCCCGGGTCGCGCCGTCGTCCGAGGACGAGCTACTCCACGTGGAAGGCGTACGCCGATGGCAGGTGGAGGTCCTGGGGAGCCGGCTGCTCACCCTTCTCGGCTAGTCGCTCCCCCCGACCGGGGGGAGGCGGGCTCCGCCATCTGATCCGAGAGCCCCGCCGCCCCACGGGGTCAGCGGGGCTCTCGTGCACCCAATCGGAAGTCGAGCTCGCCTCAGGCGGCGCTCTCCTCCTTCCGCTTGCAGTCGATGCAGTATCGAGCGTGAGGGAGCGCGTCCAGACGCTCAAAGCCCACCTCGGCCCCGCAGGTGTGACACGTCCCGAAGCTCTTCGGGTCACCGTACAGACGGCGGAGCGCTTCCTCGATCCTGTAGAGGTAGCGTCCCTCCTTTGTGGCGAAGAGCGCGGCCTTTTCCCGCTCCATCGCTTCGGTGCCCTGGTCGGCCATGTGATCGGTGTAGGCGGACAGATCGGAGTCTCCGGATTCGCGATCCGCCTTTGCCATCTCGTCCCAGAGCCCGAGGGACCGGAGTGCCCGGGCCCGCTCCTGAAGGAGACGCTTCTCGATATGAGCCAACTGCTTCTTGTTCAGCATGGTCCGCCGGTTGGTGATGGGACGGTGTACAGCGGAGTAATGTAGGAACGACGAAACAAGCCGTCTACCGGTCACCACCGGATCAACGCGCTGCCCCAGGTGAATCCGGATCCGAACGCCGTGAGACAGAGAAGGTCTCCCGTGCCGAGGCGCCCCTCCCGCACCGCCTCGGCCAGCGCGATGGGAATCGTGGCTGCGGTGGTATTGCCGTATCGCTGAATGTTGTTGAAGACCTTCTCGTCCGGCAGCTCGAGTCGGCGCTGCACCATCTGAGAGATCCGCAGATTCGCCTGATGCGGGATCAGGAGGTCGATGTCGCCGACCTCGAGCCCGTTGGCCTCCAACGCCTCGAGCACCACCTCGGGCATCCGGCTCACCGCGTGCTTGAAGACCTCGCGGCCGGTCATCCGGGGGTACTGCCTGCCCTCGGCCAGGTCCTCGCCGCTGATCCGCGGATGGCGGGCCGACGCGGGCGCATCGCCCCAGAGCACCTCGGCGTGCCCTCCGTCGGAGTGGATGTGGGTGGAGAGCACCCCCCGATTCGACTCGTCGGTGGCCTGTAGAACGGCGGCCCCGGCCCCGTCCCCGAAAAGGACCGCCATATCCCGTCCACGGTCGGTCAGGTCCAGCCCCGTGGACTGGATCTCGACCCCCACCAGCAAGATGGTGCGGTACTGCCCCGACCGAATCCAGGCGTCCGCAACGGAGAGCCCGTACACGAAGCCCGAGCACTGCGCCCGGATGTCCAGAGCCGGAATCTCGCCCGCTCCCAGGTCCCGTTGAAGGAACACGCCGGTCCCGGGGAAGAAGTGATCCGGACTGAGCGTGGCCAGGACGATGGCATCCAGCTCGTTGGGCTGGAGTCCGGCGGCATCGAGGGCCATGACGCCGGCCCTGCGTGCCATCTCCGCGCCCGTGAGCCCCTCTTCAACCCATCGGCGCTCGCGAATCCCGGTCCGCTCCTGGATCCACTCGTCGGAGGTGTCGATGATCCCGGCAAGCTCGTCGTTGGTCACGACGCGCTCGGGAAGATAGAAACCGGTTCCCTGAATGGCTGTGCGAGGCACCGTCTCGTCTCCTTATGGGCCACAGGTGGGGATGGACCCCAATCCATACCCGAAGGGTAACCGCGGTACCCATTTCAGATGAAGCTCACCCGGGAGCATCCGTGGAAACCATCGACTGCCGCCGATGCGGTGAAGGCCCCGCCCTCTCCAAGCCACCTTTCCGCAACGACCTCGGCGATCGGATCATCAGGGAGATCTGCCAGAACTGCTGGAAGGAATGGTTGCAGCACCAAACGCTGCTCATCAACCACTACGGGCTGGACCCCCGGGACCAGAAGGCACGGGACTTCCTCTACCAGCAGGTCGAGGAGGTGTTGTTGGGCGAGGGGCAGGCTCGGCAGGTGGACACGTCCCAGGAAGGAACGATCTCCTGGTAGGTCCCGCGCGTGGCGACGCGACACTCGATCGTCGTGCCGCCGCCCGAGGTTGGTGAGCCGACAACAAGGGGGGCCGGTGCACCGCAGCGCACCGGCCCCCTTGCTCATCCACCCCTCATCGCCGCCCGGACCACCCTCCCGGGTGGGCCATGCGGCCGCTAAGCCAGGACCTCCCGCACGTGTCCCAGCGCCCACTCCAGGGTCTCCTTGTCGATGACCAGGGGGGGGGCGAAACGAATGACCTGGTGGTGGGTCTCCTTGGCGAGGATACCCCGGGCCTGAAGCGCCTCGCAGAAGGGCCGGGCCGTCCCGGACGATTCCTTCACCTCCACGCCGATCATGAGGCCCTTGCCCCGCACTTCCTTCACGTGCGGTGATTGGATGGCCCGGAGCTGGTCCATGAACCAGGCTCCCATCTCGGCGGACCGCTCCACCAGCTTCTCCTCCACCAGCACTCGCATGGCGGCCCGTGCCACGGCGGCGCCGAGCGGGTTCCCACCGAACGTCGAACCGTGGTCACCGGGGTGGAAGACGTCCATGTACTCAGCGTCCGCCAGGGCCGCCGACACGGGATAGACGCCACCGCCCAGGGCCTTGCCCACGATGAGCACGTCGGGGCGCACGTCCTCCCAGTCGCAGCAGAACAGCTTGCCGGTCCGGCCGAGGCCGGTCTGAATCTCGTCGGCCATGAAGGCGATGTTGTGCTCCTTGCACAGCCCCCGCGTGCAGCCGATGTAGCCATCCACCGGCACGATGACCCCCCCCTCGCCCTGGATCGGCTCCACGAGGAAGCCCACCGTATTGGGGGTGATGGCCTTCTCGAAGGCGGCGGCATCTCCGTAGGGGACCATGACGAAGCCAGGCGTGAAGGGCCCGAACCCATGCTTGTACTGGTCCTCGGACGAGAAACCGACGATGGTGGTGGTCCGCCCGTGGAAGTTGTTGGAGCAGACGATGATCTCGGCCTTGCCCTCCGGTACGCCCTTCACCTGGTAGCCCCACTTCCGGACCATCTTGATCGCGGTTTCCACCGCCTCCGCGCCGGTGTTCATGGGCAGCGCGCGCTCGAAACCGGTGAGCTCACACAACTCCTTCAGGAAGGGTCCCATCTGGTCGTTGTGGAACGCCCGCGACGTGAGGGTGAGCTTCTCCATCTGGGCCCGCGCGGCGTCCAGGATGGTCCGGTTCAGGTGGCCCTGGTTCACGGCGGAGTAGGCCGCCAGCATGTCGAGATAGCGGTTCCCATCCACGTCCCACACCCAGACGCCCTCGCCTCGCTCCAGGACGACGGGCAGCGGCTTGTAGTTGTGGGCGCTGTACTGGTCGACTTCCTGCAGGAAGGCGTCCGTCCGTTTGGCTGTGGCTTCGGTCATGGGATCCTCATCGACAATGGTGGCACCGCCCACCGCGGTGCTGTCTAGGGTTGGGGCGGGACGCAGAGGACGTCCGGCCCAGAAAACAAATGGGGGCCCACCCCCCGTATGAGGAGTGCACCCGTTGTGCAAGACTCTACTCGCTGCGGGAGCCTCAGGAAAGGGGGTGTGCTTCGTAGCTCACGGGAGGATGGGGCCGCTCGTCTACCGCGAGCCGGAACACGTCGGGGCGCGCGTAGTGGCCGGTGACGTCGAAGTCGAACTTCCCGCGCGCCACCGCACCGAGGTCCAGGTCGGCGAACAGGATTCCCTCCTGATCCCAGATCGGACCGGCGAGGCACTCACCCGCCGGATCGTAGATGGCGCTCCCCCCCCTGCAGAGGGCCTCCGGCCAGGCGTCCAGCTCGTGGCGAAGCTCCAACTGATCAGGATACATCTCCCGCGTCACGTATTGATTGCACCCGAGAACGAAACAGCGGCCCTCGAGGGCGATGTGTTGGAGCGTGGCCTGCCAGCGAGGCCGTGCATCGGCCGTGGGCGCCAGGTAGATCTCCACGCCTTTTCCGTACATGGCCATCCGGGCCAGGGGCATGTAGTTCTCCCAGCAGATCAGTCCTCCCACTCTGCCCTTCCCCGTGTCCACCACAGGAAGGGTGCTTCCGTCTCCCTCCCCCCAGATGATCCGCTCCTGGGCCGTGGGCTTGAGCTTGCGGTGTTTCCCAAGCAGCCGTCCATCGGGCCCGAGGTAGAGGAGAGTGCAGAAGAGGGTTCCTCCGGAGTACGTGGCGTCGCGCTCCACCACCCCCACCGCCACGTGCACACCGTGCGCCCGCGCCGCCTCCGACATTCTCTCCACCTCGGGACCGTGGGCTTCCACCGCCCCCGCGTGATAGGACTGCCAAGCCCGTCTTCCCGCCGGCGTTCGGCCTCCCACCGCGGTCCCGAAGGCCAGCCCCCACGGGTATCCGCCCACATAGGCCTCGGGGAAGACCACCAGCTCCGCACCCTGGGAGGCGGCCTCCGCCGTGAATTCCTCCACCCGCGATACGGCGGCGGGAGTGTCGAAAGGCCTTCCAGCCGCCTGCACCACCGCAACCCGAATCGACGCGTCTGACGACACTTCAGCCTCCCATGTAGATGAGTTCCAGGACCACCTCGCCCACCATCCCCAACGTTTCCGCCCTCACGTTGTCCAGGTCGTCCTCCGGAGTATGCCAGTAGGCGTTGTTCGGCCCGTAGTCGAAGTCGATGATGTCGACGGTGGCGAGGCCGGCCTGGTTGAGCGGGATGTGGTCGTCGTTGATACGCTGTCCAGGCTGCAGCGGGAAGTAGGGCGAGTAGCCCAGTGCATGGGCCACGTTCCAGACCCGCTGAGCCACCTGCGGAGCCATGGCGGCCGAGTACCCCTCCACCGGGAAGAACGGCGTGGCGTCCCCCACCATGTCAAGGAGCACGCCGTAGATCGGACGCGGGGTGGAAATGTTCAGAGCGTAGTGGCGCGCGCCCAGGAACATGTCCGCCGTCGTGGGTCCGTAGTCCTCACCATCCACGAGGAGCAGATCCACCCCCAAATCCGGAGGCGTCCGGCCGAGGATCTCCGCGGCGTGAAGGAGGACGGCCGTGCCCGACCCGCCGTCGTTGGCGCCCGGCACCGGCAGGGCTCGGCGCTCCGGAGTGTCCGCCGCGTCGGAGGTCGGACGGGTGTCCCAGTGGGCCAGGAAGAGGATGCGTCGGTCGAGTTCGGGACGGAAGCGCGCCAGGACGTTCGTCAACTCGAGCACCTCTCCGGTGGAGGTGTGCGTGTGGCTGAACCGCTGCAACTCCACGGAGTCGGCGCTAGCCTCGAGCCATTCGCGCATCCACTGCAGTTGCGCAGTGTGTCCGGCCGTGCCTGGAACCCGGGGACCGAAGGCCAACTGCGTATCCACGAGCGCGAGCGCAGCGGTCCCGCTGAAGCGCGGACGATTCTCCACCAATTCCGGGAGAGTCGAGAGGCCCTGGTCATTCCCGCACGCCGTGGCCATGAAGGCCAGGAAGAGCGCGGAAGACATAGACCGGAGGGCCCGGCGACCGGAAGTGCGCAGTGGCCCCTGGCGGCGTTGGATGGGTTGTATGTTCATGGCCCGAAGCTACCACCCTGACCCGGCCGGGGTCACCTTCCCATGAGCCTGTTACTGCCGGCCTCCAGTGTTCGCCGCGCCTCAACGGCGGGGAGCCTCAGGAACACATGACAAAGCCCGGCCGGTCCGCCTTGGACCGGCCGGGCGATGTCCCCCTCCGTGCGATCCCAGCCACTCGGGCGGGGACCGACTCCGCTATGGGAGAAGGCTCAGCCGCACTCGCTGTAGCCGCACACGTGGCACTTCACGCATCCCTCCTCGTACGCGAGCTGTCCCGCGCCGCAGTCGGGGCATGCCCCGAAGAAGCTCTCCTGCACCGGTCCGGAAGCACTGGCCTGTGCCTGGGCCTGCTCGGCCCCACTCCGAACCGGCGCTCCCAGCGGAAGGGCCTCCTGTACGCCTTCCTTCTCTTCCAGGTACCGCTCGATGGCCTGCCCGATGGCGTCCGGAGCGGAGAGGACCTTGTTCGGTCCCACGCCCACGGCGCGGTCGCAGGAGATCCCCCGCAGCTGCTCCTTCAGGGTGCTGATGGGAATCCCGGACCGGAGCGCCAGCGAGATTAGGCGCCCGATGGCCTCGGCGTCCGCCATGGCCGCGCCCCCTGCCTTCCCCAGGGTACAGAAGACCTCGAAAGGCCGACCGGTCTCGTCCTCGTTGATGGTGACGTAGAGGTCACCGAGAGGCGAGTTCATCTTCACGGTGCGACCGCGGAGCATGGAGGGCCTCTGCCGCTTGTGCCGGGAAGCGGCGGCGGTCAGATCCTGGTCGGTCATCTGGTTCTGGAGATCGGAGAGCTGGATGCGCAGCTGGTGAACCTCCTCGCGGGAGTCGGCCAGATGCTGCTCCAGCTCCGCCATGCGAGCCTGGGCCTCCTCCATCTCGGCGGCGGCCTCGGCGGACACCTCCTGCTGGCCGGTCTTTCCAGTGGACAGGACCTGCATCGGCCGAGAACCGTCCCGGTAGACCGTCACGCCCTTGCACCCGAGCTCGAAGGCCAGCTCATAGATCTCGCGGACGTCCTCTTCCGTGGCCTCGTTGGGGAAGTTGGTGGTCTTGGAGATGGCCGAGTCCACGTGCTCCTGGAAGGCGGCCTGCATGCGGACGTGCCACTCCGGGGTGATGTCGTGGGCGGTCACGAAGACCTTCTGGATGGCCTCCGGGACCTCGTCGAAGTGGATATGGCCCTCCGTGGCGATCCGCTCCATGAGCTCCTCGGAGTACCACCCCTGCTCCTGGGCGATACGCACGAAGTCCGGATTCACGTCGGGCATCATGACCCCGGCCTGGTTCCTCATGAACGCCACGGCGAAGAGCGGCTCGATCCCGCCCGAGCACCCGGCGAAGATGGAGATCGTCCCAGTGGGGGCTACGGTGGTGAGGTTGCAGTTCCGGAGTTCCCTCATGGGGCGCACGCGGGACCCGTCCGCCCGACGGGCCGCGGCCTTGTCGGATCCCCAGATGGATTCCTCCCACGCTGGGAAGACACCCCGGACCGTGGCGAGCTTCTCACTGGCGTTCCGGGCCTCCTCGTTGACGAACTCCATGAGGTGACGCCCCATCTCCACCCCTTCGGTGCTGGAGTACGGAATCCCGAGGCGCACCAGCATGTCGGCCCACCCCATGATCCCAAGCCCGATCCGCCGGATGGTGTGGGCCAGGTTGTGGATCTCTTCCAGCGGGTAGCGGTTGGCGTCGATGACGTTGTCCAGGAAATGGACGGCCAGGTGCACCACCTGCCCGAGACCTTCCCAGTCCACGCGCTCGGAGAGGGGGCGGTCCGCCGGGACGTCGGTCCGGACGAACTTGCCCACGTTGATGCTGCCGAGGTTGCAGACGTCGTAGGGAAGGAGGGGCTGCTCGCCGCACGGGTTCGTCGCCTCGTAGCTTCCGAGCTTCGGGACCGGGTTGTACTCATTGGCGCGGTCGATGAAGAACGTGCCCGGCTCTCCGGTCTTCCACGCTCCGCGAACGATCATGTCGAAGATCTCGCGAGCGTCGTCCTGCCCCACGACGTCGCCCGTCCGGGGATTCACCAGGTCGTAGGACTCTCCCTTCTTCACCGCGTCCATGAACGCGTCGGTGATGGCGACGGAGATGTTGAAGTTCGTGACCTGCGACGTGTCGTCCTTGCAGGTGATGAACCGCCGGATGTCCGGATGATCCACCCGGAGGATGCCCATGTTGGCCCCCCGGCGGGTGCCGCCCTGCTTCACCACCTCGGTGGAGGCGTCGTAGAGCTTCATGAAAGACACGGGACCGGACGCCACACCCGACGTGGACCGCACCTGGGAGCCCTCGGGCCGGAGGCGGGAGAATCCGAAGCCCGTTCCGCCACCGGACTGGTGCACCAGCGCCATGGCCTTGAGCGTGTCGTAGATTCCGCTCTTCCCGTTGGAGAGGGCGTCCTCCACGGGGAGAACGAAGCACGCGGAGAGCTGACCCAGGGGCCGACCCGCGTTCATGAGCGTGGGGGAGTTGGGCTCGAACTCGCCCCGGATCATGAGGGCGTAGAATTGCCTGGCCACTTCCTCGATGGCCGCGTCGGACGCGCCGTACCGCCGGTCCGCCTCGGCGATGACCCGGGCCACCCGCCAGAACATGACCTCCGGCTCCTCCACCGGCTCTCCCTCCTCGTCCTTCTTCAGGTACCGCTTACCCAGGACGATGCGGGCATTCTCGGTGAGCTCGGCGGGGGGGAGATCCTCGGGAGTGGAATCATCCCAGATGAACGATTCAGGCGGAAACGGCGGGATGACGTTGGCGGACGACATGAGGCGGCAGACTCCCGTGTGGAAAATGGGTGTGGAAAACGAAACCTGCGGAGTGGAAAAACGGCGGAAACCCGCTTCCGCCGTCGAAGATCGTGTGGAAAACCCCGCCGCGCACCACTAGAGGTTGGGGCGCGACGATTATAGGAGCACTAGATCTTGTGGTCAAGGACGAATTCCGGTGTGCGCCGACCTTTCTCCTGGCGACCCTCCGGAAGTGCCCCTGGGCACGGGAGATCCGTCGATTCCGACTCTTGTTCCTACCCCGGAGTCGGGAACCAGTTTCGGGTTATGTTCGGATCCCGACCCCCAGACTGGGGCGGGACCGGGCCAGGGGCACCTCTCTGCCGCGGGGGTGGGGCGCTCCGCCCGGGCCGCGCCGGGCTCGGTTGGCGGCGGCAGAGATTCACCGGCCGATCCCGAGCCGGGTCAGAAGGAGGGGCCGAGCCTCAGGTACCACCCCGGGCTGCGGCTCATCCCGACCTCACGCCCCAGAAAGGCCACTCCGCTCCGGAGCGTCACTGACAGGTCGAAGAAGAACGTGAACGCGGCCGAGAGCTCCACGCCGGCGGACCAGATGGGATCCAGGCGCGGCTGATTGAATCCGGCGAGCTCCAACTCAGGCCCCCACGCGTTGGCGGCGTCGGCGAAGACCGCCCCGTAGAGCCTGTCGAGGTGGATCGGAATGAGGCCGAGCCCCCGGTTCACCAGCGCCAGAGGGAACCGGTATTCGGCGCTCCCCGCCCAGGCGAATCGCCCGGACCTCGTCCCCGTGGCATACCCACGTACGGGGAAGAAAAGGGAGGTACCGCCGAAGAGATCCAACCCGGTGATGGGCTCGCGCTGGCCACTGGCGCCACCGACCTCGAAGGTGAGGGCGTCGGCTCCCGGTCCGCGCGCGGCCCCACCGGCCAGCCGAACCGCCATGACGTGGTCCGAGAATCCCGGCCCCGGGACGGACTGATAGAACTGGAGCTGCCCCACCAGCTCGTCGGTGGAGCGATCGAAGCCCGTCTCCCCCACGAGGGAATCGGCCAGCGCCACCTCCTTCCGGGCCCGGAGAAGCACGAAGGCGCTCAGGCCCTCCTCTCGGCTGACGGAGAGGGCGTGTCCCCGGGACGTGTTCACCGCCAGCGACACCCGGCCCTCCGCCAGGCGGGAGTCCGGCTGGTAGAGGACGAAGTTCTCACTGGGCCGGAACGTCCGATCCAGCAGGCGGCGGGACTCCCACACCATTCCCGCCCTCCCGGAGAGACTCATCCACGAGGTCCAACGGGCCCGAGTCAGCGTTCCGCCCAGGCTCACCCGCTGTTCGCGCTCGCGGATGTAGAGGGTCTCCGGCTCCGCGTCGGGATCCGTCCTGGCCTGGAAGGGGCCTTCCCCGTCCCACTCCTGCTCCACCACGAGGTCGACGACCGGGTTTCCCAGGCCCGCGTACACGTATTGGAGACGACCGTCGATCTCCTTCCCGGATAGCGAGATGGCCCCCTGCAGGAGCACCGCGTGACGGTCCACAAGGTCCGTGGACTGGGTAGCGAAGCCCACGAACGGCTTCAGGAGGGCTCCGTCCGGGGTGTCGTGGCCCGGAAGGGTGATGGGCTGCCAGTACCGGGGACGCAGGGAAGGGAGGGACGCATAGTCGGTGAGCGTCCCCTCCACCGGCGGCGCCCCCAGGCGAGCGGGCGGGGCCCGGAAGCGCGGGTCCAGCGGACCGGCATCCGCCCATCGGGTCGAGTCGAAGGGAACCGAGGCCAGCTCCCACCCGTGGGAGGTGTAGTGCGAGAAGTAGACCCTCGAGTCGGTGGGGTTCACCGTCGGGAATGCGGCCCCGGAGACCACTCGCGTCACGCCCCGTACCGGTCCCACTGTGCCCCTCAGGGGGTCCACCGCCGCCGCGACGATCTGGGGAATCCCACTTCGGTCTGAGCCCCAGAGGAGGGTGCTCCCGTCCGGGCTCCACGCGGGAGCCAGGTCCAGCGCTCGGTCCGCCGTCACCTCCAGCACCACCTCCCCGGTCAACGCGTTCAGGACCAGGACGTCGGCGCCGTCTCCGCTCCATCTCGAGGCGGCCACCCAGTTCCCGTCCGGGGAATAGGCCGGGAAGGCCCAGGCCACCCCCTCGCCCTCCGCTGTAAGGACGCGCCGCTCTCCTCCCGGCAGGGGTATACGCACCAGACGAGATCCGGCACCGCGATACTCCACCGCAACCACATCATTGCCGGTGGGCGAGACGGTGGGGTGATCCAGGCGAGCCCCATCCGTGAGCCGCTCCATCCGACCCGCGGGGTCCCTTCTCCAGAGATCGCTGTAAATGCGGTAGGGCCCGCTGAACTCGGGCTGGCCCAGCACCATGGACCCGTCCGGAGCCCAGTCGAACTTGGACAACCCGTGCGTCCGCACCAGGAACCGCGTGTCTTCCCCAGTGCCCGAGACGATGCGGATCTGCGGATCGCTCCGCCCATCCGCGCGGCTGAAGGCCACCGTTCCGTCCGGCGACACGGAGGGGTGGACGGCGAGGCGGCCCCGTCGCGTGTGGTGCACCGGTCGGGTCAGGGGGCCGGAGGACTCGAGCTCCTCGACGATCGCGGTGGTCCGCTCCCGCCACTCCAGCGCCCACGCCTCCCAGGCGTCGGAGAAGCTCACGCCGAATGCGTCTTCGGCGGCGGCGTTGAGGCGGTACGGCACCCACTGGCCACCCACGGCGAGGACGAAGCGGCGCATGCCCTCTTCCCCGTACGTCTCCAGGAGGTGGTCGAAAAAGAGGGACCCGTACAGGTAGTCGGACTCACCGGCGGGCCACTGGGGAGACTTTCCCGTGGCCCGGTCGATGGTGCTGAAGTTCCCTTCCAGAGCCGCCGTCCGGAGCATCATCTCGAAGTAGGTGCCCCGCGTGCGCCCGCTTCCGGTCAGCAGCGTCTCGTACCAGGTGGCGAGCCCTTCCACGGCCCAGTCCGGCGTCCCGATCCCGGGAAAGAAGGGCCAGGGCGCCGGCACACGGCCGAAGACCCGCCTCAGGAAGTCCCCGAAGCGGCTGGTGACGTCCAGGTGGAAGATGTGGGCCAGCTCGTGGACGATGACCAGGTCCAGCCAGTCGTCGAAGTGCGCCAGGGCGAACCCGTCCACGGGAGGCCGCAGGTAGACGACCACGCGTCGGGCCGGGCTCACCGTGGCCAAGCCGTTGGAGAGGTCCACCTGGTCGGTGAGCAGGAGCTCCACTCGATCCCCGCCGTCCGGTTCCGGGAGGACCTGAGCCAGGGCTTCCCAGGCTGCCTCCGCGCGGGCCGCGGCGTGCCGACCCACGTCGTCCAGCCCGGCGGGAAACGTGACCGAGAAGTGCTTGGTCTGGAAGGTCCTCCAGGCGGCGTCCGGAGCCACCTGCGCTGCGCCCCCGACCGGAAGGACCAGGAGGAGCCCCACCGCGAGGCTCCAGAGACGTGCCCGGGCCGCGGCCCCCGTCTTGTCTTTCCCCGCCAGCCCTGCGAATCTGCGCATATGGACGAGACCTCCAAGAACCTCTGGTACCAGTTGGGATACGCCCTGGAGCAGACCCGGTCCGAGCCGAGCCGTGACCGTATCGAATCCCTTGGTCGAAAACTGGCCGCCTTCCGGCGGGCAGGACAGGGGGAGAAGCGGGTGGAGGTGAGTGGGGAATCCCGGAACCTGCCGCGTGACAGGGAGGGGGCCGAGACGATCGACTGGCTACTCGCCTCCCTGTCCGGCGCCCTGGTCGGCCGCACTCTGCGGAGCTGGCGGCCACGCAGGCACCCCGGCCCGTACCTTCTCCTGCGATCCGCCGCCGCCGGAGCAGCGGCCATGATCTTCCAGGAGTTGGCCCACGCGCTTCTCTCCGACGACCCCGCAGAGGCCGCTCGTCGGTCCCGCACGCTGGGTCAGCGGCTGCTTTCCGGGACCGCGCGGGGACTTCTGTACGGGGCGGTGGCGGAACCGCGGCTCCCTGGACCTCCCGTGATTCGGGGTGTCCTCTACGGCACCTCGGAGTTCCTCCTTTCTCCGCTGGGTGGCCTGGGCAAGCTGCTGGGCAAGGAAGCGCCCTACTCCCGCATCCCGGGTGTGGGCAGCCTGCTGGAGGAGGTGGACTGGGAGGAAGACGGCTACGTGGAGCACCTGGTCTTCGGACTGGCGCTGGCGCTGATGGCCGGGGAGACCCGGTCCAGCTGATCCCCCCAGCGCGTCGATCCCTCAGCGTTGCGCTTCGGAGTCCAGGATGGGGATCCGCCAATCCCCGGGTGCCGCCGTCTGGGTAATCACCGCGGGAGCCGGTGGCCCGGGACACGCTGAGAGGCGAATGCCGTCCTCCTCCACCGTGCTTCCGTGGCGCTCCTCCTCGGGCACGACCTGAAGGAGTCGCGTGGGTGGAATACCGCCACCTCCGCCGAAGACGCCCAGTTGGCAGAACCGCTCCGGGGTCCCTCCCAACGCCGCGCCCACGTACCGCGAGCCCTGGTTGCCCACATAGTCGAGGATCACGTATGCGGCTCCGGCGGCGGCGGCCTCCTCCAGGAGGACGCCGGGCGCTTCGGTGAACGGATAGGTCCGGGTCGGCACGCCACTCATCAGGTACCAGATCCTGGGCTTCCGCGTGAGCGCGGCGCTCCCCTCCGGCAGGTTCGATCCCGCCCACCGGGCGGCCGACACGAAGTCCACCAAGGCACCTCCGCCGCACGCCCAGGGGCCCGCCGCCTCCACCGCACCCCGGCACACCGCGTCGTCGGCCCGGGTCCGGAACCAGTCCTGGAGCCCGGGCGCCGACACCACGACCGCCGCCACCAGGAGGATCCATCTGCGTGCCGATTCCCCGACATCACGCATGGCCCACTGCGCTCCCTCGACACCGAAGACCAGGAGCGGCGGAAGGAGCGGGAGCGCGAACCGGTCGCCGGACCAGACCTGGGGCCAGATCAGGATGAGGCCCGCGTACAGGGGTACGAAGAACTCCGCAACTCCGGGTCCGCGACGGAGGGAACGGACCCATCCCGCCGCTGCCAGGGCCGTGACCAGCAAGCCCAGCGCCACGGCGAACGGGCCCGCGCTCCCGAACAGGGTCTCTGGAAGGAAGCGGCCACCATACCCCACGACGTTCTCGCTCAGCCGCTGGATCAGGTCCCCCAGGCCGGCCCTACCCAGGTCGGGTTGGTAGGGGTCCAGGAGGAAGAACTCGCTGCCGTACCGGCCCTGCCCGGGGCCCACCGCCGCGTTGCGCAGGAGCCAGGCCAGAGCGGGCACTCCGACCCCTCCCGCCACCGCCACCGACGCGCGCCAGCGTCGCCTCAGGGCCAGCACTCCCACCGCGGCCACCAGCAAGGGAAGCCCCGCCGACCGCGTGAAGTAGGCGAGAAACACCCACGACACCCCCGCCACCAGGGGCCAGGAGACGATTCCCCAGACGGGTCCGGACTGGTCGCCAGCGGAGGCGCCGTCTTCCACCTGGACGTCCTCCAGCGCCCAGAGGGCCAGCATGGTGAAGGCCAGGAACGGCACGTCCGACAGGATCCAGTGGGAGTGGTACAACAGCGACGGGGAAAGCCCGACAAGGAGCGCCACACCAAAGGCCGGGAGGGCTCCCAGGCGTCGTCGGGCCCAGAGAAAGGTCCCCCCCACCGCCACCACGGCGAGGCCGGCAGGAACGAGCTTCAGTCCGACCCAACCGGTAGCCCCCAGGGTCATGGCCAGGGTCAGAAGGAAGGGAAAGACCGGCGGGTATTTTGTGTGCGGCGGCGCGGACGGATCCCAGATCTCCGTATACCCCTGCCCCGTGTGGATGGAGTGGGCCAGCGCCACGTACCCCGCGTTATCGCCTCCCGGGTGCGGCGACGGTACGAAGACGCCCCAGACCAGGACCGTCTCCACGATCAGGAGGGCAACCAGGAGGATCCTGTCTCTGCGGCTCACCCTGCCACCCCGCTGTCCGCCCGTACGGGCGCAGGCGTCCAGCTCCCCAGCACGCGCGGTCCGGACGCCCCCGTACACGAGGGGACGTTGCCCGGTCGGCGGCGCAGGAATGCCCACGCGAGCAGGGCGAAGGCCGCGGCCTCCCGGGCGTCCGGGTCCATGCCCAGAGCCTCGGCCCCCGTCTCCACCGGCAGGGGATGCAGGGCCGCCCGAAGCCCCTCCACGAGCGCCGGGTTGTGGGCGCCACCTCCGGTGAGGATCACCCGATCAACCCCCCGGGGAAGAACCCAATCCCGATACGCGCTCCGAACGCTCTCCACCGTCAGGGACGTGAGGGTGGCCAGGAGGTCCGCCCAGGCGCGGCCGGTTCCGGGCTCCAGTCCCGACTCCCGGGCCAGCTCCTCCACAAGCGGGGGTCCGAAGACCTCCCGGCCGGTGGATCGCGGCGGTGGCTGGCGAAAGAAGGGATGCTCCAGGAGGCGTGCCAGGAGCCTCGGATCGGCCCGCCCCCGCCGGGCCAGCGCGCCGTCCCGGTCGAACGACTCGGCCCCGCCCGAAGCCAAGGTCGCGGACAGGTCCAGAAGCGCATTCCCCGGTCCCGTGTCGAAGGCCAGGGGGTCGCCCCCGGTGCCCCTGGGCGGCAGCCAGGTCACGTTTCCCATGCCGCCCAGGTTCTGGAGCGCCACGGCCTCACCCTCCCGGGCGAAGAAGACCTGGTCGGGCCAGGGCACCAGCGGAGCCCCCTGCCCTCCCGCGGCCAGATCCGCCGACCGGAAGTCGCTCACCACCGGGACCCGGCACACGGCAGCCACCACCGCGGGGTCTCCGAGCTGAAGAGAGGTGCCGTTCCGGTTGTCTGTCCCGGAGGGAGGCTCGTGCCATACGGTCTGCCCGTGGCACCCCACTGCGGCGATCTCGCTGGCGTCCAAACCGGCCTCCTGGAGGAGATCGCGGGCGGCACACCCGAAACACTCGCCGAGGTCCCTGCGCAGGAGCGTCAGCTCCCGCGTGCCCGACCCTCCGCCGGCGGCGCGCAGGATCCGGTCCCGCACCTCGGGATCGAAGGGGAACTCGCGGTACGCAAGCAGAGACGTCTCCGGGAGCCCCTTGTCATCCCCCATCCGCCGCGTTGCCGCACCGGACTCGATGACCTCCAGCACCGCCGCGTCCACGGCATCGGCGGAGGTGCCGGAGATGAGGCCCACCACCTTCATGGCTGCTCGGACTCCATGGGAACGACCCGCGCCACGCGGCCTCCCGCTTCGGCGAGGAGCCGGGCCGCCTCCTCCGGACCCACTCCCCGGCCATGCATCACCAACGCCGTCTTTACGTGGCCCCCTGCGGACGCCAGCAGCGCTCTCGCCTGCTCTCGGTCCACGCCGATGGTCTCGACAAGGATCCGCTCTCCACGGTCCTGAAGCTTCTGACAGGTCACCTGGAGGTCCACCATCAGATTCCCGAAGACCTTCCCCAGGCGAACCATGGCACCGGTGGTGATGGTGTTGAGCACCATCTTGGTGGCGGTGCCGGCCTTCATCCGGGTGGAGCCGGTCACGACCTCCGGCCCCACCAGCGGCGCGATGACCACGTTGTGCATCTCCACCAGCTCGGGAGGGGGAGGGGTGCAGAGAAGGAATCCGGTGCGCGCGCCCCGCTCCCGGGCGCGGGCCAGAGCGCCATGCACGAACGGGGTCGTTCCCGACGTCGCGATTCCCAGCACGAAGTCCCGATCCCCCACTCCCTTCTCGTCCATCGCCTCAGCGCCGTCCGCCGGGTGGTCCTCCGCCCCTTCCTGCGCCCGGACGAGCGCGGCGTATCCTCCGGCGATGACGCCCTGCACCATCTCCGGATCGGTCCCATACGTCGGTGGCATCTCGGCCGCGTCCAGCACGCCCAACCGGCCCGAGGTCCCGGCCCCCACGTAGATCAACCGGCCCCCGGATCGGAAGGTCTCCTCGGCCAACACCATGGCCCGCGCGATGGCCTCGCGTTCACGCCCCACCGCCTCCGCCACCAGGAGGTCCTCCTGGTTGATGACGTCGACGATCTCGAGGGGTGTGAGGGTATCGATCCCACGACTGCGGGGGTTTCTCTGCTCCGTGAGGCGAGAATCCATGGAGGTCGGTCGGAGGCGGCTTGTGGGGCGGTGGCGGCGTTTCCTAGCTTCCGCCGCCTGACCCGGTCATGTGGTGCGCAAGCTACACGGCCGTCCAACTCACGCCAATCGATGGAACGGGAGCCATGGAGACCATCCTGGACAGGGCGGAGGCGCTGGCCGACGACCTCGTCGAATTCCGAAGGGACCTCCACCGGCACCCGGAGCTGGGATTCCGCGAGATCCGCACCGCGGGACGGATCGCCGAGAGTCTCGAGGCCCTGGGCCTGACGGTTCGGCGGCAGGTCGGGGTCACCGGGGTTGTGGCGGAGATCCAGAACGGCGCCGGACCGACTGTGGCGCTGCGGGCCGACATGGACGCCCTTCCCATTTCGGAAGACGCCGACCACGACTACGCGTCCGAGAACGCCGGCGTCATGCACGCCTGCGGGCACGACGGTCATACCTCGGCGCTCATTGGTGCCACCCGACTCCTCCTTCGGGCCCGGACCGAGGGCACGCTCCCACCGGGGACCGTCCGCCTCCTGTTCCAACCGTGCGAGGAAACGGTGGACGATGAGGGGAAGAGCGGGGCCACCCGCATGATGGACGACGGCGCACTGGACGGAGTGAAGGCAGCAGCCGCCATGCATCTCGGATCGCACCTCACCTCCGGGCTCATCCTCGTGGGCCCGGGGCCCGTGATGGCGACAGCCCAGCAGCTTCGGGTTCGGGTGCTCGGCCGCAGCGCACACGCCGCTCTGCCCCACGAAGGGGTCGACGCGGCGGTCCTGGCCGCGCAGGGCCTGGTGGCGGCGCAGACCGCCGTCTCGCGCCGCATCGCACCCACCGACCAGGGTGTCGTGAGCTTCGGTCAGATCCACGGTGGCACCGCGCCCAACGTCGTCGCGGACGAGGTCGTGCTTGAAGGGACCATCCGGAGCTTCTCCCCGGAGGTGCATGAGCGCTTGATCTCGGCCATGGAGGGGGCGTTTCGAGGGCTGGAGCCGCAGGGCGCATGGGTGAAGTTCGAGTACGATCCCGCCTTTCCCGCAGTGGTGAACCATCCCAGGGTCACAACCGTGGTGCGCGAAGCGTTCGTGGAGGCTTTTGGCCCGGACCGGGTCCAACCCCAGCCGAGCCTCCTCACGGGCGAGGACTTCGGATTCATCTCCCAGGAGATCCCCTCCGTCTTCTTCTGGCTGGGAGCGGCACTGGAGGAACCGCGCTCGCACCATCATCCCCGCTTCGATTTCGACGAGTCGGTCCTTCCCCTGGGCTCGGCGGCGATGGCCACGGCGGCGGCGAGCCTCCTGAAGGCCACCGGATGAGTCCTGACCGAGCCCCACCACCGCTCTCCACACCCCATCCCAGATGACCCGAGCCATGAAGCGCACCTTCTTCTTCGGCACACGACGCCGCTTCCCGGTGCCCGTCCTCCTGGCCGCAGCGGCCCTGATGGCGTGCAGCGGGGATCTCCCACCCGCCTCGGAGGCCGGGCTGTGGACCTCCGGCTGGAGGTACGACGCCGGAACGGAGCCGGTTCGGGCGGCCAGCGGGATGGTGGTCAGCACGGACGAACTGGCGAGTCGTGTCGGAGTCGACGTCCTCCGGGCCGGGGGAAATGCGGTTGATGCCGCGGTGGCGGTCTCCTTCGCTCTGGCTGTGGTGAATCCCGAGGCCGGCAACATCGGAGGCGGCGGATTCATGATGGTGCGTCTCGCCGACGGAAGCGTGTCTGCGCTGGACTACCGCGAGAAGGCCCCGCTGGCCGCGAGCCGGGACATGTACCTGGACGACCTGGGCAATCTCACCGACGAATCGGTGGTCGGGCACCTGGCCTCGGGAGTTCCGGGCACCGTCATGGGCATGTGGGAGGCACACCAGCGGTTCGGGAGCGTGGCCTGGGAGGACCTGTTGGCGCCGGCCATCTCGCTCGCCGAGGGATTCGAGGTCCGGCCACGGTTCCTGAATTCCCTCGGTCCGGACATGGTGGAGTCCCTGTCCGGGTTCGCCGCGTCGGCGGCGCAGTTCCTGCCCAGGAACGGGGCTCCCCCCGAGGTAGGGGATACGCTCCGGCAGGCCGACCTGGCCCACACGCTGATCCGCATCCGCGACCACGGGCCCGACGGATTCTACGCCGGTGAGACGGCCGATCTCATCGTGCAGGAGATGGAACGCGGTGGCGGGATCATCACGCACGAGGACCTGGCGCGTTATACCGCCGTCTGGCGGGAACCCGTGGAATTCGACTACCGCGGGTATACGGTGTACTCCATGCCCCCCTCGTCCTCCGGGGGCATCACCATGGCGGAGGCGGGGAACATCCTCGAGGGGTACGACCTCGCGGCCCTGGAATGGGGAGGACCGGAGCGGATCCACCTCCTGGCGGAGGCCTGGAGGCGCGCCTACGCCGACCGGAACCACTACCTGGGGGACTCGGACTTCGTGGAGGCGCCGCTGGAGGTCCTGGCCAGTGACGAGTACGCGGCCTTCCGGCGGGGGACCATCACCGAGGATGGCGCCACGCCCTCGGAGATGGTGGAGCCGGGGGCCGAGGCATTCCTCCTGCGGGCGGAGCCGGAGCCCACGGGATCCGGCGAGGAGGGGGAGCACACCACCCACTATTCCATCGTGGACTCCCAGGGGAACGCCGTGGCTGTGACCACCACCATCAACTCGTGGTACGGCAGCAAGGTGACGGTGACCGGAGCGGGGTTCGTCCTCAACAACGAGATGGATGACTTCGCCGCAAAACCGGGCACACCCAATCAGTTCGGGCTCGTGCAGGGGGAGAACAACGCCATCCAGCCGGAGAAGCGCATGCTCTCCGCCATGTCCCCGGCCATCGTGCTGGACCGGGCCGGGTCCCTTCGGATGGTCACGGGAACCCCGGGAGGTTCCACCATCATCACCACCGTCTTCCAGACGATCTCCAACGTGGTGGACTACGGGATGAACGTCAGCCAGGCGGTACTGGCCCCCAGGGTCCACCACCAGCACCTTCCGGACCAGATCCAATACGAGGCCGGGGGGCTCTCGCCCGAGACGGTGGAGGCCCTGGAGGCCATGGGGCACGCGGTGGTGGAGCGCGTTGGGATCTCCGGCGACGCCCAGGCTATCCTGATCCTCCCGGACGGGACCCTGGAGGGACAGTCGGACCCCAGGCGGGGAGGCCGGGCCATCGGGTACTGAGCGTCCTCCCGACTGGAGGTCGCGTCCGGCGTGACACCCTGCTCAGCGCACCTTCATGCGCGGGCCACGGCCGAGCAGAGTGGAGAGGCTAGAAGACCTCCGCCGCCGGACCCACGATCCGCCGCTGCCCGCCCCCTCCATCGCCACCGAAGTAGCGCTGCTCCTGCGCGTCCTCCGACGGGTCCACGTATCGGATGAGGCGGGCGGGCATGGGTTCCGTGGGCTGCCCCAGGACTCCGGCCAAGCCCGACACACCCAACTCGAGGATGTCGGCCACCTTGCGGGGCGGCGTGACCTTCCCGCCCTCCCGGATGGCATTGAGCCGGGCCAGCTCCTCGAACGCACCCAGGAGGCCGGGCATGGATTCCAGCGCCGTGAGCTCGTTGTGGAGCAGGTGCTTCGCACGGGTTCCCAGTCCCAGGAGGAGGTTCTGCGTGAAGTCGGGAAGCGGATCCTCCTGCGACACCGCCTTCAGCATCCCCAGGAGCTGGTCGGTCTCCACCTCCCGGGGGCCTCCCTGCCAGACCCAGATCCCGTGTTCTGCGGCGTGGAGCGCGCTCCACGCCAACTGGCGGGCTCGCTCGTGGTTCCGCCGCCGCTCGAAGAACCACTCCACCACCGCCACCGTGATGACGATTCCCACGATCTCCGTCCCGAGGTTCACCAGGAGGGATTGGGTAGTGGTGCCGTTGGAGACCAGGAAGGCGGACCAGATGACCAGACCGGCGACCACCAGGAAGGCGGCGGGGACGATGATTCGGGACACGTCGGACCAGGTGTTAGGAGGGGGAGGGTGCGAAGCTTCTTCCGCTTGGCGCCGTCGTCAACTGTTCTGACGTACGTGGTGCGGCGGGGAGTTGTGTCGGCCTACCCGGAAAGTGGAAGTTCCCTGGCATGAAGGAACTCTTCACGACCCTCCTCCCGTACTACCGCCCCTATCGGCGGGCCACCCTGCTGGGGCTGCTTCTGGTGGTGGTGGCGCAGGCTTTCACCATCGCCACGCCCTGGCTCGTGAAGTCCGCCATCGACGGACTGGCGGATCCGGAGCTGGGGGCCGGTAGAATCCGCCTCCTCGCCGGGCTCATCGTGGTGGCGGCTCTCCTGGGTGGCGCGGCGCGCTACGGAATGCGGGAGTTGATGAACGGGGTCAGCCGGCGAATGGAGGTGGACCTGCGGACGGACTTCTTCCGCCACCTCCTCACCTTGGACGCGTCCTTCTTCAGCGAGAATCGGACGGGCGACCTCATGAGCCGGGCCACCAACGACACCCTCGCCGTGCGGATGGCCGCGGGTCCGGCGGTGATGTACTCGGTGAACACCGTCGTAGGGTTCATCTTCGCCCTGGCCCTGATGCTCTGGATCAGCCCGAGCCTGACGCTCTACGCGCTGATTCCCATGGTGCTGCTTCCCCCCGCCGTGATCCGGTTCGGCTCGGTGATCCACAAGCGCTTCCAGGAGATTCAGGAGCAGTTCTCCACGCTCTCCACCATGGTGCAGGAGAACCTCACCGGAACGCGCATCGTGCGAGCCTACACCCAGGAGGACGAGCAGGCTCGCCGCTTCGACGAGCTGAACCGGGAGTACCGGTCCCGGAACATGCGCCTCGCCCGCACGGCCGGTGCGTTCCACCCCATGATGGGGCTGCTCAGCGGCGCCGGGATGGTGGTGGTCCTCTGGCTGGGAGGCCGGGAGGTGATGGCCGGCTTCATCACCGTAGGCGACTTCGTAGCCTTCAACTTCTACCTGGTGCTGCTCATCTGGCCGATGATCGCACTGGGCTGGGTGATCAATCTCTTCCAACGGGGCGCGGCCTCGGTGACCCGGTTGAATCGGATCCTGCTGCGTCCCCCCGCTCTGGCCACACCCGTCCCGCCCCGGGAGCTGGGACCGGTCTCGGGACAGGTCGAGTTCCGGAACGTCTCCTTCCGATACCCCGGCACGGAGCGCCTCGTCCTCCGGGACATCTCGTTCTCGGCGGAGGCAGGCCAGACGGTGGCGCTGGTGGGCGCCACCGGGTCGGGCAAGAGCACCCTGGTGAGCCTGATCCCCAGGCTGTACGACCCCGTGGACGGCGAGATCCTACTGGATGGGAAGCCGATCCGTACGGTGGATCCGGCCGCGCTTCGCCACGTCATGGGCGTCGTCCCCCAGGATGCATTCCTCTTCTCCGATACCCTGGCCGCGAATATCGCCCTGGGACTGGAGGACGAGGGCCTGCTACCCGCCGAGGCGGTCGGCCTCAGGGACGAGGCCCCCGAGGAGGAGTGGCGCGTTGCGCCGGAGGTGGAGAGCGCGGCGCGCACGGCCCAGCTCCATGAGAGTGTGGAGTCGTTCCCCAAGGGCTACGAGACCCTCCTGGGAGAGCGCGGCATCAACCTCTCGGGAGGTCAGAAGCAGCGAGCCACGCTGGCCCGAGCGGTGGCGCGGGACCCTCGCATCCTCATCCTGGACGATGCCCTGAGCGCCGTGGACACCCAGACGGAGGCGAGAATCCTCCAGGACCTCCGGCGCGTGCTCCGAGGTCGCACCGCATTCATCATCTCCCACCGCGTCACCGCCGTCATGAACGCCGATCAGATCCTCGTCCTGGACGACGGGCGGATCGTGGAGCGGGGCACGCACAGCGAGCTGGTTGCGCTGGACGGGGTGTATGCCCGGCTCCTTCGACGTCAGATGCTGGAGTCGGAGATCGAGGAGGCCGAGCCTACCCCTCCCGGAGCACGGTAGCGGGGTCCGCCACGTCCAGGCTCCGCGGCCCGCGGGTCAGATCCGCTCGAGGAGCCACTCGGGCGTGAACTGATTCAGCCAGCTGGCCAGAAGGGTGAAGTTCCCCGTGACCAGGAGCAGACCCAGGAGGATCAGGAGCACTCCCGAGGCCTTTTCCACCACCGGGATCCACCGTCGGAATCGCCGGAAGACCTTGAGGAAGGAGTCCAACGCCAACGCCGCCAGAAGGAAGGGAATGGCCAGACCGGCGGAGTACGCCAGAAGGAGGCCGGTTCCCTGCCAAACGGTCTCGGAGGTGCCGGCCAGCCCGAGGATCGCTCCCAGGACCGGTCCGATGCAGGGCGTCCAACCCGCTCCGAACGCCGCTCCTACGGCCAGCGTTCCGATGTGCCCCGCGGGCTTGTCACTGAGGTGCACCCGCTTCTCCCTCATGAGCGGCGCGATGCGGAAGACCCCGGCGAGGTGAAGGCCCAGGACGATGATGATCACTCCCCCGATCCGGGCGATCCAGTCCTCGTAGATCAGGAAGAACTGCCCCAGGAACGAGGCGGATGCGCCCATGAGGAGGAAGATGACGGTGAAGCCGGAGACGAAGAGGACCGAGTGGACCATCACCACCCTTCGGTCCACTCCCTCCTGGATGTCGTCCAGCGTCATCCCGGTCACGAAGCTCAGATAGCTCGGCACCAGCGGAAGGACGCACGGGGAGAGGAACGACAGCAGCCCCGCCGTCACGGCGATGAAGATTCCGACCTGGTCAACCACCCCCACGCCCCTCGCTTTTGGAGAGAAGTTCGTCCGCGTCCGCGGCCTTCCGAGCCCGGCGGGCCTCCACGGCCGCGCGCACACCCGCGGTACCCCCCAGCCAACCCAGGAGCACCGCCAGCACCCAGCCCGCGGCCCACGGGAATATGGCGGAAGCCACGGCCAGGGGAAGCACGATAGCTGCCACGGTCCCCAGGACAGTCCGATCCTCCCGGCCCAGCGGACGGTGGCCCGCCAGGGCGTCGCCGAAGATCGTCCCGGCACGGACCACGTCGGAGATCCGCAGGCCGCCCCGCCCAGTTCCGGGTTCCCACGAGCGCAGCTCGCGGGTGAGGCGCTGCGGCAGGCTTCCTTCCGGATCCAGAGAAGCCACGGGTGTGACCGTCTCCCCGAGCAGCAGCTGCGGGGTGCGCGATCGGGGCAGCACGATCTCCACCGACGAGGCGAGGTCCGCCAGGAAGAGCCCCTCCAGCTGCCCAGCCAGGTCTTCGTCCACCACTCCCACATCCATCTCCCAGTTTCCCAGAAGAGAGGCCGAATTGATGTTCGACGAGCCCACGCGGCACCAGAGCCCGTCCATGACCGACGTCTTGGCGTGGATCATGGGGCCCTGCCACTCGAAAAGACGCACCCCCGACTCCAGCAGGAATCGGTACCCGGCACGGGAAAGGGTTCCCACCAAGGGCCAGTTGTTGTGCGCCGGCAGGACGATGCGGACGTCCACGCCCTCCTTCGCCGCCGCCGCCAGCGCCTCGCTCACGGGGCGAGGTGCCACGAAATAGGGGTCGGTGATCCAGAGCCGGCGTGTGGCGTGCGCCGCCACGAGCTGGAGCGTCCGATAGACCCGGGTCCGGCCCGGCTCCCCCTGGATGATCCAGACCGGGGTGCGCCCGGAGGTGGGGGCGGTGCGGGGGTCGGCGTGCAGGTCGACCGGCACCGCCGATCCCTGCGCGGCCCAGATGCGCTCGAAGGCTTGCGCCGCCATGGCGGCGGCGGGACCCTGGATCTCGACTCCGGTGTCCCGCCAGGGTGGGTTGCTGGCGTCTCCGGCCCATTCCACCCCCACGCAGAAGCCTCCCACGAAGGCCGTGCGGCCATCCACGCACACCAGCTTCCGGTGGTCCCGCTGGAGCACACCCCAGGGGTCCCGGAATCGGGGCCGGTTGAAGGCCCGGACCTGGACGCCCGCCTGCCTGAACGGCTTCCAATAGCGCCGGGGCGTCGCCCAGCAGCCGACCCAGTCGTACAGAACCCGTACCGGCACGCCTTCCCGGGCCTTGGCCACGAGCGCATCCCGAAAGGTCCGCCCGATCCGGTCGTCCCTGAGGATGTAGTTCTCGAAATGTACGAAGCTCCGTGCCCCATCGATGGCCTCGAGCCATCGATCGAAGGTGGCCGGGCCCTCGAACTGCAGGCTCACACGGTTCCCGGGGACACCCGGAGATCCCGTGGCCCTGGCCACCGCCTCCCAGGGAAAGGACTCTCGGGCTCCGGGGACGGCGTGGCCGACCCGTTCACCGTCGGAGAGCGCGAGGGTTCCGGGGAGTCGATCCGTCACGGGATCAGGAGTTGAAGACGGGTCCGGGGAAACGCTCATGGAAGCGGTAGCCGATCAGCTTGTAGACCAGCTTGGCCACCAGGAAGTCGGGAGCGTGCAGCCCGGGAGTGGGAGCCAGCTCCACGACGTCGCACCCCACGACTTCGCGTTCCCGGAAGACCCTCCGCAGGAAACGGTTCGTCCGGTACCAGTCTCCCCCTCCCGGCTCCGGTGTGCCGGTGGACGGCATGGCGGCCGGATCCAGGTAGTCCACGTCGTAGGTGATGTAGACCTTGGGCCCCAGGAGCTCCAGGGCCCGGTCCATCCACAGTTCGTCGGCCCACATCTCATCCGCCCAGATCATGTGAACGCCGTCGTGCGCCGCCGCGACCTCCATCTCCTCCGCGGACACCGCCCGGAGCCCCACCCCCACCACGTCCGCCACATCCAGGACCCGCGCCATGGCCGATGCATGGGAGTTGGGAGTGCCTTCGTACTCGGGCCGGAGATCGGCGTGTGCGTCCAGCTGTAGAACGGTGATCCGATCATGGTGCCTCGCTGCGTGGGATCGGATGGCGGGTGACGACACGGAATGCTCTCCGCCGAGCATCACCACGAAACGGTCCCCCGCCTCGTCCAGCACACGGTCGTGGGCGGCCCGGAGCTCCGCCATGGCGGGCGTCGCTCCGGCACGAGTGAGCTCCAGCGCCGGGAGCGTGTGGATGCCCACCGCCGGAGCCACTTCGGCACCCATCTCCTGGTCGTATAGCTCGATGAAGCGCGATGCCTCGAGGATGGCGGCCGGCCCTGCCTTGGCTCCCCCCCCATAGGAGGTCGTGGACTCGTAGGGCACCGGAAAGATCACCGCAGACGCCTCATGGAAGTCCGACGCCGCTTCGTCCAGACCCAGGAAGGTATGCGGGAGCTCCCAGGAGAGATGGCGAAGACCCTCTGGAACGCCCTGCTCCCCGCGACGGGACCCGGGCGGTGGGTCGGACCGGGACGAGCCCCTGCCCTCGTGCTGCGGGTCACGTCGGTTCGGCATGGCAACGGCTCCTCGGAGAGGTTTCACCCCGCGCGGCGCCCGCACGGCGCCCTGCCGGAAATTGGCACCGGGAGGGTGTCCGGACCACCTCCGCCCACCCTGCGGCACCCCCGGGACGGATGTCAGGCGATCTCGATGGGGCAGACGATCCCGTCCTGGGAGAGGACCAGCCCCTTCTCCTGGCAGGTCGCGCACAGGCCGTGAATCTCTACACGGTGCCGGTGCGGCTTGAACCCCAGCTCCCGCGCCACCCTCGCCTCCACCGCCGGGATCTCGGGCATCTCGAACTCCTGGACCCGGCCACAAGCCTGGCAGATGAGGTGCTGGTACACCGGGCGAGGAGAGAGACGCTGCTCGTAGCGCTTGAAACCCTCTCCGAAGTCGTGTTCAACCACCAGGTTGGACTTCACCAGCAAGTCCAGGGTCCGGTAGATGGTGGCCTTACCGATCCGCTCCTGCCGGTGCCGCAGCTCTCCCTCGATGTCGTCGGCGGAGAGGTGGGCCTCGGAGGAAAACAGCACGGAGGCCACGGCCTCGCGCTGGTGGGTCAGGGGAAGCCCCTGGTCCTTGAGGTACCGACCGAACAGGCGAACCAGCGCTTCCGGGGAGGCGGCGCTACTCAAGACACGGACTCGGTGGCGTACAGGTCGTACATGCCGTCGTCGGACTCCGGCTCCTCCTCGTGGGGCGCGGGCCCCAGCTCGTCCACGACACTGCCCCCGTCGGGAGTGGGAGCGGCGGCTACCGCCGTGTCCGGCTCGACCACCTCTTCCCGAGGCGCCGCAAGGGGAGGAAGGTCCGGGTCCAGGAGTCCCGTGTCGAACTCCGCCAGGCACTCGGCCAACCGCTCTTCGCTCCCCTGGATCTCCACCTCGGTGGGCTCGCCCAGATCGCTCTCCGCGCGGTGCACCACCCCCTCCATCACCCGGGGAAACCGATCCAGGGGTGCCTCGCCCTGCTCCACCAGCGTGCGGTCCAGCGTGAGACCCTTCCCCGTGCGCTCAGCGCTGTAGGGGAGGGTCACCAGGATCCGGCGGTCCGGATCATCACCCTCGGCGTAGCGACTCACCGCCAGCAATCCGCTCTCGCTGCGGCCGGACACCAGCGGGGGAAAGATCCAGATCCGGTCCAGCACTTCCGGACCCAACTCGGCCCACAGGAACTGGAGCGCCCGGGGAACGGCCTCCGGCACACCGGGTCCCCGATCCCCTTTTGGGTGCAGAGCCTTCAAGGACTACCCCTCCCCGTTGCGGACGCGAGCCACGGCGTCCCGGGTGGCCTCCACCAGCTTCGGGACGCTCTCCTCCAGGGGCAGGTCCAGTGCCGCGCCCGCGGCCCGCACGTGTCCCCCACCGCCAAACTCGCGGGCCAGGACGTTCACGTCCACGGGTCCGTTGGATCGGAACGACACCTTGGTGGCTCCCGTGTTCGTGCGCCGGAACAGGAGAGCCACCTCCGTGCCTTCCACGCCTCGCGGATAGTCCACCAGGCCCTCCAGGTCCTCCGGCCCGGCACCCAGGTCGCGGAAGACGTCGGGTGGGACGGTCATCCAGGCCACGCCGTCCTCGGCATGAAGGGTATCCAGGCACGCCCGCAGCAGGCGGAAGCGCCGCAGAGGAGCCGCTCCGTAGACCTGGTTGTAGGCCCCCTCCGTGTCGAGGCCCCTGCGGATCAGCGCCGCCACCACCTCGTGCGCCTCGGCGGTGCTGTTGGAGAAGCGGAAGCCCCCCGTGTCGGTGAGGATCGCCACGTAGATCCCCAGGAGTGCCGAGGCAGGCCAGGGCCCGCGGGCGGCGGACAAGATGTCGTACACCAGCTCACCGGTGGCGCTGGCCGTGGGATCGCGAAGGGAAATCCCCCCAATGGGCCTCTCGCCCGGCGGATGGTGGTCCACCACCACGGCGGGCAGGTGACTGATGAGCGGTTTCACTCGCCCGATGCGGGCCACCTCTCCGGTGTCCAGGACGGCGGCCAGGTCGGCGCTGTCGCACAGCTCCTGGGCCCGTCGCGAGCCCGCCGGAACCACCCAGTCCTCCGGAAGCATGAACCGAAACATGTCCGGATAGGGCGTGGGATTCACGATCCACGCCTCGGCGCCGTTGGCGCGGAGCCAGGCGGCCACGGCCACCTGGGACCCGGCCCCGTCCCCGTCGGCGTTGAGGTGCGTGGTCAGGATCACCCGCCGCGCCGCACGAAGCGCGTCGGCGGCCTTGCGAACAGCTCGAATACGGTGCGAAGGCGTTTCGTACGCCAAGGATCTCCCCTTTCTGCCTGAAGTTCGACGGGTGAAACCCCCAGTCCGGGGTATTTGTTCAGCCTCAGGACACGGGGGAGGTCAGCCCCCTGGCAGCTTCTTTCGGACCTTGGCCCAGGTGGAGGCGAGATGGACCAGGTTCGACGTGGTGCGTCCCGCGGTCCGACCCACCAGCAGCGCCCTCCGGAGCCCCTGCGGGGTGTTGGGGTGGACGGGAACTTCCACGTACGAACCGGCCACCTCTCCCACCGTGTGGGCGTCGGAGCCCGCGCCGCGTAGCCGCCCGAAACGGTGGGCGAGCGCCTGTCCGGGTCCGTTGAGCCGCCCCGGGTGCATGCGTCCGTTGAAGACCTCCACCACGTCCACCAGGGGAGCGAGCTCCTCCGCGAAGCGCCCTCCGCCCCCCTTCCCCGAGGCGTACGGGTGCGGTAGGTAAGCGACCCCTCCCTGCTCACGGATCCGCCGGATCACCTCTCGGGCCGGAGTCCGCTTCGGGATCTCCTCCGTCAGGTAGAGTCCGATGACGTCGATGCCCTCCGCCGTCCGGACCTCCTCACCAGGGATGACGGCGTCGGGATGACGATCCGCCATCTCAAGCGCCAGCGGGAGCGTGTTGTGGTCCGTCATGGCGAGGCGCGTGACCCCGCGCTCCCGGGCTCGAGCCAACAACGCTTCGGGATCGGAGAGACAATCCCACGAGGCCCGGGTGTGAAGGTGCAGGTCCAGTCTCATCCACCCCTCGGGCGGAGGGCGATCGTATTCGGGAGCCGGAACCGCCGGTGGCTCCTTGCCGGGAAGGAGCTGGGCGAGCACGCCCGCCGAGGCGACGCGGAGGTCGTCCAGGTCACCGTCGTTGTCGACGACGTGATCCGCACTCGCCCGCTTGCGCTGCGGATCCATCTGGGCGTCCATGAGCCGCCGGGCCTCAGCCGCTGACAACCCCCGCTCCTCCACCAACCGCCGGAGTCGCTCCTCTGCCGGCGCGTCCACCACCACCACGCGGTCCACCTGATCCTGGGCCCCGATCTCGAAGAGAAGAGGGATCTCCACCACCGCCAACGGCATTCCCTGCTCCCTCTGTTCAGCCAGCCAACGGTCCCTGGCTCGGGCGACGCGAGGGTGGATGATGGCCTCGAGGCGACCCCGGGCCTCCGGGTCGCGAAACACCACGTCGCGCATTCGTGCCCGGTCCATGGCTCCTTCGGCATCGAGCGCGCCGGGCCCGAAGGCCTCGACGACCTCTCGCAGCCCCTCACTCCCCGGGGCCACGACCTCCCTGGCCACCTGGTCGGCGTTGAGGACCGGGACACCGGCCTGGGTCCACGCCTCGCCGACGGCGGACTTTCCGGCGGCCGCGTTCCCCGTGAGACCGACGGTGATCAACTCTTCGCTCCGGAACGGCTCGCCCGGGCACGCAGCCAGATCACGAACCCCACGGCGCCGAAGAGCACCATCCATCCGGCCCCTACCAGGGAGCTCACCAACTGCCAGCTCTCGCCGGCGAGGATCCCGATTCCCACATAGAGCACCGCCCAGAGGAGCACGCCGGGTAGCTCGAAGACCAGATAGGGAAGCGGCTTCATTCCGGACATACCGGCGCTGAGGGGCATGATGGTTCGGACGAAGGATACCAACCGGGCCAGCGTGACCGAATAGACGGGTCGCCGCCCGAGGAAGCGGCCCGCGGTGGCCTGGTGCTTTCGCAGGACCGAGCCGACCCATCCACGGCTTTCAAGGAGACGCGGTCCCGTCCACGACCCGATGAGGTACCCGAGCAGGTCGCCGACCCATCCGCCCGCCGCGGTGGCGAGGGTGATCACGGCCAGGGTCGCCGGGTCGTCCCGGCTCACCGCCGCCGCGAATGCAGCCGCGGTTCCGGAGGGAACCACCAGCCCCGTAACGAACGAGGTCTCCAGGATCGCGAGAACGAAGAGAGCCCAGGGGCCCCAGCTGTCCAGGATCTGGGAGAGGATCAACCCGAATTCGTGCATCCCAGGGGGCGTCGCTGAAGGCGGGGACTGGGAGGGGGAGCGTGCCCCCGTTCCTCAGTTGGTCCCGGACCCGGTCCGGGGCCGAGACTCGACGATGTCGTCCTCGGTGGCCCGCAGCTTGTCCGGTCCGGGGCTCCGGATGTGGAAGCTATCGCGAGCCAGCGTGTACTCGTACGCGTTTCCCCACGAATCCATGCCGGCCCCGCCGGAGTACTGCCGCTCGAGCCAACCGTCGAAGGTCCGCCGTTCCGGAAGCCGTCCGAAGTTCTCTCGCTCGAAAAGCTGTAGATCCTGGGCGATCTGATCCATCTCCGACCGGGTCGCCATGACGAAGTAGGGATCCAGGAAGGGCTTCCCTCTCTCGAACAGCCATGTGCGGGAGCCGTCGAAGTACAGGGCTGCCGCCAAAGCCGCGATCAGGAAGAGAATCACTTTGCCCATGGCTCTATCCTCTCATCCAGGACCGCATCCGGGCACTCCACCGCACGAATCGGTCGAACTCGTCCAGAGGTGGAACCGCGTCCGCATCACCGTACGCGGTCTCGTTCCGCCAACGCACGTACCCACGGGGCGGCAGGGGAAGGAAGGGCGGACGCCGATACCATCCCCGCGCCCGATAGGCCCAACCCAACGCCAGGAGGGCTGGGATCCTCCAGGGTTTCCGGAGCGCGAGCGCCAGGGCGGTTCGAATCAAGACGAGCTGCCAGCGGGGTGATTGGGAAACATCTGATTATTCCGTTAAGGTATGCCCGAGACTATGGCCGAACAATGCACTTTTTTCAGGAGATCTCGGCATGACCCTTCATGCACCGGTCTATCCCCAGGGTACTCGCGTGATGGTCCGACAGGGTCGGCTTCCCATGGATACACGCCTCGTTGGGCTCCAGGGGACCGTGGTATCCCTGGATGATTACCGTCCAGAGCGCTACGGGGTCCTCCTGGACGGGGAATCCGAGGCCCGGGACTTCTCCCTGGACGAGCTGGCTCCGGCCACCGACTGACCGCCCACGCCCTCCCCGGCCATGCCGAACCGCCTGGCGAACGAGAGTTCCCCGTACCTGCAGCAGCACGCCCACAACCCGGTGGACTGGTATCCGTGGGGCCGAGAGGCGCTGGACCTGGCCCGTGAACGCGACTGTCCCATCCTGCTCTCCGTGGGCTATTCCGCGTGTCACTGGTGTCACGTCATGGAGCACGAGTCTTTCTCGGACCCCTCCACCGCGGAGGTCATGAACCGTGAGTTCGTGAACGTGAAGGTGGACAGGGAGGAACGCCCCGACTTGGACGGGATCTACATGCGGGCCGTGCAGGCGCTCACGGGTCAAGGGGGCTGGCCCCTCACCGCCTTCCTCACCCCCGACGGCAAGCCCTTCTACGGGGGCACCTACTTTCCGCCCAGGCCTCGACACGGAATGCCCGCCTTCACCCAGGTGCTGGCCGCCGTCGCCGACGCGTGGAAGAACCGTCGCGACAACGTGCTGGAGAACGCCGGGCACCTTCTGGCGGCCATCGAGAAGAGCGCCCGGGAAGCGGACCCTGGATCCGGCAGGTTCCAGACGGGGGCCGTGCCCGGACCCCAGCTCTCCGCCCACGCCTTCCGACACCTGGCGTCCCGCTTCGACCCGGCTCACGGAGGCTTCGGAGGCGCGCCCAAGTTCCCACAGCCGGTGACGCTTGAGTTCCTCCTGGCCCACGCCGTGTCCAGCGGGGAGCCACAGGCGTTGGAGATGGTGGTCCACACGCTCCGGGCCATGGCCCGCGGGGGGATTCGCGATCACCTGGGGGGCGGGTTCCATCGCTATTCGGTGGACGCCCAGTGGCTGGTGCCCCACTTCGAGAAGATGCTCTACGACAATGCGCTCCTGGCCCGCCTGTACCTGGACGCGTGGCGCGTCACCGGCGAGGAGGACCTGCGCGAGGTCTGCGAGGAGACGCTGGAATACGTCCTGGCGGACCTCCGGGACCCCCGGGGAGGATTCTACGCCGCCCGGGATGCCGACTCGGAGGGGGAGGAGGGCCTCTTCTACCTCTGGACTCCGAGCCAGGTCATGGAAGAGGCCACGGCTCGCGGGTGCGATCCGGCGGCTGTGCGGCTGTTCATGCGCCTTCACGATGTCACCGAGCAGGGGAACTTCGAGGGGCGAAGCATCCTTCACCTTCCGCACGGCGTCCAGGCGGTGGCCGGGAGCGAGGGGATCGCCCCGCAGGCGCTCTTGGCCCGGCTCGCCCCCGTGCGAGCGGCGCTCCTGGAGGCCCGGCAGCGCAGGGAAGCCCCCTTCAGGGACGAGAAGGTCATCTGCTCATGGAGCGCGTTCGCGGTCCGGGCGCTGGCCGAGGCCGGGGTGGCCCTGGGACGTGGGGACTTCCTGGAGGCCGCGGTAGCCGGGGGGCGCTTCATCCTCTCCGAAATGGCGTCGCCCGATGGGCTGCTCCGGATCTGGACCCGTGGCATGGGGAAGATCCCGGCCTTCCTGGAAGATTGGAGCGCGGTGGGAAACGCCTGCCTGTCGCTTCACGAGGCGACGCTGGACCCGGAGTGGCTCCGTCACGTCCGGTGGGCCGGAAGCCAGATCCTCCAGCGGTTCCAGGGAGAGGAGGAGGGGGTGTTCTACGACGCGCCGGCGAACTTCGGCGAGGTGATCACGCGACCGCGGGACCTCATGGACAACGCCACCCCGTCGGGCACCTCACAGGCAGCCGAGCTCCTCCTGCGCGGTGGCGCGTTCCTGAACCTGCCGGAATGGACGGATGCGGCCGAGCGGATCCTGTCGAGAGAGGCAGGGGCGATGGAGCGCTTTCCGGGGGGCTTCGGGCGGCTCCTCGCCCAGGTGGTCCGTGGGAGCACCCCTCCGCTGGAGGTGGCGATCCTGGGTCCGGAGGCACACCCCGGCACCCGTTCCCTCCTGGCCCGGGCGCACCGGGAGTGGCACCCCAACCGGATCGTGGCCGGTGGAGATCCCGCCGAGGGAAAGCTCCCGGAGTCCCCCCTGTTCGAAGGGCGAGGCACGGTGGAGGGCCGCCCATCGGCGTGGGTGTGTCGTGACTTCGCGTGTCGGGCCCCGGTGACCTCCCCCGAGGCGTTGGCCGAGGCGATGCGGGCGCTCGCCTGAACCCTCCCGCCGAGGTGGCCCCTCTCGAAAGCCGGCCGTGACGCCCGGGGGGGCGCGGAGGGATCGCCGACGCCCGGGCGGGACACGGTCGGATGAACCTGTCCCCACCGCGGACCCCGGGCACCGCCCGGCCCCGAGTCGTGGTGCAGCCCTACCCCACTCCGGTTGGCGGCCCAGGGGGCTTGGGCTATTTTTTCAGGTTTCCCCAGGTGGGCGGGAGTGTGCGCCTCCCAGTCCGTCCCCGTTGAACCAGACATTCCCGCCATGGCCACCGAGACCCGACACGAGACCGAGGCCCCGGACCTGGCCGGCCTGAGTGCCGAGCAGCTCCTCCGCTTCTACCGCACCATGATCACGGCCCGGGCCGTGGACGACCGGGAGATCAGCCTGAAGCGGCAGAACAAGATCTTCTTCCAGATTTCGGGCGCCGGGCACGAGGCCATCGGGGTGGCGGTTGCGGAACACACTCGGCCCGGGAAGGACTGGTTCTACTTCTATTATCGGGACCGTGCCTTCGCGCTGGCCCTCGGCCAGACGCCGCTGGACCATCTCCTTCAGGCGGTGGGCGCAGAGGACGACCCCTCGTCCGGGGGCCGGCAGATGCCGGGTCACTACGGGGACCCGCGCTACAACATCATGAGCACGTCCTCCCCCACTGGGACGCAGTTCCTGCAGGCGGTGGGGTCGGCCGAGGCGGGGCTCCGCGCCCTCCGCATTCCCGAGCTCCAGGAGCACGTCGGGAGCTTCCACGAGGACGAGCTGGTGGTCTGCACCACGGGAGACGGCACCACCTCCGAAGGTGAGTTCTGGGAGGCGCTCAACACCGCCTCCAACCTGAAGCTACCGGTCCTGTTCATCGTGGAGGACAACGGGTACGCCATCTCCGTTCCGGTGGAAGTGCAGACGGCCGGTGGAAGCGTCTCGAAGCTGGTGCAGGGCTTTCCGGATCTGCTGATCCGGGAGTGCGACGGCACCGACGTGGTGGACACCTATCGCACCGCGGGGGAGCTGGTGGCCCACTGCCGTGCCCGAAAGGGACCCGCGCTCCTTCACGCGCACTGCACCCGTCCCTACTCCCACTCCATGTCCGATGACGAGCGGATGTACCGGACGGCGGCCGAGATCGACGCCCAGAAGGAGCGGGATTGCCTGACCCGGACCCGAGCCCTGATTCTCGGGCAGAGCTTCGCAACCGAAGAGGAGCTCGACGCCTTGGAGGCGGAGGCGCGACAGGCCGTGTCGGATGCGGCCGACGAGGCGCTCTCCCACGACCAGCCGGAGCCCGAGACCGCCATGCGGCACCTCTTCTCCGAGGAGGTGGATCCCACGAGCCCGGCCTTCGACAGCGAAGACGCGCCGGAGTATGCGGAGGACCGCACGCTCACCATGGTGGACCTCCTGAACGCCTGCATGAGGGACGAGATGGAGCGGGACCCCCGGATCGTGGTTTTCGGGGAGGACGTGGCAGACGCCTCGCGGGAGGAGGTCCTGGACGAGGTGAAGGGGAAGGGCGGCGTGTTCAAGGTCACCCATGGGCTGCAAGCACGCTTCGGTGGCGACCGCGTCTACAATTCCCCTTTGGCCGAGGCCAACATCGTGGGCCGGGCCATCGGGATGGCGGTGCGTGGCATGCGGCCGGTGGTGGAGATCCAGTTCTTCGACTACATCTGGCCCGCGATGCAGCAGATCCGGAATGAGCTCGCGACCCTTCGCTACCGGTCGAACAACGGGTTCAGCGCTCCGGTGGTGGTTCGTACCACCTACGGAGGCTACCTGAAGGGCGGCGCCATCTACCACTCCCAGACCGGCGCATCCCTGTTCGCGCACTGTCCGGGCCTGCACGTGGTCATGCCCTCCAACGCCGAAGACGCCAACGGGCTCCTGCGGACGGCCATGCGGTGCGAGGACCCGGTGCTGTTCCTGGAGCACAAGCACCTGTACCGGCAGGTCTACAACAAGGGCCGAAATCCGGGTAGGGACTTCATGATCCCCCTGGGGAAGGCGAAGGTGGTCCGAGAGGGCTCGGACCTCACCGTCGTGACCTGCGGAGCCCTGGTGAAGCGGACCCTGGACGCGGCCAAACAGGCGCAGGACCAGCATGGGATCTCGGCGGAGGTCATCGACCTTCGGACCATCTGGCCCCTCGACATGGACACCATCGCCCGGTCCGTGAAGAAGACCAATAAGGTCCTGGTGACACACGAGGACGCGGTATCGTTCGGGTTCGGCGCCGAGATCGCCGCGCGCATCGCGGACGATCTGTTCCCCTATCTGGACGGTCCGGTACGTCGTGTGGGAGCCATGGACACGTGGGTCGCGTACGCGCCGCAGCTGGAGGAGGTCATCCTGCCCCAGACCCCGAGGGTTCTTGAGGCCATGCTGGAGCTGGCCGGGTACTGACGCCCCTGCCGTCCCGGCCTAGCCCCGGGGAAAGAGCACCTGTCGCTTGAAAGTCAGGTACAGATAGGCGAACGCGGGGACCAGGACGACGGTCCCCAGGCCGAGGATCCACAGGACCAGGCGGAGCGTGACGGGTGGCGCGGCGCTCTCCCGGATCGTGAGCGCACCCGCCACCAGCCAGGGGTCCATCCCCAGCCCCCAACCCGCCAGGACCACCACCACCAGTGACCCGGCCAGGACCCGGGCCACGATGTAGCGCCGTCGCAAGAGGGAGCCTACGCCCCCCACCAGGGACAGCCCCCCGACCCCCAACATGAGCCACCCGACCCGGCTCTCGGCCAGATGGGTCGCCACCTCCGGGGCCGCGCCCGGAGCCATGACGAGCGCTACGCCTCCCGCCACGGCCACCACCACCGCGCTCCACAGGGCCCGCAACCGGAAGTCGTCCTGGAGCGCGGCGTCCGTGGTCTCCAGGGTCAGGTAGACCGCCGCCAGGAACGCGAAGAGCGCCAGTGCGAAGGCCCCCACCACCCACGGGAACGGCGCGAGCCACGGTGCCACGAACCCCCCGGTGACGACCCCGTCCTCGTAGCCGATGGCCGAGGTGGTGATGGCGCCCAGCACCACCCCCAGCATGACCGGCGTGATGATGCTGCTCACGGCGAAGACCCGCTGCCAGGGGGACGCCCCCGCCTCACCCTCCGGGGAGAGCTTCCGGAACACGAACGAGGAGCCACGGAGGACGATTCCCACCAACATCAACGTGACCGGGATGTGCAGCGCAGTCATGATGACCGCGAACGCGGGCGGAAACGCGGAGAAGAGGACCACCACCGCCACGATCATCCACACGTGGTTGGCCTCCCAGATGGGACCGATTGCGCGCGCGATGGTCTCCCGCTGGTCCCGCGCCCGCGGCCCCCAGGCGAACAGGTCCCACACGCCTCCACCGAAGTCCGCGCCGCCCAGGAGCGCGTAGACGATGAGGGCCACGAGGATCACCCCGGCCAGGATCACCTCGAGACTCATGACGCACCTCCGGTGGCTCCCGCAGTCCCGGGGACGGAGGCGTGATCACCACCCCTACTCCCGTCCTCTCCCTCTCCGTGGTCCTCGGAACGAGCCAACTTCACGAGGAGCGCCACGACGAGGACGGAGAGGAACACGTACAGGAGGGTGAAGGTGGTGAACGGCACCACCAGCCCGGGCATGGGGGTCACCGCATCGGCGGTGCGCATGTACCCGTAGATGATCCACGGTTGCCGGCCCACCTCTGTCACCACCCATCCCGCCTGCATGGCCAGGAAGGCCAGTGGCCCCGCCGCGATGAGCGACACGAGGTACCACCGATGGCTCCACAGGGGGTGCCTCCTGAGCATGCTCAGGAGGCCCCATGCGCCAAGGACCGCCAGGAGGCTTCCGATGCCGACCATGACCTGGAAGGCCAAGTGCACGGGCAGCACGGGCGGCCTCTCATCCGCCGGGATGTCGTTCAGCCCGGTCACCACGTGGTTGGGGTCGTGACCCACAAGGAGGCTCAGGCCGCAGGGAATCTCCAGCCCGAAGCGAACCCGCTGGGCGGCCTCGTCCGGAATTCCGCCGATGAGGAGGGGAGCACAGGGCCCCGTCTCGAAATGGGCCTCCATGGCGGCAAGTTTCGCGGGCTGCTTCTCCGCCACCACTCGAGCGCTGACGTCTCCGCTCAGAGGCTGCAGCAGGGCCACAGCGGCGCCGAAGGCCACGACGATCTTCAGTGCCTGCTGGTGGAACCGACTGTCGGGGTCCCGGAGCAGTCGCCACGCGTGGATGGTGCCGGCCCCGAAGGCGGTACATATGTACGCCGCCAGCACCATGTGGACCGTGTTGGCGATCCAGAACGGGTTCGTCATGGCGGCGATGGGGTCGATCCCGCTGGCTCCCTCACCCGGGAGATACCCAGTGGGGGCGTTCATCCAGCCGTTCACGCTCAGGACGAACAGGGCGGAGAGCGCGCCACTGACCGCCACCACCACCGCGGCCGCGTAGTGCGCCCTCTCCGAGATCCGGTCCCAGCCGTACAGGAAGATCCCCAGGAAGATGGCTTCGGTGAAGAATGCGAAGCCCTCCAGCGAGAAGGGCATTCCCACCAGGGGACCGGCCACGCGCATGAACTCCGGCCAGAGCAACCCCAGCTCGAAAGAGAGCACGGTCCCGGAGACGGCTCCCACGGCGAAGAGGACCGCGAGCCCCTTGGCCCAGGCGCGAGTGAGGCGCAGGTACACGGGATCCCGGGTCCGCAGCCAGAGCCCCTGGGAGATGAGGATGAGCACCGGCAAGCCCACTCCCACCGCCGCGAAGACGATGTGGAAGGCCAGGGAGACGGCCATCTGCGAACGTGCGGCCAGCAGATCGCTCATGGGTTCCGACGGCGGTGGAGAGGAGGAGCGGGTCGCCGGGGGGGCAGCCGTACAGGAGAATACCCCCGAGTCGGCGCTGGAATCCACCCCTCGACACCCAAGGACCCCACCGGGCGCTCGCCTCCCCTGGCGAACGAGCATCGCCGGCCCGAGAATCACGGGGATCCGCCCAACGGAACGCCGTGCTTCCGTGTCCGGCGGGTAACGATCTTCCCGCGATCTCTTCCCGGAAGGAGCTCGAGATGTCCCGTTCAGAGATTCTGCGTTCCCAGCCAGCCCGACTCGGCACCATTGTCCTCCTGGCCCTGGCCCTGCTCCCCGGGCAGGTGCGCGCCCAGACAGGCAGCGACTGGGATCCGGAGGCGGTCCTGGCAGCCAAGGATTGGGTACGGCCGCCGGAGTCCATCGCCGAGGCGGTGCTGGCTCCGCGTTACCTCAACGCCAGTCTCACCAGCCCCAGCCCGGACGGAGCGTGGTTCGCCCAGGAGATCGGCGACGGCCCGGTGACCATGGATCGCTTCTCGCGGCCCTTCGACGAGCTCGGGGGGCTCTTCATCGACTTCCAGGCGAACCGCCACCGGAACCTGACGATCCGGAGCGCCGCGGGGCTCGCCCTGATCTCCTCCCGGGATGGCGCCCGGGTCGATGTCCAGGTCCCCAACGGGGCCCGGGTCTCGGGCGCGACCTGGTCCCCCGATGGGTCTCAAGTCGCGTTCTTCGCTCATAGGGACGACGACACGCACCTCTACGTCGCCGACGCGGCCACGGGTCGGTCGCGGCAGATCACCCGGACACCGGTCCTGGCAACGCTGGTGACCGACGTCCAGTGGACGTCCGACGGGCAGGAGATCAGCACCGTGCTGATTCCCGAAGGCCGGCCGTCTCGACCCCAACCTCCCCGGGTTCCCATGGGTCCCCAGGTGAAGCAGACCATGGAAGGGGAGAACATGCTTCGCACGTACGCCTCTCTCATGGCGACACCTCACGACGAGGCGCTCCTGGAGTGGCACGCCACCGGTCAGCTGGCGACCATCAACGTCGAGAACCGCCGGGTGACGCGCATCGGGGACCCGGCCATGATCTGGGAAGCCGACTTCGCGCCCGACGGACAGCACGTGATGGTGGAGCGCATGGTGATGCCCTTCAGCTACATCGTTCCGGTGAGCAGCTTCGGGCGCGTCACGGAGATCTGGGATCGGGACGGGAACGTGCTTGCGCAGGTGAGCGAGCGGGAGATGAGCGTCGGGATCGACGGAAACCTCCCCACCGCCCCCGGAGTCGGTGGAAATGAGGAGGAGGCGGACAAGCGACAGGTGGCCTGGAGGGAGGACGGACAGGGATTGACGTTCCTCCAGATGGAGCCCGCCCCGGAGGAAGACGAGGCCGCCGCCGACCAGGAGGAGGAAGAAGAAGGACAGGGCCGGAACGGGCGGAAGGACCGCGTGATGCGGTGGTTCCCGCCCTTCGACGAGACCTCGGTGGAAGTGATCTACGAGAACGACTCGCGCATGAGCACCCACCGGTTCTCACCGGACTACACCGTCCTCTTCGCCGCGGAGAGCCGGGGTTCCAGCACCCACGAGTTCGCGGTCTTCCTGGACGATCCGGAGACCCGCCACACCCTGTTCCGGCACGACCGGGACGACTTCTACGAGGATCCCGGAAGCCTGGTCATGTACGGGGGCTCCCTTCCAAGGGGCGGGTTTTTCCGGGGAGGCGGGGGAAGCAGCGGAACCGTCCTGGTCTCGGCCGACGGTGAGCACGCCTTCCTCTACGGGAACCAGTACTCCGAAGACCCCATGGAGGAGGCGCCTGTCAGCTTCCTCGACCGGGTGGCCATTCGGACCGGGGAGAAGGAGCGGATCTTCCAGGGCGAGAACGACGGCATGTACGAGGCGCTCTCGGCCATCCTGGATGTGGACGCCGGAGAGTTCGTGGTGTCTCGGGAGTCTCCCACCCAGGTGCCGCAGTACTTCCGGGTTGCCGAAGGCGACGCCGTGCAGCTGACACGGAACACGGACTACACCCCCGACCTCACCAGCGCCCCGAAGGAGCGATTCGTCGTGGAGCGCCCGGACGGATTCCGCTTCCTGGTGAACGTGACCCTTCCCCAGGGCTACCAGGAAGGGACCCGTCTTCCGGCCATGTTCTGGTTCTATCCCCGGGAATACACCGACCAGGAGAACTACGACGAGCGCGGGCGGACCTTCAACAAGAACGCCTTCCAGAATTTCGGCACCCGGAGCATCGAGTACCTGGTTCGGCTGGGATATGCCGTGGTGGAGCCCGACGCGCCCATCGTGGGTGACGAGGGGCAGATGAACAACAACTACGAGCACGACCTCCGGAACAACCTGGCGGCCGTGATCGACTCCCTGGACGCCCGGGAGATCATCGACCGGGGACGGCTGGGGCTGGGAGGTCACTCCTACGGCGCGTTCTCCACCCTCAACGCCATGGTCCACACCCCCTTCTTCAAGGCGGGCATCGCCGGGGACGGGAACTACAACCGGACCTTCACCCCGCTCCGGTTCCAGAGTGAACGGCGCATCTTCTGGGACGCGAAGGACGTCTACCTCGGGATGTCCCCCTTCATGTTCGCCGACGAGCTCACGGGGGCCGTGCTCCTGTACCATGGGCTTCACGACCAGAACGTGGGAACGGACCCGGTGCATTCCCCGCGGCTCTTCCACGCCCTGAACGGCCTCGGGAAGGACGCGGCCATGTACCTCTACCCGTTCGAGGACCACGGGCCGGCCACCAGGGAGACCCTGCTGGACCTCTGGGCCCGGTGGACCGCCTGGCTCAACGTCCACCTCGGGGACCCCCGCGCCGACGGGACCGTCACCCAGGACGGAGCGGATCTGGACTGACCGCGGACGATCTCGGTTCCGGTGCAGCAGGCGGAAACGGGGAGGGGGAGGCGTTCTCGCCTCCCCCTCCCCGTCGTCGTGTCCGCCGGGTCGTCCTATCCCGAGCCGAGGGAAGGACTGGTCACACCACGGTGAGACCGGGCTGGACCTCTCTGGCCCATGCGGCGAGGCCACCGGTGAGGTTCGCGGCCTGGTCGAAGCCCTGATCGCGAACGAACTGAGCCGCGCCGGCGCTTCGGGATCCCACCGAGCAGACGAAGACCAACGGCCGGTCCCGGGGAAGCCGTTCCAGGGACGCGGTCAGCTCCGCCAAAGGGACATGCAGCGCCCCGCGGTCGGAGAGGTTGCCCTCCCGCCATTCCCACACCTCCCGGACGTCCACCACCAGCGGCGGCGCCTCCCCCTGAAGCATCTCGGCCAGCTCTCCCGGGGAGACGGCGTGGGGGAAGTCCCCTTGGCCCCGGAGGTCCACCACGTCCTCGGGAGCGAGGCCGCAGAACTCCTCGTAGTCCACCAACGCCGTGACGGTGGGCTCGTCGCCGCAAACCGGACAGGCGGGATCGCGGCGCACCTCCACTTCTCGCCATGCGGCGCCGAGGCCGTCGAAGAGAAGAAGCCGCCCCGCCAGGGAGTCCCCGACGCCCAGGATCCACTTGATGGCCTCCAGGGCCTGGAACGACCCGATGACGCCGGGAAGAGCGCCGAAGACTCCCGCCTCGGCGCACGAGGGAACCAGGTCCGGGGGTGGCGGCTCCCGAAAGAGGCACCGGTAACAGGGTCCTTCCGGCGTAGAGAAGAGCGAGACCTGCCCCTCCCACCGGAGGATGGACCCGTACACGCACGGAATCCCGAGGAGCACGCACGCATCGTTCACCAGGTACCGCGTGGGGAAGTTGTCCGATCCATCCACCACGACCTGGTACCGCCGGAAGATGTCCAGCGCGTTCTCTGCGGTGAGGCGGACCGGGTACGGCTCCACCGACACGTGGGGATTGATCTCCCGAAGCCGGTCGATGGCGGAATCGAGCTTGGGGCGACCCACACCCGAGGTCCCATGCAGGACCTGCCGCTGGAGGTTGGAAAGGTCCACCTCGTCGAACTCCACCAGCCCCAGAGTTCCCACTCCGGCAGCGGCCAGGTACAGGGCCACCGGCGACCCGAGGCCGCCGGCGCCCACCACCAGGACCCGCGCTCCTTTGAGGCGCTCCTGGCCGGCGGGACCCACCTCCGGCAGAACGAGGTGCCGGGCGTACCGGAGGATCTCGGCGCTACTGAGCTTGGAGTCCACGTGGGCCGGGGTTGGAGCGCGTCGAAGCGGCGGAGCGGAGGTGCCGGGTTGCACCCCTTGGGCACGTTGGGGTTCCCGTTCGGACCGGGACCGAAGCGAAGGCCGCGCCGGGAGCCCGCATGTACAAGAAGGCCCCAGGCCCCATGAGGGGGCCCGGGGCCCTTACGTGCCTCGACCGAAGCCGGGCCTCAGACCTGCGCTTCCTCGAAGAGCGCCTGCACCAGGCTCCAGTGTGTGCGGCCGATGTAGGCGAGGATGGCGCCGGCGCCTACCACGCTTCCGGCAACCACTTCCACCCAACTGAGCGCATGGAGGTATTCCACGGTGATGGCACCGAAGAAGATGGGGATCCATCCCCCCAGGGCCAGCAGACCGAAGATCACACCAGACCCCAGATCGTGATCCAACTCGGCACGGCTGGCCAGGAAGGCGGCGGCGGTCCCAAGGAGGACGGACACCACGAGGTGCAAGCCGTTGTAGGCCAGGACGGGTCCCAACGCGCCTGCCTGGTCCAGCGAGGATCCCAGCAGAGCGGATCCCAGCAGAGACGCCGTGTGAAACGGCGACTCCCCGGCGGCGAGGTTGAGGATCCCGAAGAGGACCACCACGGCCCCATAACCCAGGAGGCCAGCGACGAAGCCCTCCTGGATCAAGCGGCGACGTTCTTCGGTCATGACGCCTCCAAGATGGAGTGGATTCCTGACCCACAGTACGCCGCGAGCCGGGCCAACCGCAGTCGGGGGGAGGTGGTCCGTCGATGTGGGGATGTGCCCTACTCCCGGGATCCTCCGGGCCGAAACTCGGGGTTCTCCCGACAGCCCGGCCGTCGCCACTGCAACCACTTTGAATGAGCACCCTGTATCGAGCTCCGGAGAAGCCCATGAGTGACGAGCGCGTCCTGATCCTTGGCGCCGCAGGCCGTGATTTCCACGTCTTCAATACCGTCTATCGCGACCATCCCCATGCCCGGGTCGTGGCATTCACCGCCCAGCAGATCCCCCACATCGAGGACCGCCGCTACCCGGCGGAGCTCGCCGGTCCCCGGTACCCCGAGGGGATCCCCATCCGCCCCGAGGAGCAGCTCGAGTCGCTGGTGGAGGAGTTCGAGGTCACGCGCTGCGTCTTCGCCTACTCGGACGTCTCCCACGAGTACGTCATGCACATGGCCTCCAGGGTCAACGCACTCGGCCCCGACTTCGAGCTCGGTGGCGGGGCCCGGTCCATGCTCGCCTCGACGAAGCCGGTGGTGGCGGTATGCGCCTCGCGGACCGGGGCCGGAAAGAGCCAGACGAGCCGCGCCGTGGCCAACGCCCTTCGGGACGCCGGGCTCCGGGTTGCCGTGGTCCGGCATCCCATGCCCTACGGCGACCTCGTGGCTCAGCGCGTTCAGCGACTGGCGTCGCAGGAGGACCTGGCCGCCGCCCACGTGACCATCGAGGAGCGAGAGGAATACGAGCCGCACATCGCCAACGGCTCCCCCGTCTTCGCCGGGGTGGACTACGAGGCCATCCTGCGAGCAGCAGAAGCCGAGGCCGACGTGGTCCTCTGGGACGGAGGGAACAACGACCTGTCGTTCTTCCGGGCAGACCTCTACATCACCCTGGTCGATCCCCACCGGGCAGGGCACGAGCTCCGGTACCACCCGGGCGAGACCAACCTTCGGTTGGCGGACGTCGTCCTGGTGAACAAGGTGGAGACGGCCGAGCCCGCCTGGATCGAGGAAGTCCTGGCCAACGTGAATCGAGTCAATCCGGCGGCCACCGTCATCCGGGCGGCTTCGCCCATCCGGGTGGACGCGCCCGCGCTGCTTGCCGGCAAGCGCGTGCTGGCGGTGGAAGACGGTCCCACCCTGACCCACGGCGGCATGAAGTACGGAGCCGGTACCCTGGGCGCCCGCGACGCGGGCGCCGCGGAGATCGTGGACCCCCGGCCGTTCCTGGAAGGTGAGCTCCGGGACACCTTCGAGAGCTACCCCGACCTCGGTGCGGTCCTGCCCGCCATGGGCTACGGCGACCGTCAGATCGCCGACCTGGAAGCCACCATCGCACGGGCGGCCGAGGGGGGGGTGGAGGCCGTCGCCATCGGCACCCCCATCGACCTCGCGCGCCTGATCCGGATCCCCCTACCGCACACCCGGGTCCGGTACGATCTGGCGGTGGAGGGAGAGCCGACCCTGGAGCAGGTCCTGGCGCCGGTGATCCAACAGGCCAGGGGGGACTAGGGCGAGGATTCCTGCCGCGGGCTTCCCAGGCGGCCCCCCGCCGCCACGACTCCGAACGCGTCCGAGGCCTGCTCCAGCGCCGTCACGCGCTCGTCCTCGATCCCATAGCGCCGTGCGACGTCCGAGAGCTGGAGGGAGAGCGCGTAGAAGTGCCACGGCACATTCAGCGTGGCCCGGTCGAACCATACATCCCGGTCCCGCAGGCCGCGGAACGTATAGACTTCCTCCCACAGGCGGAGAGAGCGGGGGACGTCGAACCACTCGCCTCCGTACCCCGGCGTGCCCTGCACAAGGCCCGGCCTGGGCTCTCGCTCTACGGGGCGGACATCGAGGCGATGGAGCAGACCCTCCCGGACGGCGAAGTCCGTGAGTCCCAGCTCGCTCATCATGCCCGCCGCGCTGGTGAAGTAGATCGGTCGCTCGTCGTACGAGTCCAGAATGAACCGAAGGGCGAGCCAGTTCCCGCGGTTCAGGGTCATCCCCTCGGGGAAGGTGACCGTGAGCTCGGGAAAGGGAACCGACTGGGCCTGACCCAGCACACCACCCCGGATCTGGTCCATCTCCGGGTGCCCCAGAGCCGTGATGGAGCGCGTCGGAGCGGCGCGGTCGGGATGGACGCTCCCGGGCGCTGAGGGGTCGTACAGGCGCTGGTTTCCGGGCCGGGTCATCTCCTCTAGCTGCTTCGGGTACCAGTCTGTAAAGAGGTACTGTCCCACGATGACGGTGACGTCCTTCCGAATGTCCTCCACGTCCTGCAGGTACCACAGCGGGAAGGTGTCGTTGTCCCCGTTGGTGAACAGGATGGCGTACGGCTCCGCGCTGACCAGGAAGTTGTAGGCCCAGTCCCGTGCGGCGTAGTCGCCGGCCCTCGACGCCCACCGCCAGTTCAGGACCAGGGGAAGGAGAGCCACCACCAGGACCGGAGCCGCCATCAGCAGGCCCCGCTCACCGCGGCTCGACGAGGCCAGTGCCGTCCAGGCCCGGGTCAGACCGATCCCCGCCAAGACCCCCCAGAGCCCGAATCCGGCGATGAAGAAATAGTCCCGCTCCCGGACCTCGTGCAGAGCCCGCTCCGTGACCTCCGGCGCCAGGGAGTAGCCGTACTTGAAGTTCAGGTAGTAGACCAGCCCCACGGTGAGCGTGGCGGTGAGCACGCCCAGATAGACGCCCGCCTGCCGGTCGGACCGGATCACGACCCATAGACCCAAGCCCCCCAGACCGAGGAAGAGCAGAGTCAGGGGAGTCCGGGGCGTGCCCGGAAGCTCGGATGGATGGATCCCTCGGGACCACTGCCAGTCGAAGTACTGGTACCAGTTCAACATCTGGTCGCCGAACGGAGCCATCCGCTGCGTGACGGGAGGCTTCTGGTACTGCTCACGCGCCAGGTTGTAGCTCAGCGCCTCGCACGAAGAGTCCACGACGCGCCAGAGGTGGTTGTCCAGGAGGAGCGAAGAGGCGATCCCGCTCACGTTCTCCCGGACGGGCTCGCAGGTGGGGTCGCCCTCGTTGATGACCGGATCCTGCGCCGCCCGGATGGGAAGGAAGAGGTTCACCGAGAGGGCCAGGAGCACCAGCGGAACGGCCCGGACCCACAGCCTGCGCTCCAGGAGCACCGCCGGGGCCGTGGCCAGGATGAAGAGGCCCAATGCGGGAAGCGGGAGGACCGACATGAGGTGGTTGGTGCTCCCCAGGAGCACGAGGTAGCCGGCGGCGAGAAGATACCGCTCGCTCCCAGGCTCCTCCCGCCGGTCACGCCAACGAAGGGCGAGCCAGCTGACCGCGGCGATGATCAGCACGGAGAGGGTGTAGACCTTCTCGTTCACCGTGGACTGGTTCCACACCGTGTACGCCGTACCGGCCAGCAGGACCGAGGCGCCCGCTCCCGCGAGGGCAACGCGGCCATTCCGGACCACGGGTACCAGGAGGCGATGCGCCACCAGGAAGTAGAAGAACACCGTGCCGGCGCTGGTGGCGGCGGCGAACAGGTTCACCCGCACCGCCACCGGCAGGCCGGTGGGGGCCAGCAGGAGCACCCACGCCCGGCCGAGGATCACGAACAGTGGGTTACCCGGGGGGTGCGGGATCCCGAGGATGTTCGCGGTGGTGATGTACTCGCTGGCGTCCCAGAGCGCGGTCGTGGGAGCGAGGGTGAGGGCGTACAGCCCGAAGATCAGCAGAGCCGCGAGGGCGGCCGGGCCGTAGGGCGGTCGGAACTCGGTTTCGGAGGGCATGCCGTCCCGTGGTGTGAAGATTCGTCTGGATCTCTACAGACCACCGGCCGCGGGGATCCCCTCCCGGGACACCTCATGGAGGAGTTCCAGCACCTGGTCGACCTCGCCCGGCTGGTTGTAATAGTGCGTGGACAGCCGCATCCATCCCAGCTCGTACTCCCCGATGACGCGGGTTCGGACCCGGGCCACCTGGGCCAGATGACGCTGAAGCGCCAGGGAGTCCACGCCGTGGAGCCGAAAGGACACCATTCCCGCCGAGTGCGCCAGGGGGGGAGAACGGAGCTGCACACCCGGGATGACCTCCAGGCCCGCCCGGAGGCGCGCCTGGAGCTCCCGCACCCGGTCCCAGATGCGGTTGGGACCCACCGTGCGATAGAACTCCAGGGCGGCCACGAGGCCCATCAGCCGAGACTCGTCCAGGGTCCCCACGTGGTTGAACCGCTGGGCACCACCCACCTCCCAATCCCCGGACGCCAGGGTGGGCCAGAGTCGCTGCCGCCACCGGGGCGCCATCCAAAGGAGCCCGGTGCCCTGGGGCGCCAGGAGCCACTTGTGTGGAGAGGACGCGTAGAAGTCGGCGCCCACAGCACCCACGTCCAGGGGGAACAGGCCGGGGGGGTGGGCCCCGTCCACCACGAACACGATGCCGCGCTCCCGGCAACGTCGCGCCAGGTCGTCCACGGGCAGGACCGCCCCGTTCGTGAAGAGGACGTGTGACACGCTCACCACCCGCGTCCGGGGGCCCACACGCTCCCAGACGGCATCCGCCAGCGCGGCTCCCGCGGCGGGAGGCGGGGGCAGGCGCGCCATCACCAGTCGGGCCCCACGACGGGTCGTGACCAGCTCCCACGGGGAGAGCCCCCCGATGTGCTCGTGGTCCGTGGTCACCACCTCGTCCCCCGGCCCGAGGTCCAGGCCGTTGGCCACCACGTTCATGGCCTCCGTCGTGTTCCGGGGGACTACGAACCCGTCCGCATCCCCCCCGAGCGCTGCGGCCAGCGAGGCCTTGAGCTCGTCCCAGGAGATCCGGGGCGGGAAGGTGGCGGCCACCTGGCGCGTGTGCTCCACCACGGCCTCAACCACCACGCGCGGCTGGGGACCGAGGGTGCCGTTGTTCAGGTAGACGCGATCGGCGGGGATCAGGAACTCCGTTCGCACGTCCGCCCAGAAGTCCTGCGGGGATCCCCCGTGGTCGCTCCATCGCCTCTCCATGGCGCACAACGCCCGAGGCCACCCCAGGGCACCTCCGCCCAGGGCGAGGAGGAAGTCCCGTCTAGAGAATCGATCTCCGTCCATGGCGGTGGAATCTACGGGACGAAGGCCCCGGTGCACCCCCGGACCTGCCGGTCCCCCCATCGGTGGTGCTATGGTTGGGCATGGATTCTGGACTACTGAGAGCGATCCACTTCGCTCGGGCGTGGGCCCGCCCCGAGACCAGGCTGGGAGAGGACGAAGTCGAGGTCGAGACTACCCATGGGACTCTGGACGCCACGCGCTACCGCAGGCGGGGGGCTCCGCCGGGACCGGCGTGGATTCTCCTCCACGGGATGACCCGGACCGGAAGGCGACACACCACCCTGATGCGCTTCGCCCGATCCATCGCCGAATCCGGCGCGACGGTGCTGGTCCCGGAGGTCCCCGAGTGGGTGGAGCTGACCCTCGCTCCAGACCGAACCCTGGACGCCGTGAAGGCGGGCCTGGCCTTCCTGGAGGGCGATCCGGAGGTGACCGGGAAGCCGGGCCTCATGGGGTTTTCGTTCGGGGGACCCCAGGCGCTTCGCGTGTCCGCGGAGCCCGAAGTGCGGGATCGCCTGGCCTGCGTGGCGTCGTTCGGCGGCTACGGCGACCTGGAGTCGACGCTGCGCTTTCTCCTGACGGGAATCCACCACCTGGACGGAGTCGAGCACCGCGTGAGTCCCGACCCGTATGGCCGATGGATCGTGGCGGCGAACTACCTCACCCGGATTCCGGGATTCGAAGCCGCCGGACCGGTGGCGGACGCCTTTCGCGCCCTGGCCGCGTACGCGGGGGACCACACCATCGACTCCTGGGACCGGAGGCTGGACCCCTTGAAGGAGTCCATGGCGAACGAGGTCGCCGAGGAGTGGATGGACCTCTTCCGGCTCTTCGCCCCTCGTGCGGAGCGGGATCCCCTGGCGGCCTCCCACGAGACCGACCTGTGGGCTCGGCGTCTGGCGGACGCCGCCCAGGAGGCGGACCCGGAGCTGGCCCTTCCCGAGCGACTGGTGATCCCCTTCCCCACCTACCTCCTTCACGGCAGGAACGATCACCTGATTCCCTTCAGCGAACTGGGACGACTCGCCCGCCGCGTCCAGGCCCCGCGCCTGGAGGTGACCGTGACGCGGCTCTTCGCGCACTCGGCGGGGGATCCCCGGCCCCACGGCCCGGTGGCGTGGACGCGGGAGTTGTGGATGCTGGGCCGCACCCTCTCCCATCTCTTCGGCGAGGTCTGAAGGAGACCCGGGACGGTCCCCGGGACGTCAGCCCTCCTGAGTCTTCAGAACCGCTTCCGCCGTGCGGCGGACCTCGGGGTCGCGGTCCTCGCGCGCCTTCTCGATGAGCTGCATGGCGTGGGGCGTACCGATGGCGCCCAGCGCGCGGTAGGCCGCGACGCGGAGCTCCTGGGGCCTGCGGGAGAAGAAGCCCGAGACGGCGCGCTTCTCCAGGGGAATCACCGCGGACGGATCACCCAGCTGCCCCAGGGCCCGGATGACCTCCAGCACCACCTCGGGCTCGCCCTCATTGTCCAGGAGCGAGAGCAGGGGTCGAAGGCCTCGCTCCGCATGGAGAACCCCCACGGTCCGTACCGCCTGGGCTCGAACCTGGGGCTCCTGGTCTTCCAGCTGCGCCACCGCCAGGATGGCCGCCTCCTCGCCCCCCAGCCTGGCGAGGGATTGGAGAGCCTCCTTGCGCACCCGTCCATCCGAGTGCCCCAGCGCCACGGTGAGCTGTGGGACGATGTCGTCGGCTCCCGTCTCGGAGAGGAGGTGGATGGCGTTGCGCGCCAGGCGCCAGTCGGGTTCGTTCAACATGCGCGACAGGACGTCGGATCCCTGATCGGCGAATGCGGCCACCATCGCCAGCAGGGACCGCCGGACGCCCTGGTCGGCTTCCGGGTCCGTGGCCTCCTGCCGGAGAGCCTCCAGCACCGCCACTTCCACTTCCTCTCCGAGTCGAGAGAGGACTCCCACGAGCTCTTCCCGCCTGGGCTTGTCTCCCGCTGCGCCCAGGATTCGCCCCACGAGGAGCGAGGCCGCTCCGGGATTCACCAGGTTCCGGGCCACCTCGAGCACCTCCGGGTCCTCGCCGGAGTAGCGTGAGAGCGCCTCGGCGGCATCCGCCATGGCCGCTCCCGCCCGACGAGCCCGGGCATCGACCCCCGAGTCCCTCACCGCCTGCAGGAGTCCCGATCGGTCCTCCGGCGCCGCCCGGAGGTACTCCGTGACGGCCTCCACCAGAGGGTCCGGCCCTTCCACGTCCCCAGGGAGCCGCACGGCCGCCTCGGTCACCCACGCCACATCGCCTCCGGCGCCGTCCGCGCCCGCGTCTTCATCGACGGACACGGGGGCTCGGCCTGCCATCTCGTCGGAGAAGAGCCCATGGATCGATCGGGCCAGACCGCGAAGTTCTGTGGAACCGGGCTCTGACGGCATGGGAACGGGACTGGAGGTCGGAAGCGGCGAGGAGGCGCGACGCGCTAATCTACGCCACGGTCACCCCAGACTCCAAACGTCCGCTTCCCCCCGGATTCGCGCCCTTGCACCCTCCCCGTGCCGGGCCGACTTTCGCACCTCACGCCCACGCTCCACCGCGAGGTTTCATGGTCATCCGCACCATCCTCACCGCGCTCGCGCTCGGCTTTCTCCAGCTCCCCCCCCTGGCGGCCCAGACGGCCATGGAGCCGAGCCACCTGGAAGGACTTCGTCCACGCACCATCGGGCCCGCCACCATGAGTGGCCGGATCGTGGACCTGGCGGTGGTGGAGTCCAACGTGGCCGTCTTCTACGCGGCCTCCGCCACCGGGGGGGTGTGGAAGACGGTGAACGGCGGGGTGACGTTCCAACCCGTCTTCCAGGACGAGGCTACGCACTCGGTTGGGGACGTGGTGGTCCACCAGCGCGACACCAGCGTCGTCTGGGTGGGCACCGGCGAACGGGCGTCTCGACAATCCTCGTCGTGGGGGGACGGGGTGTACCGGTCCACCGACGGTGGGGAGACCTGGCACAACATGGGTCTACGAGACTCGAAACACATCGGCCGGATCATCCTCCACCCCGATGATCCCGCCGTGGTGTTCGTGGCGGCCATGGGGCATCTGTGGGGACCCAGCGAGGAGCGGGGCCTGTACCGGTCGCTGGACGGGGGGGAGAGCTGGACCCGCGTCCTGGCCGGAGACGAGAACACGGGGGCGGTGGACGTGATCATGGACCCGGAGGATCCCAGCGTCCTCTATGCGGCCACCTACCAACGGCGGCGTCGGCCCTACGGGTTCCATGGCGGAGGTCCGGGCAGCGCGTTGTGGAAGAGCACGGACGGCGGAGACACTTGGCGGAAGCTCACCAACGCCGGGATCGACAACGGTCTCCCCACCGGCGACATGGGCAGAATCGGGATCGACGTCTACCGCAGCGACCCGCGCATCGTCTACGTGAGCATCGAGCAGGGGGAGCGATACAACGCCTCCACCGCCTACCTGCAGCGGGAGGCGGGGATCTACCGTTCCGAGGATCGCGGAGAGACCTGGGAGCACATGTCGGACTGGAATCCCCGGCCCATGTACGCCTCCCAGATCACCGTGGATCCCAACGATGACCAGCGCATCTACATGGTGAATTCGTACTCCTGGTCGGACGACGGGGGACGGAGCTTCACCGTGCCGCGACAGTCGCTGCACGGGGACGACCGGCTGGTATGGGTGGACCCCGCCGACTCCCGCCACGTCATGAAGGCGGACGACGGGGGCCTGGGGATCTCTTGGGACCGGGGAGTGACCTGGCTGTATGCCACCCACCTGCCGGTCAGCCAGTTCTACCGTATCGGAGTGGACAACTCCACGCCCTTCCGCATCTGCGGCGGCCTCCAGGACAACGGAAGCTGGTGCGGTCCCAGCGCGACCTGGCGCCGGGAGGGGATCCTCAACGAGGACTGGGTGAAGTGGGGGGGTGGGGACGGATTCAAGAACGTCATCGACACCACCGACAACCGGACGCTTTACACCGAATCCCAGTACCTGGGGCTGTCACGGGTGGACATGGTGACCGGGCAGCGGACCAACATCCGGCCCAATCAGCCGGAGGGCTTCATCGGCGGGCGCCGCAACTGGACCACCTGGCCCGACCTGTCGGATCCCGAGGAGCGGTTGGGCAACGCCATGGCCCCCGGGAACTGGGATGGGCCGTTCATCCTCTCGCCCCACGACCCGAACACGGTCTACGCCGGCTTGAACGAGCTGTTCGTCAGCCGTGATCGGGGGAATCACTGGGAGTCGCTGGGCGATCTCACTACCGGAACGGACCGCAGGCTGCTGGAGATCATGGACCAGCGACCCGACTCCTTCACCCTCTCCCTGGACGACGGTATCCCCTACTGGCCCACCATCAGTGAGATCGCGGAGTCTCCGCTCCGACCCGGGGAGCTGTATGTGGGGACCGACGATGGCCGGGTGCTGGTCTCGCTGGATGGCGGAAGGGAGTGGACGGACGTCGCCGACGCGATTCCGGGCCTGCCCCGGCTCGCGTGGATCAACGGGATCGAGCCGTCGCGGCACGTGCCCGGTCGGGTCTACCTGGTGGCCAACAACTACCGGAACGACGACTACGACAACTACCTGTGGCGCTCCGACGACCGGGGCGCGACCTGGACTCGAATCGACGGGGGCCTTCCCACCGAGCGCGTGGCCCGAACGCTCCGGGAGGATCCACGGAATCCGGATCTCGTCTACCTGGGAACCGAGCTGGGTCTGTTCCTCTCCTTCGACGGAGGGGAGTCGTGGGTAGCCTTCGACGGAGGCATGCCCACGGTGGCGGTGAACGACCTTGTGGTCCATCCGCGGGACAACGACCTGGTGCTGGGAACCCATTCCCGCGGAATCTGGATACTTGACAACGTCAACGCATTGCAGGAGCTGACTCCGGGGATCATTTCGACCCCCGCGCACCTCTTCACGGCGGAGGAGGCGTGGCAGATCCAGTACCGCTCCGAGAGGGGACACACCGGTGACATGATCTTCACCGGCGAGAACCCCCCGGCGGGCGCCATCATCGACTTCTGGGTGGGACCCGGCGTCGATGGGGCAGCGGTGTCCCTGGAGGTGTCGGACGCCGTGGGCGAGCCCGTGGCACGGATCCCCCTGGGGTCGATCCGTCCGGGAGCGGTGAACCGCGTGGTGTGGAACCTACGCTCCGAGATCGGCGACCCGCGGGAGGAGCGTGCCGGTCCACAGGGTCCCCCGGTGCTCCCGGGGTACTACACGCTGCGACTCCGTGCCGGCGACGCCACGTCGGAGACGGGGATCCGGGTCCACCCGGACCCCCGGGATGCAGTCCCCATGGAGGTGCGTGTCCAGTGGACCGAGGACCTCCGGGCACTCCAACGCCAGGCATTGGTCGCTGCCGAGCTCTTCGACGAGGTTCGGGCCGCCGCCCGCGAGTTGTCCGCCGAGGACCAGTCCCCGCGGGCGATAGAGATCCGGGACCTCCTACGGGAGACCGGGGAGCTTCGGTCCCGCCTTTCCCGGCTGGCAGGGAGCGTCGAGGCACACGTGGGACCGCTCACGGGGGACGAGGCAGCCCAGAGGAGTTTCCTCGGTGCCATGCTGGACACACTCCGGGCCGAATGGTCCTCGTTGGAGGGAGGCTGAGATGCCGGTTCACTTCGGTCAGGTCGGGGCGCTCCTCCTCGTCGCGGTGGACGGGGACTTCACCGTCCCGGAGCTGGGTCGGATCCTGGATGAGGCTGCGGAGAACGGAGCCGTTCCGAATCCAGCTCGAGTCCTCCTGGACCTTTCCGGCGCCGCCACGCTGGTCCACAAAACCGACGCGGATCTGGCCGCGTGCGCCTCGCTGTTCGCCGCGCGCCCGGGACGGTTCGATCCCGTCGCCATTCTGATGCCCGGCGCCACCATGGACGACATGCTCCGGATGGGCACTGCCTTCGTGGCCCAGGGGGGCATCCGGGCTACTCCGTTCCGCTCCCGGGAAGAAGCCGAGGGCTGGCTTTTGAGTGGGGCCTCATAACGGGTGTGTCGGGGAAAGATGCTTGTTGAGAGGTAACGGCTTCGCATAGGTTCGCCCCATGCCCCTCCGCCCTGTGGACCCGAACTCCGACCTCCGGGCTCTCCTGCCCGTCCCGCTGGAATCCGCCCGTTCCTTCGAGTCGGCGCGACCCGAGCTGGTGGCGCGGGTCGACGCCACCCTCTTCCGCAGGCCGGACCTGGGGGTGCTGCTGGGGGACGCCACGTCGTCTTCGGTGCGGGAGCTGCACCGCTACCTTGGGGCCTTCCTGAGCTCCGTCTACACACTGGGTCTACCGGAGATGCTGGCCGAAGGCCTGCCCCGCCTCCTGGCCGGGTATCGGAGCCGGGGGCTGCCGGACGACTATTTCCGGGCGCTCCCCGAGCTCTGGTCCCACGCGTTGCAGGAGGAGCTGGGCACGCGTGCCCACCCCCTCACCCGCATCTGGGACTGGATGCGCGACCACCCCGGAGACTGGCATCCCCACGGCGAGAACGGGGGCGACCCGCCCCTCTCGCAGGAGGTGGAACGGCTCGTGGGCTCCCTCCTGTCCGGGGATGCCCCCGGCGCTCGGGCCGTCATTCGTTGGGCGGTGAAAGGCGGATCGAGCCTCGACCAGGTCTTCGTGGACCTCATCCAGCCGGCCCTGTACGAGATCGGGTACCGGTGGGAGCAGGGCCGCATCAGTGCCGCCCAGGAGCACCTGGCCTCCGCACTGGTCTCCCGCATCCTGGCGTCCCTTGCGGAGGACCACCCCGCGCACGACGGACGGCTCGTCGTGGTCACCACCGCTCCCACCGAGACCCACGAGTTCGGAGCCTGGATGGTGGCCGACGTCCTGCGGAATGCCGGTTGGTCGGTCCGCTTCCTGGGGAGCCAGCTGCCGGTGGTCGAGACCATGCACTACCTGCGGCAGGTGGGCCCGGACCTCCTCGCGGTGTCCGTGACGCTCGAGATCCACCTTCCATCGCTCCGACGCCTCATCGACAGCCTGCGGGAGGACCCGGAGCTGGAGCGGACCCCGGTGTTGGTGGGCGGACAGGCGTTCGTGGCAGGCGACCGGGTCTGGAAGGCGGCGGGCGCCGACGCACACGCCCTCGACGCACAGGAGGTGGCTCGCGTGGCGGCGTCCCTGGTGGCGGGGGACGACGCCTCCCCGCGTCACTGATCAGGCGGAGTCCCCACCCTCCTCCGTCGCCGCCTCGAACGGGAGGGGCACCCCCGCCAGCTCGAAGGCGCCCGGGTGCTCGCCCACCGCCTTCTCCTTCCCGCTCCACCGCTCCACGTCCAGTCGATAGACCGCGGTACGCCGGAGCTCGTCGGGAACGATTCCGCGGTAGTCCACGTCCGGCTTCAGATGGGGCGCGTACTTGTCCAGGAGCGCCTGGAGCGCCGCCTGGGACTCCGTGGCGTCCGCCACCGTTCGGCACCACCCCGTCACCACGACGGCGTTGTACTCCACGCTGAACTCCAGCGCCTCGTCGGCGGGAAGGAGCCGCCCCATGGCCGCCGCGGTGAAGCTGGCCTCGACCCCCTCCGGGGCCGCCAGCGCGTCCGGCAGGCCGCCGGTCCGCGCGGTATGGAGGTAGATCCGGTCGGGATCCCCGCGATACACGAACAGATTGCTGTTCAGGTATGGAGGCCCACCGGGGACCGGCAGCGCCAGGACACCCCAGGGAGCACGTTCCATGTAGGTGCGAATCCACCCCTCGTCCTTCCCGCGGTCCCGGCGTCGGGGGTCCACCCTCTGGGGGGTCACAAGCCGTACCGCTCGCGGAGGACCTCCCGATGGTGGAGCTCGTGGCCCAACAGGAACCACGGCAGGGCGCCCACCAGAAAGCGCTGCCCGTTGGCCTCCCCCGTCCGGGTCAGCTCCTCGCTTCCCATGTTCTCGAACAGGAGGACGGTGGAGCGCCGGACGGCTCGGTACTCCTCCAGGAGCCGTTCCAGGGGGAGCGAGCCGGCGTTGGTGGCCTCACCCCACAGATTCTCGTCGTATCCGGGCAACGGCTGGGAATCGCGGCGGGCGAACCAGAGCGCCCGGTACTGGAAGACCCGCTCGGTATCCACCAGGTGGCCGACCACCTCACGGACCGACCATTTTCCGGGGGCGTAGCGAAGAGTCTCCTGCTCCGGACTGAGGTCCGAGAGAAGGGTGGTGAGGTAGCGGGCGTTCTCCTCCAGCGCGGGGAGGATCTCGTCGACGTCTCCGATCCGCTCGACGTAGCCGTGATAGTACGAAGGCAGGTCCTCGGAACCCGGGCGGGAGTAGAGCGGACCAGTCATGGCTGCGACGGACCTCCCGTGTCGGAGCCGGCTTCTCCAGCGGCGCCCGTAGCGTCCGCGGCGGACGCCGGGGGGTGGGCCGTCCAACCCTGCGCCTTCGCGTCGGCGTCGCTGATGGGCCCGTCCAGCTCCTGGATCGTGGCCGTCGACGGGGGGCGCTGCCGCTGGATGACGCGCGCCGCCGCCTCAGCCTGGCGCATGACGCGGAGCACGTTCTCCCCCACCAGCTTCCGGAGATCGTCTTCCGACCACCCGCGCCGGGAGAGCTCCTGGAGCAGCGCCGGGTAGGTCGAGACGTCCTCGAGCCCCTGGACCACGCTGCTGATTCCGTCGAAGTCCCCCCCGATCCCCACGTGGTCGATGCCGGCTACGTTCCGGATGTGCTCGATATGATCCGCCACGTCCGACAGGGTCGCCCGGGGGGTGTCCTCGTCGGGCCCCTCCCAGGTCCGCACGGCGTCGCTCACGAAGGAGGGTACGAAGGTGAACATCACTACGCCCCCGTTGGAGGGAAGCCGCCGCAGGACCTCGTCGGGGACGTTGCGGGGATGATCCGTCACCGCGCGCGCGGACGAGTGGGAGAAGATCACCGGCGCCTCCGCCACGTCCAGCACGTCGTGCATCGTCTCGGGAGACGTGTGGGACAGATCCACCAACATCCCCAGCCGGTTCATCTCTCCAATCACCTCACGCCCGAAGTTCGTGAGCCCGCCGTGCCGCGGGTCGTCGGTCCCCGAGTCGGCCCAGTCGGTGTTGCACCCGTGGGTGAGGGTCAGGTATCGGACCCCGGCGCCGTAATAGGCTCGCAGCGCTCCCAGCGAGTTCTCGATGGCGTGCCCCCCTTCCATGCCCATGAGAGAGGCGATGCGCCCGCGTCCGAACTCCGCCTCCACCTCCGAAGCGGACAGCGCTTCGCCGAATGCGTCGGGATACTTGCGGAAGATCTGGCGTGCGATGTCGATCTGCTCGAGCTGGATCCGCGCGGCCCCCTCGCTCACCGCATCGCAGGGGATGTAGACCGACCAGAACTGCCCGCCCACTCCACCGGCCCGGAGGCGCGCCAGGTCCGTGTGCCCGGGAACCGTCCCGCGCAGGTCGTACGCCTCCACGTCCCGGGGAGCCGTGGCGCTCTCGCGGATGGCCCACGGAAGGTCGTTGTGGCCGTCGATGAGGGGCGTGGTCTCCAGGACGCGCCGGACCTTGGCCGCATGACTGTCCTGGGCGGAAGCACCGGAGGCGGCGACGGCCGCGAAGAGGAACATGACGAGAGCTCGCTTCATGGGAATGACGGGACTAGGGTGGCACGGGATGGCGTCTAGGAAGTAGGGTACTCACTCCACACCGGCAAGATTCCCCCGACCTGCCCCAAGCACATGCCATCCCGTGTCTCCCCCGCCGCCGGACGACGGCGTGCCTCCGTGGCCGGCTTGCTGGCCCTCCTGGCGGTCCTCGCCCCCACCCTGGCCCCGAGCCTCCACGGCCAGACCCTCGGGGGTGACGCCCGGGAAGCCTGGGACGCCCTGGTCCAGGAGTACCATGAGCTCCTGGAGGCCGAGGGCATCGTGGGAAGCTCGCTGGCACTGGTACGCAACGGTGAGGTGGTGGCTCGCGCCCATCACGGGATGGCCGTGCTGGAGGAGAGTCGGCCGGTGGATGAGGGCACGCTGTTCCACTGGGCCAGCATCACGAAGACCTTTACCGCCGTCTCGATCCTGCAGCTCCGTGACCGTGGGCTCGTGACCCTCGACGAGCCCGCGGTGGCCTTCGTGCCCGAGCTCCGCGTTGCGCACAATCCGTTCGGGACCATGGAGGACGTGACGCTCCGGCACCTGCTTTCCCACTCGGCGGGGTTCCGGTCTTCCACCTTCCCCTGGGACGGAGGCGAGGCGTGGCAGCCGTGGGAGCCCACGGAGTGGTCCCAGCTGGTGGCGATGATGCCCTACACCCAGATCGAGTTCGAGCCGGGCTCGCGCTTCCAGTATTCCAATCCAGGGATCGTCTTCCTGGGTCGCACATTGGAGGCGGCGACGGGGGACGTCTTCGAGTCATACGTGGAGAAGAACCTCTTCCGTCCCCTGGGCATGACCACCGCCTACTTCGATTCGACGCCGTGGCACCTTGAGCGACACCGCTCGCAGAACTACCGGATCGTGGCGAACGCACCGGTACCGAACGGTGACTTCAACACCGGGATCACCGTCTCCAATGGAGGCATGAACGCGTCGGTGGACGATCTGGCCCGCTGGATCGGCTTCCTGACCGGGTACGCGCAGGCGCCGGAGGAAAGCGCGGTTCTGGCGCCGTCCTCGTTGATGGAGATGTGGCGCGAGGTGGTTCCGATCCGGGAGATGGAGCTCGGGCACGAAGGGATGGGGCTGGGTTTCTTCCTGTATCCGGACATGGGTCTGGTGGGACACACCGGGAGCCAGCGGTCGTTCTTCTCCTTCATCCTCTTCGATCCGGACACCGGGGTGGGCGCCATCGCCGCGTTCAACACCGCCGGAGGAGATGAAACCGGACCGGACACCCGGGCCATCCTCAACCGGATCCGGGAGTCGGCGGCCCGGAACGTCCTGCCCCTGCTGGCACGAGGGGTGGAAGACGCCCGGAAGGGGGTAAGCGACCCCCGCGGAGGGCGAGCCGAGTCGGGCGGGCTCCCCCGAGGCGGCGAGACGCGGGGAGGGCCGAGATGACGAGAACGGACCCCCGGGCCGTACCTCCGGGGTAGAAGGGCCCGGCTCCCAGTGAGCCCCAGTGGACCCGATGGGAAGGAGATCGATGTGAGCACGGCCCAGGCCGTTTTGCAGATGGAGGATACCGGCACGGTGCGGAAGGCGCTCCGCCGCCTGAAGGGCCGGGCCACCGTGGGTGACATCGTTTCGGCCACCGGACTCGAGCAGTCCCGGGCCGAAGCCTCGCTGCGAGCGCTGCTCGAGTGGCACGAGGGGCACCTGGAGGTCGGCGAACGCGGCGACATCCTCTACCGCTTCGATCCCGCCCTCATTCGCCGGGATCGGGTACCGCTCTGGACCCGGGTGAAGGAGAGGGCGTGGTCCGTCTTCAAGACGGGCTTCAAGCTTTGGATCGTGGCCATGCTGGTGGTCTACTTCATCGTCTTCGTGGCCCTGATGATCGCGGCTCTCCTGGCCAACAACCGGGACGGGGACGGCGGAGGCTTGGGCGGCGGGGAGCGGAGGGGCGGAAGGCACGTCCACTTTCCGAACTTCTGGTTCTGGTACCTGATCTGGTCCCCCAACTGGGGGTGGGGACGCCCATACTACGGAGAGCGCTACGAGGAGCGCCGAGGCGACCGTACCGGTCGTGGCGCCCGCAAAGGCCCGCCGTTCTACAAGAAGGTCTTCGCGTTCGTGTTCGGTCCGGACCGCCCGGAGACGACCCCGGAACGGCGAGACCGGGACCATCTGCGCTTCATCCGATCTCGCAGGGGAGCCGTGTCCGCCGTGGACCTGGTCCAGGCCACCGGCCTCGGGCTCCACGAGGCGGAGTCGGAGCTGGCGCGCCTCATGGTGGCGCACGACGGCGACGTGGAGGTCACGGAAGACGGCACCCTGGTGTACCTCTTCCCTTCCCTGATGGTGAGCGCACACGGCAAGGTGGAGGTCCGGGAGCCGCCCGCCGCGTGGCAACGACTGGAGCCCAAGCTCCCGGTCACCGGCAACAGCGCCGGTAGCAACGCGGCCATCGTGGGCATCAACGCCTTCAACATCGTGGCCGCCGCCACGGCGCCCTGGTTCATCTTCCCTCGCCTGGGCATCGGGGGGACCGCGGCGGAAGTGGGCCTCATCTGGATCCCGGTGATCTTCAGCGTCTCCTTCTTCGCGGTGCCTCTCCTCAGGCTTCCGTCCGTGTGGCGCGAGAACGGCCGCCGCGCTCTCCGGAATGTCCGGAAGGCTGTGCTCGGGTTGGTCTCGAAGGCCTCGCTGGCCGGGGAAGAGGCCGCACCCGTGGGGCTGGACGAGGCCAAGGCGCTGATCCAGGAGCGACTCAAGGGCTCGCAGCACGTGAGCGTGTCCGTCGAGAAGGTCATGGACCGGATGGTGGCCGAGTTCGACGGGGAGGTGGGGGTCACCGACTCGGGAACTCCCCGGTTCCGCTTCCCCGAGTTCCGAAATGCCATGCAGGCGGCGAACCGCCTGCGATCGACGCTGGGTCTCGAGCGGCGCGAGTTGGGCCGGATCGTATACGCCAGCGACGACGACGATGCCACCCAGGGTGCCCGGGACCTGGAGTCCTTCGATCGGGAGCTCGCGACCGGGATCGCGGCCGGTGGGTCGGACGAGGCCGCCATCGCCCCGGAGGGCGAGCCGGCGTCCCCGGAGCCCCTTTCCCTCCCGGCCCCCGATCCGCTCCAGCGCTACATGGGTGAACCGGACCGTCTGGCCTTTCGCGATGAGCTGGAGCTGGCTGCGCTCGAGGAGGAGATGCGCCAGAAGGCCCGCGCCCGGTACGACTGACCCATCGCCGAGGTCCTCCCGGCGCCCCCGCCAGAGAGTCAAAAGAATGCACCGGCCCCGCGCTCGGCGTGGCGTCCGCCCTCGGACCCCGTTCTTCACGGCGATGCTCGTGGGCTTCCTCGCGGCACCGGCGGCTGGGCAGGACGCGGATTGGACCGTTCTCTTGTCGCCCCAGCTCTCCAGGAAGCTGGACCAGGATGGCGGCCCCTCCCTGGGTGGGCTCGGCGCCGCGCTCCAGGTATATAGGGATACCCCGGAGTCATCGTGGGCCTGGGGGGCCGCGGCGGCCCTTTACCGGCTCGGGACCTTCAAGTCCCCCAACGGGGCCGACCGGGGCGAACGGGCGCTGACGCTGGGTCTTCGAGGGCTGCGCGGCTCACTCTGGAGCGGGTGGTACACCAACGTGGGCCTCGACCTGCTGGCCGTGCAGGAGTCTTCGGGACCGGTGCGACGGTCCACCGACCCGGGCGTGGCCGGGTACCTGGGAGCAGGTTGGATCCACCGCACCGGGCCCACTTAGGCGGGGTTCTTCGTGGAGGCGGGCGTCACCGGCGCGGTGGCCACCGGAGAGAAGACCATCGGGGGCGGCGTGTACCTGTCGCTGCGGGCGGGGATGGCTCTCTAGGAGCTTCGGCCTCCACACTGCCCGACACGCCCCCCGTCCCACCCCCGGGCACGGGAGCCGAGCCTTGATCCCGGACCCTCGGGAGCCTAATCTTGTCGAGGTGTTGAGAATGAGTCTCAACCGCACTTTGTTTCTGTCCTCCCACGCTGAACCGCCGTGCTCAGGCCCTACCCACCCCGACACCGAGGCTTCGCCGCCGTGGCCGTGGCGGTCGCCCTGGGTCTGGCACCGACGACCGGAGGGGCGGCCGGGCAGGAGTCGCGTGGCGCGGGACGGCCCCTCGGCTCCCCCGGGACGGAGACGTCCGTAAGCCGGAGCGCCTTCCTCATGGGAACCCGCCTCGACCTTCGCATCGAGGGCCCCGGCACCCGTGCCCGGCTCCTGGCGGTGTCCGAGGCGGTGTTGGCCGAGGTCCGCCGGTTCGAGGCCCTCCTCTCCACGTGGGACGCCGCCACGCCTCTCTCCCAGGCCAACCGGGCCGCGGTGGGGGAGCCCTTCCCTCTTTCCCCCGAGCTTCGTGCGCTCCTGGGGACGGTTCTCCAGTGGTCGAGCGCGACCGGTGGGGCCTTCGAGCCCCGTGTGGGAGCGCTGGTCCAGGCGTGGGATCTGCGGGGGGAAGGTCGGGCTCCGGACTCGGCGGCGCTGGCCCACGCAGTGGCGGTGTCCGGGGCCGCCGGAATGACCCTGAACTCCGAGGGCACGGTCCGGCACGATGCGGAAGCCTGGCTCGACGCCGGTGGGTTCGGGAAGGGCGCCGCCCTGGACGCGGCCCGGCGAATGCTGATCGAACAGGGAGTGGACCGGGCTCACCTGAACTTCGGGGGCCAGCTCCTCCTGACGGGGGCCCCTCCGGGCAAGCCCATGGGGTGGACCGTCTCCGTGGCTCACCCCCGCCGTCGAGGAGAGCCGTTCGCCACGCTCCGGGTGAGGGATGCCTCCGTGGCCACCAGCGGCGCCTCCGAGCGCACGGTGGAGGTGGACGGCCGCGGGGTCGGACATGTCCTCGATCCACGCACCGGTGGACCCGTGCCGGCCTGGGGCAGCGTCACCGTAGTGGCCGAGGACCCCCTGGCGGCGGACATCCTCTCCACCGCCCTGTTCGTCCTGGGACCGGAGGAGGGCATGAGCCTGGCCGGTTCCCTGCCGGAGGTGGGGGCCCTCTTCTTAGAGCTCACCGCCGACGGGGCGGTCTCTGCTCATTGGACCGATTCCATGAGGCAATGGCTGGTGGACTCGCCTCCACACGCTACGACTTACCCTCCACATGCTACGGCAAACTCACTCGGGCGCCTGGAGCGCCCTCGATCATAAAGGAGCCCCATGAGGACCCAGTACAGGACCCTGCTCGGAACCCCGATCCCGACTCTTCACCCGGTGCAGGCCTTCCTTCTCTTCATCGCCCTAGCCCTTCTGACGACCCAGGCCGCGGGCGTTGCCGCCCAGCAGACCCAGCCCTCCGATTCCGCCCGCATCGCCGAGCTGGAGCGTCGGCTCGACGCTCTCACGCGGGAGATCGAGCGGATCTCGCTGGGCGAAGAGGTGGTCCAGGCGGATACCTCCGTGGGAGGGCTCGGCTTCGGGGCCTCCAAGGTGTACGGGATCCAGCAGGGGGTCTCCATCGGGGGATATGGTGAGTTCCTCTACGAGAACTACGCCGGCGAGCGGGAGGATGGGACACCGTCCGGGCGGACGGACCAGTTCGACGCCCTTCGCGCCATCCTCTACGTGGGATACAAGTTCAACGACCGCGTGCTCTTCAACTCGGAGATCGAGGTGGAGCACGCCAACGAGATCTACCTGGAGTTCGCCTACCTGGACTACCTCCTCACGGAGGACGTGGGACTCCGGGGCGGGATGCTCCTGGCGCCCCTGGGCTTCGTGAACGAGCTCCACGAGCCCCCCATCTTCCTGGGCACCGAGCGGCCGGTCACGGAAAGCCGGATCATCCCCACCACCTGGCGTGAGAACGGATTGGGTCTGTTCGGCAGCGCCGGCGACTTCGACTGGCGCGTCTATGCCATGAACTCCCTGGACGGAGCGGGATTCGACGGCTCCGGAGTGCGGGGAGGTAGGCAGAAGGGGGCCCGGGCCCTGGCGGAGGACTTCGGGATCGCCGGCCGACTGGACTACGTCGGCCGGCAGGGCCTCGTCCTGGGGGGATCCGGCTACTTCGGCCAGACGGCGCAGAACCGGACGGTGGACGGTGAAGAGGTGGGTGGGGACCTCCTCATCTGGGACCTCCACGCCGACTACCGGTGGCGGGGCTGGGAGCTCCGGGGCCTGGTGGCGGGGGCGAGCCTCTCGGACGCGGCGCAACTGAACGAGCTGAACGGCCTCTCGGGGTCGGAGAGCGTCGGGGAGTCCATGCTGGGGTGGTACCTGCAGGCGGGATACGACGTACTGCGGAGCACCGCGTCCACGCACCAGCTCATTCCGTACCTCAGGTATGAGCGAGTGGACACCCAGCGGGAGGTACCCCAGGGCTTCTCTGCGGACCTTGCGAACGACCTCACGGTGACGTCGCTGGGCCTGGCGTGGAAGCCCGTGCCCCAGGTGGTCTGGAAGGTGGACTATCAGCTCCACACCACCGCGGCCGCGACCGGCGTCGACCAGTTGAACCTGCAGATCGGTTGGCTGTTCTGATGACCTGGAGCCGTCTCGGGGGCGCCGCTGGAGCGGCCCTCTTCGGGATCGCGCCGCTCCTGGCCCTCCTGGCGCGGCCGGCATCGGCCCAGCTCACGCAGGACGAGGCGCTGGCGCTGGCCTTTCCCGACGCGGTGGAGGTGGAGCGGGTCACGGCCTACCTGGACGACGCCCAGCTTGGGCGAGCGGCCGCCCTGGCGGGCCCGGGGGTGGAGGTGCGCTCCGGGGTCGTGACGTACTACGTGGCCCGGGGTCCCGGCGGGCCGCTGGGTGTGGCCTACTTCGACGCGCATCGGGTGCGGACCCTCCCCGAGGTCCTCATGGTGGTGGTGACCCCCGAGGCCACCGTGCAGCGCGTGGAGACGGTGAGCTTTCGCGAGCCCCCCGAGTACCAGGCCCCCGAGGGGTGGCTGGCGCTCATGGCTGATCGAGGACTGGATGATGACCTCTCACTCAAGGGGAGCCTGCCCAACCTCACGGGCGCGACGCTGACGGCCCAGGCCGCCGCGGGCGCGGTGAGGCGGGTCCTGGCGCTCCACTCGGTCATCGCGCCCTTCGACTCTTCGGGGGAGCCACCGACCTCCGAGCCCACCGCGGAGGCGGCGGGGGCAGCGGAGCCGGGAGGCGGTAAGTGAATCGGTTCCAGCGTCGGCTACTCTGGTGGAGCTCCGCCCTGACCGCCCTCACCGGAGGGGTCTACGCATGGATGCAGCACCTCATGGAGCCGGTGAACGAGTGGGCGGTGATCAATCATCCTCTCCAGCCGCTGGTCCTGAAGCTCCACATCCTGGTGGCTCCCGTGATGGTCTTCGCCGTGGGGATGGTGGCGGTGAATCACATGGCGGTGACCTGGGCGACGCTGCTCGGGATCCTGGCCTGGACGCACCTGGTCCTGGGGGTCCTGGCGGGAGGAGCACTCCTGGGCCACCGGGTGGCGGTAGCCCGGGGGCTGCGCGCACGAAAGGGGGCACTCCGGGTGCTTCCCGCGGTAGCCGCCGTCAACCAATCGGACGGAGGCTAGAGTAGGCTGGGGGCGCTCGGGCGGAGGTGTTCGCCCATCAGCCCGTCTCGAGAATCCGCTGGGCTCTCTCCCGCACGGACTCGAGCATCTCGGCGTGTACCCGGTACTCGGGCGCCCTCCCCACCATCTCCCGATCCCACGACGCCAGAATCCGAGCGTAATAGCCCCGGGCCGCAGCCGTGTCTCCGACCTCCTCGGACGCCTGGGCCGCGGAGAAGAGCCCCAGCAGGTGATGCGGATTCGCGGCCAGCGACTCGTCCGCCGTGGCTCGGGCCTCGGCAAGGAGATCGGAGGACCGCTGCAGCGTCGAGAGATGGAAGAGGCCGTCCGCATCCAGGGGACGGGCCCGCTGGTAGGCGAGAACGGCCATGGGCAGGTACAGCGCCAGCTGCGCGGAGTCGTTCACCTCGGCCGCCTCCACCACGCGCTCGAACAACTGATCGGCGGCTTCGCGGGCGGGACTCCGGAGCCCCGCCCCTTCCACGCCACCCGGGCCTCCTCCGGACGCCTCCAGCGCGTCGGGCCCTCCTCTGGTCAGGGGCGCCAAGAGGAAGAGCAAGGTCACCCCAAGCGCCAGGCCCCCCGTGATCCGGTTTACCACCCGCGCTCCGGACGTCATTCCCACTCCGCAATGCGCGCAGAACCGCGTAGCCTCCTCCGACCCGCATTGGGGACACCATCGGTTCATCATCATGGAGGTCTCCGGCTTCCAGTCCTTTGGCTCACAGCACCACCGCGTTCACCTTCGACCGCCTGCAAACCCCGGGCCGGAGGATACCGACCCGAGGGCCGGGGTTCGGCACGGGCCTTGCCAATCAGCGGGCAGATCCCTCGTGCCCGACCCGTCCCTGGAGCGACCCGTGAAGCGTGCGGCACCCGCCCTGACCTTATCCTCGGCTCTCCTGCGGGCCGGCGCCCCGACGAGTGGTCCAACCCCTGCCCCATCCCCCTCGGGCCAAGACTCCGTCCCGGACTCGCTTCTGACCCTCATGGCCGACGCACACGGGGGCAGCGACCGGATTCGGGGGGTGCGTGCTCTGCGGATGGATGGCGCACTGCAGACACGGGAGGGCGAAGACGGACCCTTCCTCTACGGTGAAGTTGGCCGCATACTCATCGAATGTGCGCCGCCCGGTGACTCAGTGTGACGTCACGTGACACACCCATCCCCCCTCCTATGCACCCGCTTGAGACGCCGCCGCTCCACCCATTGCGAGGGAGTTGACCGGTGCTGAACCTCAACAAGCTGTTCCCGCGTCTTTCGATCCGCGCCAAACTGGGGATCGGCTTCGCGGCGGTATCGGGAATTCCCCTCCTGGTGGTGGGGACCCTCGGAGGGCTCTCCGCCCTGATCGACCTCGCGGATGCGGCCGAGCAGGGGCTGGTGCACGACCTCTCCCTCGTGCACCAGGACGTTTCAGGGGCTCTCCTGCAGGTTCACCAGCACGTCTCGTTCCTTGCCGAACTGGGAATCGCGGCGGACAGCGGGGATCCCGACGGTGAGGCGGCCCTGGCCGTGGCGGAGACCTACCTGGTGGCAGACTCGTCGGCCCTGTTCCGAGTAATGGCGCTGGACGGAGAGGGCAACCTCGCGAGAATCGCCCAGCGCCCGGATACCCGAGTTCTGCCCCCCAACGAGTCGGGGCAGCCCCTGTATCACTTCACGGCCTTGGGCCTGGAAGCGGGTGGTTATGCCCTCCTGCCCGTGGAACTGGAGGCGCGTACGGACCCCGGCGAGCCCCTGGAGGTGCGCCCCGCGGTGGCGGTGGTCCTTCCGGTGATCCGAGACGGGGAATACGCGGGTGCCGTGGTCGGCGAGGCGGACGCAGAGTCCCTCTTCCCGTCCCTCACCCTCGCTTCCCCGGGACTCGAGGGGACCTCGGCCCTCGCCCAGTCGGATGGGCACCTGCTTTACCACACGGATGCCAAGGCGCACTGGGACGCCCTCATGGGAGAAGCGACCCTGCAGGACCATGTCGGCGATTCCGTGGCCGCGCTCCTGATCGAAAGCGATTCGGCCGGCATCCTCCGCGCGGGCTCCAGGGGCGTCGTGACCCACCAGCGTGTCGAACTCGGGGCTTCAAGTCCCCTGGTCCTCTACCGGGTGGTTCCTCTTACGGGGCTCCTCCCCCCGGTCCGCCGATTCCTGCTCGTATACTCCGGAGTCGGGATGCTGCTGCTCGTGATCGTGCTAGGGATCTCGGTGGTGGCTTCGAAGCAGATCACCCGGCCCATATACCGGCTCAGAGAGGCGGCGCGAAACATGGCTCGGGGAGAGCACCCGGGTGAACTACGAATCGAGTCGAACGACGAATTGGAGGATCTGGCCGCCGACTTCACCCTCATGGCCAACACCCTGGAAGCTCATCGATATCACCTCCAGACGCTGGTTGAGGACCGGACCCGAAAGCTGGTCGAGACCCAGGAGGAACTCCGCCAGGTTGTGACCATGTCCGCCGACGCCATCGTGGGCCTCGACACGGATGAGCGGGTGCGCCTGTGGAACCTGGGAGCCGAGGCCACCTTCGGATACTCGGCCGACGAGGCTCGCGGGAGGATCCTCTCCTCCCTCATCGGGCCCGGGGCCGGCGAGCGCCTCGGTGAGGCCGCCTTCTTTGCCGAGGCACTCGAACAGGTGGGTGCTGTCACGAACTTCCGCACGGTGCGTCGCAGCAAGAGTGGAGAGGAGATCCCCACGACGATCACCACCACCGCCCTCCTCGGTGAGGACGGGGCCCTGACGGGATATTCGGTAGTCCTCCGCGATGACAGGGGACGAGAGATGCTCGAAGAGCAGATGCGGAAGTCCGAGCGACTGTCCGCCATCTCGGTCATGGCGGCGGGGCTGGCCCACGAGCTGAACAACCCTCTCTCGGTGCTGGGAAACCGCATCGAACTCATGCGCCGCGAAGCGGTGGCAAAGGGATACGACGAACACGTCCAGCGCGACCTCGAGGTGCTCGGCAAGCACGTTGGACGAATCGGCTCCGTGACAGGGGACCTGCTCCGATTCGCACGGGATGAAGCGGAGGAATTCGTCGCCGTCGATGCGAATGCGGTGGTGGAGCGGGTGGGTCGGCTGATGAATCGCATCTTCGTGTCGGCGGACCTGGACCTCAAGCTCGACCTCGCGCCGCAACTCCCGCCCATCCTGGGGAGCGAGAGCGTGGTGGAGACCACCCTGGTGAACCTGCTTCTCAATGCACAGCAGGCCACCCCGCCCGGGGGTACCGTCACGGTCGTGACACGGCGTGATCCCGACGACGCGGCGGTAGAGGTGGAGGTGGTGGATACGGGTCCCGGCATCCCGGACGATCTTCGCGTCCGGATATTCGAGCCCTTCTTCACCACCAAGGCCGAGCGGGGCGGGACTGGGCTCGGGCTCGCAGTGTGCCGCACCCTGGTGGATCGGTGCGGCGGCAGGATCTGGACCAACGGGCGCCACACCGGTGCCAGCTTCGTCATGTCATTCCCTCAGCAGGCCAACGGTCACCCATGAGCAAGGCCACCGTCCTCGTCATCGACGACGAGGAGGAGATCCGAGAGAACATCGAGCGGCTCCTCGCCAGCGAGGGTTACAATTGCCGCACGCTGGGGGACCCCACGCGGTTCCGGCAGGTGAGGACGGAGGTGAACCCCGATGTGCTGATCACGGATCTCCGCATGCCCGGCGCCGACGGCATGACCATTCTTGCGGCGGCTCGGGCCGACGATCCGACCCTCCCGGTCATCCTGATAACCGGGTTCGCCAGTCTCTCCTCGGCCGTCGAAGCGATGCAGGAGGGGGCCTTCGACTACCTGGCCAAGCCCTTCACCGCCGAGCAGCTATTCGCGGCGGTGGACCGCGCCGCCCGTCACAGGGGCCTGATCGTCGAGAACCAGGAGCTGAAGGCCCAGATCTCCCACGAGCGGTTCGGAACGGTTGCGGGTAGCAGCGCCGCATTCTCCCGGATCCTGGACCAGGTGCGCCGGGTTGCCCCTACCGATGCAAACGTCCTGCTGACCGGGGAGAGCGGAACGGGGAAGGAGATCATCGCGCGGCTTCTGCACGACCGGAGCCATCGCTCGAAGGCGCTGTTCATGCCCGTCGATTGCGCTGCCCTCCCCGACGGACTCATGGAGAGCGAGCTCTTCGGCCATGAACGGGGAGCCTTCACCGGGGCCATCACGCGGAGGCAGGGTCTGTTCAAGGAGGCCGATGGCGGGACCATCTTCCTGGACGAGATCGGAGAGATGTCCATGCCCATGCAGTCCAAGCTTCTGCGGGCTTTGGAGCAGCGGGAGGTGCGTCCTGTGGGCGGCAGCTCGCTGGTGGACTTCAACGTGCGGGTCGTGGCCGCCACCAACGTGGACCTGGAGAGTGCCGTCGCCGACGGTGCGTTCAGGGAGGACCTCTATTACCGCCTGAACGTGGTCCAGCTCCGGCTGCCACCGCTGCGCGAGCGGCGCGACGACCTCCCTGTCCTTTCCAGCCTTTTCCTCAAGGAGGCCGCAAGCGCCGCGGGTCGGGAGGTGCCCATGATCACTCCGGAAGCCTGGAGCCTGCTGGAGCGGTATCCTTGGCCGGGAAACATCCGTGAACTGCGGAACGTGATGCACCGGATGGTGGCCCTGGACGCCGACGGTCACATCCGAATGTCCGACCTGCCGAGCCAGTTGCGTCGGGGGGACGTTCGTGCTCGGTCCAATGGGAACGGTGCGGGGCACCTTCCGCTGGACTACAATCAGGCCAAAGAGGAAGCCACGTACCGATTCATGCTGGATTATCTGGACCAGCTCCTGGATGCCCACGACGGGAACGTCTCCCAGGCCGCCCGCACCGCGGGAGTCAGTCGACGAACGCTCCACCGGTGGCTGGCGGAATACCGAGAGGGGAATGGGTCAACCCATGTGGCGGAGTAGCGAAGGCATAACTCGAGCGCAGTGCCTGGTCGTCCTCGTGGCGACGGCAGCCCTGCTCGGTGCGGGGGGCGCTCCAGAGAGTCCACCAGCTCAACAGGGGCGCACCTCCCTGTCGGGTCGGGTGATGAACGGCGGGGTGCCCCTGAACGGTGCTGCGTTGTATCTGGAAGCCACCCCCGGCGTACTGGACACGCCCCCGTTGGACCCGGTGTCCATCGACCAGGAGCACCTCCGATTCCTTCCCGGAAGCATCGCCGTAACCCCGGGTACCCGGGTCCTATTCCGGAACAGTGACCCGGTCATGCACAACATCTTCAGTCCGGGTCCCGAGCCCTTCGACCTGGGGACACGCGCGCGGGGACAGCTGGTCTCGCACGAGTTCCGCAGCGTCGGGATCCACGTGATGTTGTGCAACATCCACCCCGAGATGGTTGCCTACGTGAACGTCGTTCCAAGCCCGTACTTCGCCGTGGCGGATGACCGGGGCGAGTTTCAGCTACCGGACGTTCCAGCCGGAGAGTACACGCTGCACGTCTGGGTTCCTCGGCGTCGGGCCCGCCACTCCGTCCCGGTGCGAGTGGACCCGGAAGCCCCTGCCTCGCTCGACCTGGTGATCACCGGGGGATCCCTTCGGGTCCGCTGATGCCGCCGACCACCCTGCCCCGGATCCTGATGAACCGGCTCGCCTGCACCGCTCTCGCTACACTCGCCCTGACCGCGGCCCACCCGCTCACAGCGGAAGCGCCGCGCTGGTCCGATCACGTCCACGTCGACGCCTCCACCCCAATCCCCGCATTCGCGAGACTGTTCAAGACCGCCTGCTCCACCTGCCACATCGCAGCACCCAAGCTGAATGTCCTTGGTGAGGCGTTCCGGTTGAACGGCTATCAGATGCCGGAGTCCGAGCTCCTGATCCGCCACGACGACCCTGTTTCGCTGGGTGCCGAACCGTGGAAGGATCTTTGGCCCCGGGCCATTTGGCCAGGAAACCTCCCTGGGCAGTTTCCCTTCTCCCTTCGGGTCCAGTCCGACCTCTTCGCCACCCGTGACCCCAGCAAGGCCGCGGGCCTGAACTATCACTTCCCTCATGAGGTCTACCTGCTGGCGGGGACCCCGCTGGGTGACGACATCGGCGTCTTCTTCGAGGCCGAATGGGCACCCGGCCGAGAGATCGATATCATCCAGGCCAAAGTCACGTTCCAGGATCCCATCCCAGGTCTGGGGCCCGACCTGGCGAACATTTGGCTCGGCCTACTGAATCCCCACCTCCTGACCTTCTCGGACCGCCAGACGGACCGGGCGGCCCGCCAGAAATTCTCCTGGCAGGAGTTCAGCCTGGCCGACCTGGAGTTCTCCGGGCCCGGCGCGCCCATCCGATCGGACAACAACATGGTGCTGGGAACGGGCATCCCGGCCATCGAGGTCAACGGGCGCCTCGGCGGGCGCTTCCGCTACGGCCTGGGCCTGGCCCAGGGGGCGAGCGCCCCCAGCGACGACGCCAACGCATCAAAGGATTGGTATTACCACGCGGCATACAAGTTCGGCGGACTGGATTTCGAGGGGCAATACGACGAGGGAGGTGGGCCCCAACCTGGAACCGGGGGCCAACTCCTGGACCGTTCGGTGACGCTGGAGCACTTCGCCTACTTCGGGAAGGAAGACCGGTCCGACCGACCGGCGGGGAGCCACCGGTCTTTGGGGGTGGCCCTGCGCCTCCTGCACGGACCCATGGATGCGGGCATCGGATGGGTGGACCGTCGATTCGAGGACCCTTTCGGCCTGGGGACCCAGGACGAGATCCGGGCCCGTTCAGTCTTCGCGAAGCTGGAATACCTCGCCTTTCCCTGGCTCATCCTCTCAGCGAAGGGGGATCGCTTCGAGGTCACCGTCCCCAGCTCCGGGATACCGGTGGGCTATGACGCCCCTCCCGCGGACGTCACTCGCCTAATGCCCGGATTCGTCGCGCTCGTTCGCCAGAACATCCGAGCAATCATCGAAGGCGAGATCTTCATCGACAGTGAGGCGGCCGAAGCGAACGGCCTCCGCCGCCCCCACACGCTCTGGCTTCGGCTGGACCTGGCGTTCTAGGCCACCGGGACATTCAGTGTCACACTCGGTGCGCCACCCAGTGTCGCACCCAACCTCGGTCCCACTCGGGCACCCACGCCCACATCTCTATAAGTGACTGATCAGGAAGTGCTTACGGCACATCGCCTGATCGTGCCAGCCCTGGCACACCCCCTGCACTTCCTCCCGTGCGAGACAACTAGTGGGCCCTCCCGACTTCGCCCATCGCACGCTTCTGGCACGGTCAGCGCCGACTGACCCGAACCTCAACGGAGGAATCATGACTCGCCGCTTCGCCCTCGCCGCCTTCGCCGCACTGGCTGCCCTCGCCCTATCCACCGCCCAGCTCTCCGCGCAGGAGGTGCACGTGGTGAAGATGGTGGACATCTCCACGACCGAGTTCGCCTTCGAGCCCGCGGAGATCACCGTGAAGCCCGGTGACGTGATCCGCTGGGAGCAGACGGTGGTCACGCCCCACAACGTGGAGTTCCGGGAAGGACCCTTCGCCGGGACCATGTCCGACTTCCTCATGACGCCGGGCCAGACCTACGAGTTCACCATCGCGCCCGGTACCGCGCCCGGTTCGTTCAAATACCTCTGCACTCCCCACGAGCTCATGGGGATGGTCGGTACCATCACCGTGGTCGCGGAGGACGGAGGGAAGTAGGGGAACCGGCTACGCGCAGCGCCCGGCCCCCTCCCCGTGTGGCCGGGCGTCGCGCCGTGTCCCGGCCTCGCCTCCCTCGGTTCGACCCTCCCCCCAGGATCTTCGTGAGACAGGAGAACCTCCCATGAAACTCCACCTCCTGGCCATCGGCCTGCTAATCGTGGCCCCCCTTCCCGAGGCGGCATGGGCCCAGCGCCCGGCAACCGAGGAGCTGGTGTGGCCGCTCCCGCCCGACGCGCCACGGATCCGGTACGTCGGCCAGCTGAAGAGTGAGGAGGACATCGGGAAGAAGGAGGGCTTCTTCTCAAGACTGAAGTCCGGCCTCGCCGGGACCGAGGCAGAGAGGGCTTCCCAGCTCGCGCGGCCCTACGACGTCTACCACTCCGGAAACGGCCGGATCTTCGTCTCGGACGGCCTCAAGGGGAAGGTCCTCCTGTTCGACGCCGAAGGCCAGGAGCTGCGGGTCCTGGGCGAGACGGGTCAGGGGAGCCTGGGTAAGCCCATGGGGATCGACGGCGACGGCAACGGGACCCTCTACGTCGCCGATGCCCGGGCCTCGCGGGTGGTCGCCCTGAACGACGCGGGTGAGTTCCTGGCCGGGTACGGGGGATCGGAAGTCCTCCACAACCCGGTGGACGTGGACGTCGACCCGGAGCGGGACGCCCTCTGGGTGGTGGACTCGTACATGCACCAGGTGGTGAAGTTCTCCCTCTCCACCGGCGAGGTCCTGCTCCGGATCGGGAACGATGTGGGGGACCTGACGGAAAAGCGCGAGATCCTCCAGGACATCGCCATGGGGACCCACGGCGTCCCCCAGGCCGCTCAGGGAGACCCCGACGCCGAACTGGACGGAGGCGCCGACCCGGAGGAAGGCGACGAGCCACTGATCGAACCACGGGACCTTGTGGAAAACCGGGGATCCGGGCCCGGCGAGTTCCGCTACCCCGGGTACGTGGCAGTGGGGCC
>JBDHLC010000041.1:0-27373 GCA_039586075.1 Gemmatimonadota bacterium | reverse complement strand
GGAATCCTGGCCGCGGCCTGCGCATTCGCAGTCCCGTCCGCCTGCCAGCCGGACTCCGGCACCCCCGACGGCGCTCCGCCTCCGGTCCGGGCCTCGGTCCGACCGGCCACGGTCACGGTGGACGAGCTGATCCGGGAGTACCGACCCACGCTCGACGATGAGCTCCAGCTGTACGGGCTGGCGGACCTGGAGGTCGTGGACGGTCTTCTCTACATCGTCGAACGGGGGAACCATCGGATCACCGTCACGGACTCGCTGCTCGATCTCGTTCGCCGTTTTGGACGCCAAGGGGAAGGACCCGGAGAGCTGGAGATGCCGTGGGGAGTCGAGCGCCTTCCCTCCGGCCGGCTGGCGGTGACCGAGATCGGGAACCAGCGCATCTCGGTCTTCACCACCGACGGGGAGTTCGTGCGTACGGTGCCCCGGGCGACACCCCACGACGCACCGGGCGCCCTGAACGACACGACCTATCTCGTGACCGGTCCCGGAGGCGACTTCGGCGCTGGAATCGTCTATGGGCCGGGCGGAGTGGGGCACCCTTTCGGTCCGACGGGCCACCCTGAACGGGACCTGATGGACATCATCTCCGACGGCTCCACCCGCGTCTGGGTGGGCCAACAGAACCTGGTGGCGCTGGTCCGGGCGCACGACGGGGTCATCCAGGTTTACGACGAGACGGGGTACCTCCACCGGATGGATACGATTCCGGAGGGGATCCGGAGTCGGCTCATCGCACGGGACCGCGGGATCGTGGACTCCTTCGAGTCGCAGGGGCTGCGCGTTCTGGGTTCGTCGGTGGTCAAGCAGCTGTCGGCCACGAGCTTCGGAGAGCTCCTGATCCTCCTCCCGATCCCGGACCCGTTCGCGCTGGTCTACTCCCCCGCCGACGGCAGCTTCTCCGAACTGCACGCCACGGAGGCCCCCCGGGAGCGCCGGATCCTGCAATCGGCCTCGTCCGGCTACCTGGACGATGGGCTCCTCTACCTGGCCCAGGACGAGGGGATCGCGGTGTTTCGCGTGCCGGAGAGGTGAGTCGCGGTGTTCGGACGCACTCCTCCTCCCGCGGACCAGGAGCCGCGCTCCCGGGTCAGTCTCGCCGGGCTAGCATGGGGCCGAGGGGCCGGCCTCCCAGCAGGTGCAGGTGAAGGTGGTAGACCTCCTGGCCTCCGTGATCGCGGCAGTTGATCATGACCCGGTAGCCGTCCTCCGCGATGCCCTCTCCGTCGGCCAGCTGGGCGGCCACACGCAGCATACGGCCCAGCACGGCCTCGTCGTCCTGCGTGACGTCGGCCAGCGTGGGGATGACGTGATTCGGCACCACCAGCATGTGGGTCGGGGCCTGGGGGCTGATGTCCCGGAAGGCGGTGACCATTTCGTCTTGATAGACGATGTCCGCCGGAATCTCCTTGCGGACGATCTTCAGGAAGAGCGTGTCCTGTGACATGATGCCGGTCCTTCATGGGCGGGTTGAGGATTGGCGAGGCGCCTTGCCTCCACCATCATACAGGATTCCGGACGCCGCGCCGCCCCCGTCTCCGCTGCATGTACTCCTCGCACACCTACCTGCTAGCCGCCTCGCTGGCCCTGCTCCTGGGCCCGCTGGCCTTCTTCCTGTTGCGCGACCGGATGGGCCCCCTCCGATTCCTGGACGGGTTCGTCATGCTGGCGGTACCGGGGTTGGTCTTCCTGCACACCGTTCCAGACGCCGTGGACGCGCGGGACGTGGTCCTGGGACTGGCGCTGGTGGCGGGACTCCTGGCGCCGGGCACGCTGGAACGGGTCACCCGGGACGTGGCCCACCGCACGGACCAGCTGGCGCTGATCCTGGGGATCTCCGGTCTGGCCCTCCACGCGGTTCTGGACGGAGCGGCGGTGGCGGGACTGACCGGGAGCGGAGACCTGGGGCTCGGGCTCGCCATCGTCCTCCACAGGATTCCCGTGGGACTGGCCGTATGGTGGCTGGCCCGCGACGTCTACGGGGACGGCCCCGCCGTAGCGGCGGTGACGGCGGTGGTGATCCTCACGGTGGTGGGGTTCGCCGGCGGGAATACGCTCACCGACCTGGTGGGAGGGCGGGGGGTCGAGCTCTACACGGCCTTCGTAAGCGGTACGCTGGTCCATGTGGCGTTCCACCAGATCGGGCATCACACCCAGTCGCGGCCGGGGCGGCTGGAGGCCGGACTCGAGGGGCTGGGAGCGGTGGTGGCCCTGGGCCTCCTGTTGAGTCTCAGCCTGGGGGGGCTGGAAGGGGAGGGCGCCGCCGCTTCGGCCGTGGCCATGGTGGATCGCTTCCTTGTCCTGGCCGCGGAGAGTGCCCCGGCGCTCCTCGTGGCCTACCTGTTCGCGGGGATTCTCCAGGCGTTCCTTCCCGTGGCGTCCATCCGGTGGATGTCGCGGGGTGGAGCGGCCGGATCGGCCATGCGGGGCATGGTGGTGGGGCTGCCCTTTCCCATCTGCTCCTGCGGCGTGGTGCCCCTCTACCAGACGTTGATCAAGAAGGGCGCTCCCGCCGCCGCGGCCATGGCGTTCCTGGTGGCTACGCCGGAGCTGGGCCTGGACGCGGTGATGCTCTCGATCCCCCTCCTGGGGGGTGAGATGACCATTGCACGGGTGGTGGTGGCGGCTCTGGCGGCCCTGGTGGTGGGATGGTTCGTGGGCGGGCGTCTTCCCGCCCGGGAAGCTCTCCCGGTGGTGGACGCCACCGAGCGAGGGCCTGCTACGTTGGCCCAGCGGGCCGGCGCCGGCGCCCGCGCCGGCTTCGGAGACGTGGTGGACCACACGGCGCCGTGGATCGTGCTCGGGCTCCTGATCGCGGCGGTGGCCGCGCCCCTCCTGGAGGGCGGTTGGCTCACCCGGATCCCCCCGGTGGTGGACGTCCTGCTCTTCGCGCTCCTGGGCTTCCCCGCCTACGTGTGCGCTTCGTCCGCCACCCCCCTTGTGGCCACCTTGGTGGCTACGGGGCTCTCGCCGGGAGCGGCCATCGCGTTCCTCATCACCGGGCCTGCCACGAATGCCACCACCTTCGGGGTGGTGGCCGGTCTCCACGGACGCGGCGCGGCGGTGAACTTCGCCCTCACCCTGGTGGGGGTGGCCGTGGCGGCGGGGCTGGTCATCAACTTCACCTTCGGCGCCTTCGCCGGTCCCTCCCTGGAGGCTCTGGTGGAGGAGGCTCCCGGTCTGCTGCACCAGGTCTCGCTCTTCCTCCTGGGGGTCCTCTTTCTGTCCTCGGTGCTCCGGCGGGGCATCCGGCGCTTCATCGGGGAGTTCCGCATGAACGCCGGGGCGAGCCATTCGGACGTGGAGGTGGTGGCCTGACGCCGTCCGATGCGGCCGGCCGCCGTCCGCGCTAGGGGATCTGCGCCGAAACGGCCTCCACGGGGATCCCGCCGTTCCGGGTCCGGAACAGAACGCGCGTGTCCAGCCGGAGCTGGGCCGTGAGCTCCCGGTTGGCGGAGAGGAGGATCACTCGCCCGCCCGCGCACTCGGATCGAAGCCGGTCCCCCAGCCGCTGGTAGAGACTTCGCAGGCGGTCCGCCTCCCCCACCCGGTGGCCATAGGGCGGATTGGTCACCACCGTCCCCCCGTCGCCGGGGAAGGGGGCGCTGGAGACGGCGGCGCGGGTGAACTCCACCCAGGCCTGCACGCCCGCTCGCCCCGCGTTCTCCTCGGCGGACCCGATGACTCCCTCGTCGCGGTCGGAGCCCACGATGGAGGGCCGGGCCACCGAGGTGGACGCGCCTGCCGGGCGGGCGCCGGCTCCATCCCGTCTCCACCGCTCTCCCTCATCGGGTTCGGCTCCCGGCCAGGCCTCGAAGGCGAAGCGGCGCCGCAGCCCAGGGGGAATCCCGTGAGCGAGGAGCGCGGCCTCGATGGGAATCGTTCCGGAGCCACAGAACGGATCCAGGAGAGGATCCTCGCCGCCCCACTCCCCGGCCAGGAGCATGGCCGCGGCCAGCGTCTCGCGCAGGGGCGCCTTTCCCACTGCTTCTCGATAGCCTCGGCGGTGCAGGTGGATACCCGAGGCGTCGGCGGACAGCGTGAGGCGGTTCCGATGGAGGCGGGCGACGAAGCGGGCGCCGGGAATCGGTGACCCACCGGGCGATCCCCCCATGGCCGGGCCACCACCCGCCCCCGCCGTCCCGCCGCCCGTGCCGTGCGTGGCCTCCGCGAGGGCGTCCCGCAGCCGCTGCTCCACGGCTCCGGAGTGGTACAGGCGGGACTTTCGGCACGTCACGTCGAAGGCGACGTCGCCGGGGTCCACCCCCCGCGGAAGGAACTCGTGCCAGGGGACCTCCCGGGCCCGGCGCTCGAGGTCCCGGAATCCCACGGCGCGGAATCGTGCGACGCGAACCAGGATCCGCGAGGCGGTGCGGAGCCGGAGGTTCAGGGTCCAGAGGGTCTCTCTCCCGCCTTGGAGTAACAGGCCTCCCGGTTCGGTGCGCTCCGCACGGAGTCCCAGGGCCTCGAGTTCCCCCGCCGTGATCCCTTCCAGCCCGGGGGCCGTGACGACGAAGAGCTCCCAGGCGGTGCTCGAGGAGGTCAACCCTTCTTCTTCTTGTCCTTCAACGCGCCGGCCAGGACCATGCTGATGACGCTGATGACCAGGCTTCCCAGGGCCGCGGTGCCGAAGCCGCTCACCGCCAGGGCGTCGGTCAGTCGCGCCGTGATGAGCAGCAGCGCGGCGTTGATGACCAGGGTGAAGAGACCGAGGGTCAGGAAGAGGAGGGGAAGCGCCAGGATGCTGAACACCGGCTTGAGGACGGCGTTCACGATTCCGAAGACCAGCGCCACCCAGAGGACGTCGGTGAATCCGCCGGCCAGGGTTATTCCGTCCAGCAGCTCTGCCGCGCCCCAGAGGGCCAGGGCGTTCACGAAGAGACGAACGATGAAGTTGCGCATGGGGGAGTCACTCGGGTTTCTTCCTGCACGGTGTCCGGCTCACCCTACGTTATCCCCATCCTTCGAGGTTCGCATGGCTCCGCGTCCGCTGCTGGTGGCTGTCCTTGTTCTCGCCTCGGCCTTCCCGGGACCGGTGTCCGGTCAGGAATACGACCTGGTGCTGCGCGGAGGCCGGGTCCTGGATCCCGAGACCGGGCTCGACGCCGTCCGCCATGTGGGGATCCGGGACGGGAGCATCCGGGCCCTCTCTGAGAGCCCCCTGGAGGGCGCTCGCGTCATCGATGTCATGGGAAAGGTGGTGGCGCCCGGGTTCATCGACCTTCACGCCCACGGCCAGGACACGCTGGCGTCCTCATACCAGGTGCGGGACGGAGTGACCACGGCGCTGGAGCTGGAGAGCGGAGTGGGACCGCTGGAGCCGTTCTACGCGGCTCGCCAGGGCCAGGCACGCATCCACTTCGGAGCCACTGCGTCCCACGGAGCCGCCCGAGCGAGGGTCCTGGGCAGCCGCGAGGCGGCGGTCTACGACGCCGCGACGCCCGCGCAGATCGACGAGATCGTCGGCCTCCTGGAGGAGGAGATCCGGGCCGGCGCCCTGGGGATCGGGGTGGGGCTGCAGTACGTCCCCGGAGCCACCCGTGAGGAGATCTTTCGCGTCATGGAGCTGGCGGCCCAAGAGGGGGTCACCGTGTTCTGCCACGTGCGCTATGCCGGTGTGAAGGAGCCGGAAGCCGCCTCGCAGGCCGTGCAGGAGATGATCGCGGGGGCCGCTTCCACCGGAGCGAGCGTCCACATCGTGCACATCGGATCCTCGGGGCTGACCTCCGTGCCCTTCCTGCTGCACATGATCGAAGGCGCGCGCGCCCGGGGAGTGGACGTGACGACGGAGGTCTATCCGTACACCGCGGCTTCCACCTCCATCCAGTCGGCCATCTTCGACGAGGGGTGGCGCGAGCGCCTGGACGCCACGTACGAGGACATCGAGTGGGTGGAGACCGGGGAGCGCCTCACGGAGGCGAGCTGGGAGGAGTACCGGGAGCGCGGAGGGCTCATCATCGCGCACATCATTCCCGAGGAGGCCATCACGGCCGCCCTGTCGGAGCCCGGAGTCATGGTGGCCAGCGACGGAACGCCCTTCGTGAACGGCCGGGCTCACCCCCGCGGCGTGGGGACGTTCGCGCGGGTCCTGGGGCGGTATGTGCGGGAGAGGGGCGCCCTGGACCTCATGGACGCCGTGTCCCGCATGACGCTCCTTCCCGCCCGGCGACTGGAGTCGGCCGTTCCCCAGATGCGCTGGAAGGGGCGGATCCAGGTCGGGATGGATGCCGACATCACCGTCTTCGATCCGGCACGGGTCATCGACCGGGCCACCTTCGAGAGTCCGGCCCAGCCGTCCGAGGGGATCGACTTCGTCCTGGTGGGCGGCACGGTGGTTGTGGACGGGGGCCGCCTCGTGAACGAGGCCCGCCCGGGACAGGCCGTGCGCCGACGGACCATCCTTCCGTAGGTTGAGCCCGCCCGGTGGGCTCCGCTCGGTAAGGGCCCGCCGCGCCGGGACCCGCCTTCCGGGATCCCGCATGTTGGCACCGACCCCCCACTGCAACAGCCCATGAATTCAAGCTCCTGGCATCCTCACACCGTATTCGCCCCCTCCGTGCTCCTGTGGATCCTGTCGGCCCTCTGGGTCGGATCGGAGCCCGCTCGAGCCCAGGACCAGCAAGGCCCGGCACCGGACTCTGCGGCCCTGGAGCGACTGAAGGAGGGCCTGCCGCTGACTCCGGGGCGGACGCTGAGCATGACCGCCACCGAGGGGTCCTGGATGTCGCTGGACGTCAGCCCCGATGGGCGCACGGTGGTGTTCGATCTCCTGGGCGACCTCTGGACCGTGCCCCTGAGCGGCGGCGAGGCGACCCAGCTCACCCGGGGGATGGGTTTCGACGCCATGCCCCGGTTCAGCCCCGACGGCGAGCACGTGGTGTTCGTCTCCGACCGCGACGGAGGCGAGAACGTCTGGATCATGGCCACCGATCTGTCGGACACCACCCAGGTCACCCGAGGGAAGGGGAACAGCTACCTCTCGCCGGAGTGGACGCCCGACGGAGACTACGTTTTGGCCACCCGCGGATCCAAGCTCTGGATGTGGCACCGAAAGGGCGGGGGCGGAGTGCAGCTCATCGAGGAGCCGGCGGCGCTCCGCACCGTGGGCGCCGCGTTCGGACCGGAGGATCGGTACATCTGGTTCTCGGGGCGGATGGCCCAGGGGTCGCTCTACAACAACGGGCTGAACCTGTACCAGCTGTCGGTCTACGATCGCGACACCGGAGAGATCGCCCGGCGGTCGAGCCGGTGGGGCGGGGGGCTCCGGCCGGCCCTCTCGCCCGACGGCCGATGGCTCGCCTACGCGTCGCGACACGTGGCGGACACCGGGATCCGCCTCCGGGATCTGGCCACCGGCGACGAGCGTTGGATCGCCTGGCCGGTCCAGCGCGACGACCAGGAATCCGGCGCGAGCCGGGACACCTATCCGGGCATGTCCTTCACCCCGGACTCCCGGGAGCTGGTGGCCTTCTACGGCGGCGGGATCTGGCGGATTCCGTTGGATGGGAGCGACCCCGTGGAGGTGTCGTTCCGCGCGGAGATCGCCCTTCCCATGGGACCCCTGGTGGATTTCGACTACCCCATCGAGGACTCGCCGACCTTCGTGGCCAAGCAGATCAGGGATGCGGTCCCGTCCCCCGATGGTCAGCGCCTGGCCTTCACCGTGATGGGTGAGCTGTACGTCATGGCCATACCCGACGGTGCGCCCCGGAGGCTCGCCACCGAGGTGGGCGGGATGCTCCAGCACCCGGCGTGGTCCCCGGACGGGGAGTGGGTGGCGTTCGGCGTCTGGCGGGACGGCGGGGGAGGGCAGCTCTACCGGGTTCGAGCTCGAGGCGGATCTGCAGAGCAGCTCACCCAGGCGCCCGCCCTCTACCTGTACCCGAAGTTCTCGCCGGACGGGGGACGGATCCTGGCCGAGCGGGGAGCCTCGCGCCTGTACGCCGAGTCCATCCAGCGGGGGAGCCTGGGCGAGCCCACGGACCTGATCTGGATTCCCGCTTCCGGCGGTCCCGCCACCGTGATCATCCCGGCGTCCGGGCTGTCGTCCTTCCACTTCACCGAGGAGGCGGACCGGATCTACGCCTACTCCGGTTCCGACGGGCTCGTCTCCATGCGATGGGACGGGACGGACCGAAAGGGCCACGTGAAGGTGCTTGGCCGGCCGGCTTCAGGGGGGAGCCAGGGGCAGGATGCGTCCTCGATTCTCATGGCGCCCTCCGGGGACCTGGCCCTGGCCCAGGTGGTGAACGACCTCTACCTGGTCACCGTGCCCCGGGTGGGGGGTGAGACGCCCACGGTGAATGTCGCCGACCCCGGGGAGGCCACCTTTCCAGCGTGGAGGCTCACGGACATTGGTGGACAGTTCCCGGCGTGGGGCAGCGACGGCCGCACCGTGCACTGGTCGGTGGGGAACGCCCATTTCATCTGGGACCACGACGAAGCCGTGGCCTTCGCGGACTCGGTGGAGTCCGCCGGCCGGGAGGAAGCGGCGCCCGCCGGCCAGGACACGACCGGGGCGGAGGGCACCACGGCAGGCGGAGAATCCTCCGACGACCAGGAGGAGCCACGGTATCGACCCCTGGAATTTCGCGTGGAGATCCCGTTCGAGCGGGATCGGCCCAGCGGGGTGTTGGCGCTCCGCAACGCGCGCCTAGTCACCATGTCGGGAGAGGAGGTAATCGAGCGCGGTGACCTGGTCATCCGGGACAACCGCATCCAGGCGGTGGGACCCAGCGGGAGCATCGAGATTCCGGCAGGGGCCGCCGAGCTCGACATGGCTGGAAAGACCATCCTGCCGGGATTCGTGGACACCCACGCCCACCTGCGGGCCGCCTATCGGATCCACAGGGTGCAACCCTGGTCCTATGCGGCCAACCTGGCGTTCGGTGTCACCACGACCCGGGATCCGCAGACTGCCACCACCGACGTGCTGACCTACGAGGACATGGTGCGGGCCGGCCGCATGCTGGGCCCCCGCATCTACTCCACGGGACCCGGCGTCTTCTCCAGCGAGAACGTCCGGGATCTGGAGCACACACGGGACGTGATCCGCCGCTACGCCGACTACTACGACACCAAGACCATCAAGATGTACGGCGCCGGGAACCGGGAGCAGCGCCAGTGGATCATCCAGGCTGCCCGTGAGCTGGGGATCATGCCCACCACCGAGGGCTCCCTGGACCTCATGCTCAACCTCACCATGGCCCAGGACGGGTACTCGGGAACCGAGCACAACCTGCCCGGCGTGCCGCTCTACGACGATGTGGTCCAGCTGGTGGCCCGGTCCCTCATGGCCACCACCCCCACCGTGCTGGTGACGTACGGCGGACCGTGGGCCGAGAACTACTTCTACGCCCGGGAGGACGTGCTGGGAGACGAGAAGCTGGTGCGCTTCACCCCGTTCGAGGATCTCCAGCAGCGGGCCCTCCGCCGCCCCGGGCCCACGGGCGCCGGGAGCAATGGCTGGTTCAGGGAAGACCAGTATCCCTTCCCCCTCATTGCCGACTTCGTGGACCGGGTGGTGGAGGCCGGCGGCCGCGCCGGCGTGGGGAGCCACGGGCAGCTGCAGGGGCTGGGCTATCACTGGGAGCTGTGGGCCCTGGGAATGGGGCCGGACGTGACGCCCCACGAAGCGCTGCGCATGGCCACCATCGTGGGGGCCGAAGCGCTGGGGCTCGACCGGGACCTGGGGTCGCTGGAGCCGGGGAAGCTGGCGGATCTGGTCATCCTGGACCGCAATCCCCTGGAAGACCTGCGCGCCACCACCGGGATCTACCGGGTGGTCCTGAATGGCCGGGTCTACGATGATGACACGCTGGACGAGGTCTGGCCTCGACAGCGGGCCGTCGGCCCGTTCTACTGGCAGGACGAGGAGGCCCGTCCGGTGACCCGGGCCGGGATCCGGAACTGAGGTCCACGAGACGCGGTGGAGATGAGGAGACCGTCATGAGCACACCCACGGACCAGGAGCTGATCCAGCGGTGGAAGGGCACCGAGGCGCCGCTGCTTCCGCTCCTCCACGCCTTCCACGACCGGGACGGCTACCTGTCCGACGACGCCCTGCGGTCCGTGGCGGACGGGCTGCGCATCCCGCTGGCGGACCTCTACGGGACGGTGACCTTCTACCACCACTTCAGCCGGGAGCCCGGCGGGCTGCAGGCGCCTCGCGTCTGCACCGGTCCGGTGTGTTGCATGAAGGGCGGGCTGGAGCTCCTGGACGAGCTGGACGGCGCCACCGCCATGCCCTGCGCCGGGCGGTGCGACGAGCCCGTGCCGGTCCTGCAGGGGCACGTCCAGCTGGTGGGCACGCCGGGTGCGGCGCTGGACGAGCGGCCCACGCCGCTGCCGCCTCACTTGGAGGGTTCGGTCCGGGGGGGAGCGGAGGAATGTGTGTTCCGGCACATCCGGGAACCCGGACGGGCCACGCTGGACGGGTACCGCGCCACCGGGGGCTACCAGGCCCTGGAACGAGCGCTTCGGACCATGACGCCGGAGCAGGTCCTGGAGGTGGTGGACGCCAGCGGGCTGGCGGGTCGGGGAGGGGCCGGCTTCCCCACCGGCCGCAAGTGGCGCGCCGTGCGAGAAGCGAGCGGGGGACCCAAGACCGTGGTCTGCAACGCGGACGAGGGCGAGCCCGGGTGCTTCAAGGACCGGGCGCTCATGGACCACGACCCCCACGCGCTCCTGGAGGGGATCGCCCTGGCCTGTTACGCCACAGGCGCTCCCCGGGCGTTCATCTACCTCCGCTACGAATATCCCCACACCGAGGGCATCCTGGCGCGGGCCATCGAGGAGGCGGAGGGCGCGGGCATCCTCGGTGAGGACGCCTGCGGGACCGGGTCCGAGATCCGGATCCACCTTCGCCGGGGGGCGGGAGCGTACATCTGCGGAGAGGAGACCTCCCTGCTCAACTCCCTGGAGGGGACGCATCCGTTCCCGCGGAACCGTCCGCCCTTCCCCGTGACCCACGGCTACGAGGGAACGCCCACCGCGGTGAACAACGTGGAGACCCTCTCCTCCGTGGGGCCCATCGTCCTTCACGGAGCCGATTGGTACCGGGGTCTCGGAGAGGGGGACCACGCGGGGACCAAGGTGATCTCCCTCTCGGGTGACGTCGTCAAGCCAGGGAATTACGAGGTGCCTCTGGGCCTGCCGCTCTCCACCCTGATCCACGACTGGGCGGGAGGCATTCGCGATGGAAACAACCTCCAGGCGGTGACCATGGCGGGACTCTCCGGGGGATTCCTGGCCGGCGACGACCTTCAGGTGACGCTGGACGAGCCCTCCATCCGAGCTCGCGGTTCCTTCCTCGGCGCGGGGGGGATCATGGTCTTCGACCACACCCGGGACATGGTGGACGTGGCCCGAATGGCCATGGAGTTCTTCGCCCACGAATCGTGCGGGAAGTGCTTCCCGTGTCGCATCGGCACCCGCCGGCTCACCGAGCGCCTGTCCGTGAACGGCGGCCCGGCGCAGCTCGGCGCCTGGTTGGACGAGGTGGCGGACCTGAACCGCACCATGAAGGCGACGTCGGCCTGCGGGCTGGGACAGGCGGCTCCCCTCATCACCGAGAGCCTGGTCCGGTACTTCCCGGAGGCCGTGGCGGCACACGTGGGGAGGGGGTGAGGATCTCCGACGCCGGTGGGCTCGATCGGGCCGGTTGCGCATAGGCCATCACCCCACCGGATTCCGCGCACAATCCCCTACAGCGCCCCGTACGGCAGCGGCGCAGCTTGGACCCCACGGTTCCAACCGCGCCGGAGGGTGCCCCATGCGTCCCTGTCTCTCCCTTGGCGGTTCGCCGTCCGCCACCGCTCGAAGGCGGACGGTCCTGCACCGCGTCCGCGCCCTCCTGGTCCTGGGAGGGATCGGCTCCCTCCTCCCGGCCGCTCCGGTGGGGGCCGTCCAGGAGGCCATTCCACCCAATCGTGGAGGATTCACGGTCTCCATGGGCCGGCCGCCGACCTGGCGGTGGCACGCCGGCGCCTCTGCCGCCATGCACCGGCGAGAGGAGGTGCAGGCCGCGTTCTATGCCCACGCGGGGGTGTACCGGGATATCATGAACCCCATGACGGCTGCGCTGGGCGTGGTCGGGGAAGGGTACATCGGGTCCAGGGGCGCCTTCACCGACGCGACGAATGCCGTGGACGGGGGACTCCGGTTGGGCCTCCACTCACCCACCACGCGCTTGGGCTTCGGGCTCGACTACAACATCCGGGACGGCCAGGGCGACTTCTACCTCTCCTTGGTCCATCCGCTGAAGCGCGGCGGCATCTTCACCGACGGGGGAGCGCTCCGCATCGACTACGTGCCCGGCCGAAGGAACTCCGGTTCCATCGGGGTGCGCCTGCCGATGGGGCAGCCGTTCCTGGGGCGGACACGACCCAGGAACGACAAGATTCGGCTCTCGGACCCCGAGCCTCCGGAGATCGAGGCCTCGCCGTCCGCGGAGCTGGTGGCGGCCGTCGGTGGAATGCGGGACCACGCGCAGTGGGTCTACTGGCTCACCATGCCCTTCACCGACCAGTGGCACGAGGACTACGACGCGGCCATGGAGGCCTTCGTCATGGAGATGGAGGCGGTGCGCCAGCACGTGGCGGAGGGCGGCCACCATCCCGTGATCGCGGAGCCCGCCCCGGCTTCGGCCCTCGCGGGGAACGGAGGCGACAGCCACGGGCACGGTCAGAATTTCGGGTGGCCCACCGCCACGCCAGTGGCAGAGGTGCGGGCATACCAGCGGGAGTTGGACCGTGCGTTCTCCATCGCCTCCTCGTCAGGCCCCCTCGAATCGGGGCAGGTCACGGCTCTGGGGGTGGAGACCGCGGCGGCCGCCCGCAAGATCGTCATGGAGCAGGTCCTGCTGCCGTACAACCGCCTGCTCGGACAAAAGAAGGACAACGACTCCACCCGGGGGTTGGGCACGTCGGCCTCCGCCGCCTTCTACGAATGGCTCACCGGGAGCTCCATCCCCCAGGACCGTCTCGCGCAGGTGAAGTGGACCTTCGCCGAGCTCCTGGACGTGGTGGAGTCGGTGCGCTCCTCTGCGGAAAGCGTCTGGAAGGATTCCCGCTTTGCGTGGCTCCCTTTCCAGTTGGCGCTGAAGCCCGAGGAACACGACAGCCAGCGAGAGCTGAACGGGATCGTCGAGCGGGCCACCGGGGAGACCTTCACCCGGGCCAACAAGCACTGGTACATCGAGAACGAGCAGTTCCAGGCTGAGCTCACCCGGATGATTCTCGATGCGGAGGACTATCACGTCCTCTGGATCCACGACTTCCGGGGATTCGACAGCCAGGGCGACCCGGACGAGATGTCCTTCCGACAGGTGGTGCACGCGTACCTGCCGGCGCTCATCGCAGGTGTGCGAGCCTACGACGAACGCGGGAAGATGCCCCAGTACTTCGTCTTCCACGACCAGATGTACTACGAGGCGAACCGGGGTAGGCTCTTCCTGGATCTTCTTCAAGATCCCCTGCACCACGAAATGGATCTGCCGGACGGATTCGAGGCGTGGGAGGACTCCATCGCCGGACTGCAGGCCGAGCTGGCCCTGGCCGTGCAGGAGTCCGAGCTGCTCCAATCCCAGGCGCTGCACTTCCGCGAAGGCTGGATCGAAAACGTGGTGAAGGTCCACGTGAGCATCACGAATCCGCCGGACCCCACCTTCTGGACGCGGGAGATCCTGCCCCGCTTCGTGGGACTGCCCGACGTGGCCACCCGTGACCACCGCAAGATCGCCTTCTACGACGTGACCGAGGAGGACCCCTACAAGGGGAGGGCCGTGTACACGGGGTCCGGGGTGGGCGAGCACTACGTGGGTGCCGGATGGGAGGACCGCGCCATGCTGGTCCAGGGCCCCATGCTCCTCTCGCTCAAGGACGCGGCCCGGACCCTGCTGATGAACCAGGGATTCGAAGAGGACGAGGTGCCCTGGGAGCTGCGCCCGAAGGACCGGGCGCCGGACTACGACCAGACCGTGGCGGACAGCCTCGATGCTCTGGGCACGTGGGGCTGGGACATGCAGCTGCACAACCAGATCGGGTTCCGCCCCAAGGCGGTGTCCATCGCCAAGGCGACGCTCTACACCCTGATGCCCCAGGGATCGGTCATCAAAGCGCCCGACTCCATCTGGGGGTCGCACTTCTGGGGAGCCATGCTCATCGGGCATGCGCTCAGGGGTGGGCGAGCGCTGATCATGGCTCCGTCCATCGCGAACGCCCCCAGCTCGGGCTTTCCGCAGATGTCCCGGGCACAGGACATCCTGGTCCGCCTGGTGGTGGCGGGGGACATCCTGGGCGACGAGATCGACCGGGTGGGCGGGCTGCTCAAGGTCGGGCTGTTCAACACCGAGATCGACACCGGGGACACGCCGGCCAAGATCCTGGCCTTCGGCGAGAACCTCCAGCGCACGCCGTGGCTGCGGGATCTGTACGGATTCGACCCGGCGGTGCTGGGGGAGATGGCGGCGCTGGCCGACAGTCTCTCCCGCGCGGGCTTCGACCGCATCTACACCATCGAGCAGAACGAGTCCCGGCCGAAGCTCCACCTGAAGGCCAACTACTTCGCCACCCGCGAGGCGTGGGACGAGCTTCTGCAGCGACCGGACGTGGTGGATGCGTTCCACGCCTACTTCGTTGAGATCGCCAGGCAGAACGAGGCGCTGGCCCAGGATGAGCACCGTCCCATCGACTTCCTGTTGGAGACGCTCCTGCCCACCACGCACACGATCCTGGACGACTACATGAACGGGCTGCCGGAGGAGGAGGAGGATCGCATCGCCCTGTTCTTCCTCCTGGGATCCCACAACCAGAACAACCGGAGCATGGTCCTGGACGGAGAGGTGGCGTTGGTGGTCGCGAGCTGGTCCGCGCTGTTCGGCTTCACGGACTTCCTGATCATCGCGGGCCTCTCCGAGTGGGTCGACACGGTGGAAGAGCTGGAGCGGCTGCTGCCCCGGTACACGGGACTCCAGCGCCAGATCAGCCACTGGCTTCGGACGGTGGTCTAGGGGGGGCTGCGGGGCTCGACGGCACTTCGGGTCTTCGGGCCCAGGATTGCGGGACCCGATGCTCCCTTCGTAGTCATACGGGAGCCGGATCCGAGCGCAGTCGATCGTCCCCCAATCGGCCCCATCCCCATGAGCCATAGACCCAACGACCCGACCCTCTTCCTGGACGGCCAGGAAGTCTCCTTCCAACCGGGGGAGACGCTCTTCCAGGTGGCGGAGCGGTACGGCAAGCAGATCCCCACCCTCTGCTACGACGACCGATTGGAGCCCTTCGGCGGGTGCCGGCTCTGCATCGTGGAGCTGGAGGGGGCCCGGAATCCCGTGGCTTCGTGTACGACCCGGGCCGAGGCGGGCATGCGGGTGACCACGAAGAACGGCAAGCTGGAGATGCATCGCCGGGTCCTGCTGGAGATGGTGGTCAGCGAGAACCGGACCGTGGACGTCGATCCGCTCTCGGGGTACGCCTCGCAAGAGCTGTCCACCCTGGTGGACCGCTACGACGCGCGGTCGGGACGATTCCAGGGGACGCGCAGCGGAGCGTCACGTCCCGACGACCCCAACCCATTCATCCTCCGGGACTACGAGAACTGCATCTCGTGCTACCGCTGCGTGCGGGTGTGCGCCGAGCAGGAAGGGGACTACGCCATCTCGGTGAAGAACCGGGGGTTCGACACCCAGATCACGGTGGAGTTCGACGGCGTCCTCAAGGACTCGGCCTGCACCTTCTGCGGCCAATGCGTCCAAACCTGTCCCACCGGCGCCCTGGCCGATCTCAAGGCCCTGGCCCGCCAGGAGGTCGAGGGGGAGACCGAGAAGACCCGCACCATCTGCCCCTACTGCGGGGTGGGGTGCGCCGTGGACATGCTCACCCGGGGAGACACCATCGTCGGGATCCAGCCGGCCATGGACGGTCCCGCCAACGAGGGTGCGCTGTGCGTGAAGGGGCAGTTCGCCTTCGATTTCATCCAGCACCGGGACCGCCTGACCACCCCATTCGTACGGGGCGAAGACGGGAGGCTCCGGCCCGCCTCGTGGGACGAGGCCCTGGACCGGGCCGCGCATGGGCTGAGGAGCGTGGTGGACGCCCATGGGGTCCACAGCCTCTACGCCGTCGCCTCCGGGCGGGCGCCCAACGAGGCGGCCTTCCTAATGCAGAAGTTCGTCCGGGCGGGGCTGGGGACGAATTACATAGACAACTGTAGCCGTGCCTGACACGCTCCCACAGTCGCCGGTCTGGCGGCAACGATTGGGCGGGGCGCCATGTCGAACCCGCTCCGGGACATGGAAAAGCCCGATGTGATCTTCTGCATCGGCACCAACATGACCGAAGCCCATCCCGTGGCGGCCACGCGGATCAAGAAGGCCATCGCCCGGGGGGCCAAGCTCATCGTGGCGGATCCGCGGGCCATTCGACTCGCGGAGATGGCCGACCTCCACATGCAGCTGCGGGTGGGGTCGGATGCGGCGCTTCTGCTTGCCATGGCGCACGTCATCGCGCGGGAGGGCCTCGTGGACGAGGCGTTCATGGACGAGCGCACCGCCGACGGCGCGTCCTTCCTGGAGCACGTAAAGGACTTCACCCCCGAGTGGGCGAGCACCATCACCGGCGTGGATCCGGCCCTCGTCGAAGAGGCCGCCCTCCTGTACGCCAGGGCCGAGCGGGGCGCCATCTATTACACCCTGGGGATCACCGAGCACATCTGCGGCGTGGACAACGTCCAGAGCCTGTGCAACCTGGCCCTCATGACCGGGAACATCGGCCGCGAGGGAACGGGCATCAATCCCATGCGGGGTCAGAACAACATCCAGGGGGCCGGAGACTGCGGTGCCATCCCCAACAACTATCCCGGCTTCCAGGCGGTCACCGACCCGGCGAACCAGGCCAAGTTCGAGAAGGCCTGGGGCCGGAAGGTGGAGCTGGAGAAGGGCATCACCAAGGTGCGCGCCCTGGACCTGGCCGGGGACCAGATCCGGGCCATGTTCATCGACGGCGAGAACACCGTGGTGACCGACCCGGACCGGGAGCACTGCGAGAAGGCGCTCCGGAGCCTCGACTTCCTGGTGGTGGCGGACATCTTCATGACCGAGACCGCGGAGCTGGCGGACGTGGTCCTGCCCGCCGCGGCCTGGGGTGAGACCGATGGCACCCAGACCAACACCGAGCGACGGATCCAGCGCCTCCGGGCGGCCGTCCCTCCGCAGGGGGAGGCTCAGCCGGATTGGTGGATCATCAGCGAGCTGGCGAAACGGATGGGATTCCACGGGTTCGACTACGAGGGAGCCCACCAGGTGTTCAACGAGCTGTGCGAGCTTTCCACCACGTACCAGGGGGTGAACTGGGACAAGGTGGAAGACGGCGCGTACCAGTGGCCCATCCCATTCGACGGGCATCCCGGGACGCCGCGCCTGCACGAGGACGGCTTCATCAACGGCCGGGGCCTCTTCAAGCTGATTCAGTACCGGGATCCGGCGGAGGTTGTGGACGAGGACTTCCCCGTGTGGCTCACCACGGGCCGCCGACTCGAGTCCTACCACAGCCGCACCCAGACGGGGCGGTCCGCGGGCATCGACTACCTCCTCCCGGAAGAGACGCTGGAGGTGCACCCGGACGACGTGGAGTCCTGGGGCCTGCGCGATGGCGGATGGGCGCGAATGTCGTCCAGGCGGGGCTCCATCCTGATCCGGGTGGAGTCCACCCGGCGCTCGCCCCGGGGAACCGTGTTCGCGTCGTTCGCCTTCAACGACACCCCGGTGAACCTTCTCACCGGTGGCGGCTACGATCCCAACACGGACACGGCGGAGCTGAAAGTCTGCCCCGTGAGCGTGGTGCCCGCGGAGGCGCCCGACCTGGGCTCCGGAAAGGGGTCGCAGGAGGTCGCCGCCGACTGAGGCGGGACGACATCGGGGCGGCAGGAGGAGCTCCTGCCGCCCCGGTCGAAACGGCCACGTCGTCGGTCAACCGACCCGGCGACGGGTCATCCGCCTTCGCTTCTGGGCACTACCACCCACTGGCGCTGATGGGGCAGTGCGGAAGCACCGTCTCATCCCGATAGAAGGCGTTGTTCGCCGTGTCCAGCTCGCTGTGGAGCTCCAGGAGGGCGGCATCGCCCGCCGCCACGGCGTCCGCCCAGGCATTCTTCAGGTCCTGTAGCTCGTAGGGGTAGGCCATCCCCCAGGAGACGTTCAGGTAGGCCGCCACCAGAGAGCGAGCCGCCTTTCGCCAATTGTCCGATCCGCCACCGGTGTTCACCAGGTCGAACATGGTCAGCGTGCCGGCGACGTTGCCCGCGAATTCATCGTGGAACTCGGTGTAATGGATGTACGGGTTGCCGGCCGCGTTCCCACCGGAGGCGAGCCACTGGGCGTCCTTGTGCGGCGGCGGCATGAAGGGACCCTCCCAGGGGGAGGTGTCGTCACCGTCCCACAGCAGCGCTCCGCCGGCCTTGGCGTCAGGCTTGTCGGGACCGCCCTGCCAGAAGCCCGGGGTGCACCCTTCAGGAATGAAGTTCCCGAAGTTCAGCGGGTTCGGGGGCACGTAGGTTCCTGAGGGCTCGATCTCCACGTTGTAGCAGCCGGACGCCGGCGCCGTCTGGACCCAGCTGAGCTGCTGGACCTCGCAGACGGTCAGGTAGGCCGTCTGGGGCTTGTCCGAGCCCGTGAAGGTGTACTCCACGGACCTGTACTCCCAGTACCCGTCCGCATTGGTGGTGCGGACCTCGTCGATGGCCTCACCCAGGAAGCCGGTGCCCTTGATGGTGATCTGCCATCCTTCCAGCCCGACTTCTCCGTCGTTCCAATCGCCGTTCCCATTCCGGTCCTCGAACTTGTGGCCGAACAGCATGAAGTCGTAGGTGACCTTGCCTTCCTTCACCTTGAAGGCGTCGTACTTGCAGTCGCGGGGCTCCACCGGGTAGCCGCTGCCGTCTCCGATATGGCAGATGGCCAAAATGTAGACCCCACCCGGGTTCCACGTGTCGGCGTAGGGAGCCAGGCGGATCAGGGGCGTGTTCCCGTCGGGGTCGCATCCCCGCGGCAACCTGCAGGTCTTTCGGTCCGGGTCCAGGAAGTCGCCGCTGTCCATGTCGTGCGTCCCGCCGTACGCCACCACCTCTCCGTTCGCGCCGACGGTGAAGGTGCGGTTGTCGTAGGTATCGAAGTCGTCGGACAGGTTCTTGGCACCCCCGTCGTTGGGGTCGGGCTGCCCGCCGGGAACCAGCACGGCGAAGAAGTACTGACCCGCCGGCCGGAGGCCGTTGGCCGACGGACCGCCGTTCAGCCACACGTCTTCCTTCGCGCCGTAGATGTTGCAGTTGATGATGCTGTTCTTGCAGATCTCCTTGAAGTCGCCGTCGACCCAGGGGTTGTAGGTCGTGAAGGCGGCGCCGGCGACGGGCGTGAACTGCATTGCCGTGGGAAGATCCAGCGGCGGCTTTTCCAGCGGGTCCACCGGGCTTTGCGCGTCCGGGCCGCAGGCCCAGACGAACAGGGCCGCGGTCAGGACGGCGAAGCCCGCCGTCCCTTTGGGCGTCCATTTCATGACGTCCTCCAAAGAAAGGGAGTAATTGCGGTTGCTTCTTTTTTGTCCTGTCTGCCCGGTTCGCAGGCGCCCTGCCCGGTCCGCGAGCCCTCTCGTGGGCGGAAGGGTTAAGACCGCGGCGTTACGTCCGCGTTATTCCCAGGAAGCCCCTGCGGAGGAGGGGCTATGGACTCGCGGAGTCCGTGGTTGACCGGGGGGATATCGGCGGGATCACCAGGTGGGCAATCCCCTGGAAATGCGGGGACCGAGCGCGTTGGCCACCGGGAGCGGTAGCCGCTGCCAGGCGGCGATTGCCTTGCTGAAGAGGCCCCCGTCCTTGGACGGCGGCGCGGCGTCCCCGTGCGGGGACCAGCGGGTCCAGTGGAGCGGGTGATCCTCACCGCCCCACTGGAGCTTGAATCGGTGGGGGCCCGATCCAGGTGTCGACCGTCCGAAGTTGAACATCCGCCCGCCGCGCCGGATCACCTCCTCCATCAAGGACCAGTAGAGGAGCATGTTCGGCGCCTCTCGGCTGTACTCCCTGAGAGACGACGCCCAGGTGATCTCGAACTCACCTCCGAAGAGGAAGCCGAGTCCCGCCGCCACCGGTTTTCCCTCCGAAGTCCGAACCACGCAGAGGATGGCGGAGTCGCCCAGGTGCGCCAGGATCTGATGGAAGAGCTCCCACCCCAGCACCGGGGTTCCCAGGTCGCGCATGTTGCGGGCGAACACCCGGTAGAAGTCGCCCACCTGACCCAGTCCGAACTGAGCCGTCATATCCGCCTTCATGGGTCGACGGATCTGGCTCCGAACCTTCGCCTTCAATCCTTCGGACCAGAGCTGTTCCGATTCGTCGGGCAGTGGAAGGAGGACAATGACCTTGTCCGCGTCGGAGCGTTCTCCGGTCCGGATGGCCGAACGGTCCCGGAGCTCCACGAGCTTGACTCCGAGATGGTTCCCCTGGGTGATGGCTGCCTCGGCAAGGGCTCTCCGGTGATCCGCGGGTCCCAGTGGACCCCCGTAGTTCAGGAACGGCATCGAAACCAGGTTGTGCCCGAACAGCCGGCTCTTCATCTCCACCGCTGACAGCAGCCCTTGGATCTCACCGGATGGGCTTCGCGTGATCCACCGGTGGAATCGATGCCCCCACGTGGTCTCGAAGATTGGCCCCCAGGCGGAGAGGTGGCAGAACGTCCCGCCGTCCAGGCGCTCCACCGCTGCGTCCCATTCGGGGTCTGACCCGTCGAAGGGCTGCACCATGGGAGTGGGGCCGGTGGACGGGGGGTCGGTGGATTGAGCGGACACCTTGGTCGAACGGTTCGGAGGAGAAGGCTAGCCGGCGCGACACCAGGGAGCTAACCGCACGCCCGCGCATGCGTCAAATCACCGCAGACTTCCCCGGGGGGGCCGTCGCCTCCAGTCCCCCAACCCACCGAGCTCCGCCTCCAGAGCCGCCATTCGCGGCCCCACCAGGCATATCAGGCGCCTCCACCTCCCCACAGATCCTGGAGGGACCGCTCCGTGTACCCCGCGGGAATCTCGAAGAGGTCGTCGTCCACGGAGGTCCGCTCCACGGAGAGGAACTCCTCGACGCTGTAGCCTTCCCCCATGTAATTCCCCAACGAATAAGTCTGGACGCGGAGGGGGAGCTGCTCCCCACAGGCGAGCTCGGCCCCGCCCACCATCTCCTGGTCCTCTTCGTCGAAGCCCAGCTGCTCCACCACGTTCATCAGGGTCTCGACGAACGCGGGGTTGTCCTGGGCGCACCAGGCGTGGGTGATCTCCTCCTCCGAGACGACCTCGCGGCCGAAGGCCCGAATTCCCGCGATGGTCCTGGACCCCTCCAGGTCACCGACCGTGGTGGGAAGCTCCTCCTCGCCTCCCATCCCCATCTCGTCGGCCATGCGCTGCATCTCCTCGAGGTCCACCCCCATCTGGGCGGCCATCTCCTCGGCCTGGCGAACCGCGTCCCCCATGGCGGCGTCCAACTCCTCCCGGGAGGTGCGCACGTACCAGCGCTCCTCGGGATTGACTATGAACATCTTCCCCGATTCTCCGTCCACGATGGTGTAGCCCTGCTCGGAAAAACCCGACTCGTTCGCCCGGAACCGGTTCCCCTTGACCCAGGTGGTGCTCTCGGTGACCTCGGCGTACCCGTCGGACACGAACCGGTCCAACGGGATCGCGAAGAGCCGTGCGGCCGTCCAGCGCAGCCACTCCTCCTGGGTGTCGAACTCGGGCTCCTCCAGGTCTTCGGGGTACAGCACGTCCATGAGGGCGTCTTCCTCCACCTCTACGGTGCGTTGACGGATGATGCCCTCGAAGGACTGGGGAGCCAGGGATCCAGGGGCCAATCCCAGGATCAGGATCGGGAGGAGCCAGCGCGGTCCGGTCGTCATGGTTGGTCTCCGGGAGAGGTTGAGCGCGAAGCGTGGACGGCGAGGGGCCGTGGGGAGGGCTGCCGTCAGGATTCCTCCGCGGGCCGGTCCCCGCTGGAGGGAGAATCCGGGGAGTGGTTGTAGGGAGCCGCCCGCGCCCTTGCCGCTCTCGGCCCCCGGTCCTATCCCTCACAGCTGAGGTGACCGCCCTCCCGAATTCGGATTCGATTCGACACTAGAGAGGTATACCATGCGCAGGACCCTGACTCGCGCCCTCTGTCTTGGACTCGCGTTGGCCGGGCTGCCCCTCGGGATCGCCGGCCAGGAGCTGCCGGCCCACATGCAGCGGCAGGCGGAGATCACAGGAAAGAAGCTCCTGGACCACGACGTCTATGACACGTGGCGGGCGCTTCGGAACCGGGCCCTGTCCCCGGATGGCCGATGGCTCACCTTCCGCTACGTCCCCGGAGAGGGGGACGCGGAGCTCGTAATCCGGCGCACAGACGGTGCCGAGGCGCACAGCATCCCGCGCGGCGGTCCCGCCACCCTCACGGGCGACTGGAGTTACGCCGTCTTCGTCATCTCGCCGGCGCACGCGGCGGTCCGGCAGGCCACGCGGGACGAGGTGGACAGGGACGAAATGCCCAAGGACACCCTCGCGTTCCTCAGGGTGGGGGAGTCTCCGGACCAGGCGGTGAAGATTCCCGAGGTGAGCGCCTTCCGAGTGCCGTCCGAAGAGGGCAACCTGGTGGCCTTCCTGGTGGAGCCGGAGGAAGAGGAGGAGGGAGGCGAGCCCGCCGCCGAGGAAGCTCCGGCGGAGACAGAGCCGGAGGCGGGGGCAGAGCAGGAGGAAGAGGAGGAAGAGAAGCCCGACCGGGGTGAGGGTAAGACCCTGGTGCTGCGTGACCTGGAGTCGGGAGAGGAGTGGCGCTTCGAGGACGTGAAAGACTACGCCTTCACGCCCCGGGGCCGCGCCCTGGCCTTCACCCGTGTCACGGAGGACGGGAGTGGGGACGGCGCCTACGTGGTGGACACCGGGAATGGCGAGGTGCGAGCGCTCTTCCAGGGAATGGGGCGCTATACCCGCCTCACCACGGCGGACGAAGGTGAGAACGTGGCCTTCCTCACGGACGCTCCGGACTGGGAAGGGGACTCGCCCGAGTTCACGCTGATGGTGGCGGACGCCGACGACGGGAGCGCTCGCGCCGTGGCGACGGCGGGGATTCCCGAGGCGTGGATCGTGAGCGAGAACGGCTCGGTGGATTTCTCCCGCACGGGGCGGCGGGTCTACTTCGGCACCGCGCCGCGACCCATGGAGGAGGTGGAGGACACGCTCCTGGACGAGGACCGCGTCCAGCTGGACGTGTGGAACTGGAAGGACCCGTACCTGCAGCCCATGCAGCTGGTGGAGGCCGACGACGAGCTCGAGCGCACCTACCGGGCCGTTGCCCACCTGGATGACGGGGATCAGGTGGTTCAGCTGGCCACCGAGTCGGTGTCCGAGGTCCAGTGGGCCGACGAAGGCGAGGGCGACCATGCCCTGGCGTACACCGACCTACCCTATCGTCAGCTCATCTCCTGGGACGGCCGCTACAACGACGTGTACGCGGTGGACGTCCGCACGGGTGAGCACCGCATCGTGCGACACAAGCTCCGGGGCTTCAGCCCGGGACAGCTCTCTCCGGAGGGCCGGTACCTGGCGTGGTGGGACGAGGAGGCCACCTCGTGGATGGCGGCGCCCACCACCGGAGGGGATCCGGTGAACCTCTCCGAGAACATTCCCTACCCGACGTGGGACGAGTTGGACGATCATCCCCAGGGACTGCCGCCCGAGTCCTTCCCGGTCTGGACCGAGGGGGATGAGGAGGTCATCATCGCGGACCGGCACGACCTGTGGGTGGTGGATCCCACCAGCGGCGCGGCCCGGAGCCTCACGGAGGAGACCGGCCGGCGGGAGGGGATCCGGTTCCGCTACGCCCGGGTGGACCCGGAGGAGCGGGCCGTCCCCCGGGACGAGGACATCCACCTGAGTGCCTTCCACCTGACCACCAAGGCCTCGGGGATCTACCGGGACCGGGTCCAGGGGAACCGGGAGCCCCGGGTGGTGGTCTACGGCGATCGCGCGTATCAGACCCCTCTCAAGGCCGAGGACGCGGACCGCTACATCGTCTCCTGGAGCACCTTCCAGGACTATCCCGAGTACCGGATCGCGGGGCCCACCCTGCAGGACGGGCGGGTCCTGACCGAGACGAATCCCCAGCAGGCTGAGTACTCCTGGGGGACCGCGGAGCTGGTGGACTGGATCTCCACCGACGGGACCCCGCTGCAGGGGATCCTCTACAAGCCCGAGGGATTCGATCCCAACCGGGAGTACCCCATGATGGTGTACTTCTACGAGCGGACGTCCGACGCGCTGCACCGGCACATCACCCCCGCGCCGGGAAGCTCGTCGGTGAACTTCGCCTTCTACGTCAGCCGCGGGTATCTGCTCTTCATCCCCGACATCCCGTACAAGATCGGGTGGCCCGGAGAGAGCGCCATGAACGCCGTCATGCCCGGGGTCCTGAGCCTCATCGACGAGGGCTTCGTGGACCGGGAGAACATCGGGGTCCAGGGGCACTCCTGGGGCGGCTACCAGATCGCCTACATGGTGACCCGGACCAACCTCTTCGCAGCGGCGGAGGCCGGCGCGCCGGTCTCCAACATGACCAGCGCCTACGGGGGAATCCGGTGGGCCAGCGGGATGAGCCGGATGTTCCAGTACGAGCGGACTCAGAGCCGCATCGGCGGGACGCTCTGGGACGCCCAGCATCGGTACATCGAGAACTCGCCCCTCTTCCAGGCGGACAAGGTGGAGACGCCGGTCCTCATGATGCACAACGACGAGGACGGGGCGGTGCCCTGGTACCAGGGCATCGAGTACTTCGTGGCGCTGCGCCGCCTTCAGAAGCCGGTGTGGATGCTGAACTACAACGGCGAGGCCCACGGGCTGCGGCAGCGGAGGAACCAGAAGGACTGGGCCGTCCGCATGCAGCAGTTCTTCGACCACTACCTGGTGGATGCCCCGGCCCCGGTCTGGATGGAGGAGGGCGTCCCGGCGGTCCTGAAGGGGAAGACCCTGGGGCTCGAGTTGGTGGAGGGCCGCCGGCCCATTTCCGATGACGGGGGGAGGGCGCGCTAGGAGGAGAGATCCGCCCCATCCCTGCGCCTGCTGAGAGCGGCCGGTCCCTTTTGGGGGCCGGCCGCTTCTCGTCTCAGGGACCGAATGGGTGCGCGCCGGCTCACGTGCCCACAGGACGGTCAGCCCCGGACGGCGCGGCGGAGAGGCGGGATCGGTAACACCCCCCTTCACCACGGTGGGGATTCTCCCGGCTTGACAGATCGACCCGGCGTTAAAAAAATGAACAAGAGTTCAAATACGCCGGGAGCGTTCATGCCGTCGGAAGCCACTGCCAACGTCTCGCCCCACGTCCGCAAGAAGCGCGAGCGGCGTCGGGGGGAGATTCTGCACGCGGCCCTGGCGACGGTCCGGGAGCGGGGGTACCACGCTACCACCCTGGACGACATCGCCGATCGGCTCGGCATCCGGAAGACGGCGCTCTACCACTACTTCCCCGACAAGGACGCCATCCTCTACGCCTGTCACCGGGAATCCCTGAGCGAGCTGGACCGGCTCATCCAGGACTCGGCGGCGTGCTGCGCGTCCAACCGGGAGCGCCTCGCCTATCTCATCCGCGAGCACGTGCGGGTCATGACGGAGAAGCTCGAGGGATCCCCTCTCGCCTTCGAGGTCTCCGCTCTTTCCCCCGAGCGCCGGGCCGAGGTCATCGCCGGCCGGGACCGCTACGAGCACGTCCTTCGGGACGTGGTAGCGGCCGGAGTGAGATCCGGGGAGTTCCGGGCGGTGGAACCCAAGATCGCGGTCTTCGCCATCCTGGGGGCCATCAACTGGATCGCCCGCTGGTACGACCCCGAGGGTGGCGCCCGGGGCACCGATCTGGGCGAGCAGTTCGCGGACTTCCTCCTGCAGGGACTGGTGGCGTAGCGCGACGGACGGAGTGATGGAGCGATCCCGGCGATGCCGGTGAGACCTGAGCCGCCCGCTGAGGTGGGCGGGGGAGAGGGAAGGACACGATGAAGGCGGTGCAGCTGGTGGCGCCCTCGGCGCCGTTGGAGCTCCGGGACCTACCGGATCCGGCACCGGGTCCGGACGAGGTCGTGGTCCGGGTGGCGGGGTGCGGTGTGTGCCACACGGACATCGGATTCTGGCGGGACGGGGTTCCCACGCGGAAGGCCCTTCCCCTGACCCTGGGGCACGAGATCTCCGGCGAGGTGGTGGAGGCCGGAGGGGACTACTCCCACCTCCGGGGCGCCGAGGTCATCGTCCCGGCGGTCATTCCCTGTGGCACCTGTGACCTGTGCGAGAGCGGCCGGGGCAACGTCTGCAAGGCGCAGCTCATGCCCGGCAACGACATGGACGGTGGCTTCGCCGAGTTCATCAAGGTCCCGGGCCGCGGGCTCTGTGTGGTGGAGGACCGCGGCGGGCTGGAGCTCGCGGAGCTCTCCGTCGTGGCCGACGCGGTGACCACACCCTACCAGGCGGTGGTGCGGAGCGGTCTCCATCACGGGGGTCTGGCAGTGGTGGTGGGCGTGGGTGGGGTGGGGACCCACTGCGTCCAGATCGCCGCGGCCATGGGGGCGCGGGTGGTGGCCATCGACGTGGACGCGAGCCGACTGGAGGCGGTCCAGGGCTACGGAGCCTCCCTGACCCTCGACTCGTCCGCCCTGTCCTTCAAGGAGCTCCGCTCCGCCGTTCGGGAGGCGGCGTCGGCATGGGGTTGCCCGGACCACTCCTGGACCCTGTTCGAATGCTCCGGTCACCCGGCGGGACAGACCACGGCCTATGGCCTGCTCACCCACGCGTCCACCCTCATGGTGGTGGGCTTCACCCTGGCGAAGGTGGAGGTCCGACTCAGCAACCTCATGGCCTTCGACGCCACGGTGCAGGGAACATGGGGGTGCAAGCCGGAGCTGTATCCCCTGGCGCTCGAGATGGTCACCAGAGGACGGATCAGCCTGAAGCCGTTCATCGAGACCCACCCCCTGGTCCGGGGGCCGGAGGTCCTGGCAGAAGTCGCCCAACACCGTATCGAGAAGCGGGCCATCCTCGTGCCCGACCACGCACACTGACGGATTGCCGCAAGGAGAACCCATGTCCGAGCTCAAGAGCCACACCCTGGTCCCCTCGGTGGACTTCCAGGAGATCCTGTACGAACTCCGCCCGGTGCTGGATCCGTCCGGAAAACCGGTGGAAGGGCTTCACAACGCCTGGATCAGCCTGAACAACCCGGCCCAGTACAACAGCTACACCACGGACGCGGTGAAGGAGGTGATCCTGGCGTTCCGGCAGGCCTCCATGGACCGGAGCGTGGTGGCGGTGGTGTTCACCGCGGTGGGAGACAAGTCCTTCTG
>JBDHLC010000136.1:0-2443 GCA_039586075.1 Gemmatimonadota bacterium | reverse complement strand
GTACACGGGGAGCACGCCGCAGGCGATCCTGGGCAAGATCATCCAGGCGGAGCCGGTGTCGGCGACGAAGGCACGCAGCACGGTGCCGGCGCACGTCGACGCGGCGATCCGCAGGGCGCTGGAAAAGGTGCCGGCGGACCGGTTCACCTCCGCTCATGACTTCGCGACCGCGATCGCCGACGCCTCGTTCCGGCACGGCGAGGACGTGGGTGCGGCTGGCACTGACGGCGAGCACGGCCGTGTTCGCCGTCGTGGCCGCCTGGTCGTTCCTCCGCCCGGCCCCCTCTCAGCCCGTGACACGGCAGGTGTTGAGCTCCGAGGGCTGGCTGGGCCTGGATGGGCCGGTGGTGGGACACTCCGTGGCTTTGGCTCCGGATGGCTCGAGCATGACGGTGCCCATCGAGTCGCCCACGGGTGAGGTGCAGCTCGGGCTCAAGATGCGCGACGCAACGGCCATCACTCCGATCCCGGGCACGGAGGAAGCTCGGGGAGTGGTGTATTCCCCGGACGGCGGGTGGATCGCCTACGCCATCGGCGCGGACCTCTACAAGCGACCGCTGATCGGTGGGTCCGCGGTGAAGCTGGCCGAGGACGTTCTTGGCGGAGGAGGCTTCGCAATCGCGTGGCTCGATGACGGGACGATCCTCTACGTTTCGGATTCCGAACGGATCCAGGTCATCCCGCAAGACGGTGGGGAACCCCTCCGCGCGGTGCGGTTGAGCCCCCGGTGGATGCAAGGTCTGCCCGGTGCCTCGGGGGCGCTCCTGGTCAACTCCAGCGACGAGCTCCTGGTCGTCGACCTCGAGGATCTGTCGAGCGAGGTGGTGCTGACGGAGGTGCGCAGAGCCTGGTACGCACCCACGGGGCACGTCGTCTACGTGCGAAGGGACGGGGCGGTCTTTGCCCAACCCTTCGATCTCGGCTCGCTCTCGGTCACGGGTGGGGCCGTTCCCCTCTTCGACCGGGTGCGCACCAGCCTGTTCAATGCGGACATGCACCTGGCCGCGGACGGTACGCTCCTGTACGTGGAGGGAACGACGACGGAAGAGCCCCAGTCGCAGCTGACCGTCGTGGATCTGGAGGGCAACGCAGAGGCACTGGCGCTCGCGCCTCGGCCAATCGGGGAGCTGGGTGTGGGTTGGTCCTCGGACGGAGCGTCCGTGGTGTTCCGGAGCGGGTGGCAGATCTACACCTACAACACGGTCCTGAACACGACCCCGAGACGGCTGACGCCCGAGGGCACCGCCTACATCGCGGTCTCCTCGCCGGACGGCACGCGGGTCGCGCTCACCTGGAGACGCGACGGTACGGAAGGCTGGGATCTGTTCACGAAGGATGTGAACGACGATGCGCCGCCCAGATCCATCGTCACGCTGGATGGCAGCCCCACCGTGATGGGATGGCCCGCGGATACGTTGATCGTGTTCGAGAACTGGTTCGGGCTCAAGCCCGATCTGTGGATGGTGGACATCTCGGATCCGGATAACCCGGAGGCGCGTCCGTACCTGACCTCGGAGGCCTCCCTGTCGCGCATCACGATCTCCCCGGACGGAATGCTGGCGGCGTATCGATCCGACGAGTCCGGGACCGTCCGGATCCATGTGCGCAGCTTCCCGACCCCGGGCGAGCGCACCGTCGTGTACTCCGGGGCTGCGGGGGGCCTGGCCTGGTCCCCCGACGGGAGAACGCTCTATGCCTTCACGGAAGGATCTGAGCGGTACGCCATCGCCATCCGCCTGCAACGCGGTCTGGTCCCCGCGGTGGTGGGCGTCGACACGCTCTTCCCGATGCCGGTCGGGGCCCTCGAGCCTCAGCCGGGTTCCGTGTTGGAACGCCGCGGCCGGATCGCCTGATCCTCGTCACCAATTTCTTCGAAGAGCTGCGCCAGCGCACGGGTGGGGACCGATGACCGACATGCCCGGACGCCTCAACGCCGCCCTCGAGGGCCGCTACCGCATCGAGCGTCAGCTCGGTGAGGGCGGGATGGCCACCGTCTACCTGGCCGACGACCTGAAACACGAGCGCAAGGTCGCCCTCAAGGTCCTCAAGCCCGAGTTGGCCGCCGTGATCGGGGCCGAGCGCTTCCTGGCGGAGATCAAGACCACCGCAAACCTGCAGCACCCGAACGTCCTGCCGCTCTAGGACTCCGGAGAAGCCGACTCCTTCCTCTACTACGTGATGCCATTCGTGGAGGGGGAGACGCTCCGGGAGCGTATCGAGCGCGAACAGCAGCTCGGGGTGGAGGAATCGGTGGCCATCGTCAAGGAGGTCGCGGACGCCCTGGCCTATGCGCACCGGCAGGGCATCATCCACCGGGACATCAAGCCGGCAACATCCTCCTCCAGGGCGGTCGGCCCGTCGTCGCCGACTTCGGTATCGCCCTGGCGGTAAGCGCCGCGGGGGGCGGGCGGCTCACCGAAACCGGCCTCAGTCTCGGCACGCC
>JBDHLC010000077.1:0-7605 GCA_039586075.1 Gemmatimonadota bacterium | reverse complement strand
CCGAGGCCCGGACCCAGTAGCGTCGGCGGGGGGGGCGCGGGGTCGGGTCGAACGGATCCACCTCGTCCACCGGGCGGATGTCCAGGGGGCGGTCCTGCGTCAGCAGGGGTCGGATGTCGTCGGGGAGGGCGTCGGCCCCCTCCCGGATCCGTTCCAGCTCCGGCTTCAGGGTTTCCGGGTCGGGGGCGTCCGGTCGTTCCACCTGGTGCCGGGGCCCCTCCTCCGGCCGGTGAAACGAGGCGGAGAGGTTGAAGATGGCGGCACCGTGCTGGATGGCGGTGACGCGACGGGTGGTGAACGAGCCGCCATCGCGGAGCCGGTCGACGAAGTAGACCACCGGAACGGAGAGGTCTCCCGCCAGGATGAAGTACCCGTGCATGGAGTGGATGGGGCGGTCCCGCTCCACCGTGTTCTGCGCCGCCACCAGCGCCTGGGCCAGAACCTGGCCTCCGTAGATCCGGCCCGTTCCGATGTCCCGGTTCTGTCCCCGGTAGATGTTGTGCTCGATGCGCTCCAGGCGCAGGAGGTCCAGGAGGTCTGCCGCGGTGAAGGCCATGGACTCCACGGGTGCGAGAGGGACGGGACGATCGGGATGCCATCCGGAATGTGGCGAAACGCCGCCGGCGCCGGGAAGGCGTGTGCCGTGTCACGGTCCCGTCGAGGAGGGGTGCATCACGGCGTGGGGGGGGTGCCTCCCCGCAGGCCCCTCGCGTTCCACACCGGCCCGGCGACATGTTGAGCGCCGCGAGCCGCATCGCCAGGTGATGTGGCAGCCGCCGACAGGAGAATCCATGACAACGAGAGCACGGTACGGAGTGGCGGCCCTTGGGCTGGCGCTGGTGGGGCTTGTGGGGTGTGAGGCCTCGGACGGGGATCCATTCGCGCACGCGGTGGGCTCGCCGGAGACACCGTGGACCCATGAGGCCTTCGACGACGCGCCCGGTCAGTTCACCTTCGCCGTTTTCTCCGATCTGAACGGCGGGGAGCGGGAGGGCGTGTTTGCCGTGGCCGCGCAGCAGCTGGCGCTGCTCCGCCCGGAGCTCGTCCTGAGCGTGGGTGACCTCATCGACGGTCCCACGCCCGACGAGGGGGCGCTCGCCCGGGAGTGGGACTCCTTCGACCAGCGAGCCGCCGTGATCCAGGCCCCTGTCTTCCGGGTCGGCGGAAACCACGACCTGACGGGGAAGGTGCTGCAGGACGTGTGGTCCGGGCGATACGGACCGCGGTACTACCACTTCCTGTACAAGGACGTGCTCTTCCTGGTCCTGGACACCGAGGATCACACGGACGCCCGGATGCGGGAGATCCTCGAGGCGCGCTCGGCGGCCATCCGGGCCATGGACGAGGGGGTCGAGGGGGCGGAGGAGATGGACTATTTCCGGATGCCCGAGCGCGTCACGGGGAACATCGGCCCGGACCAGTCCGCCTACTTCCAGCAGGTCCTGGCGGACCACCCCGACGTCCGCTGGACCATGCTCTTCATGCACAAGCCCGTCTGGCGTGACGGAGGAGATCCGGAGTTCGTGGCGTTGGAGGAGGCCCTGGCCGAGCGGCCGTACACGGTGTTCAACGGGCACCTCCACACCCTTTCCCACGCGGAGAGGAATGGCCGGGACTACCTGACCCTGGGCACCACCGGGGGCACCCAGTTCGCGGACGACCCCATGTCCTTCGACCACGTGACCCTGGTGACCGTCTCCGAGGATTCTCCCTCCATCGTACACCTGCGCATGGACGGGATCCTGGCCAAGGACGGGACCGTGCCCGCCGGCGGCTCGGAGCTGTGCTTCCAGGCGTCGGCCTGCCGTTGAACGGGGGGGAGACGCGGAGGAGGGCACGGGATCGTTCCTCGCTGGGGGCGTCCGCGTAGGCTCAGGCGATCCTCCGGCGGCTCCGCCTCCGACGCCGGCCTTGGAATCGTCCGCGCGGTGGAGGACGTGTCCTACGACCCCTTGGAGTGGACCGCGAAGATCGCTCCCGTGGGATCCGAGCCGTAGGCGATGCGGTCCCCGCCGGGCACGTCCATGGGGCCGATCATGATCCTGCCACCGCCGGCCTCGATCCGCTTCGCGGCGGCGTCGGCGTCGGGGACCATGAAGTACACGGTCCAGCAGGGAGGCGCCCCCATCTCCGCGGGGAGGATCATCATCCCCCCGAGCTCGCATCCGGGAACGCCGTACATCTGGTAGGTGCCGTTCTCACCCATGTCCATGGCCGTGGTCTTCTCCCACCCCACCAGGGTGGAGTAGAAGTCGAAGCCCGCTTCCGGGTCCGGGGTCATGAGCTCGTGCCAGCTCCCGTCGCCGAGCTCCGGACGGTCCCCGATGTGCTCCGGATCGCTTTCCGGCGCGTACACCGCGAAGAAGGCGCTCTGGGGGTCCTGGAGGACCGCCATCACTCCGACGCCGGGAATGGTGAGCGGGCCGAAGAGCTTCGTGCCGCCGAGCTCCTCCGCCTTCGCGATGGTCGCCTCCACGTCCTCCACCCCGATGTAGGCCAGCCAGTGGGAGGGAGCGCCCTGGGCCTGGGCCTCCTCGGGAAGCTGCATGACCCCGGCCACGGGGACGCCTTCACCCTTGGTGAGCATGTGGTACGGATCCTCGCCCCCCTCCCATACCGTGGTTCCCCATCCCACCACGTCCTTGTAGAAGGCGATGGCCTGCTCGGGGTCCTTGGTCAGGCACTCGTACCAGATGAAGCGTCCCGTCCTCGCTGTGCTCATTCCTTCTCCTCCGGTCCCTGACACCCACGGTGATGGTGAGCCCGAACCATGCGGTCCGAGATCCCCGTTGGCCAGGATCTTCGGTTCCCGCCAGGACGTCGTGCCCCTGGCTCGGAGGCCTCGCGGGCGCATCCGCGCTCGTGGAGCCCCATCGAGGTCCCGCCGCTCAACCTCCACCGCTGGGCACGGATTGCCCGGGCTCCACCCGCCACCACCACTGGGTCGGGAGCTGGCGCTGCCGAGGCCAGACCTCGTCGAGGGTGGCGGATTCGTAGAGGCGGCCGTTCTTCATCACCCACCGGATCGAGGTGGTGTTCTGGAGATCGTCCAGCGGATTCGCGTCCAGGATCTGCAGGTCCGCCAGCTTCCCCGGCTCCAGGGACCCGAGGTCCCCATCGAGACCCACCGCGTCGGCGGAGTGGAGCGTCGCCGCCCGCAGGGCGTCGTGCTCGTCCATCCCTCCTGAGGCCATCATCCAGAGCTCCCAGTGGGTGCCCAGGCCCTGCACCTCGCCGTGGGAGCCGAGACCCACCACGCCGCCCGCTTCCACCACCTTGGTGAGCTGCTGAGCGTGAAGCGGGTGGACGTACTGGTCGTCTCGATACCAGGTCATGTCCTGCCACTTGTCCAGCTCGTCGTGGGGTGTGAACCGGCGGAGCCGAGGGTCGGCGTCCACGTCCACCTCGGTGAGGTACTTGTTCATCCCCGAGGGCCCGCCGTAGGCCACGATGAGCGTCGGCGTGTAGGCGATCCCACTGAACGACGCCAGGCGGGTGACGTCCTGGAAGAAGGGCGAGATGGGGAGGGTATGCTCGAGGCCCGCGTACCCGTCCTGCATGAGGGTGAGGTTCATGGTGAAGTTGGAGCCCCCCTCCGTGGTGGGGGTGAGGCCGAGCTCCCGGGCTGCGGTGATCACCCACTGCCGCACCTTCCGGTCGCCGGCCAGGTACTGCTTGATGGTGTAGGTGTTGAAGTGGTCGGAGTACCGCCGAAGCGCGTCCCGGGCGTCGTCCAGCGAGTCGATGTTGTCCGACGAGAAGACCCCCGGCCCGGTGGAGTAGATTCGCGGACCCAGGATCTCTCCGGTCTCCACCCGATCGGAGAAGGTCACCACGTCCTCCGACGACGTCTGGGGATCCCGCTGGGTGGTCACGCCGAAGGCGAGCTGGGCCAGGAACTGACTCACCTGCGTGCGGTGGACACCCCACGCCACCCAGGTGTGGGCGTGGATGTCCACGAGACCGGGGTAGATGGTCTTACCGGACATGTCCATGACCCGCGCGTCAGAGGGGATCTGAACGGTGCCGCTGGGACCGATGGCCGCGATCCGGTTGTCGCGGATCAAGACGTCGCCCCGTTCGATGACCTCGTCTCCGCGCATGGTGATGAGGCGGGCGCCGGTGAGGGCCAGGAGACCCTCGGGCCGATCCTTCGCCACCACGATCTCGACGTCGACGCGATTCGCTTGGTAGTCCGGGGTCCCTTGGTCCTCTTCCTGTGCCCCACCAGCGGACTCGCCGACCGCCTCCTCTCCCGCCGCGGCCGTGTCTGCGCCTGCCGCTCCGGTGCCCGGGTCCGCGTCGCCCGCTTCCTCGGCCTCCCGGCGCGCCCGCTCCTCAGCCCGCTGCACCGCCGCGATGGAGTCGGCGGCATCCAGGTCCCAGCGAAAGAAGGACCGCCCGATGGAGAAGTGGGCCGTCCGCCCGCCCGCCTGCCAGCCGATGAAGTCTCCACCCACGTCGGTGAGCTGCCAGGTCGGCACCGCGGAACGCGGATTGACCGAGACGGTGGGGACGTCGCCGCCCACGGGCGGGACCGTGATCAGGTAGACCTTCCGGTTCGCCTGCACCAGGGCGTGTTGCCCGTCGGGGGAGAGGACCACCTCGTTCGGGGGCGAGGGCCGGTTCCCCGGCCCCCGGTTCGGCGCGGGCGGCCCGCTGACCTTCACCACGGACCGCACGTCGGTTCCGTCGTACCGCATGGAGACCAGGCCCTCGTCGGTGCCCGCCCAGAGGTAGACCCGGTCCGGGTCGGGCCCGACGTGGGGGGCGTTTCGCCCTTCCTGCGTCGCGCCGGAGCCGACCCAGGTGATCCGGGTGGTCTCACCGCCGTCCGCCGGAAGCCAGACGTACTCCAGCTCGGCGGCCCCGCTGTGGCGCCCGAAGTCCTCCAGGGTCCGCATGCGATGCTGCTTCGAGCCCTGGACGGCCACCAGCCGGTTTCCGTCGGCCGACCACATGAGCCGGTCGTAGAAGCGGGAGATCTCCGTCAGGCGCTCCGGACCGCCCCGGCCGTCGGCCCGGACCCGCCAGATGTCTCCTCCGGCGGAGTCACTCCAGGTCACGAAGGCGATCCACTGGCCGTCCGGAGACCAGACCGGCGCGTGCTCGACTTCGTCACCCTCGGTGAGCCGCCGGGCGCCGGAGATGGTGGGGTGCTCGTCATCCGTCCCACCCGGGGGAAGGTCGGCGATCCAGAGCTTGTCCAGCGCGGTGAAGGCGACCCGGGTGCCGTCCGGAGACGGCCGGGCACCGCGGATCTGGCTCACGGTCAGGGTCGAGTCGTTGATGGGATAGTCGAACTTCACCAGGGGACCGAGCTCCTGCTCCACCTGGGCCCTGAACGGGATCTCCGTGCGCTCCCCGGACGGGACGGCCACCCGCCAGATCTTCCCACCCCAACTGGTGATCAACGCCTGGGAGTCCGGGGTCCAGGTGGAACCCGGATACACGTCCCGGTCCCGGGTGCCTCCCCCTTGCGACTCGTCTCGCGCGACGTCGAGGATCAGCCACTGATCCTCCCGGGTCTCCAGGTCCAGGAGCTTCACGGCCTCGCGGTCGTCGAAGCGGGTGACGTAGGCCACCCAGCGCCCATCGGGACTCGGCATGGGACGGAAGGCTCCCTCCATCTCGTGCGTGCGGACCAGGACGTCGCCGGTGGTACGGTCGTATTCGGCGACCTGGAAGACCCCGACCTCCCGCGCGGAGGATTGCTCCGGCGATCCCGAGGCGCGGTTCGCGCCGTGGTCGTGCAGGCGCTCCGGCTTGGAGAGGAAGTCCTCGCGTCCCAGGTCGAAGCCACCGCCCAACGGCCCCCGAAGGTTCACCCAGAGGGTCTCTGGATCGGCACCGAGGGCGGGGCCGACGTGCACGGGCTGTGTGCCCTCGGCGGTTCCGGTGAGCTGGACGCCGCTCCCGCCGTCCACGTGGTACATCCAGAGCTGCGTACCCTTGGTGGCGATGACGTACTCCCCGGTCTCGTCCCAGATGGGGGACATGTAGTTCTCCCGCTCCCCGGTGGTCAGCGCCCGTGCGTGGGAGCCGTCGGCGTCCGCGACCCACAGGTTCTCCGAGCCGTTCCGGTCACTGACGAAGACCAGGTGGGCGCCGTCCGGGGAGAATTGCGGCTGCATGTCGTAACCCTGACCGCTGGTGATGCGCGTCGCGGTCCCGCCCTGTAACGGGAGGGTGTACAGATCCCCCAGGAGGTCGAAGACGAGCGTGGTCCCGTCCGGGGAGAGATCCAGGGAGAGCCAGGTGCCCTCGTTCGTCTCGAACGAGAGCGTCCGGGTCGGGATCAGGCTGAGGCCGTCGTCCCGAGCCGCCTTAGCCGCGGCGCTGTCGGACTCGGCGGCGGTCTGCGCCGCCAGGGGGAGCGCGAAGGCGACAGGGAGGACGAGCATCGTGGCCAGAGCGTGTCGAGCCTTCCGGAGCGGAAGGGGGAGGACGGGCGCGATGCGGGACGCGCGGGCGAGCGGGAGGGTGAGTCGCATGTTCGACCGGGGCGGAGGAAGTGGGATCCAGGGGCCCTCCACAGTACGGCGCGCCGCATCGTCCGTCGACGCCGCCGTCCCCCCGGCTTGCTCGCATCGGGTCACCCCGGTACAGTGCGGCCATGGACCACACGGCTCACCTCACGATTCGATTTACCGGGTTCGGCCCTGGGAGGCTGGACCCCGGAGCGTGCGTGTAGCCGGATCCCGGTTCGGGCTCCACGAGCGACGCGAAGCGGTCCGGCATTCGCCGGGTCGCTTTCTTTTTTTGCCCGGGGTCGTTCTGCGACACGGGGTCCCATACCGCGACAGGAGACACGGAAACCATGGGTACGATCGCATCATGACCGAGGGGCGAGCCGGCACCAGGGTGGCGGTGCAGGGGGAAGCCGGGTGCTTCAGCCACGCGGCGGCGCTGGGCTACTTCGGGGCCGTGAGCGTGGTGTCGTGCCGGAGCTTTCCCGAGCTCTTCGAAGCGGTGTTGGAGGGCCGGGCCGAGCGGGGATGCGTGCCCGTGGAGAACGCCCTGGCCGGCGCGGTGACGGAGAACCTGGACCTGCTGGTGCAGCACCCGCTGCGCGCGGTGGGGGAAGTCTACCAGCGGGTGGAGTTGTGTCTGGCGGTCCGGCCGGGAAGTGCCATGGGGGACGTACGGCGCGTGGCATCTCATCCGGTGGCCCTGCGCCAATGTCGGAGGTTTTTCGAGGCGCACCCCGGGTTGGTGGAAGTCGCCGCCTGGGACACGGCGGGGGGCATCCGGGACCTCATGAGGGAAGAGGACACGGCGGGGGGCATCCGGGACCTCATGAGGGAAGACGACGTGCGGTGGGATGCGGCCATCGGCCCCGCGCTGGCCGCGGAGTTGTACGGCGCCGACATCCTGGAGCGCGGAATCGAAGACCATCACCGGAACTTCACCCGCTTCCTGGTGGTGGCCCGGGCCGGAGACGCGGAGGAGGCACGGGGGCCCGCCACCAAGGCCTCCATCGCGTTCACCGTTCCGCACCGGCCCGGCTCCCTCCACGAGGCCATCGGGATCTTCGCGGCCGAGACGCTGGACCTCACCCGACTCGAATCCCGACCGATCCCGGGACGCCCGTGGGAGTACCGG
>JBDHLC010000040.1:0-39636 GCA_039586075.1 Gemmatimonadota bacterium | reverse complement strand
CCAGGAGCGCATGGGGCAGTTCGAGCGGACCCTCATCATCGCGGGCGAGGGCTCGCGGGCGCATTACATCGAGGGATGCACGGCTCCGGTCTATTCCACCGAGTCGTTCCACTCCGGGGTCATCGAGATCGTGGTGGAGAAGGACGCGCACTTCCGCTACACCACCATCCAGAACTGGTCCAACAACATGTACAACCTCGTGACTCAGCGGGCGCTGGTGCACGAGAACGCCACCATGGAGTGGCTGGACGGGAATCTGGGATCCAAGCTCACGATGAAGTACCCGTCCTGCTACCTGGTGGGAGAGGGAGCCCACGGCAACATCCTCTCCATCGCGTATGCCGGCGACGGCCAGCACCAGGACACCGGCGGCAAGGTGGTCCACGCTGCGCCGCGGACCACCTCCAGCATCGTCTCGAAGTCCATCTCGAAGGGGACGGGCCGCGCATCCTACCGGGGCCTGCTGAAGGTCCACGACGGCGCCACCGGCGCGAAGTCCAACGTGGAATGTGACGCGCTCCTCATCAACGAGACGGCGAGGACGGACACCTATCCCTACATCGAGATCGACGAGAAGACGGCCAGCATCGGTCACGAGGCCACCGTCTCGAAGGTCGGCGATGAGCAGCTCTTCTATCTCATGAGCCGAGGGATGAGCGAGGAAGAGGCCATGGCCATGATCGTTCGTGGCTTCATCGAGCCCATCGCCAAGGAGCTTCCGCTGGAATACGCGGTGGAGCTGAACCGACTCATCGAGCTTGAAATGGAAGGGAGTGTGGGCTGATGTCCGATACCAAGACCATCGAGGGCGTCACGGACGCCATCAACCGTGAGGCGGTCCAGGCTCGGACCGCCGGCGAGCCCGCCTGGCTCGCGAGCCGCCGGATGCACGCGTGGGAGGTGTACGAAGACACCCCCATGCCCACGACGCGTCTCGAAGAGTGGCGCTACACCGACCTCACGGAGAAGCTGCTGCTGGACTCGCTGCATCTCGGCTCGGTGGAGGCACGTCCCGACGACCCCTCGACCTTCCCCGCGGGCCTCAGGCAGGCCATGGACGAGGACCGGGAGGCCTCGGGCCATCTGGTGCTCATCGACGGCGCCGTCGTGCACACCGACATCCGCGAGGACCTGTCCGGGAAGGGCGTGATCCTCTGTTCCCTGAGGGAGGCGGTGGAGAAGCACCCGGAGCTGGTGGAGAAGCACCTGGCCACCGCCGCGGTGCCCCCTGAGGAGGGGAAGTTCCAGGCCCTCAACGCGGCCCTCTGGACCGATGGTGTCTTCTTCTACGTCCCTCGGGGCGTACGCCTGGATCTGCCGGTGCGGGTGACCCGCTGGATCAGCGAGTCCGGCGCCGCGTTCTTCTCCCGGACCCTCATCGTGGCGGAGCCCACGAGCCAGGTGTCGTACGTGGACGAGATCCTCTCCGACGATCTGGCCGCGCAGACCCTGACCTCTTCCGCGGTGGAGGTCATCACCCAGGACGGCGCGCAGGTCCAGTACGTGGCGGTGCAGCGGATGGGGAGGAACGCCTTCTATCTCTCCCAGCAGCGCACGCTGGCGTACCGGGACTCCACCCTGGACACCCTGAACGTGAATCTGGGTGGCTCGGTCACCCGAGTGGATCTCAACGCCCGCCTTATGGGGCCCGGTGCCAACTCCGACATGCTGGGGCTCTATTTCGGCGACGCCGACCAGCACTTCGACCACAACACGAGCCAGGACCACGTGGCAGGTCACGCCAACAGCGACCTGCTCTACAAAGGAGCGCTGGACGAGGGAAGCCGTGCGGTCTTCCGGGGCGTGATCCGCGTCCACGAGGGCGCCCAGCAAACGGACGCCTACCAGACCAACCGGAACCTGCTCCTTTCGGACGAGGCTCGGGCCGACTCGCTGCCCAACCTCGAGATCGCGGCCGACGACGTGAAGTGCTCCCACGGTGCCACCGTGGGCCAGCTGGACGAAGAGTCCCTGTTCTACCTCATGAGCCGGGGGTTGCCCCAGGCCAAGGCCGAGCGCCTCGTGGTGCTGGGCTTCCTGGGTGAGGTCCTCTCTCGGCTCCCGCTGGGCGGGGTGCAGGAGAAGGTGACTCGCGCCATCGAGGAGAAGCTGGCGTCCCATGGCTGATTGGGTTCGCGTGGCCGGGGAGGGCGACTGCCCCCCCGGCCAGCTCCTCGGGGTGACGGCCGGGGGGGCCAAGATCGTGCTCGCCAACGTCGACGGGCATTTCTACGCGCTCCGGGACCGATGCTCCCACGCGGACTTCCCCCTGCACGACGGCTTCCTCGAGGGCACGGAGTTGGAGTGCCTCCACCACGGTGCGAAGTTCGACGTGTGTACCGGCGCCGCGCGGGGTCTTCCCGCCGTTCGACCGGTCCATTCCTACCCGGTCCAGGTCCGGGAGGGAGAGGTCTACATCCAGCCCGAGTGAGACCGCCGAGGTCGGCTCGCGCCGGGCGCCCTCTGCACCCGTACACAGGCAGGCTCGCGATGGCATCCAGCGCAGGATCCGGACAGCCGACCAGGGCACCGGCGCTGGACCCGCACAGCATCCGGGAGGACTTCCCGGCCCTCCACCAGGACGTCCACGGCCGACCGCTGGTGTACCTGGACAACGCGGCCACCACCCAGAAGCCGGTGGCGGTGCTGGACGCCGTCCAGGACTTCTACCGCCGGGACAACGCCAACGTCCACCGGGGAATCCACGAGCTGAGCCGCCGGGCGACGGAAGCGTACGAAGGCGCGCGTGGCAAGGTGGCGGCTTGGGTGGGCGCCACCGACCCAGGGGAGATCGTGTGGACCCGAGGGACCACGGACGGAATCAACCTCGTGGCCTCGGCGTGGGGGATGGATCATGTGCGGGAGGGAGACGAGATCCTCCTCTCGGTGCTGGAGCACCACTCGAACCTGGTACCCTGGCAGCTCCTGGCCCGCCGGAAGGGAGCGCGGATCCGCTACATCGAGATCGACGATCACGGTGAATGGATCCTGGACGACCTCCCGGATCTCCTGTCCGATCGGACCCGCATGGTGTCCCTGAGCCACGTGTCGAACTCCCTGGGCACCATCAACCCGGTGGAGGAGGTGGTTCGTCAGGTCCGCCATCGGACGGACGCGGTCGTCCTCCTGGACGGCGCGCAGGGAGCGCCGCTCCTACCGGTGGACGTGCAAGCGCTGGGCGCCGACTTCTACGCCTTCAGCGGCCATAAGATGTGCGGCCCCACGGGCATCGGGGCCCTCTGGGGGCGAAGGGAGCGACTGGAGGCAATGGAGCCGTATCAAGGCGGCGGGGAGATGATCTCCCTGGTGGAGCGGGACGCCTCCACCTGGGCGGACATTCCCCACAAGTTCGAGGCCGGCACCCCGAACATGGCCGGGGCCGTGGGTATGGGCGCCGCCGTGGAGTACCTGTCCAAAGTGGGCCGGGACGGCATCCTGGCCTGGGAACAGGAGCTGGTGCGGTATGCGCTCGACCGGCTGGCCGACGTGCCCGGCATAACCATCTACGGCCCGCAGTCGGTGGAGCGACGGTCCGGAGTCGTCCCCTTCACCCTTGATGCGGCCCATCCCCACGACATCTCTACCATCGTAGACATGCATGGGGTGGCCATCCGGGCGGGCCACCACTGCGCCCAGTTGGTCATGAGGCGGTACGGAACCGCCGCTACGGCCCGGGCCTCGTTCTACATCTACAACACCCGCGACGACGTGGACCGCCTGGTCGAGTCCCTGGGTGAAGTCCTCGAGATCTTCGGATAGACCATGCAGGAACCTCAGCTCAATTCCCTCTATCAGCAGCTCATCCTGGAGCACTACCGGAACCCCCGGAACAAGGGTGAGATGGACGATCCGCAGGTCGAGGTGCACATGCGCAACCCGAGCTGTGGAGATGAGATCAAGCTGCAGCTCCGGGTGGAGCGCGGGCGGATCGCGGACGTGCGATTCACCGGCCACGGGTGCTCCATCTCCCAGGCGGCCGTCTCCATGATGACCCAGGTCCTCAAGGACAAGCCGTTGGACGAGGTGGCGCCGGTGGTGGAGCGCTTTACTGAGATGATGCACGGCGACCAGGAGGCGGCCCGGGACAGAAGCATGGGAGACCTGCGGGCCCTTGCGGGAGTCAGTAGGTTCCCTGTACGAGTGAAGTGCGCGCTCCTTGGGTTCGACGCGTTGCAGGAGGCGCTCAAGACGCTCGGGGACTCCTCGACGGAGAACTGAATGCCCGGCACGCCCGTCTACTCGGCTCAGCTCCCAGGTACGCCCTTGGGCACCCTGAAGGTCTGGGCCACATGGGACGGGATCCGTCGCCTCACCTTCCGAAGCGGTCCCGACCTGGCGGCCCCGGGCGAGCGCCTCTATTCCGACCCCTCCCCGCCACACCTCGCCCTCACCCTGGAGAGACTCCTGGGTTACTTCGAGGGGACGGTCCGTGATTTCAAGGACGTGCCGCTGGACCTCGGGAGCCTCACGGCCTTCCAGCTGCAGGTCTACGACCACCTCCTGACCATCCCGTTCGGCGAAGTGACGACGTACGGCTCCATCGCTGAAGCGCTGGGCCTGGGCGCCTCGGGTGCCCGGGCCGTGGGTCAGGCCGTGGGAGCAAATCCGGTAGCCATCATCGTCCCCTGTCACCGAGTGGTGGGGTCCGACGCCACCCTCCACGGCTACTCCGGGGGCCTCGAGCGGAAGGCGAAGCTCCTTCGGCTGGAAGGCATCAGCGTGGACGGGTTCCGGCCCTCGAGCCGGGTCCATCCGGACGAGCCGCAGCTTCCCCTCTGGGGGTAATGGGGGCCCGTCGGGCCTGGTGGTCTACCCCACGGTGGGGTCGAGCAAGACCTTGACCGACTGGGACTTACGACGGTTGCCGGCGACCCTCAGAGCTTCACGGTACTGGGTCAACGGGTAGACGTGGGTCACCATCTCGTGCACCGGAGTGCCCGTCTCCAGGAGAAGGTCGTGGGTGATCTGGAATGTGTGGGCCCGGTCACCGCGGAAGCGCTCCCAGCCGTACCCCACGAACCCCTTGACCTGCAGCTCGCGAGCCCAGATGAAGGTCAGATCCAACTTCGGGATCTGGGCCGCGCATCCCAGCATGATGATCCGCCCCCTTGGTGAGGCGTATCGCATGGCCTGAGTCAGGGTCTGGCGGCTGCCGACGCAGTCGAAGATCAGGGGGAAGCCCCCACCGGAATAGACTTCCTCCCCCACCAGGGGCATGTATGCCTGTGCGCCGGTCCCCACCAGCGCCTCTCGGGCCTCCAGCCCGGGTGACACCACCTGGCTCGCGCCCATCAGCCTGGCCAGCTCGGCCTCATGGCTTCGCTTCGTCTGCGCGTATAGCTCCCCGTCGAACCCGGTGGCGCGGAGGGCCCAGATGGTTCCAAGCGCGATGGGTCCGCTCCCCAGGACCAGCACCGGCTCCGAAGGGTCCCGAGGCGGGGCGTTCAAGACCGCGTGCATGCCCACCGCCAGCGGCTCCACCAGCACCGCTGCGTGATCCTCCAACGCGTCGTGCACGGGGAAGAGCTGGCTGCGATGAGCCAGCATCTCCTCCCCCCAACCACCCGGAAGGGATCGGTGGTATCCCAGGGTGAGTCCCGGGGCGAACGGCTCTCCGTCCACCTTCAGGGCACCGTCCTCACCCGCCTGCTCACAAGTGGAGTGGAGGCCGTCCCCGCACGATCTGCACTCGTGCTCCTGGTCCCATCCTCGAACCCGGCACGAGATCATGGGATCTACCGTAACTCGTTGTCCGACTGACAGATCCGATGCCGCTTCCCCCACCTCGACCACCTCTGCCACGATCTCGTGGCCCAGGACTGCGGGAAACGACCCGAACGGCTCCATGGCCGGCGAAGCGGAGAAGGTGAGGTTCCCGATGTCGGTCCCGCAGATCCCCGCCTTCAACACCCGCAGCCGGGCCCACTCCGGCCCCGGAAGCTCCGGCAGGGCAACCTCTCTAAGCCGTAGGCCCGAGATAGCCCCGTAGAACGCACTGTCGGAGACCCGCCCCACCGACTTGGCGAGGAGGAAACCCGGGACGGAGACATCGAAGGAAACGGCTCGCATCAGAACTCGTCCAGGATCCTCAGGTCCGTGAGGCCGAGGTTGGGGCTCCAGGCCTCCGGGGGCTTCGGCTGACCAGGAAGGGTACCCCTCAGGAACTGGGTCACCACCTCATTCGGCGACAGGACGGGTCCCCGAGCCGGGTCCAACGTCCGATCCCCCTGCTCCCCGTGTCTCCAACAGCCCTGATTCTCCGGCAGCTCCTGGTCGCGGACCTGGATGCACCCATCCTCGAGGCTGACGCCGGGAATCGCACCCTTCCGGGAGACCTCCTCCAGCGCCTGCAGCGCGCTGCCCATGTCGAGAAGGCGGATCATGGGCCCTCTCAGGATATCGGCGGAGTGCCACCATAGGCCCCGGGGAGAGCCGGTACCCTCGGTACGGGGGTGCCCGAGACGCTGATAGAAGTCCTCGCCGGGAACGGCGTCGTAGACGATGGTTCCCCACTGGTCCCGCTGCACCGACAGCCATCCCAGGAGCCCCAGGTACGCCTCCCGATCCTCGGCGACGAGCTCCAGCACGCGCAATCGCGAGCGCTCGGGAGGTCCGCCCCGACCTCTCACCGCGACGTAACCCGTCGCCCGACCGCGGCCGTCCCGGTGCAGATAGAGGTACGTCCCCTTCCGGCGGAGAAAGGAGAAGAGGCGCTTGCCGCGAGTCAGAAGTCCATTGGCGCGGGGAGCGACATCTCCGTAGATGCGGGCCGCCAGGTCCCGGCCCTCGTCGGTCGCCCGCTCCACACGATCCCATCCGGGGTACATGGGGAGCAGGGTGGGGTCGAAGGTGTAGCGGTGGACCTCGCCGGCAAGCGCGAAGCCGAGATCCCGATAGAACGAGGTCCGGAACGGGTACAGCGCGCAGAGGATATCCCCGCGCTCCCGGGCGATGCGCAGCGCCTCGATGCACATGCGACGGCCGATTCCCCTGCGCCGGAAGTCCGGCGCCACGGCGACGCCGGCCAGTCCCATGGTGGGAACAGCCCGCCCCCAGAGGCTCATCTCCAGGCGATAGGTCCGCAGCGCTCCTGCCAGGCGTCCGTCCACCTCCACCACCCAGCAGTCCGTCAGGTCGCCGTAGGTGAACCCCTCGCGGATCTCTCGAGCGCGCCGTTCCTCGGGCTTCTCCGGGAAGGCTTCGGCCCAGAGGGCCGCCATGGCAGGGATATGGTCCTCACCCGCGGGAGTGAGAACGACGTCGATGCGGTCCGTGGGCATGAGAGTGCCGTGGTGTCAGAGTCGAGGGTCTGTTCGCGCGGAAAACGGTAACCGATTCGCGGGACGCGAAGCCACCCCCCCTTGCGGCTTTCCCGTCCCGACGCCGCCCGTCCGGATCGGTCGGGGTCTGGACCGGGCGGGCCCGGAGAATGAAGATCAGGTTGTCCCCCTGCGTACCCCAAAGTCCTCCATGCATCCTATCCCAGGCCCATGAAGACCGTCCTCGTCGCCGGCGTCCGAACCCCTTTTTCCAAGTCCGGTACCGCTCTCAAGGACTTCACGGCGGTGGAGCTGGGCCGGATGGCGGTCCGTGAGCTGGTGGCGCGGAGCGGGGTCGACCCGGCCTCGGTGGACGAGTTGATCTACGGGACGGTGGTCCACGATCCACGCGCCGGGAACATCGCACGGGAGGTGGGCCTCACCACGCTGCCGAAGACCATCCCGGCTCATACGGTCTCCAGAGCGTGTGCCACCTCGAACCAGGCCATCGTGGCTGGAGCCAATCTCATCGAGGTCGGGCAAGCCGAGGTCGTGATCGCCGGTGGAGCGGAGTCGCTATCGCACATTCCCATTCTCGTGTCCGAGCGACTGTCTCAGACGCTGGTCTCCGCCTCGAAGGCGAAGACCGTGGGCGCCCGCCTTTCAACGCTGGCCAGGGTGCGCCCCAGGGATCTCATTCCCCAGCAGCCCCAGATCGCCGAGCCGACCACGGGGGAGACCATGGGGGAGTCCGCCGAGCGCATGGCCAAGGCCAATGGAATCACTCGGGAGGCCCAGGACCGTTGGGCCCTCCGGTCCCACGAGCTGGCCGCCGCCGGCACCGAGGACGGCCGCCTCACGTCGGAGATCATCCGGACCTACCTCCCGCCCTCCTACAAGAAGGTGATCGACTCGGACAACGGCGTTCGCGCAGACACCTCGCTGGAGAAGCTGGCCGCTCTGCGGCCGGTCTTCGATCGCAGGAACGGGACGGTGACGGCCGGGAACGCCTCTCCACTCACCGATGGCGGCGCCGCGGTCCTTCTCATGAGCGAGGAGCGGGCCCGGGCGGAGGGCTCGGAGATCCTGGGCCGTATCCGGAGCTATGCCTTCGCGGCGCTGGATCCGGCCGACCAGCTTCTCCAGGGACCCGCCTTCGCCGCCCCCATGGCATTGGACCGCGCGGGCGTGACCATGCGCGACATCCACCTCATGGAGATGCATGAGGCCTTCGCCTCGCAGGTCCTCTCCAACCTGCAGTGGCTGGACTCCGACGCCTTCGCCCGAGAGAAACTGGGTCGCACGAACCGTGTGGGTCATCCGGACCTGGAGCGGATCAACGTCATGGGGGGATCCATCGCCCTCGGCCATCCCTTCGCCGCCACCGGCGCCCGCGTGACCACGACCCTCCTGAACGAGATGAAGCGCCGCGATGCGGAGCTCGGGCTCGTCACGGTGTGCGCGGCCGGGGGAATGGGCTTCGCCATGGTGCTCGAGCGGGTCTGAGGCGGGGACGGCGGGGGGCCAATTCCGGCCCGCCGCCCATCTCGGACCTCCGCACACCGGCGGGATCGGCGCGCTCGCAGGCTCGCCTGCCCTCGCGCGTCCGTCAGTCCAGGGACTCCACCACCGACTTGATCGCCTGGAAGTCGGGAAGCACGTCGGCGTCCTCGGTCACCCAGGCGTAGTGGATCACCCCCTGCTTGTCGACGACGAAGGCCGAGCGCTTCCCAACGCCCCGGGCGCCGAAGAAGTCCTCGTATACGACGCCGAACGCGTGGATGGCTTCCTTGTTGAAGTCCGAGAGGATCGGGAATGGGGCACCCGTCTCCTCCCTGAACTTCTTCACCACGAACGAGGAATCCACGCTGATTGCGAGGATCTGGGCGTCCAGGCCTCCCCAGCGGGCGTAGTTCTCCGACATCTGGCAGATCTCGTCGGTACAGACCGAGCTGAACGCCATGGGAAAGAAGAGCAGCACGACGTTCTCCTCTCCCCGGAAGGACGAAAGGGTGACCCGATCCGGTCCGGGCCCGGCGGGGAGAGAGAAGTCAGGGGCGGTGGCTCCGACGGAGAGTGCCATAGGGGTCTCGGGGGTCGGTCTGTTCGTTCCTGGCGTGGCTCGGCCCCTTCCCCGCGGGGAATCGGAGGTCTGCCACGGTTCGAGTCGGCACGTACCCTCCAGGCACGTCCGGCGATCCCATCCGAGCCGGCGGATTCCGACAGGATGAAGCTTCCCTTGTGCGCAGCAGGGTCCGCGGCGAGCCGGATGGTTGCCGGGACCCGGCCCGGTGGCCAGAATCCTCCGCTGCCCGACACCCTGGAGACCCCTTGACCGAACCATCCACGCCCGAGCCGAAAAGGCGCCCCCTGGCGCTGCTTTCCGGACCGCTGGCGGCGGCTCTCATGCTTGCCGTGCCGGCCCCGGGGTCCCTCGCCGTCGAGGGATGGTATACGGCGGCCGTGGCCACGTGGATGGCGGTCTGGTGGATCACCGAAGCGGTCCCCATCCCCGTCACGGCCCTTCTCCCCCTCGTTCTCTTTCCTGGGCTTGGGGTGTTGTCCATGACGGACGCGGCGGCACCCTATGCCGCCGAGGTCATCTTCCTCTTCATGGGGGGGTTCTTCCTGGCCGCCGCCATGGAGTCCTGCGGCCTGCATCGACGGGTGGCCCTGGCCATCATCGAGCGGGTAGGGCTGAGCCCGGAGCGACTCGTGCTCGGGTTCATGTTGGCCACGGCGTTCCTTTCCATGTGGATCTCCAACACCGCCACCGCCGCCATGATGCTGCCCATCGGAATCGCAGTAGTGGAGTTGTTCCGCGGAGATCGCCCGCGGGAGGGATTCACCCTCGGTGTGGCCCTCATGCTCGGGATCGCCTACGGCGCTTCCATCGGAGGAGTCGCCACGCTCATCGGGACACCCCCCAACGCCATCCTGGCCGGCGCGGCTTCAGAGTTGCTGGACGTGCAACTGGGCTTCGGACAGTGGATGCTGCTGGGCGTCCCGGTGACCGCAGTCATGATCCCCATCGTCTGGCTACTCCTGGTGAAAGTGCTTTACCGCCCGGGTGCTCTGGGCGGGGACGCGGCGTCCATCCTCGCGGCGGAGATCCAGTCGCTCGGGCATGCATCGAAGGCCGAGCGCCGCGTTGCCGTCCTCTTCATGCTCACTGCGGCAGCCTGGATCCTCCGCGCGCCCAAGGTGGTGGGCGACATGGTGATTCCAGGGCTCCAGACCCTCGCCCCCGAGGTCCGCGACTCCACCATCGCCATGGCGGCAGCCCTCATCCTGTTCGTCCTGCCGAAGGGCGATGGAAGTGGTCAAGCGATCCTGACTTGGCGCCGTGCGCGTAGCATCCCCTGGGGCGTGCTGATTCTCTTCGGGGGTGGCCTCTCTCTGGCCCGCGCAATGGAGCGCTCCGGGCTGTCCGAGTGGATCGGGTCATCCGTGGCAGGACTCCAGTCGGTTCCCCCGATCCTCCTGTTCGGGATCCTGGCCCTCCTCTTCGTCTTCCTGACCGAGCTCACCTCCAACGCGGCCACCACTACCATGGCCATGCCGGTGCTCGTGGGGGCCGCCGCCGCCATGGGAATGCCGGCGATCCCGTTCATGATCGTGGCCACCCTCTCCAGCTCGATGGCCTTCATGCTTCCGGTGGCTACCCCTCCGAACGCCATCGTCTTCGGGTCCGACTACCTGACCATCCCACAGATGGCCCGAGCTGGGTTCGTTCTGAATCTCCTCTCCGTATTGGTGGTCTCGGCGGCGGCGTGGCTCCTCCTTCCACTCGTGTTCCCGAGTTGACCGTGAGCACCGTCTGGTCCTGGAGTGGTTCGCCGAGCCCACGGGGGCCCGGGGCTGGCTGATCATGACCTCCCTGCGGGGAGGCGCGGCCGGGGGTGGCACCCGTCTCCGCAAAGGACTCACTCAGGAAGAAGTGACCTATCTGGCGAAAGGGATGGAGCTCAAGTTCGCCTACTCCGGCCCTCAGATCGGCGGAGCGAAGTCCGGAATCGACTTCGATCCCGACGATCCCCGAAAGCGGGAAGTCCTGGCGCGATGGTTCAAGGACATCCGCCCGCTCCTCCAGGAGGTCTACGGCACCGGCGGCGACGTGAACGTGGACGAGCAGCGGGACGTTCTCCCGCTGTGCGAGGCCGTGGGACTCGAACATCCGCAGCAGGGGATCGTGAAAGGGCATCTGGCGGCCTCCGGTGGTTCCGTGGCTCGCGCGGACCGGTCTCTGCGTGAGGGCCTGGCCATGGTGGTCGAGGACCCGACCCTGGGGATCCCCGATCTGGGGCTATGCGTGGCGGACCTCATCACCGGCTACGGAGTGGCGCGGGCCACTGCCCGGGTCTTGGCCGGGGACGACGCACGACGGCCCGACTGCCTGGATGGCGCGCGTGTGATCGTGGAAGGGTTCGGCAACGTCGGCGGTCCGGCGGCGCTCTACCTGGCGCGGATGGGAGCCCGCATCGTTGGGATCACGGACGCCGTGAGTGGATTGACGTCCGAGGAGGGGCTCGACGGCAAGGCAATGGAAGCGCTCTTGCGGCGCCGGAAGGTACGGGAGCTCCCGGAGCACCCGGGCCGACGAGCTGGTGAGGCCCGTGAGGAGGTCTATTCGATTCCCGCGGACATCTTCGTTCCGGCGGCCGTCTCGGGTTCGCTGGACCCGGCTCGGCTGGCTCAGCTCGGCGCCGCGGGGGTGAGGATCATGGTCTCCGGCGCCAACCAACCCATTCGGGAATCCAGGCTGGGGGACACCACCAACATTCGCTCCGCGGACGGCCAGTTCGGAATCGTGGCCGACGTGATTGGAAGCATGGGAATGGCTCGGGCGTTTCACCACCTCATGGCCGACGGGCCCGCCGAGAACGCCGATGAGATCTTCCGAGCCGTGCGGCTCACCATGGAGGAGGCCGTCGCTACGGTGGTGGGGCGGAATGGCGGGACCGGTCCAGGCCTCCTCTCCCAGGCCCTGGGGTTTGCGCTGGACCGGATCGGATTCGACTGAGAAGGCTGCAGGCCGGTCACATCCCCGACTCGCACGACGTCTTTCAGCCTGCGGAGCGGAGGGGAGTTACTCGCGCCTGAGCCGATTCAGCGCGCGCCGGACGTAGACAGGAACCATCGCTCGCCGCCACTCCGGATCGACGATGATGTTTTCCAGCGGGTGGCACTGCCGGTAGGCCCGCTCCGCCAGGGCCTCGATCAGGTCGGTATCCAGCCGCTCGCCCTGCGCGAGCTCGGCCCAGCCGCTGAGTTCCTTGGGGCGTGAGCCCAGGGCCGTCACGACTCCGCAGAGATTCCGGACCGTGCCGTCGCCTTCCACCTCTGCGGCCACCGCCATGGAGAGGAGAGGGAAGTCGATGGACTTCCGCTGGCGCAGCTTCACGTACGCGGCCCGAGTGCCCGGGGCGGGGCGGGGGATTCGAACGCGAACGACCAGCTCACCCGGCTCCCTCCGGGTGTTCCGAATCCCGTCGGCCACGAAGAAGTCCCGGACGGGCAGCGTCCGGTCACCGGCCGGTCCCGTCAGGTCCAACTCCGCGCCCAGGGCCATCAGTACCGGCGGCGTGTCCGCGGAATGGGCCGCCACGCACTTCTTCCCGACCTTGGTGACGTGACACACCGAGCCGTCCTTCTTCAGGCAGTAGCCCAGGGCGTCGCGCCAGAATTCCGTCTGATTGTAATAGGTGCAACGGGTGTCGAGGCAGATGTTCCCGCCCAGCGTTCCCCGATTTCGGATCTGCGGTCCCGCCACCAGTCCAGCCGCCTCTGCCAAAGCCGTAAGGTGTTGTCCGACTTCTGGATGCGCGGCGATGCCGGCCAGGGTGTTCGTGGCGCCCAACACGATCTCGGTGGGGCCTGTCCGCACCTCCCCAAGCTCCGGTATCGAGGTGAGAGACACTACGTGCGCCGGCTCGAACAGGCGATGCTTCAGGTTCGGGACCAGATCGGTTCCACCGGCCATGGGCAACGCAGCTTCACCGTGCTCACCCAGCAGCTCCACGGCGTCGGACAGCGACCCGGGGCGATGGAAACGGAAGCGGGGAAGCCTCAGCATCTCACCTCCCCACCGTGAACCAGGTGTCCAGGGGACGCGCCACCATGACCCCGTCCTGAGATTCGATCTGGCGGATGCGGTCCGGAAGGGTGCGCTCCGATAGAACGACGGTGCTTCCCACCAGCGGCGCGTGGAGCAGGTGGAGCTCTCCGTTGGTCCAATAGGCGATTCCGGTGTGGGCGACGTCCAGCCCGTACAGGGTGCTCGTGGCCGCGATGACGTCTCCCGTGCGGATTCCCGAGGCGGCTTCCTCCAGACGGTCCTCGGGGATGTACACTCGAGGCCCCGCTCCGGCCAATGCCTCTTCCACCTGTCGGATGGCGGCGACCGCCTCCGGGTCCGTCAGTTGGTCATAGGCATCGGCGTGGGCCGTCATGAAGCTCACGGGCTCCGGGTCTGCGACCCCACCGAGAGCCGCTGAGAAGGCCTCGAGACGCCCAGTCTCGACGCCCTGGGCGATCCACTCGGAGAAGTAGTGCAGCCGGCTGGGATAGCCCTCCACGCGGCCGTGCCGGTACCGGAGGGTGGCCAGGTCCGCCTCGTACCGGAGTCGGGCGGTGTCCGGCTGGGCCAGGAGATCCGTCCCGTGGACCCGGTGGAATCGGGTCAGGGCCAGGACGTTCTCCACGAAGGTGACGCAGTCGAGGCCCCGGAAGTTCACCACGAGACGCTCGGGCCCCGGGACCTCCAGGGTCCGCGGAACGTAGGGCGTTCCCAGGAACAAGACCCCCATCTCCGCGATGGCCTCACCCAGGGGGAGGGTATCCAGGCCCCGTTCGTCCGCGTCATCCAGGACGCGCCGGAAGATCTCCCAGTCCTCCCGGGTCCAGGCCGTGCCCGTGAGCGAGTCGCTGGCCGCAGGCCATTCTCCCGAGCCGGCGGGACGAACGGATCCGTCGTCGACTCCCGATGAATCCGAGGATGCACGCTCCCCAGCTCCGCACCCCCACAGCAGCAGTGCCATGAGGAGCCCCGTCATGGGAGCCGCGACGCGAGCTCGCACTCGCAGGCTCCCCGGGCCTGCCCCGGACGGCCCGTCCTCAGCGCGTCGGCTCATCCGCCGGCAGCGCGCTTCCCCAAGCCACGGGCATCCCCGACCGGTCACGGCTGGGCCCCCGTCTTCTTTGCCGGGATGCCCACGGGAGCCGACGGCTTGGCCAGCGCTCCGGCCTCTCTGGCGGCCTGAATCACCCGCCAGACGCGGGGGGCCGAGAATGGAAGGGAGTCCATGCGAATCCCGATGGCATCGTAGATGGCGTTGGCCACTGCCGGGATGGACGGGTGGAGGGGTCCCTCTCCGGCTTCCTTCGCGCCGTAGGGCCCCTCGGGATCCAGGGACTCTACGATCAGGGATTCCAGCTCCGGCGTGTCCAGGCTGGTGGGAATTCGGTAGTCCAGGAGCGAGGGGGCGTTGTGGAGTCCACCGCGACCGTGGTCTGCGTCCTTGAAGACGTGTTCCTCCATGATGGCTTCCGCGCATCCCATGTAGGCGGAGCCTTCCATCTGCCCCTCCACCAACACCGGATTCAGGGCTCGTCCGCAGTCGTGGGCAATCCAGATCTTCTGGACCTCCACCACGCCCGTCTCCACGTCCACCTCCACCTCCGCCACGTGTGCCGTGAAGGAGTAGGCGGGGCTGGCTCCAATGGTCCCACCCCGGTAATCGCCGTGGACGTCCTTCGGAGTGTTGTACGACCCGGTGGCTCCCAGCGTCCCGAACTTCGCCTCCGCCAGGTTGAACGCTTCCCGGATTGGCATCTTACGCTCGGTGTCGCGAGCCCAGAGTGCCCATCCGCCGGCGAGGAGGACTTCCTTGGGCTTCACCTCCCAGGCGTCGCCCACCGCCTCCTGGATCTGCTTCTTGAGCTTGCGGCACGCGTCGATGCAGGCGTTTCCCAGCATGAACGTCACCCGGGAGGAGTAGGCCCCCAGGTCCACGGGCGTGAAGTCGGTGTCTCCCCGAAGCACCCGCACGTGCTCCAGCGGGACGCCGAGCTCCTCCGCGGCCACGTAGGCCACCATGGAGTCGGTGCCCTGCCCGATCTCCGACGCCCCGCTGAACACGGCTACTCGCCCCGATCGATCGATCTGGACCTGCACGCCCGATTGGGGCATCTCATTCGGGTAGATGGGATAGTTGGTCCCGGAGATGTAGGTGGACCCGGCTATGCCCACCCCACGCCCGAACGGGAGCCGCCGGAACTTCTCCGCCCAACCCGAAGCGCTCTCCACCGCGTCGAGACACTCCAGGAAGCCGTTGGAGGTGATTCGGAGCTCGTTCACCGTGCGGGTGTTGGAGCCGATGAAGTTGCGCCGCCGCAACTCGATGGGATCGAGGCCCGCCTTCTCCGCCAGCTTGTCCAGCTGGACCTCGAAGGCGAAGCGGGGCTGCACCGATCCGTGCCCGCGTTTCGGGCCGCACGCCGGCTTGTTCGTGTACGCGCGCCTGGAATTGAAGCGGTACGCCGGCATGTCGTAGGGCGCGCACAGGAGCTGACCGGAGTAGTACGTCGTCACCAGCCCGAAGGAGGCGTACGCGCCGCCATCCAGGACGATCTCGGCGTCCACCGCGGTGAGCTTCCCCTGAGCGTCCAGCCCGGTCCGGTACTTCATGTGGAAGGGATGCCTGCCCCGGTGGGCGTAGAAGACCTCCTCGCGGGTGTACAGGATCTTCACGGGGCGCCCGGACTTCATGGACAACGCCGCCACGCAGAACTCCAGGTCGAACGGCTCGCTCTTGCCACCGAAGGCACCGCCCACCGGGGGCTGCAGCACTCGAACCATGGCCGGGTCGAGACTGAAGACGCGGGCCAGCTCCCGGTGCAGGTAGTGAGGAACCTGGGTGGTCGACCAGACGGTGAGCCGCCCATCGCGGGATGCCATGCCGATGGCGCAGTGCGGCTCGATGGGGGCGTGGGTGGTGCCCTCGAAGTAGTATTCTGCTTCTATTTCATGTTCCGCACCCTTCAGCCCACTTTCCACGTCCCCGAATTCCAGCTTGACCTGCTTGGTCACGTTCCCGTTCCAACCCTCTTTTCGCGGAGGATGGATATAGTCGCCCGCCTCGTACTGACCCCGGGCCAACAGCGCCTCGAACGGATCCAGGTACGCGGGTAGCTCCTCGTATTCCACCTCAATGGCCCGGAGCGCTTCGATGGCGGTGTCCTCGTCCACCGCAGCCACCGCCGCGACGCCGTCACCTATGTACCGCACGCGATCCACGGCCAGAGCGTACTCGTCCTGGGTCCACGGGATGATCCCGTAGAGCACGGGCATGTCTCTGCCCGTTGCCACCGCCCGCACGCCGTCCATGGCCTCCGCTCGCGAGGTGTCGATGGAGACGACCCTCGCGTGGGGGTGGGGGCTGCGCAGGATCTTCCCGTGCAGCATGCCCGGGAGGGTGATGTCGTCGGTGTAGGTAGCCCGACCTGTCGACTTCTCCAGGCCGTCCACCTTTCGCATCGGCGTGCCGATCAAGTGGAGGTCCGACAAGGACTTGGCGGCGCCGTTACCGGAACCGGCTCCATGGGAATCAGTCATTCGCGCTCCCTCCGGGCTCACCCCGGCCTCCCCCGGAAGACCCCTTCTCCGAGGCCCGACCCGGCCCCATCCGTTCTGCGGCCTTGAGGACGGCGTCGTAGATCTTGGTGTAGCCGGTGCAGCGACAAAGGTTGCCGGAGAGCGCCTCTCGCACCTCGTCCAGGGTGGGGTCCGGATTCGCCTCGAGGAGCGCCGACGCCGAACAGAGGATCCCCGGCGTACAGAACCCGCACTGGGCGGCCCCGTTCAGGTCGAACTCGTCCTGCAGGGGATGGACTCCGCCGGGTGGCGCGAGTCCCTCCACCGTGATGACCTCCCGCTCCTGGGCCTCCAGGACCGGTAGGATACAGGACAGGGTGGGCCTCCCGTCCAGGAGCACGGTGCACGCTCCGCAGTCTCCCTTGTCACACCCCTGCTTCGATCCGGTCAGCCCGAGGACGTAGCGGAGGGCCTCCAGAAGGGTGAAGTGCGCGGGCACCCCCACGGAGTACCGATCTCCGTTCACCTTCAGTCGGACGATGTCGGTGGGATCGGGCACGGCTACCTGCGGCTGGAAGGGGTGGGGGCCGGGACAAGTTCAGGAGTGGCCCGGGGGCAGGCAAGGACCAGGGAACCAGCCCGCCGTCCAGGGTAGTAGATTGTTCGAATCGCCCTGCCCGGTTTTTCCGGGTGACCGCTCCGCTCCCGAGACGCACGAGGCCGAAGGTATGCCCTACCCCGAGATGCTCGTTCAGCCCATGCGGGAAGACCTGGTCCGCATCGGCTTCACCGAACTGCGCACCCCCAACGACGTCGACTCCGTCCTGGGGTCCGAGACCCGCACCACGCTCCTGGTGGTCAACTCGGTATGTGGCTGCGCCGCAGGCGCGGCTCGTCCCGGCGTCTACCTGTCCCTTCAGGGCGAGAAGAAGCCGGAGGTGCTCACCACCGTATTCGCCGGACAGGACCTGGACGCCACCGACCGGGCCAGACAGTACATCACGGGCTATCCGCCGTCCTCCCCCTCGGTGGCGCTCTTCAAGGACCAGGAGCTGGTCTACATGATGGAGCGGCACCAGATCGAGGGATCCACGCCTCAACAGATCGCGGCTGGTCTCCAGGAGGCGTACGCCGAGCACTGCTGAGGCGCCGCGGGGCTCCCCGAGTCCCTCCACAGTCGTTCGCCGGGGCATGTCCGGCGAGCGGCTCTGGTCATCTGGTCCCGCCCGGCCGGGCGAAAAAGGGGTGACGGATCCTCAACGGATCCCTACAGGATCGCCTTCCCGAGCGCGCTGGCGATCATATCCACGGCCAGTACGGCGGTACCGTTCCGCACGTCCAACACCGGGTTCACCTCCACCACCTCGAGGCTAAGCAGGGTGCCGGAACGAGCAATCTTCTCGCACACCAGGTGGCCTTCCCGGTAGGTGAGCCCGCCGCGCACGGGAGTTCCCACTCCGGGCGCGATCATGGGATCCAGACAATCCAGGTCGTAGGAGAGATGGAAGCCGGCGGTGCCGTCGTTCAGCCGTTCCAGCGCCTCGTCGGTGCATGCGGCAATACCCCGCTCGTCCAGCTCGGTCATGGTGAAGACCCGTATTCCCGTCTCGCGCACCACCGACTTCTCCTCCTCGTCGATGTCCCGGGCCGCCAGGACACAGATGTTCTTCGGATCCACCGCGGGCACCGGCCCTCCCGCGAGGGCGAGGAGCTCGGCGGGGCCACGCCCCGCCAGAACCGCCAGCGACATGCCGTGGATGTTCCCCGACGGAGTCGTATCCGGGGTGTTCATGTCGGTGTGGGCGTCCACCCACAGGAGGCCGATCCGCTCCCTCCTCTTTTGGTAGTGGTCGGCCACGGCGGGTACGGATCCGATGGACAGGGAGTGATCTCCCCCCAGGATCAGGGGAAAGCAGTCGTCCTCCATGGAGCTCGCCACCAGCCGGTAGGTCTCCCGACAGACCTGGGTGATCTCCGACAAGAAGCGGAGCCGGGACTCACCCTGGGTGGTGGTCTCCGGACCGCGGGCGTTCACCGTCCCCGCTTCCCGGACTCGATACCCCAGGTCCTCCAGGCGCTCGGTCAGCCCCGCGAGGCGGAGCGCGGACGGCCCCATGTCCACCCCGCGGCGCCCCGCTCCCAGGTCGATGGAGACGGAGACCAGGGCCACATCGCGCATGGGATTCACGCTCATGGATCAACCCCCCCGGAGGCGCTTCCGGTCCCGGCGCTCCTGCCTCCGCCGGCGCTTCGCCTCACGGGCCGACTCGCCGGGTCGGCGAACCTGCACGTCCACACCCCCCATCACTGCGACGCCCGTCACGCGAATGACCGGCGCACCCGGAGGGGCCGTCTGCTCCGGGGAGACGTGCTCGAATCCGCCCAGGATACCCACGCCGGACGTCTCTACGATCACGTCGGGAGGGACGATGATCTCGACACCCCCCATGAGGGCGAAACAGCGCACGTCGATGACCTCGGGTAGCGCGCACTCCCGGAAGTCCAGTTCGGCGCCTCCCAGGACGCCGATGGCGTAGTTGAACCGGGCCGGATGCCAGGACCCCCTTCGGACACCACCGCCCAGGAGTCCCAGGACCACCGTCTGCTGTGGAACGTGGGTGGCGACCGCCCGTGGCTGGCTGATTTCCAGCTCGTGGCCCACCCCGGCAGACTGGTCCAGCAACCGCTTCCCCCTGGTCTCCGGGAGGTTCTCGGGGCGGGGCAGATCGCTCAGAAGGGTCCGAAGCTCCTCCGTGGAGTTCGCACGGTGCGCCAGCTCCACGCGGCGCTCGAACTCTTCGACGGAGATCACGTCCTGGGCGAAGGCTTCGGACAGCGCGTCCACCGCCTGTTGTCGGATCGGCTCTCCCGGCGGCGGTGTGCTCCTTTCTCCCGTCATCGGACCCCCTCCCGGCGGAAGACCTCGTGGCCTTCGATCCACGTCATGTCCACACGCAATTCCTTGATCCCCGTCGTCGGCTGGGCGAACAGGTCGCCCGACAGCACCACCAGGTCGGCCACCTTCCCGGAGGTAAGGGTCCCGCTGAATGCATCCGAGAACCCCGCGAACGACGCGTTGCGGGTGTAGGCCGTGAGCGTCTCCTCCAGCGTGACTCGCTCCTGCGGGACCCACCCGTCGGGATTCGCTCCGTCGATGGTACGACGGGTCACGGCGGCATCGATGCCCAGGAGAGGATCCAGCGGGGCCACTGTCCAGTCGCTCCCGAACGCCACTCGAGCTCCTTCATCCAGCAGGGACCGGAAGGCGTACGTGGTCAGGATCCGGTCCGGGCCGATTCGCTTCTCCGCCCACCGGCCGTCATCGGCCGCGTGGTAGGGTTGCATGGAGGGAATCACGCCGAGCTCCGCAGTCCGCCGAATGGCGTCTCGTGTCAGGTGCTGGGCATGCTCGATCCGGTACCGTCGGTCGCGCGGACCCTGCTCTGCCTCCAACTCCTCGTAGACATCCAGAACCCAGTCGTTGGCTCGATCTCCGATGGCATGCACCAACGGTTGGAGGCCCACGGCGTCCGAGCCCCGTATCCAGGCCCGAAGCTGCGCGGTGTCCGTCGTCAGGAGGCCAGCCGTCGACGGCTCGTCCGCATAGGGCTCGTAGAACCAGGCGGTGGTGGAGCCCAGCGACCCATCCACGAAGGCCTTCAGACCACCCCACCAGAGCCATTGGTCTCCACGCCCTTCTTCGGCAACGAGGTCACGCATCCGCTCCCATGTGGACATGGGCACCGCCACGTAAACCCTCAGCGGAAGGTCGCCGGCGGCGTGGGCGCGGCGGTACACCTCCAGGGAGGCCCAGCCATCCACATCGTGGACCTGGGTGACACCCAGGGAGAGCGCGTGCGTGGCGGCAGCTTCAAGTGCCCGATCCCACTCCTCCGCGGACCGTTCGGGAATGGCCCGGCTCACGAGCCCCATGGCGTTGTCCCGCAACACGCCCGCAGGAGAACCGTCCGCCGCGCGCACCACCACTCCACCCGGGGGATCGGCGGTCTCGGCCGTCACACCGCCGGCCTCCAGCGCCAGGCTGTTCGCCAGCGCCATGTGGCCGTCCAGCCGGGACACGAATACCGGGTTGTCCTGGGTGAGCGAGTCCACCCACTCCTTCTCGGGGAGCTCGCCGCCCCAGAGCTCGTGATCCCAGTCCCCTCCGGTGATCCACTCCCCCGGCTCCAGGGTCTCAGCGAACCGAGCGATCCGCCGGGCGAACTCCTCGGGGGTCTCCGCATCCCTCAGGTCGACGGAGGAGAGCTGGAATCCGCCGGAGAGGAAGTGGGTGTGGCCGTCGACGAAGCCAGGCAGAAGCGTGCGCCCTTCCAGCTCCACGACCCGGGTGTCGGGCCCCACCAGGCTCTCGATGGTCCCTTCGTCCCCCACGACCAGGATTCGGCCGTCTCTGACCGCCAGGGCCTCCGCGGGACTCCCGTCCGCCTCACCGGTCCACACGGTCCCCCCCCGGAAGACGACGTCCGCCGGCCCCGAATCTCCCGCCACGCATCCGGCCAGAGCGAGGACGACCAGACCTCGCCACCGGCTCAAATCCCAACGCATCGCTCCATCCCCCCTGTGTGTGTGGTGCTGGAATCCTGACGCCCTGCACCGTGAGCGGCAATGGGAAAGCTTGACACCCCCCCGTCCCCCGCGTCGTATGAGGGGATACATCCCGCCAACGGAGCCCTTCCGATGCGTACTGTACGATTCTTCTCGTTGCTGGCCTTCGTCCTGGTCCTGGGTAGCTGCGCCTCCGGAGCCGGAGGGACGTCCAGGCGCAGCAACCCGGACCTGATCACCCTGGAGGAGTTGGAGACGCTCCCCACCGCCACGGCGTTCGAAGCGATTTCCCGGCTTCGCCCCCGTTGGATCCAGACCCGGATGAATGAAGAACCCGTGGTGTTCATGGACGGGTCGCGACTCGGCGGCGTGGACACCCTCCACAACATCCAGGTGTCGCAGCTGCGTGAGATCCGGCACCGGAATGGCCGGGACGCCACCACCCGCTACGGCACGGGGTACGGAGGCGGATCCATCGAGATGCGATCGCGGGCGGATTGAGGTAGGGAAGGGCCCGTCCTCGTCGCGCGGGGCGGGTACGGCGGATCTCAGTCTCCCGCCAGGAAGCTCCTGGTGAAGTCCTGGAGGATCCGGGCACCGTCCCGGACCTCCTTCGCATCCACCCACTCCTCCGCTGCGTGGGCGTGCGCGATGGATCCCGGCCCGAAACAGACGGCCGGGACCCCCGCCCCATTCAGGAAGGCCGCGTCCACCCACGCAGTCATCCCCTCCACACGGGGCTCGACTCCCGCCCCGCCCACCGCCTGAAGCAGCCCCCGGACCAGGGAGTGCTCCTCCGAGACCTCCGTGGCGGGCCGGACCAGGTCGAGCTGGACCGCCCCTGCGAGGTCCGGATTCCTGCGAGACGCCCGTGAGACCGCGGCTTCGACCTCGGCGAGGAAACCGTCCGGCTTCTCCCCGGGAAGCGTGCGGCGCTCCAGCGTGAGGACACAGCGGTCGGGGTAGACCGACCACGCGGTGCCGCCCTGGATGGTGCCGGCGTGGAACGAGCCGTGACCCAGCAGGGGGTGTGCTTCCCGTCGCCGCAGGCGGACGTCCAACAGCTCGAGCTCTTGCAGGAACTCCGCACAGTGTCGTATGGCGTCCACACCTACGTCGGGTCGCGAGCCATGAGCGGCGTGACCCGAGAACGCCACCTCGACCCACGCGAACCCCTTGTGTGCCGGCATCACCGCCAGCGAGGTGGGCTCCGTGACCACCGCCGCATCCGCTTCCACCCCCGCCGCGACCAGCGCCTGCATCCCCAGTGAGGCGTGCTCCTCGTCGCAGGTGAGCGCCACCACCAGGCGGCCCTCGCCGGGGTCCGTCGCCCAGGCCCGGGCGGCTGCAAGAATGATGGCCAGGCCCGCCTTCATGTCGGCCGCACCTCGCCCGACCACCCGCTCGTCGGTGGAGTCCTCGCCGAAGGGCGCCACCGTCATTCCTTCCACCCCCACGGTGTCCAGGTGCCCGTTCAAGAGGAGCGTACGGGCCCCGGAGCCCAGGTATGCCAACACATTCGGGCGACCGGGCGCCACTTCCTGGATCCGCACGTCGAAGCCCCAGGACTCCAGCCAGCCCGCGGTGGTGGCCGCCATCGCGGCTTCTCCCGCGCCTCCTGCCACCAGGGACGGGTTCACCGAATCGATCCCGACCAGCACCCGAGTGATAGCTACGGGGTCGCCCTCACCCGCTGCTGCAAGTACCCCGGGGTTCACGTCGGAGCTGCTCCGCGGGCCGGCACCGGTAACGCCTGTCGAGCGGCCGGTATCCTTTTCCGGACTCATGATTCGGGGTTGGGCTGTGTCACAGGTCGGCCTCACGGGTAACGCTTGGGAAACGGAGATCGTACCGGGTCTTGTGGTAAGCTCGTCCTTCCGGCATGGTTCCTGCTAAAGAGATCTTCAGATCACTTTCAACTGTCCGAAGAGAGGTCCGAGTTGCGCAAGTTCACCGCTGGATTCCTGGGCATGCTCGCCGTGGCGGCGAGCCTGATCGTCCTCCGGCAGCCCCGCCCCACCGCACAGAGCGACTCGGTGGACGGGACTCCCGTGCCGGCAGGCGAACGGGTCCCCGGCCAGATTTCGTTGGAAAGGATCCGCGAACTCGGGTTCTGAGTTTCTTCGGTCGGACCCGGGCGGCCGCCGCCCTCAGGATCCGGCCGGCATCGCGGCGCATGCCGCCGTGTTGCCGGGTCCCGGATGTGGGAGGGGCGCCACGCGAGCCATGATGCTCCCGTGGCGCCCCTTTTTCGTAGGCCCCGGACGGCCCGTCTTTCCCCGCGGCCGCCCTCACGAACGTAGCGCCGGTCCCGACGGCGTCGGGAGCCGAGTCAGTCGAAGTGGACCCGGTTCTTCTCTATGTAGCTGGTCCATTCGGACGGCACGTCCGTGTCCGGGAAGATCGCCTGGACGGGGCACTCCGGCTCACACGCGCCGCAGTCAATGCATTCGTCGGGATGGATGTAGAACTGGTCGTCCGCCTCGTAGATGCAGTCCACCGGGCAGACCTCGACGCAACTGGCGTCCTTGGTGTCGATGCAGGGCTCGGCGATGATATACGTCACTTGGGTCAACCTCCCGACTGATCAGGCAGATTCTCTTGAATTTCCCGGTGCTGGAGCCTGATTATCGACCGAACCCGCAACGGTGGCAAGGTCGCTCCGTCATGCCTGTGGGACCGAAGCGTACGGACTTCGGTATAGAGGTGGAAGGATGCATCGTTCAGCACACTCCGACGCCCTCCCAGGCCCCATTCTACGGGGATTCGGGTCCCTCACGCTGCTCGTGGCGCTTCTCGCCGCCGCCAGTGTGCCGGGAGGTGTGCGGGCCCAGGTAGCGAGCGGTGCCGTGGCCGGAAGCGTGGTGGACAGCACCACCATGAAGCCGCTGGAGGACGCCGCCGTCTTCCTCTGGGACACATCCTACCGCAGCGTCACCGACTCCCAGGGTGGATTCGTCATCTCCGACGTCCCCCCGGGCGCTTACCAGGTGGTCTTCTTCCATCGCCGTCTCGGAGAGCTGGGAATCTCGGCGGGACCGCACCCCGTGGAGGTGGCAGTCGGCGACACCGTTCGCGTCTCGCTGGCCATCCCGTCGGCCCACACGCTGCAGGTTAGTGAGTGCGCGTTCGAGCCCACGGTGGAGGGTGTGGCGGTAGGACAGGTGCTGGATGGGTCCTCTGGTCTGCCGCTACCCGGGGCCCGCGTCCGGTTCGATTGGTTCGAATCCGGGAGGCCTGCCGCCGGTCGGGAGGCTCGCAGCGACGCCGCGGGGTGGTTCCGCGTGTGCGATCTACCGAAGGATCGAGTGGTCGCCGTGACGTCGTCCTTCCTGGATCGCAGCTCTCTTCGGCGCGAGATCCACCTCGATGGCGGCGCTGCATTCCTCGACCTTCCCATGGCCCGACTCGAGCTCACCGACGTGGAAGGGCGCCTGGTCGACGCGGAAACGGGCGACGCCATCGCCGATGCCACCCTCGAGCTTCGCGGCACCGGATTCCGGACCACCTCCGGTGGGAGCGGCCGCTTTCGGTTCACCGACGTCCTGCCCGGCCACTACACCCTTCGCTCCGAGCACCTGGCCTACGGGTCCCGGGACGACGACCTGGACCTGGGGTCGGGTCAACTGGCTCAGGTCGAGGTCCAGCTCGCCCAGCGGGCCATCGAGCTTCCGCCGGTGACGGTGACGGTGGAGTCGGTATCCACCATGGAGCGGGCCATGGGAGGGACCGTCATCACCCGCGCCATGGTGGACGAAGTGCGGGGCCATTCCCGGGACCTGATGGATCTCCTGCAGAACCAGAACCTGTCGGGGCTCGTCATCCGCCGTCAGACCGGCAACACCTGCATCGGATTCAACTCCGGCCAGGTGCGAATCACCAATCGCGGGGGGTGCGTGCCAGCGGTCCTGTTTGTCGACAACGTTCGGGCCGCCGACCCCAGAATGGCCATCGACATTCCAGCGGAGGTCGTAGACCGGGTGATCCTCTACCGTCCCATCGAGGCAGGGAATCTCTTCGGCCTGGGGAGCGGGAACGGCGTAGTGATGGTCTTCACGAAGAGGCGCTGAGCCCCGGGCTCACCCGCCGGATCCACCACCCAAAGCGCCGCGCCAGTTTGGGGTGGGTTCGCTCCGCCACCGGGAGGTAGACCTCTTCGGTGACCCGCTGTGCGGCCGAGACGGTGTCGGCATCGGCCCAGCTCCGCAGGTGCCTCACCTGGTCCAGCCACTCGGCCAACGCCACCACCCGAAGCGACGCGTCGGCCAGGATCAGCCGCTCGGCAAGATCCTCGGCGAAAGGATGCGGCACCCGATCCCGGACGGCCCACGCCCGCTCGAGGTCCGCCCCCCCAACCTGGGCCACGGCGTCGCGCCCGGTGCTGAGCTCGGCCGACAGCGTCTCGGTGAGCACGGCCGCAGCCAACGCCACTGGATCCCGCAGGCCCGCGTCTCCCATGGCCACCAGCGCCGTCCGCCCGGGATGGAGGTACCGGGGGTCGTGGTCATCGTCGAGCCTCAGGTGCCGCGGCTCCATGGCCACCTCGTGGGCACTCTCCAGGAGCGCGACCTGGTCCACGCCCTCCTTTCGAGCCGTCCGCGTCAGGCGGAGGGCCATGTGCTCGGCTCGCTCGCGGTCGGGGACGGGCATCTCAGGTCCACCTCCCCCGCCCGCACGCCCATCGAGTTGGCTGGCATGGCAGGCTCAAAGACGGCTCACTTCCGCCAGTTCACGTCCGGCACCCCGGCCCGGTGGTTCTCCAGCCGGGCGAGCACGAAGAGCAGGTCGCTGAGGCGGTTCAGGTAGATCACCACCGCCTCCTCCACCGGTTCCAGCGTGGCGAGGTGGACGACCGTGCGCTCGGCTCGGCGGCAGAGCGTGCGGGCCACGTGCAGAGAGGCGGCCCCCGGCGTTCCACCGGGCAGGATGAACTGGGTCAGGGCGTCCAGCTCCTCCGTCCCCGCGTCGATCCACGCTTCCATGTCCGCCACGCGGTCCCGGGGAAGGGGCGGCAGGTGGGGATGCGGCTGGCCGTCCTCGCGGGGCACCGACGCCAGCGTGGCGCCAATGGCGAACAGATCGTGCTGGAGCAGCTCCAGTCGCTCACGGATCTGGTCGTCGGCCACCGTGGCCACCGCCCACCCCACGTGGGCGTTCAGCTCATCCACCGTACCGTACGCGCTCACGCGATAGTGGTCCTTCGAGACTCGCCCGCCTCCGAAGAGAGCGGTATCGCCGGCGTCCCCGGTTCTCGTGTAGATCTTCATCGAAGCCTGGTCAGATTCTTGATCTTCTGGGCGGTATCCAGGAGTCCCCCGGCCTTCTCCTCCAGAGAGGCCGTTTCTGGCGCCGGAAGGAGCAGCTCCCGGATATCCAGCAGGACCTCCAACTGGACCTGATCACGCTGATACTGCCGGTCCATCGCTTCCATGGCCTCCGCGTCCCCACGCATCTCGGCGGCCTGAAAGGCACTTCGATAGACCCTTTCCAGGGAATTCAGGATCTGGTCTCGGTCTCGCACGGCATGCACCCCTGTCGTTGTGTTCGGCACTACCCCTCCTATGTTGGAGGTTCCTCAGGTATTTGCGCGAGAGGCGACCCCATGGACACGCACGATCCCGAGTTGATCAAACGAGCCAACTCCCTCTACTGGGAGTCCGACGCCAGCGTCAACGACATCGCCGACAGTCTGGATCTCTCCAAGGGAGCGCTGTACGGGATCATCCAGCCCCTGGACGCCGGTGTGAGGTGCCCCGAGTGCGGCGCCGGCATGGAGTTCCCCAACCGGACGGCGCACGAGAAGGGCCTGGTCACCTGCCCAAAGTGTGAGCTCGAGGAGGAGCACGAGCTCGTCCAGGCCGCCGCCCTGGATACCCAGGACGAGGTCCCGCCCCCGCCGCCATCCGCTGAAGGCGAGGTGAGGCCCATGGTTCCCCTGCGTGCCCTGGTGGCATCCACGCTCCTGGGGCTGGCCACCGGGATCGCCATCGGGCAGCTGACTGGGCGGCGCTGATCCGGCCATGCCGACCAATATCCGGGACCCCCGGTCCATCATCACCCCGGAGGCCTTCGAGATCGACGACAGCCTGTTGGGAACGCCCCTGGCGAGGCCCCGGCAGCGCCTGTTCGCCATCCTCCTGGACATCCTGATCATCGGTGTCCTCACCGCCTTCACCTCGGGGATCGGGCTGTTGATCTGGGGGTCCGTCGCCGTCTTCCTGCTCATTGCGGCCTTCCGGGGCCCGGGCCGAAGGATGGGCCAGTTCACGTCCGTCCTCTTCCGGGGATCCACCGGGTGCCTGGGTCTCCTGATCCTGGTGATCGTGAGCCTGGTGGGGGTCGCCAGCCGGCTGGACACCGACGAGCTGGCCCGCAGCTTCGTGGAAGCCTACGACCCCTCGGACTTCGCCGGCCTTCCGGCGGTGGTGGAGCTCTCCCTGGCGGAGGATCGCGGCCAGGCCGAGGAGGCTGCTCTGGCTCTCCTGCGAAGCGGCGCGGCTCAGGCCCTGGAGACGCCCGGAGACGAGGGCCTGGAGGAGCTGTTGGCCACCTTCGTCGGCGACGACCCCGAGTTCACGGACGATCCGGACGCCTTCGTCCGGGAGATGGTGGCTCGGTTCCGGTCGGGCGGAGCGACCCCCGAGGAGGAGGCCCCGGTCTCCCAGGAGTCCGCGGAAGCGCTGGACGAGATCCAAAGCCTGTCGGAGGCCGAGGTCCTGGATCGGTACCGACAGGGGCTCGAGGCCGGTCGCACGCCGCAGGACGATCCGGTCATGGCGCTCCTTCAGTCCCGGGTGCTGGAGTCCGTGGCCGCGGACACGCTGGCGGAGCTCCAGACCGCTCTGGGCCAGGAGCTGGACCGTCGGCGGCGTTCCGAGGACGCCCTGGTGGAAGCCCAGGCCGAGCTGGGGTCCGGAGGGGCCGGGTTCGTGGCGCTGCTCAGGGACATCTGGGACCAGGCCGGGTCCGCCGTGGGGCTGTGGAGCATCTACTTCACCGTCACCCTGACCCTGTTCAAGGGCTACACGGTGGGGAAGCGCGCCATGGGCATCCGGGTGGTCCGGCTGGACGGCGAGCCCATGAACTGGTGGCACTCCTTCGAGCGGGCCGGAGGCTACGTGGCCGGGATCGCCACCGGACTCCTGGGGTTCGTCCAGGTCTACTGGGATCCGAATCGCCAGTGTGTGCACGACAAGATCGTGGGAACGGTCGTGATTCGCGCCGGCGCCGCGCCCGTCGAAGGGGGTTGGGAATCCGCCTGGTCCGATTCCGGATCGCGGCAGGAGTCCCCGTCGGTCCCTCGCCGTCCCCGTCGCGCCTCTCCGCCCCCTCCCGGCACCCACGGGGGCGGTCAGGGCTGATCGGTGGAGATCTCCGTCACCTATCCGTTGGCGTTCCTGGCGGGCGTCGTCTCCTTCCTGTCGCCGTGCGTCCTGCCCGTGGTGCCCGGCTACATCACCTTCATCTCCGGAATCACACTGGAGGAGCTGGAGCGAGGGGACGTGCCCGGGGCGCGCCGCCAGGCAGCGCTACACGCAGTGCTCTTCGGCATCGGGTTCGGCCTGGTCTTCATGACGCTGGGCGCCTCCGCCTCCGCACTCGGCCGGTCCCTAACCCACTGGCTACCCACCATCACGCGGGTGGGCGGGATCGTGGTGATCCTCTTCGCCCTCTTCCTGCTGGGATGGATCCGGGTGCCGGGGATGTCTCGTGAGCGGCGCTTCCATCTTGCCCACAAGCCCGCCGGAGCGCTGGGAACAGTGGCGGTGGGCATCGCCTTCGGCGCCGGCTGGACCCCCTGCATCGGCCCCATCCTGGGCTCCATCCTCTTCTTCGCGGGCTTCGAGCAGACCGTCGTCGAAGGCACCCTCCTGTTGGGCACCTACGGGCTGGGGCTGGCCATCCCTTTCGTCGGCTCCGCAATCCTGTTGAATTGGTTCCTGGCGGGAGCCCGCCGGATTCGTCAGCACCTGCTCTGGATCGAGCGCGGCGCCGGCGTCGTGCTCCTGGCACTGGGCATCCTCATGGTCACCGGACACTTCGTGACGCTCACGGCGTACCTGGCCGACCTGGGACAATTGATCACCCTGGAGTTGGAATGATGCTTCGCCGTCGCACGGTCCTGACACTCCTGGCGCTTTCCGCGGCCCCGCTCTGCGTGGCGTGCGCCGGGTCGGAGGTGCAGGAGGCCCCGGCCGACACACCGGATCAGGTGGCGGCCGAGATGCTGAGCTCCGTGCAGTCCCCCGGGCTGGGCCTGTCCGGATCGGTGCCCCTGGCCGGAGGGGCCCGGGCCACCAAGCCCCAGAGCCAGTCGCTGGACGTTGCCTCCCTGGGCTACAACACGGGCCCCGCAGGCGCGCCGGTGCGGGTCCTGGAATTCTCCGACTTCGGCTGCGGCTACTGCCGTCGATTCCACGAGGAGTCCTTCCCGGTGCTGGAAGAGGAGTACATGGCCGCGGGGAAGGTGGAATGGAAGTACATCCCCATCGTCATCGGCCTCTTTCCCAACGCCCTGGAAGCCGCCCGGGCCGGGGAGTGCGCCGGAGAGCAGGACCGCTTCCCGGAGATGCGTGACGTCCTGTTCGCCCGGCAACGCGACTGGAAGGCGTCCAACGATCCCGAGCCGCTGCTGGAAGGGTACGCCCGGGAGCTGGGCCTGGAGATGGAGCGCTTCAACAACTGCGTGAGCCAGGGCTGGAGGGACGAACGGATCCAGGCCGGCACCCAGCTGTCCCAGGAGGTGGGAGTTCGCGGTACGCCGACCTTCTTCGTCGTGGGCTACGCACCCATCCCGGGCGCCATCCCCCTCGAGCTTTTCCAGCAGGTCCTGGACACCGTCTACGTCGAGGCCACCTCCAGAAACGTGGGAGGCGAATGACACGCAGGTTGCCAGGAAGACACCTCCTCCCAGCTCTGAGCTTCCTGGTCATTCCGGCGTGCGCGCCTGCCACGGCGCTGGTCTGTTCGGCCGGGGCCGACCGAGCCCTTCCGAGCGAGCTGGTGGAGACGAGCGGCGCGGCCTGGAGCAGCCGGGATCCCGGCGTGTTCTGGACCCACAACGATGGCCGCGAGGGAGTGATCTACGCCGTGGACACCACGGGAGCCCTCCTGGCTCAGGTCGAGCTCGAGGGAACCCGGGTGCGGGACGTGGAGGACATGGCGGGCGGCGCGTGTGGCGACGCCCACTGCCTGTACCTGGCCGACACCGGGGACAACACCGAGCGCAGGGGCACGGTCTTCCTCCTTCGCCTGGAGGAGCCATCCCTGGAAGCGACGTCGGCGACGCCGGAGCGGTTCCCCATCCGGTTTTCCGGGGGGCCTCGGGACGTGGAGGCCCTGGTGGTGCTTCCCGGCGAGCGCCTCTTCCTGGTGACCAAGGGGCGGAGTGAGCCCATCACGGTGTACCGGTATCCCGGCCCTCTCCAGTCCGACTCGGTGGCGCTGATGGAGCCGGTGAGCGCCCTGGACGATGAGCCTCCGTCGTTCGCGAGCCGCATCTCCGGGGGCTCGGCCATCCCGGGACGAGACGACCTCATGCTCATCCGCTCGTACGAGCGGCTGATCCTGCTGCGATTCGGGGCCGACGGAGTGGAGCCCTACCCGGACGGCGAGCTCAACCTGCTGCCTCTGCTGGAGGTCCAGGGCGAGGCCGTGGCGGTTCACGCCGATGGCCGGGTGCTCCTGACCAGCGAAGCGGGACCGTTCACTCCCACGCCGGGAATGAACCTGCTTCGCTGCACCTTCCCCCCGGAGCAGTCGCCCGGGAGCTGATCCGGGTCCCGGAAAGAGGGTACCCGGCGGGACCGCGGACACTGCCCAAGCTGGGCCCAGCGGGTGGCGGAGCCCCGTCGTCAGCTGCAGATTGCGCCCCCTCTCCCTCCATACCACACGTCGCTCCGGGAGTCTTCCGCATGGGACGCCACCTGCTTCGGGCCTGCACCGCCCTGGCCCTCCTCTCCGCGTTCGCCGTCCAACCCCTCCTGGCCCAGGACGGTGACGTGCCCACCATCGAATCCAAGACCGAGGGCATGAGCCGAATCGACGGATACATCCCCGTCTACTTCGAGGAGTCCACGGGGAAGCTCTGGCTCGAGATCGCACGCTTCGACGAGGAGCTCCTCCACTACACCTCCCTTCCAGCCGGGCTCGGCCAGAACGATCTCGGACTCAACCGGGGGGACCTGGGGCCGTCGCAGGTGGTGGTCTTCAAGCGGGTAGGCCCCACCATCCTGATGGAGGAGCCGAACTACGGGTATCGCGCCGTCAGCGACGATCCGCTGGAACGGAAGTCCGTGGACGACGGCTTCCCGACCTCGGTGCACTGGGGATTCACCGTGGCCGCCCAGACGGGGGAGCGGGTGCTGGTGGACGCCACCGACTTCTTCATGCGGGACGCGCACGGTGTGATCCAGACGCTGCGCCGCTCCAACCAGGGCACCTTCCGGCTGGAGAGGAGCCGCAGCGCGGTGTACCTGCCCCGGACGCGGGGCTTTCCGGAGAACACCGAGGTGGAGGTCACGCTCACCTTTGTCTCGGACCAGCCCGGCGGGCTCGTTCGCAGCGTCACACCCACGGCGGGGGCACTCACGGTTCGGCAGCACCACTCCTTCGTACAGCTTCCCGAGCTGGGCGACTACGAGCCCAGGGTCTTCGATCCCCGGGCCGGGTACGGGGGCATCGCCTACTACGACTACGCGACTCCCATCGGCCAGCCGCTGGTGAAGCGCTACATCCGGCGCCACCGTCTCGAGAAGCAGAACCCGGGAGCGGCCATGAGCCCGGCCGTCGAGCCCATCGTGTACTACCTGGACCCGGGCACCCCCGAGCCGGTGCGCACGGCCCTGCTGGAGGGTGGGCGGTGGTGGAACCAGGCCTTCGAGGCGGCGGGATACGTGGACGCCTTCCGGGTGGAGATCCTGCCGGAGGGCGCCGATCCCATGGATGTCCGCTACAACGTCATCCAGTGGGTTCACCGGAGCACGCGGGGCTGGAGCTACGGGAACTCCATCACGGACCCTCGTACCGGCGAGATCCTGAAGGGACACGTGACCCTGGGGTCCCTGCGGGTTCGACAGGACTACATGATCGGTGAAGGGCTCACGGCCCCTTACGTCAACGGCGACGAGGAGCCCGCGGACGTGCTGGGCATGTCCCTGCACCGCATCCGGCAGCTCTCCGCCCACGAGATCGGGCACACCCTGGGGCTTTCCCACAACTACATCGCCAGCGCGCAGCGCGACGCCGGACCGCAGTCGGTCATGGACTACCCCCACCCGCGAGTGCACATCGACAACGACGGCACTCTGGATCTCACGGACGCCTACGACACGGGGATCGGGGAGTGGGACAAGGTGACCATCACCTACGGATACGCCGAGTTCCCAGGAGGGACCGACGAAGAGGCGGCGCTCGACCGAATCCTCATGGAGGCCGAGGCCCGCGGCGTCACCTTCATCACCGACCAGGACGCCCGCCCCGCCGGGAGCGCCCACCCGGAAACTCACCTGTGGGACAACGGGTCGGACGTCACGGAGGAGCTGCGCCAGATGATGATCATCCGGCGGCGTGCGCTCGACGGCTTCGGTGAGGCCGCCATCCGGGCCGGTCGTCCCATGGCGGAGATGGAGGAGGTGCTGGTTCCCCTCTACCTGCGACACCGGTATCAGGCGGAGGCCGTGGCCAAGATCATGGGGGGCCTCTACTACACCTACGCGCTCCGCGGAGACGGGCAGGAGCCCCGTCGCTGGGTGCCCGCCGAGGTCCAGGAGGAGGCCCTGGAGGCGCTCATGCAGACCCTCCTGCCGGAGGAGCTGAAGATCCCCCAGGCCGTGCTGGAGACCCTTCCCCCCCGCCCCCCGGGCTCCGGGGATTCCGGTGAGCTCTTCCGACGTTGGACCGGCCTGGTCTTCGACGCCGTGTCTCCGGCGGCCGCCGCAGCGGACGGAACGCTCCGATTCCTCTTGCAGGAGGAGCGCGCCGCGCGCCTGGTCCAGCAGAAGGCGCTCAACTCCGATCTTCCGGGCTTCCTGGACGTGCTGGAGCGCCTCGAGGACGTCCTCTTCGAGCGGCGCACCCGGGACGACTATGAAGCCGAGATCCAGCGGGCGATTCAACGGGTGTACGTGGACCGGCTCATGGGCTTGGCGGCCAATGCCGGGATGCCGCAGGTTCGCGCGCTGGCGTCGTGGCACCTCTCGGTACTGGCCGTTCGACAAACCAGGGCCGCCATGAGCGACCGAACAACGGCGCACCGATATCTCCTCCGCACCGACATCGAGCGCTTCCTGGCGCGTCCCATGCAGCCTACGGCCATCCCGGGTCAGCCGGACATGCCGCCGGGCAGCCCCATCGGCGATCCCTCGGTTGAGTGGCTCGTCCCGGCCCGGGGAGGAGTGCTCATCTCCACGGACATGCCCGACCTGAGCTGCTCGTACTGGAATCACTGAATCGCGGCGGGTACGTTTTCTCCGCCATGGTACGGACAGCCCCCCGGAGCGACGCGCTCTCGGGGGGCTGTCTCATTGTCGGCCTGAACTGGGGTCACCCCGTGCGCGGGACCGCCTAGTTCCTTCCGCGCCGGGTGGAGATGAGGAGCACGCCGTTCGCTCCCTGGTTCCCATACCGGAGGGCCGCCTCGGACGGGGAGATCAGCTGCACGGACTCCACGTTCACGGGGTTCAGGTCATTCAGGAACGACGCAGGATCGGGAAGCCGCATCCCGTCCACGAAGACCGTGATCATGGCGCAGCCCATACCCCCCCGGCGCACCCGGTTGTGCTCGACACACACCCCTGGATACCGGCCGCCTCCCGAGTCGATGGCGACTTCGCGAACCGAGAGGCCCGGGAACGCCGCCGCCGAGATGAGATCCGACATGTTCCGGACCCGGGGCATCAGGGCGTCGACCTGCGGCCGAGTGAGGACGTCCGCGCGGCGCCCCAGGTCGGTGAGGGGATCCCCTACCCGGGCCCGGGCGGTCACCGTCATCCCTTCGATCTCGATGGGATTCGTGTTCAGGGGGATCTCCACCAGCACCGCCTCGTCGCTGAAGATGGTGACCGAGTCCACCTGGGACGCATATCCCACGTACTCCGTCTGCAGCAGGTGGAGCCCCGGTGGGAGCTCACTCATGAAGAACTCACCGTCCTCGTCGGAAAGCTGCTCCGAGTCGGTGCCCATCACGCTGATCCGGGCTCCGGCAATGGGCCGCCGGGTCGCGTAGTCCACCACCTTCCCGCGGATCTCACCGATGGAGGTGAGGACCATCTCCAGGTCCTGGAAGAGCGCACCCTCCCCTGGCGTCCGGACGTCTACCGGCGGCGAGGCGCTACGACCGAACATGGCCACCACGCGCATGTCGCTGCCGGAAGGAAGGTTGCACACGCGGTAGTACCCGGACTCCTCGGATCGGGCGGTGTAGGTCTGCATGAGGGTGCCGTCGGGCGCCGCCACGGAGAAGGTCACCGTGGCGCGGGGCAGGCCCACACCCGTGATGGAGTCGCGAACGAAGCCCGCCGCCGGAGCATAGTTGGGCCCCTGCACCTCCACGGCGCACCAAGCTCGGAGAATCGTCGCCTCCGACGGGATGGCCAGGGCCACCGTGTGGCTCCCGCCTTCGCTCACGTCCACCGGGGAGCTGGAAGCGCTGATCCCCAGCTCCTGAAGCCGGGGGTGGAAGAAGGTCACCGGGTGCGTCCCCACCGGGATCTCCTCCAGGATGAATCGACCCTGGTCGTCCGCCTCCACCATGGCGGCGGTGCCGATGACCGCGACCCGGGCCCCGGAGAGGGGCGCCATGGCGGTGGAGTCGAACACCGTCCCCGTGATGGTCCCGCTGCCCTGCGCAGACAGCGGCATGGCCAGGAAGAGCGCCCAGGACGCCCGGCGAATGGCCCACTTCATCGCGTCACTCCCAAATGTCGAAGAACTCCATCTGTGGCGGCGCCTCACCCTCCGGCCGGCCACCGCCCAGATATGATCGATACAGCCGGGCCAACTCCGGAATCACCGACTCGTCCGACAGCCCAGCGCGGGCGCCCTCCTCGAGCGTTCCATCCTCCAGAACCCGTATCGCTCCTACAACCGCGGCGAATCCGAGGTCCACCGCTCGCTCCGGGATGGGATGCAGGATGTCCGCCTGCCGCTCCAGGACCAGGGGGCGGATACGTCCCAGAATGTGGGCGTGGAAGCCCCGCATTCCCGCACCTCGGTCGTGGTGGCCATTCCGGATGTCCAGGAACCGCCGCTGCCGCGCGTCCTCTCGGTGGGTCTGGAGGAGCAGCTGGACGAGCGGCTCGAGGATCCCGGTAAGGGACACGCCCTCGAAGTCCCGCTCCTCCAGCTCCTCGTCGAACCGGTCCCGGGCCCGGCTCCACACCTTCTGCTCCAGGTGCAGAAGCAGGTCCTCCTTGGCCGGAAACCGGGCGTAGAACGAGCCCACCGAGCTCCGGGCCCGCTTCACGATGTCCTGCACCGTGGTCTCCTCCACCCCCTTCTCGGCAATGAGCTCGAGGGTGGCCGTCTCGATCCGCTCGAGCGTGCGACGGCTCCGGTCCTGTTTGGGCGGGATGTGTCTAGGGTCAGGCATGGCGCGGTCTTTGAGGCCACATAGAATCAGATTTTAGTTCTATAACGACAGAACAAGGTATGGTGCAAGGACCCGTCCGCTATGGCGGTTGTCCGTGGGGTCCGATGGGTGCTGGCGGGAGGACGCGCCTCCGCAGTGCAATGATAGGGGGCGTGCAAGAACGATGACATCGATGATAGTGTGGTGATGCCGGCCCCTTATCCCTGTGCTTTCGACACCCCTGCACAGGAGGAGACCATGAGGCTCGATGCCCGATCTAATCAACTCTACCTTTTCCGCCCCCCATACCGGCTACTCGTCCCCATATCCATCGGGAACTCGCTCAAGCGGTTGGCAGGCGCCGACGGCTCGGCGCTCGTCTGGTGCATGGGATCCGACGGGGACCCGGATCTCCCTGCTGCCCTCAGGAACCGCCCCGGTGGCATCCCCCTGCTCGTCGTCCTTCCTCGCGCGGAGGAGGTCGTCCGTCCACAGGACCTGTTCAGCCTTGTGGACCAGTGTCGGCCACACAGTCTTCTCCCGTTTCATGAGACGCCCGACCCACTCGACATTCGGACTCTCCTCGCGGGCAGGCCCCCGGACCTTCCAGCCTCCGTCGTGGAGTACCTCGGTTGGCGGGGGCTCGTCCTGGATACGGACCTGCGGAGGACCATCCGGCGGGTCCTGGAGCTCTCCTCCGAGGTGCAGACGGTGAGCGGGCTCGCTCGGGGACTCTACATGTCGCGCCGTGCGTTGGGCCGCCGGTTCCTCAGGGAGGGCCTTCCAGTGCCCTCCCACTGGCTCCAATTCGGCCGTGTTCTTCGGGTCGCTCTGGATCTTCAGCGCACCGGTTCCACCCTGATGGCGGTCGCCTACGAGCACGGATACCCGGACGGATTCTCCTTGAGCAACCAGATGAAGCGGCTCACAGGGCTTCGCCCAAGTGAGGCCGCACGTCATCTGGGCTGGGAGTGGATCGTGGAGAGGTGGATTCAGCGGGAGCTTCGAGAGGGCGGATTCGGGCCGGAGCGGGCCAGCCACCTGCGATGTCGGGCCGGGGCCTCGCGCACTGATCCCGATGTCGATCTCGGAGAGCGACAGCCTGCCTGAGGCTCCCATGACCAGGCCTTCCCTGATTCTGCGGATCGATACGACGGTTGTCCTGCAGGCAGCGGACCTGCAGGTACGGCTGTCACCCACGCAGCAGTGCTACCTGCTTCTCGTCGCGCACGGTGGCCAGGACGGCCTTCGGCGTGATGAGGCCATCGGCCTGCTGTGGGATGACATCGACTCACCCGCGACACGGCATCGCATCCGCCAACTCAACTACGCCATCAATCGACGGGCGGGTCGGCCCGTCATCCGTGTGGAAGGTTCCACCGTCTCGCTCCAGGATGCGGTGACCGTTCACTGGATGGTGGACGACGTAGGCAGTGCGATGTCTCCTCCAACCGCCCGATTCGCCGATCGGCTCGTCGAGATCCGGGACGAGCGGCAGCGCCTGGCAGCACTGGGGTCCGTTCGCGACCTGGACGCGGGACGCCTCGAGGATCAGCCTGACCGGGTCCTGGAATCGATTCGCAAAGGCCCCAGGACTGCTGGTTCGTGGCGAGATCTCCTTTGGGCGCTGCTGCGGACCGGCAGGGTACGCGAGGCGGAGTTCGAGCTCCGCAGGGTCATCGGTGACGATCTGCCCATCGAGAGCCTCCCCACCGCGCGGCGGGTGGCCGCGAAGGCGGATCGGCTCCTCACACTCGCGGCTGCCGGGACGGGGCCTCCGACGCCACTGCTGGGCCGGGACTCGGAGGTCAGGCACGTACATGACCTGCTGGTGTCGGGAGCGGCCTGCACACTCATTACGGGTGCGCGCGGGGTTGGCCGCAGCAGGATTCTCGGACAGGCCATAGCCACGCTGCTCACCAACCAGGACGACACCATCGTTCTCGCGGCACGAGGCGTGTCATTCGAGCGGCACACACCCTTCGGTGGGTTGGGCCAGCTGCTGAGTGACGAGCTCTTGATTCAGGCCTTCCGGGAGTTGGGCCAGCCGGAGACCGAGATCATCAGCCGCGCGCTCCCCGTTCAATTCGAGACCGAGGAGTCTCATACCCTCGCCCAGTTGGGAGGTCCCGGCTCCTATCTGCGGATCGCGCAGGCGATATCCAAGCTCCTCGACATCGCCTTCGGGAATGCAGAGGTCATCCTTCTGGTGGATGACATGGACGTCCTCGATCGGTCCACCGTTGAGGTCGTGACCCGCCTCATCCTCATCAGCGATGCTCGACTCCTGGCCACCTGGTGCACCGAAGACGAGGGTGGTCTGAGTGAGCTTCTCTTCCGGTTCAGGGGTGTTGCTCCCGAGGTCGTTCCGCTACTGGATCTGCAACTCCCGCAAGCCGTCTCCCTTGCTCAGGCCGTGGTCCCCTCCCTGGGAGAGAGAGACGCCGAGGAGCTCGCTCGACTGGGAGGCGGACGACCGGGCCGGATCGTGGAACTCCTGAACGCGCTCGACGGGGCTTCGCTCCGCTCGGGGCCCGTGGGTCCGAGCCTCGATGAGCTGCTCCGGCGTCGCGTCCGGGATCTCTCACCCGTGGAGCAGGAGGTGCTGACGCTCCTGGCGGTAGGCGCTGGCCAGCTCGACATCCCTGTGCTCGGCGCGCTCCTCGGATGTGGTGTCCTCGAAGCCTCTGGTCACATCCGCACCCTCGAGGAGGCTGGCCTAGCCAAGCTCGAGACCGGAAGAGCCACGGTCACCTCGAATCTCCTCCGGGAGTTCGTCGAGAGAGAACTTCCCGGTCCGGTTCGAAGGGAGACCCACGCGCTGATCGCAGACCACCTCCTGGTGAGCGCTGAATCCGAAGATCCCGCCGTCCTTGCGCACCACCTCATGCAATCCGGCCGCCCTGTGGAGGCTGCCGGGTGGTTCAAGCGGGCCGGTTTCCGGGCGCGGGACCGGACGGCGTTCGCAGAAGCGAGAGTCCTGCTCGAGCGGAGCGTGGAAGCCCGGCATGGGCGAGTTCAAGCAGGCCATCCACTGGTTTGGCCGCGCCCGCATCGGATACGTGGAGCGCGGCGATCAGCTGCGGGATATCGAGGTGGCGCTGCAGGAGGTGCAGGTCCGCATGCAGTCAGAGAATGACAGGGCTGCATTGTTTGCGACGCTTCGCCGCGAGTACCAACGGGTGCTCCATGTGGGGTGCCCTCAACTGACTTCTGCCGTCGTGGACGTTTGGCTTTCCGCAGCAGATCACTTCCACGCCCGTGAGGAGTTGCAGGAGGGCCTCCAGCACCTTCGTGGGCACCTCTCTATGCCCGATGGTCCGAGGAAGTTTGCCTTTGTTGGGGCTCGCCTGACGTACTTGGGGTCGCCGACAACCGGCCTCCGCCTAGCGGTTAAGAGCTACCTCGCAAGTCGACAGGACCCAGAGGAGAACTTGAAGAGCCTTCATCGCCTGCTGCTCTGCCTTTGGGCCAGAGGTCAATTCCAACGAAATCGTGCTTGGGCATTGGTCGAGAAGGCTGATCGACTTGCCACCGGGGCCGGCAATCTGTCATCGCGGATCGCGCTGTGGTCGGCGCTTGGACTCTGGCACTTGGATTCCGGTCGATGGGGGGAGGCTGAGTCGTGCTTGAGCCGGGCTCAGTCT
>JBDHLC010000135.1:0-2374 GCA_039586075.1 Gemmatimonadota bacterium | reverse complement strand
GACAAGGGCTTCCGGCACGGAGACGCGCTCGAGGATGCCGGAGCCACGTCTGGGCCGGCCGCGAGAGCGGGGCCGTGGATTCGGGATACCCGCTCTGTCGCGATGACGATCCTCGCTGCGGGGATGACGCTCGCGTTCGCGTGGACGCTCCTGCGGCCCCCGCCACCCGACGGTGTCGAACCGGTGCGCCGCTTCGAGATCGATCTCCCCGAGGGAGCCATCCTTCGGGGAGTCACCTATCAGCCCCTCGCGATCTCGCGTGACGGCTCCTTCGTGGTCGTCAACGGCCGAACGGCGGAGGGAGATCAACTCTACCGCCGCGCCCTCGATCGGTTGGAGATGACCCCGATCCGGGGCACGGAGGGGGTCGGCAGCTTCGCCGTGTCGCCCGACGGGCAATGGGTGGCGTTCAACAACGTCTCCACTCAGGACCTGGTGAAGGTCCCGGTGGACGGTGGGCCGGCGACGACCCTCGCACCGACCCCCGGTACCGCTACCGCCATCGGCGGCTTCACCTGGGGTGAGGGACGTGGGGGGTGAGTTCGAGCCCCTCACAGCTCCGACGGAGGGTGCGCGGCACACGAGCCCGAGCCCGATGCCCGACGGCGAGACGATGCTCTTCGAGATCGAGCGCCCGGATGGTGATTCCGAAATCGCGATCGTGCGACCGGGGACAGGCGAGTACGACGTGCTCACGTGGGGCAGCGATCCGGAGTACGTGCCGGGCGATTTCGTGTTGTTTCGGAGGGACGCCGCGTTGTGGGCTGCTCCCCTCGCTGCCGATTGGCGCTCGCTGACCCGCGAGCCATTCCCGGTCGTGGAGAACGTGGGTGGGACGTACGACTACTTCTCGGTGTCTACCGACGGCACACTGTTCCATCTGCTGGGCGGCTCGAACTCCGGCGATGGGGCGCGCCTCGCCGTTCTGGATCTCGAGGGTAACCTGGACGTCCTTCCGCTTGGACCTCGTACGTTCACGCTCGTCGGCCCCAGCTGGTCGCCCGACGGTGAGTCGGTCGTGTTCGGGAGCGGAGGCCAGATCTACACCTACAACACGGTGCTCAACACGACGCCCCGGCAGATCACGTTCGAGGGCATGAACGACAACCCGGTCTACTCGCCCGACGGCACGCGCATCGCGTTCTCTTCTCAGCGCGACGGGACCGAGGGCTACGATCTCTTCGTCAAGGACCTGACCCTCGACGCACCACCGCGGTCACTGCTGGCGCTCGAGGGGATCCAATCCCCGACGGGTTGGGCCTCCGACACGCTCCTCGTATTCCAGGGGTCTAATGCCGCAGGCCAGGAGCTGGGGATGCTCGACATCTCGGATCCGGACAACCCGGAAACGCGAAATTACCTGACGTCCGAGGCCGGTCTCTGGGGCATCGCCGTCTCGCCGGACGGACGATACGCAGCGTACGGCTCGGACGAGTCGGGGCAGCCGGAGATCTACATCCGCAGCTTCCCCGACCCCGGTGTACAGACCGTCGTGTCGCGGGGTGGCGCCCGCTACCTTTTCTGGTCGCCGGACGGAAACACGTTGTATTACTACACAGGTTTCGGCGGCCCGTGGGTTGCCGCGAGTCTGGAGCGTGACCCGGTACTCTCGGTCGTGGCGCTCGATACGCTCTTCGCCCGCGAAGCTCTCGCCGTCCCACCCATGTCGCCTTCGTTCCACCCCGACGGAGACCGCTGGATCGTGGCCTCTCCGGCAAGTATCTCGACGGACGAAGGTGCCCCGGCGCCGCGCCGCGTCCTCGTCCTCGTCCAGAACTTCCACGAGGAGCTCCGGCGGCTCACGGCGAACTGAGTCGGGCGAAGCATCGTGTACGGATTCGCGTGCTCGTGCTCGGCTCCGTGCGCTCGGACGAGGTTCTGTCCAGCGCACCGGTTACACTCCCCTCCCTCCGCCTCCTCACGGCCCACCCCGCCATGGCGCGGCTGGCGCTCACCCCCCGTCTGCCGCCGAAGCGACGATCGCCTGGTAGGTGAGCTGCCGCGACAGCGAGCGCACGTCGGGACGCCCGGCGCCGCGTCCGAAGATCCCCGAGTGAACGATGGGAGCGCGCCGATCCAGCCATCCGAGAGAGCCCTGCGGAAAGGCAGACCTGCCAACTGCGTGCATTTCGGCTTGCCCTGCTGACTTTCCGCCCTGCATCTTGCGCGGATGTCGGACCCCACCTCCCGCCTGAACGCAGCCCTCGAGGGCCGCTACCGCATCGAGCACGAGCTCGGTGAGGGCGGCATGGCCACGGTGTACCTCGCCACCGATCTCAAGCACAATCGGCGGGTCGCGCTCAAGGTCCTCAAGCCCGAGCTCGCCGCCGTGGTGGGCGCGGAGCGGTTCCTGGCCGAGATCGAGACCACGGCC
>JBDHLC010000039.1:0-28322 GCA_039586075.1 Gemmatimonadota bacterium | reverse complement strand
CCCCGCAACGGGAAGCGCGTGGCCCTCATCGGTGGCGGGCCCGCCTCCCTGACCGTGGCGAACGACCTCCTCCCCCTGGGATACGAGGTCGTGGTGTACGAGAAGCTGGACCAGCTGGGCGGGCTCATGCTCACCAACATCCCCTCCTTCCGACTTCCGCCCCGCGTGCTGGAGGAGGAGATCGGATTCATCGTGGACATGGGACTGGAGGTCCGGCTCGAGACCCCGGTGGAGAGCATGAAGGCCCTCCTGGAAGAGGGCTACGACGCGGTCTTCGTCGGCGTGGGAGCCCCCCGGGGGAAGAACCTGGAGCTGCCCGGGCGCTACGACTCGGCCAACGTCCACATCGGCATCGACTGGCTGGAGTCGGTGGCCTTCGATCACGCGACGGAGATCGGCCAGCGGGTGCTGGTCATCGGCGTGGGCAATACCGCCATGGACTGTTGCCGCACGGCCAAGCGCCTGGGCGGCACCGAGGTGAAGGTCATGGCCCGCCGCGGCCGGAAGGACTTCAAGGCTTCCGAGTGGGAGCTCGAGGATGCCGAGGACGAACAGGTGGAGGTGCTGGAGTACCACTCGCCCAAGGACTTCGTGGTGGAGGACGGTGTCCTGAAGGGGATGACCTTCGAGGTCGTCGAGTGGTACGACGACCCCGAGTCGGGGCGGCAGAAGTCCCGCACCGTGGACGAGGTCTTCATCCCCTGCGACGACGTCATCCTGGCCATCGGCCAGGAGAACGCCTTCCCCTGGATGGAGCGGGACATCGGGATCGAGTTCGGGAAGTGGGACATGCCGGTGGTGGACCGGGTGACCCACCAGTCGACTCATCCGAAGGTCTTCTTCGGCGGGGACGCGGCGTGGGGACCGGAGAACATCATCTGGGCGGTGGAGCACGGTCACCAGGCGGCCATCTCCATCCACAACCTCTGCCAGGGCGTTCCGGTGGAGCAGCGCCCCGAGTACGGGATGAACCTCCATTCCCAGAAGATGGGGCTGCGGGAGTGGTCGTACGCCAACGACTACAACCCGGCGTCCCGCACACAGATGCGGTACGTGGACCTGGAGGAGCGCCTCAAGGGATTGGCCGTGGAGGCGGAGCTGGGCTTCGACATCAAGGAGACGGCCCAGGAGGTCCAGCGCTGCCTGAACTGTGATATCCAGACGGACTTCCAGGCCAAGCTCTGCATCGAGTGTGACGCCTGCATCGACGTCTGCCCCCTCCACTGCCTCACCATCACCGAGAACGGGGTGGAGGCGGAGCTCCGGGAACGGCTCACCGCCCCGGCGGACAACCTGGAGCAGGACATCTTCGTGTCCGAGATCCTCCCGCAGACCAAGCGGGTCATGGTGAAGGACGAAGACCTGTGCGTGCACTGCGGTCTGTGCGCCGAACGCTGCCCCACCGCGGCCTGGGACATGAAGCAGTTCGATCTTCTCACGCCCCATGCCGGAAACCTGGGGTGGCCGGCGTCGGAGGCGTCGTCGTGAGCGCGGGCAACGGAGCCGGCACCGTGCCGGGGGGCGTGAACGACTTCGCGATCAAGATCGGGACGGTGAACGGGACCGGGTCCGCCAGCGCCAACGGGCTTCTGCTGCAGGCCCTCTTCCGCATGGGCATCCCGGTGGCGGGGAAGAACGTCTTTCCCTCCAACATCCAGGGGCTCCCCACCTGGTACGAGATCCGTGTGAACGGGGACGGATACGTGGCCCGGAGCCCCGACTTCCACCTCATGGTGGCCATGAACCCGGCCAGCTATGCCCGGGACATCGCGGAGGTGGTCCCCGGCGGGTGGGTGCTCTACGACTCCACGCGAGAGCTGGACGCGGAGCTTCGGCGACCCGGCGTCACCTTCCTGGGAATCCCCCTGGCGCGGATGTGCGCCGAGCGGTTCGAGAAGTCCCGGGAGCGCATCCTCATGCGCAACATCGGCTACGTGGGGGCGCTGGTGGCGCTGCTGGACATCGAGATGGACGTGGTGAAGGGGATGCTGGACGAGAAGTTCGCCCACAAGCCCCACCTCATCGACTCCAACTACTCCGCCATCCAGATGGGGTACGAGTACGCCCGGGAGCACTTCGACACCCCCCTCCCCATCCGGCTCCAGCGCATGGACGCCACCAAGGACTTCGTCATGGTCACCGGGAACGCGGCCACGGGATTGGGCTGCGTGTACGCCGGGGTCACCGTGGGCGCGTGGTACCCCATCACCCCGGCGACCTCGGTCATGGACGGGTTCAAGGAGTTCTGCGGCCGCTTCCGCGTCGACCCGGAGACCGGAAAGAACAACTACATCATCATCCAGGCGGAGGACGAGCTCGCCGCTGCCGGGATGGTCATCGGCGCCTCGTGGATGGGAGCCCGCTCCTTCACCCCCACGTCCGGCGCGGGCATCGACCTCATGAGCGAGTTCATCGGGCTCGCCTACTACGCCGAGATCCCGTCGGTCTTCGTGGACGTCCAGCGCACCGGACCCTCCACCGGGATGCCCACCCGCACGCAGCAGGGGGACATCCTCCTCCTGGCCTACGCGAGCCACGGCGACACCAAGCACATCGTCCTCTTCCCCGCCAACCCCTACGAATGCTTCCACTTCTCGGTGGCGGCCTTCGACCTGGCGGAGCGCTTTCAGACCCCAGTGTTCCTTGCTTCGGACCTGGACATCGGCATGAACGACTGGATGATCCCCAGGCTTGAGTGGGACGACGGATTCCAGCCGGACCGGGGGAAGGTCCTGGACGCGGAGGAGCTGGAGCGTGCCCAGTCCTTTTCCCGCTACCTGGACACGGACGGGGACCACATTCCCTACCGCACGCTTCCGGGGGTGCATCCGCGGGGCGCCTACTTCACGCGGGGCTCGGGACACGACAAGCACGGGAAATACACCGAGGATTCGGACGCCTACCTGGAGGTGGTGGACCGCCTGGCGAAGAAGATCCAGTCCGCGTGCGACAGCGTGCCGGCGCCGGAGGTCTTCACCGGCGGCATCGGCGAGCCCGGTGTGCGTCCCCGGGACGGCGCTGGTCCGCCGGCCGAGATCGAGGTGGGCACCGCCCCGTACGGGATCGTCTCCCTGGGCGGGTGTCACTGGGCCGTCCTGGAGGCTCGGGACCAGCTCCTGCGAGAGGGCGTCCCGGTGGACTACCTGCGCGTGCGCGCCTTCCCCTTCGACCGGACTGTGGAAGCCTTTCTGGAGGAGCACGACACCGTCTTCGTGGTGGAGCAGAACCGCGACGCCCAGCTCCGCACGCTCCTGGCCATCGAGACCGAGTGCCCCAAGGCCAAGCTGATCTCGGTCCGGTACTACGGCGGACAACCCCTGAGCAAGCAGCACGTCCTGGACGGCATCCGCCCGGTCCTGGAAGCGGACGGAGGCGCGCCCGATGAACGGGCGGCGCCGGACGAGACCGTGGAGGCCACGACATGAGCTACACTCCCAAGCCGGTCGCCCGGCACCCGAAGATGCGCACCAACCGTCTCGGGCTCACGCCCCGGGACTACGAGGGGGCGATGTCCACGCTCTGCGCCGGGTGCGGGCACGACTCGGTGACGGCGGCCCTGATCCAGGCGTTCTTCGAGCTGGACGTGGAGCCGCACCGGGTGGCCAAGCTCTCGGGCATCGGCTGCTCCTCCAAGACACCGACCTACTTCATCAGCGAGGCCCACGGCTTCAACTCGGTCCACGGGCGCATGCCGTCCATCGCCGCCGGGGCCAACGCCGCCAACCAGGACCTCCTGTACGTGGGCATCTCCGGGGACGGAGACTCCCTCTCCATCGGGTTCGGACAGCTGTCCCACGCCATCCGGCGGAACGTGAACATGCTGTACGTGCTGGAGAACAACGGGGTCTACGGCCTCACCAAGGGGCAGTTCTCGGCCTCCGCGGACGTGGGATCCAAGTCCAAGCGGGGCGAGGTCAACCGTCACGGCCCCATCGACCCGGTGAACGTGGCCCTCTCGCTGGGCGCCACCTTCGTTGCGCGCTCCTTCTCCGGTGACAAGAGGCAGCTCGTCCCCATCCTGAAGGCCGGGCTGCGCCACAAGGGCCTGGCCTTCGTGGACGTCATCTCGCCGTGCGTCACCTTCAACGACCACCAGGGATCCACAAAGAGCTACGCCCACACCCGCTTCCACATGACGGAGGTGGTCGAGACGGACTTCGTCCCGCTGCGGGCAGAGATCCGGGCGGAGATCGGCGAGGGAGCCGCCCAGGCCGTGACCATGCACGACGGGAGCCTGGTCCGCTTCCGGAAGATGCCCGACGACTACGACCCCACGGACCGGGGGGCGGTGCTGGAGCACCTGCGGGCGTGCCGGAGCCGGGACGAGGTGCCCACGGGCCTCCTCTACCTGGAGGAGTCGGGGGACGACATGCACGCCTTCGAGAACACGGTGGAGCGGCCCATGGTGGACCTGGAGTACGAGACGCTCTGTCCAGGGAACGCCGCACTCCAGGAGCTCCAGAAGGAGTGGTGGTAGGCCGTCCTTCCGCTACCCCGTCACCTTCCGGACCAGGGCCCGTCCCACGAATCTGACGCGGTCTCTCAAGGGGAAGCGGAGGAGGTTGGTCTTCACCACTCCCTTGGTGAAGAAGGTCTTCCGCGAGTAGTCGATGGCCACGTCCACCACCACCGGGAAGCCGTTCTCCGCCATGACCCGGGCGGTGGTCAGAGTCTCCTCGACCTCCTGGTCCGTGTCCATGTGCAGGAACTCACAGCCCATCCCCTTCGCCAGGTTGGCGAGATCGTAGTCCGGTAGCGCGGACGCCACCTTGCGGTTCATGGCGGTGGCCTGGAACTGCGCGATCTGTGCCAGCTCCCGGTCCCGGAGGACCAGGACCACCACCCCGATCCCCTCCTGCACCGCGGTGATGAGCTCCATCCCCGTCATGAGGAACGCGCCGTCCCCGGCCAGAGCGACCACCGGGTGCTCCGGGGCCGCGAGCTTCGCGCCGATGGCCGCCGGAACGCTGTAGCCCATACAGGAATAGTCCACCGGGGCCAGGAACTTCCGGGGCTGCTCCAGGCGCAGGAGCTCCATGGCCAGGAACGTCCCGTTGCCGCTGTCGGTGGTGTAGACCGTGTCGGGTCCGAACAGCCGCTGGACCGCCGCCAGGAGATGGGCGGGGCTCACCCGCTCTTCGCTGGCCGCCTTGGACCATTCTTCCCGCACCTGGCGGTGGCCCTCCTCGATGCGGTGCCGAAGGGCCACGTCCTCCCCCCGCTGCGACTCCCTTCCCAGCTCCTCCGTGAGGGCCTCCAGGAAGAGGCGCGCGTCCGCGGCCACGGCCAGCTCGGCCGGGTAGTTGGCGTTCAGGACCGCCGGATCGATGTCCACGTGGATCAGGGCACCCCGAGGCTCCATGCCGTAGCTGCCGGTGGCCACCTCCCCGAAGCGACATCCCACCGCCAGGGTCAGGTCGCATCGCTCCGCCTCCTCCCGCACGAACGGCGGCGCCGTGGTGCCGAAGCCGGGCCAGAGAAAGAGGGGATGCCCCTCCGGCAGGATGCCCTTCCCCTGGAACGTGGTGCTGAACGGCGCCTCCAGGAGGTCCACCAGGTGCAGCGCCTCGACCCGGGCCCCCAACGCCCCGGCGCCGAGGTACACCAGGGGGCGCTCGGCCTGTCGAAGCATCTCCGCCGCCGCCCGGGCCGCCTCGGAGAGGCCGTCCACCCGCCCGCCTCCGTCTCCGTCCGCGCCGGTGGACGAATCAGGGGGGCTCGCGTCCCGGGCCCCCGGCCCCTCCACCGGGTTCCCCGGGGCGTCCGCCTCCGGGAAGGTCACCGTGTGCTGGAAGAGGTAGACGTTCGCCGGTACCTCCACGAAGACCGGCCCCGGCGCGCCTTCCCGGGCCAGCGCACACGCGGCCCGGACGTCCCGGTAGAGCTCTTCGCCGTTCATGGGCCGGAACTGCCCCTTGGTGACCCCGCCCACGATGGCGAGCTGGTCCACGTCGTGGAGCTGGTACGCCCGACCGGAATCCCGTCGGATTCCACACCCCAGCACCAGCATGGGGACGTTGTCCATGAAGGCCTCCGCGATCCCCGACAGGGCGTGGGTGAGGCCCGCGCCGGGGACCACGTTCACGCACGCCATCTCGCCCGTGGCCCTCCACACCCCGTCCGCCATGAATGAGGCGCTCTGCTCGTCCGTCACCAGCACGGGCCGGATGCCCTCGGCGACCCCCAGGGCGTCGTACAGCTCGATGTTGTGGGTCCCGGGGATGCCGAAGGTCCACCGGATCCCCTCGTCCTGGAGGGCCCGGACCACGATCTCGCCGCCGCTGCGCTTCATGGGACCTCTCCGCCGTAGTCAGACTTCCGCGCCGCCCTTCCGGGCGGCCCGGCTCAGGAGATTCCGTATTCCTTCAGCAGGCCGTCCGCGACCCGGTCGGCCAGCGCCATCACCGTCAAGTAGGGATTGATCTCCAGGGCGTCGGGGAACAGGGAGATGTCCGCCACCCGCAGCCACGGGAAGCCGTGCACCCGACCCCATGAGTCGGTAACGGAGTCCCGGCGGTCGCGACCCATCCCACAGCCCCCCATGAGGTGGGCGGCGGAGATGGACGTCCGGCCGGGAAGGAAGTGCTCGGGCTGGATGCGGGAGTTGAGGGCGCCCAGCTCGGCCCAGGTGAGGGTGGTGGGTTGGGAGATGGGTGCGTGCACCCGGAGGGCGCCGGCCCCGAAGAAGATCCGGGCCGCCGCCCGGGTGGCCAGGGCGAGCCTCTCTCGAACCTCCTCGGTGAAGGTGTAGTGGACCACCGGCTTGCCCTTCCCGTCCACCTCGATGCGGTTGTCCTCCACCGCCCGGTCACAGGCCATGACCAGGATCATCTGGAGCCTGGGGAACGACTCGATGAAACCGGTGACGTCGACCCCCAATCCAGTCAGGTTCTTGGCGGTGACGAAGGGGAAGTACATGCAGGTCTCGAGGATCCACCCCTCCCGCGCCGCCGCATCCAGATAGAAGCTCTTGGGATGGCCCACGTCGTTGGTGATGGGCTGGGGATGCTCTCCCACGAGGATGAAGCAGGGGTGGCAGGTGAAACCCTTGCCGATGCGCGGGAGCTTCGAGTCGAACCCCGACCGGAGGAGCAGCGCCGACGAGCCGATGGAGCCTCCCGCCAGCACGATGTGGTCGGCGTGGATGCGGTATTCACCCGGTTCCCACTCCGAGGGGAGGCCCGCGTCGTGTTCCTGCTTCGCCGCCACGGTGACGCGCGCCACGCCACCCTCGCCGCCGGCCTTGATGCGGTCCACGGAAGCCCGCGTGACCACCTCCACCCCTCCGGCCTCCGCCGCCGGGAGCTGCACCCGGTGAGTCCCCTGCTTGGCTCCGTTGGGGCACCCCACGTTGCACAGGGACGAGCCCCGGCATCCCCTGACGTTCACCGGGAACTGCTCGGCCTTGAAGCCCGCCGCCTCGCATCCCTTCACGAAGAGGTGGTTGTTCTCGTTGATCCGATGGGGCGGGAGGAGGTGGACGGAATTCTCCGCCTGGTAGCGCTCGGTGCGCGCCGCCAGGTCGTCGTAATCCAGGCCCGGGACCTCCCATTCTCCGATGACCCTCCGGGGCGGGGGAAGCGACGTGCCGGTGTACACCACCGTCGACCCCCCGTACGCCCGCCCGAAGGCCAGCGTCATGGACCCGTCGGCGGTCAGGAAGCCCGCGCCGTCCTCGTACAGGGCCCGCGGCATCTCCACCTCGGACCCGTTGAACTCGTGATCCTCCAGGCGTGGCCCCTGCTCCAGGACCAGGACGCGCAGGCCCCGGTCGGCCAGGGCGGTGAGCCTCTGGGCCACGGTGCCACCACCGGCGCCGGAGCCCACCACCAGGACGTTGCACCGCTCGTCCTTCACGCGCCCTCCCCCGGCTCGGGTTCGTCCTCGGCGCCCGCGTGCGGGTGCGTCGCCGCGGACGCGGCTTCGGGCCGTACGTCCCACCCACGATAGTCGGGGCGGTACCCGATCCGGGCCTGGATGTCCTCCTGCCCGTAGACCGCCAGGAAGCCCAGGGTGCGAACCCCCCAGACGCCGCGGCGGATCAGTGGGATGCTGGACCGCTCGAGCGCCCGGAGCACCCGCAGGCGCTGCCCGTCGGACAGACCGGTGAAGGTCCACCCGTACCAGGGGATGGTCAGGAGGTCCAGCAGGCGCAGGAAACGCACCACCTGACGCCGCACCCGCTTGGGCCGCTGGGCGAGCGCGTCCTCCACCAGCGACTCCGCCCAGGCCCACTCCTCCTCTTCGAAGGCGGTAGCACGGGGAGCCACGGTCTGGACCACGGCCCGGAAGGTATTCCGGACTCGTCTGAGCACAGGCTTGGGACTCATGCCCGAGACAGTGGCCCGAGGCGGTGCCGAAGGCAAGCGGATCGGGGCTATCTTGGTCCCAGCCACGAAGCCTCCCCTGCCCTACCAGGAGTCGCGCTCCATGTCCGGCAAGCCGCATCCGGTTCCCGTCCGCAGCTCCGCGTCCGTCCGCGCGTTGCGCGGTGGAGCGGTTGCGGGCGTAGCCCTCCTGGCGTGTCTCGCGTGCAGCGATGCTCCCCCTGCGCTGGAGGTGGGCGGGGTGGGCTACACCGAGCAGGAGCTCCTGGGGCTGAGTCCCACCCGCCGGGAGACGCTCCGGGACCTGACGGGCCTGGCGGTTACCGTGGACCGGGGCAAGGTGGACGCCCTGGGCGCGCCACAGCTGGAACGGGAGGAGACGAACCGTCTCTGGCAGCGGGTCCAGGTCGAGGAGATCCTCCGCACGCAGGGCGTGGAGAACGCGGTGCTGGAGGCTCGCTACTCCGCCAACCCCGAGCACGAGCTCACCGTGCGGCACCTCATCGTCCTCTCTCCCCGATACGAGGGAGAGGCCGCCCGGTCGGACGCGCGGGCGAAGGCGACCCGGGCGTTGCAGCGGATCCGGGCCGGCGAGCCCTTTCCCGAGGTGGCGGCGGAGGTATCCGAGGAGCCGGGAGCCGAGGGACGCCAGGGATTGCTGGAACCGGGGCGCCGCGGCGCGTGGGTGGACGAGTTCTGGGCCGCCGCCAGCGCGCTGGCGGTGGGAGAGATCAGCCCCGTGGTGGAGACCCAGTACGGCTTCCACGTCCTGAGGCTCGAGGGACGCTCCGAGGTGCCCTTCTCCGAGGTTCGCGGCCGGGTGGCCATGGAAGTGGCGGCCATGATCGCGCCCCTGGACGGCGACGCCTCCAACGCGCCTCTCCCCGACGGGCTGGAACGGTCCGCGGAGCTGTCCGCCCTGGTGGACGAGACCGCGGTGGTCGCGTCGTTCACGGGAGGCCGCGTACTGCTTTCCGACCTTCTGGACCACGCGGCGACCCTGGATGTCTCGACCTGGGAGGCGGTTCGCGCCGGGGCGGACGGGGCCCGGGAGGAAGTCCTGGACGCCGTGGTGCGGCGGGCCGCGGTGCGGCAACGCGCGGAGGAGGCCGGCGTGGAGGTCGACCCGGCCTGGCGGGAAGCGGCCCTGGAGACCTGGCGCGGCCGGGTCCAGCAGTGGGCGGGGGTCCTGGGATTCCGGGCGGGCATGGGTCCCGCCAGCGTCAAGGAGGCGGCCCTCGAGGCGTTGAGCGCCACGGGCCAGATGCCCCAGATCACCCGGGACGAGGTGCGGGCCATCCGCGGCCTCCTGGACCGCCACTTCGGAGCGCCCGCGGCGTGACCTCCCGAGAGGCGCGTCGCGAGAGTCCCTCGCAACGGCGCTCCCCCCTTCTCACAGCACCTTCATGTACTCGATGAGAGCCCACTTCTCGTCCGGCGTGAGGCCCCGGAATTCGTGGCCCGCGTTGGAGCGCCCGCGCTCCCGTGTGTCGAAGACGTGGGAGCGGGCCCACGGCCGGTATCCGTCGAGGTACCGGTAGACCCCATCGTCCCCCGTCTCGCCGGCGATGCCCATGAGCCGGTAGTCCAGGGCGTGTCCCCCCACCTGGAACCGCTCGGGACGCATCTCCGGGTTCAGCAGGTGCCAGAGGGTAGGCACGGACCCGTTGTGCAGGTACGGGGCGGAGGCCCAGATCCCGGAGAGGTCCGGCGCCACGTAGCCCCCCGTCTGCACCGCCTCGGTGATGCCTCCGAAGCCCGACGACTCCAGGACGGCCAGCGTCTCCGGACGTGCCTCCTCCCAGCGTACCGGGTCGGTACCCATGCGGTCCTGCGCCACCAGGTGGTTGGGGTGCTCAACCAGGCCGGGCCGCTGGATTCCCGGCGTGTAGGTTCCGTGGCACGAGGCGCACTGCTCCCGGTAGAGCCGTTCTCCCTCCGTGGCGCGGGCGGAGTCCACTGGTCCCGGAAACGGCGGGGATTCCATCCGATCCACGAACCGGATGATCTCCTCCACCCGGGGGATGGCGGCCCGGGCCTGCCGGGGGCTCACACCCTGCGTTCCCACGACGAAGATGGAGGTGATGGAGGCCAGGTCGTGGAGGTGCCCTCCGGTGACCGCGCCGCGCGACAGGCGCCCGAAGCGGGAGCCGCCGGGAGGCGCGTGCACCCCGTCCGCCAGCAGCGAGAGGCGAAGCGTGGTACCCGTGAGGTCGGGCGGCTGCACGAACGCCCGCTGATGTCCGCGCGCGTCCGCGTTCAGGATCCCCAGGACGAAGCTGGATGAGGCCACGCCGTTGGAGAGCCCCGGCCCCCCGTTCTCGAAGGGGATGAGCCCCCCGAACCGGTCGGCCCGGGCGTCCAGCTCCTCCCGTACCGCCGGAATAAGGTGCTTGCGCAGGGTCGAGATCTCACGGTCCGTAACACCGGGAAAGACCCGGGCCACCGCCGCCAGCACCGAATCGGGCTCCTGAAGCTCGGTCCGTAAAGCCTGGAAGGCCTCGTCGGCGAATCCGCTCAGGTCCATGGACGCGTTGGGAGTCCCCAGCCACACCTCGTCGGTGCGTCGTCCGTCGGGCCCGTGGAGCGGGCCGGCATGACAGGTCGCGCACCCCACGTTGGCCACCTGGACGTCCACGGCGGGAAACCCGCGCCGGGCCTGGCCGGTGACGATCCCCAGTGGGGCTGCGTCCAGCCGGGGCTGCGGACCGGTCCAGTTCGCGATCCTGTGGGGCTGGAGGAATCCGTACTCGGCCAGGAGCCCTTCGAAGGTGCGGCGTGACACCGGGACCCCGGCGATCCGGTGCCGGTGGAGCACCAGGGCGCCCGCCACCAGCTTCCACGGCATCGCGTAGGTCTCGAGCCCATCGGTGGTGAGGCTGCCGAAGTCGTCGTACAGGAAGCGCACCTGGCCCCGGACCTCCGGTGGGGCTTGGGCGAAGGCCCCGTCCTCCTCCAGCAGCTCCAGCCCCTGGGCGTCGGCTTCCGCGTACCCCCGCATCAGGCGCCCGGGAAGCGAGCACGCGGTGGTGGTGGTGAGAACGGTGACCAGGATCGGGAGGGCTCGACGCACCATCAGAGGCTCCGGCGGAAGAGGGCCAGGCGATGGAGGGGGTTCGCACCCAGCTTCTCCATCTGCCGGAGGCTCGCGTGGTTGGTGTCCGAGACCCAGGTGATCCCCACCTCCCGGTACCCCGCCTCCTGCATGGCCCGGATCGCCCGATGCAGCAGGAGTCCCACCACACCGCGGTTCTGCCAATCGGGCCGCACGCCGCCGAAGATGATGGTGGCTCGCGTCGGGCGGCGGCGGTGCCGGAGGAAGTGGAAGGGGGTGGAAAGACGGAGCCGGGAACCGGTCCTCCTCAGGAGCGGATTCACGTCCGGCAGGCACGCCACGACGCCCACGGGCTCCCCGTCCTGGACTCCCATGAAGGAGATTCGCGGATCGTACACCCAGACCATGGACCCGGCCTGGAAGTCGAACTCCGCCTTGCTCAAGGGCACGAAGTGCGGGCTCTGGTCGAACGAGTCGTTCAGCAGCTGCCGTGTGACGGTGAGCCAGCGGCGGAACTCGCGACGCGGGACGTGTCGAGCCATGAAGCCCTGCTCCAGCAGCTCCCTCTGCCGCGAGCCCAGCAGGCGGTCCGCGTCGAACCGGTCCAGCTCCAGCCGCCACGACGTCATGGGAAAGACGGGCTCGAATCCGTTCTCCGCGAGCAGCTTCGGCGTCCACGGCGGGTTGAACGCCTGGGCCATGAAGGGCGCCTCGTCGTGCCCTTCTGTGACGATCCCCATCTCCTGCGACGCCGTGAGGTTGAATCCCCCCATCATCTCGTCGCACCCCCGGGCTCGGAGCCATTCGCTGGCCCGGTCCAACAGGATTGAGGCCACCGCCTGGTCAGGCGCGGTGTCGAAGAAGCCGAAGAACCCGGTCCGACGGCGAAAGCGACCCGTATAGGCACGGTGGATGTGGGCGGTGATGCGGCCCCGGGGCGTGTCCCCTTGCAGGACGGTGAAGTGGGTCAGGTCGTCGGGGTTGGCGAAGGTCGGGTTCGCCCGCCCGCTGACCATCCGCTCGAGGTCGGAGCGGAGCGGCGAGACGTAGGGGATCTCCGGTCCGTAGTTCTGGAACGGGACCTGGAAGAAGGCGTCGAAGTCGTCCCGGACGACGCGGAGGCGGCTCATGACGCGCTCCGGGTCCACTGGGACAGGCGCCAGCGCACGAACTGCTCACGGGCCCACGTCAGAGGCCCTGCGCCGGGCCGCTCGCACCGACCGGTCCAGAGGTTCACGAAGTAGCCCTCGCACCCCGCGCCACCCCGGCTCCCCAGGGCCGCTCGCATGGCTTCGAAAGCCATGAGGTTCCCCGCGACGATCACCACCGGGGCGAAGGAGCTTCTGGGGCGCTCCCCCCTGAGGATCTCCTCCACGACCGTCGGGTCCAGGTGGCGCACCCCGGAGGAGTGGGCCATGACGAAGGCGGCCTCCCTGAGAAACGACTCCCGGAGCTGCGCTTCGGTGATCTCCTCCCAGGGAACGCCTACCGTCGGGAATCCCAGTCGCTCCTCCGGCCTCGGGTCCCCCGGCGCCACCACCGTCACGGATGGGCAGGGAGAGGTGTAGGCGTCCACGACGGTGACCCCCCACTCCCGGGCCTTCCGGTACAGCAGGATGGCGGCCCGGAGGTCATCCATGGCGTTGACCACGACACGGAATCGCGGGAGGAGGTCGTCCAGCCGCCAGAGCCACTCGTCCCCCAGCGTCTCCACTCTCACCCCCGGGTTGATGTCCCGGAGCGCGTCCCGGGTGGCCTCGGTCTTCCGCCGACCGAGCGTGTCGGTGGTGGCGAACACCTGTCGGTTCAGGTTGGTGACCTCGAAGGTGTCGATGTCGGCGATAGCGAGGCGCCCGACTCCGGCCCGCACCAGGGACTGGAGGGCCGCGCCCCCCATTCCGCCCGCTCCCAGGACCAGGAGCCCCGTGCGGGCGAGCCGGGCCTGGTCCCGGGCCGACAGGAAGCCCGCGTTCCGGTGCGTGAGCTCGTCGTAGGCCACGCCCGCCGACGGCGCCCTCACGAGACGCTCCGGGTCGTTGCCACGGTGGGGCGCGGGATTCGCCGTCCGGGCATGAGCCCGGCAACCCGCCGGAGTCCGGCCGCCCTGGCCAGGACCTTGCGGCTGACGCGGAGCGCGTGGGTCAGGGTGAGTCGCCCCACCTGCAGGAGGTCGTCTCCCCGGCGGTAGTCCAGGCGCTCCAGGCAGAGCCGCCCGAATGCGCCATCCCGGTGCCCGACGCACTGGGCATAGCTCTTCTTCAGGTGGTCCGACCCCCCGGTGTAGGCGTCTCGGATCACGAAGGCGTCGGCGTCGAATTCCGCCCCCGCGCCCACTCCACAGACGTCGCGCCGCTCCATGAGGACCCGGGCCACGTCCCGGTGCCGAAGGGACGGCGGTGTGCTCAGCCCCGGAGCCGGGTAGACCTGTTCGGCCATGGAGGCGAAGACGCCCGCCGCCGCCGGGACCTGGGTGACGTTGGTGACCCAGAGGGGCCGCAGGCCCCGCTTCACGAAGACGCTCAGGGGCCCGGCGGCGGAGATGGCCAGGCAGAGACCCCGGCTTCGGTAGGCTTCCCGAACGATGCAGAGCCCGATGTGCAGGACCGGCTCGGAGCCGCGGCCAGGGGTGGTCAGGAGGGTGGCGGCGTTGAAGGCCACCGGTAGACCGGACCTCCGCTCGTAGGCGACGCAGAGGACCGCGTCGTCCAGGTACGATTGTTCACCGGACAGGACCCCGTAGCGCAGGGGCCCGCCGGGAACGGACGCGTCCGCCACCCGACGGAGGTCCGAGACCAGTGCGTCCCGTTCGGACGCGGTCATCCACCGGCCGGGGTGGGCCACGATCCGGAGGCGGAGTCCGCTCCGGAACGGAAAGGTCATGTTCGTCTTGCCCCATTCCATGCTGCCGTCTCCTGAGGGAGGGATTCAACACGGCAACGATGCGACTCCCGCACATGGGACGGATTGCGTACCCCTACGTACGCGGCCGAGACGGTACGTATGGGGCTCAGGCCCTACCGGTCTGGAGATCCCCATCGGTCCCGCGAAGCGGGGGTACCGCGTGCCGAGGATCGGGGATCGGGGATCCGGGATCGTCAGGCAGGGAGGCCCGGCCGGGACCCATCTGGCAAGACGGCAGAAGGCCGCCGAAGCGAACGCTCCGACGGCCTTCCTTTTCGATCGCTGTCCGGACCTGGCGCGATGGCCATCTCCGGCGCGAACAGCTTACCGCTGTTTCGACTTAGCAGCCGTAGCGGCGACCGCTTGCCCGTGCCAGGTCGGACAGAATACTAGGACTAGTCAAGGGATCACCTCCTTTTCGCGGTGGAACATTGGGCCGAACGCCGAGAACCTACACCGTCCCCACCCCAAGGTTCAAGAGTGGAGATCAGGCGTTCTTCAGGACCCAGCGGAAGAGGAGGGCCGCCGCAACGCACGCCGTACCGATCCACAGGAGGCCCCACAGCTCGGTCTGCACGCCGGTCATTTCCGCCAGCATGGCGGCGTCGGATCGAAGCTCCGGGCGGTCCAGGATATCGCTCTTGATGTCGAGAATGGCGTAGAGCACCGAGGTCAGGCCCAGCACCACGAGGATCCCCTGGTTCCACATCACGTTCAGTTTCCGTGAGCCCACCACCAGCGCGGCCCCGAACAGCAGCCCGAACGCGATCCCGAATCCGTTGCGGATGAAGAGGAGGGTCAGCGCCAGCACCACGCCGCCCACCAGTCCGGTCAGGACCCGCGAGGGAATCCGCTTGGTCTGGGCGCCCACCACCAGCAGCGCGCCCAGCGCCAGGCTCCCGAGATACCCCGCGGACAGGGTGATCAGGGGAATTCCCCCCCGCCCGTAAGTCACCCCTCCCTGCATGGGATTGAGCGTAATGCTCTCCACCTGCCCTCCAGTGGCCCAGATGGCGAGGGCGTGGCTCATCTCGTGGAGAAGGACCACGAAGATCTTCAGAGGATAGACGACCGGGGTGTACCAGAAGTACCAGAGGGCCGCGAAATAGACCGCGAACCCCAGGACCAGCCCGAGCTGCCTCTTGGTGCGGGATTCCATGAACCGTTCTACGTGGTGAACCGGCGTGGTGTTTCCCCGCGTTCTATCCGGCCCTCGGCCTACCGCGAAGCGGACCCGCCCACTTCCAGGCCGGACAGGACCCGTTCGAAAGACGATCCGTCGGTGGCGGTAGCCAGGAGGCACACCGTCAGCCCAGGCACCTGAGCGGCGGGAGAGGCCTGGCAACGGAACTCGGCCCGCACACCGTTGGGAGCCTCCAGCAGGTAGTCTGCGCTGCGGGTGGTGACCCAGTCGGGTCGGGCCTCCACGGGGCGGAAGGGGAGCGACCCCACCAGACCCTCGACGAACGCCGCCAGCGCCTGGGGGGCGGCCCCACCCGGGTTGCGGTGGGCGATCACCATGACCTGGCGGCTTGCGTCGGCCTCCGCCAGGTACCACGTGTGGAGACTCTCGACCCCCTCCGCGGCGGCCGCGCCCGGAACGGGTGCGATGGTGGCTGACGGCGCGGGAAACTCGAAGCCCAGGAGATCGTTTCGGAATCGGTCCCCATCCCGGACCAGGGCCTGGCGGTCCTCTTCCGTGAAGGGGGGTCCGTCCACGACCTCCGTCACCGGCGGCTGCGTCTCGGGCCGGAGGCCCCGGCCCACCCGCAGCCGGTACGAGCCCGTGCCCGATCTGGCCGCGCTGACCTGGATCTCGTACTGCCCATCCTCCGGAAGCACGACTCCGAGGTATGCGCCCCGTCCATCCAGCGAATTGTCGTCCTGGGCGAGACCTCCGCCCCCCACCAGCCCCACCGCCAGGTAGGGGTCGAACTCTCCCTCCAGGGCAATCTCCACCACATCCCCCGCATGACCCACCAGCAGGTACCGATCGAGGAAGGACCCGAACACGAAGGCGTCGCCCTCCTCGAGGGTCCCGGAGACGTCGGCGCCGGGATCGATGTACTCCGGGTCTCCTTCCCCGACCTCCGCCGGATCGACCCGGATGCGATAGTCTCCGGCGGCGTCGCCCAGGGCACTGAAGACCCGAACCTCGAACGGCTGTCCCACCTGCGTTCCCAGGTAGAGGCGGGCGTCGGTGGGGGACGACAGCCCTGGGAAGTCGTCCGCCGTGAAGAAGGCGGTGTAGCGTCCCTGCGCCGAGGGACCCGCCTCCACCACCGCATCGAACACCCCCGACTCCACCGTCACCGCGAACACCCCGGCTTCCCCCACGGGCGCGTAGAACCCGTCGAAGACCCGCCCCTCGACGTCCCGGGCGTCACCCTCGTCCAGGGAGCCCTCGACCCACTCCCCCACCGGCAGGGCCTCTTCCGCCCCGGACGCCTGGACCACGGGCGGGGGCCCGGGGTCCTGCTCGGCGCCGGCGGGAGGCTCCACGTCGAGATCGGGCCCCAGCCTGAGCCGGTAGTCCCCGAGCCCTGGCGTGGCGGCTCGTACGATGACCTCGTACGTCCCGTCGGAGGGAATCAGGGCTTCCACGTACGCGTCGGTTCTCCCGAAGCCGTCGTCGTCTTCCGCCAGACGGCCTCCGTTCACCGGGCGCACGATGAGGTACGCGTCGAAGTCGGCTTCCAGCACCGCCTTCACCCGGTCCCCGGCGGTTCCTCGGAAGCGGTACCAGTCCTGGAACGACTGGAAGGCGAAGCCGTCCGACTCGTCCAGCGACCCCCGGATGTCCGCGCCGTACGCCGTGGACTGGGGCACGGGCTCACCCCCCCTTAGGATCTCTACACCCACCCGGTACTCTCCCACCTCGTCGGCCGCCCAGGACGACACCCGGAGCTCCCAATCCCAATCGTTGTCTCCCTCGACGTAGATCCGGGAGTCGGTGGGATGGGAAAGCCCCGCGAAGTCGTCGTTCTCCACGAACTTGGTGAACTCTCCGTCCACCAGGATCCCCAACTCCAGGAAGGTGTCGAACGCGTCGGACTCGGCGGTGATGGAGAGGAGCCCCGGGGTTCCCCCCTGGATGCGGTACACGTCGTACCGCATCCCGGCGGAGTTCGTGGCGTCCCCGTCCTGGAGGACACCCGATATCCACCGCCCCGCCACGAGGGTCTCCTGGGCCGACGCCGGGGCGCACCAGGCCACGGCGGCGAGACTCAGGAGCGGAACGAAGCCTGCGAGGGAGAAGTGGCGGCGCATCTGGATGTCTCCGGGAGACGACTCGACCCGCAACCGGGACCTCCGCGGCGCGGCGGACCCGGTCACGACAACGACGGAGGGGAGACTACCCTTGGCGCCACGGACCCGCCAGCGGTGCGGGCGCCTCCCACGAGCACCGGGGGGAGAGGACGCGCGGCCAAGCCGGGTCCCACGGCTCAGCGGAAGTAGTCGGGCTCGTTCCCGGGCGCCCACTTGATGTTGCATCCCACCGATGGCAGCTGGTGCTCCGACGGGGCTTCACCGGCGAGCACCGCGTCCACGGCCCGGCGCAGATCCTCCCCGGTCACCGGGACGTCCAGTCCCGGACGGCTGCCGTCGAACTGCCCCCGGTATACCAGCGTGCGGTTCGGCCCGAACAGGAAGAGGTCCGGGGTGCACGCCGCGCGATAGGCCTTCGCCACCTCCTGCGTCTCGTCGAGGAGGTACGGAAAGGGGTACCCGTGGGCATTGGCCCGCGCCTTCATCTCGACCGGTCCGTCCTGGGGATAGTGGACCACGTCGTTGGCGCTGATGGCCACCACCTTCAATCCCTTCCCCGCGTACTCCCGGGCGAAGTCCACGAAGGCGTCCTCGATGTGGATCACGAAGGGGCAGTGATTGCACCAGAACACCACCAGGAGCGCCGCCCCGTCCGACATCTCCTCCAGCGTCACGGTGCGCCCCGTCACGGTGTCGGTCAGCGCGAAGGCGGGCGCCTTCGTACCCAGCTCCAGCATGGTCGAGGGTGTGCGGGCCATCGGGTTACTCCTCCTTGAGAACCTCCACCGGATCCACTCGGGTCGCCCGGAGCGCCGGAATCAGCGACGCCACCGCGGCCACCGCAGCCAGGACCAGGGATACCGAGACGAAGGTCACAAGATCCGTGGACGGGGCACGTTCCCCCATGGCTGTGTACATCCAGCTGGGTTCTTCGGCGTCCTCAGCCTCGGACGGCCACCCGGCGGAGTCCCTCTCGCGGACCCGCCTCCCCCCGCCGTGGGTAGTCTTCTCCATGCGCATCGTCTCCCTGGCCTGCTCCAACACCGAGATCGTCCATGCCCTGGGGTGCGGGCATCTCCTCGTGGGCGTGGACGAGCACTCCGACTGGCCCCCGGAGCTGGTGGCGCCGCTTCCCACGGTGGGCCCGGACCTGGAGATCGACGTGGAGAAGGTCGCCTCGCTGGAGCCGGACCTGGTCCTGGCCACTCTCACCGTGCCGGGGCACGAGAACGTCGTGGCGCGTCTGGAGCGTGCGGGACTGCCCTACATCGCTCCCGAGCCCGTGTCCATCGAGGACGTCTACCGGGATATCCGGCAGATCGCGGGGCTGCTCGAGGTACCGGCCCGGGGTGAGCGCCTGGTCGGCGAGATGGCGACGGAGCTGGGTGAGGGGGCGCCCCCCGATCCCGAGCCCGACGCGCCCTCGGTCCTGATCCAGTGGTGGCCCAAGCCGGTCATCGCCCCCGGCAGACTCAGCTGGGCCCACGAGGCCCTGCTCCGGGCAGGGGGCCGAAACCCCCTGGGAGGCGAGTCCGTGAAGAGCCGCCCCCTCACCAACCAGGAGGTGGTGGACATGGCCCCCGACGCCATCGTCCTGTCCTGGTGCGGCGTCCATCCGGACAAGTACCGTCCCGAGGTGGTGCTGGAGAACCCGGACTTCGCCCGGGTCCCGGCGGTGCGGAAGGGGCAGGTCCACTGCGTGGGCGAGCCGTTCCTGGGACGCCCCGGACCTCGCCTCGTTAAGGGGGTGAGAGCACTGCGTGACGTGGTTGGTGCGGCGGGTCGAGGTCGACCCGCCGTCGAGTGAATCGCGGCAGGTCCGGTGGTGCGATAGCTTAAGGGACGTAGGGAAGGTGGGACCCAACCTCGTCCATCCCAAACGCGCGCACACCGGTATGTCCCGACGCCTCCTCCTCCTGGGATTCCTGCTGCTGACCCCCGTCGTGGCCTGCGACTTCCCGGGTCGTGGTGATCCGGAGGAAGGCTCGGATTCGGTCCTCACCGCCGATCCTCGCTCCGCCGCCGACAGCATCGGCGCCCCGGAGACCCTCGCGTCCGGGGACTCGGGCGAAGCCCGCCTTCCCCCGGTGCCCGACGCCGAGCCGGACCCGGTGTTGCTCGTCTCCCCCGAGACCCGCCCGCGGGCCGATTCCGCAGCGACCGGCCAGGCCACACAGGACTCGGTGGCCGCCCGACTGGCGCGGCTGGAGGCCCAGAACGACAGCCTCCGGTACACCATCCTCGGACTGGTGGCGCTCCAGGCGAACCGTCCCAGCAGCGCGCGGCAGGATACGACCGGAACGGCGGGAGAGATCCTGGAGAGGGGGGCGGAGCAGGCCCAGCATTGGGGGTTCCGGATCTTCCTCTCGATCCTCTTCCTGATCTTCGTGGCGTATCTGATTCGTGGACTGGTCTGGGTCCTGGAACGCCTGGCGGAGCGGAACGCGAAACGCCGCCTCTTCTTCAAGCGGCTCGTGCCCATCGCGCGGATCTTCCTGTGGGCGCTGGCCATCCCCTTCACCGCCCTGGTGATCCTGGGCGTCGAGGCACAGGGAATCCTGGCGGCTGGGGCGGCCATCGGGGTGGCCGTGGGATTCGCGGCCCAGGACATCCTGAAGAACATCTTCGGCGGGATCATCGTCCTGTTCGATCAGCCCTTCCAGGTCGGTGACAAGGTCTCCATCCACGGGACCTATGGGGAGGTGGTGTCCATCGGTCTCCGCTCCACCCGCATCGTGACCCCGGACGACAACCTCGTTACGGTCCCCAACGCCCAGGTCGTGGGGGACCAGGTCGCCAACGCCAACGCCGGGGAGCTGAACTGCCAGGTGGTGACGGACCTCTACCTGCCGGGGTGGGTGGACGAGGCCCAGGCGAAGCACATCGCGTTCGAGGCGGCTGCGTCATCCAAGTACGTCTACCTGAACAAGCCCATCGTCGTCCTCTTGAAGGATGAGTTCGACGAGGTGTTCCTCACCCACCTCAAGGTGAAGGCCTACGTCCTGGACCCCCGATACGAGTTCCTCTTCATGAGCGACGTTACCGAGCGTGCTCGCGCGGGCTTTCGCGAGGCAGGCCTCATCGGACCGCACCACGGCGTTCGGACCTACATGGACGTGAGTCGGCCCGGGGACCCCGGGGCCGAGAAGGCCGCGGGCCCGCCGGGCCCAGCCCCCCAACTGGACGCCGGGACCGTCCTGGAGCGCGGTGAGGAGGGCGGGGAGTGAGTCGTCCGCCCGTGCCGGGACCCGAGACCCTCGGCCAGGGGGACCTCCTGCTGGAGCGCGCCCTGTCGGGCCTGGACCATCGGCTGCAGGAGCGGGTCGAGGCGTGGGAGCGAGCGCTGGAATCCGAGGTCACCGCTCCCCTGCGGACCTGCCTCGAGGAGATAACGGAGGCCCACACCGGATTGCTGGAGGAGGCCGGTCTCGCCTCGGCGGCCGTCGACGCGGCCACCGCCGAGCCGTCGGGGTCGACCGATGAGAAGGGGAGGGACGAGGAGCCAGACGGCGAGGGTACGCTGGAGTGGACGCGGCTCCGCGCCTATCGCAATGCGGTGGCCCGCGAGGTCGTGGCGCCCCTCCTCCGCCTCCTGGAGGAGCACCGGCCGGGAGAGACGCTTTCGGCAACCTGGCAGTCCTTCGTGCTGGAGCTGCGGGAGGCGGCCTCTCCCCTCCCCACCGACGTCCTGCGCGCGGAGCCGGAGGACCTCTATCAGAGGAGCACGGGAGAGGGTGTCTTCCGCCGCGTTCGCAAGGCGCTGGTCCGGGGCGGCCGCACCATCGGCGGACTGTTCGGGCGAGGCGAGGCCCGCGCCCAGGCGATTCCCCTGAGGGCGTTGGCGCGTCGATACCTCCGGGGCGAGAGCCTGCCCGGCGTGGTGGATCTGGCCGAGGACCTCCAGCGGTATCACGGCCGCGCCGTCCTCGAGGTGGAGATGGCCCTGGGACGCTGGATCCGGGCGTGGTTCCCCGTGGAGGACCAGCGCCACGACCCGTGGGGTCATCTGTCCACCGAGTCCATCCAGCAGCTCGAGCGCATCCGCGCCCTCGGCGCAGAACCGGAATCCGAGCCCGAGGCGGAAGCGGAATCGGCGGAGGGTGGCGTCGCGTCCGACGAGGCCACCTCCGATGCCCCGGCGGACGGCGGCGCCTGGGACGCGGAGGGAGACCCGGCTCCGGACTCGGGGGGCGAGGAGAGCTCCGACCTCGAGGACGTCGCACCGGTAGGCGACACCCCGGACGCGGGAGTTGAGGCGGACGACGCCGAGACGGGAGAGGAGGAGCCCCGGGAACCGGATCCCGCGTCCGTGGCCGGAGACCTTCAGGCGTCCCTTGACCGCGCCGTCAGCCAGCTGACGCCCCCGGACGAGCTTCTGGGACGCGTGCGGGAGGGCGTCGCCCGACTCCGTGCCCAGGTGGACCAGGAGTTACGACTCGCCGATACTCCCTTCGCCGGGAGGCACTCCGAGGCGGAGGACCGTCGCCAGGAGCGCCTGCGGAGCCGGCTCGCGCAGAGGGCCACCCTCTGGAACGGGTGGTACGGAACGTCCCGGGCTCGGGTGGCGCTCACGTCCGAGCTCCTGGACCTCCGGGCGGACATGGACGAGGCGCTGGACGACCTCTTCCTGGAGGCCCTGGACGCCTCCGTGGTACACCTGTCGCGCTGGCTGGGAGAGGGCCGGGACGGTCTCCTGGCGCTGCGGGACGAAGCGGCCGCGCCGGATTCGCCGCTCATGGCCACCCCGGACCGGGAGGCCGTGGCCCGTGCCGCCGAGGACTACCTGTCAGGTGCAACCGAGATCCTGGACCGCACCCTCCAGGCCCCCCTGGAGCCGGCGAAGGTGGAGGCGCCTCTGCGGGAGGTGATGGATTCGGTGGTGGACCGGCTCGCCGCCAGGCTGCGCACGCTCCCCGAGAGCCTGGAGGTGCGGCCCGTCCGCGAGCCGATCCCCGTCCCCGACCCGGAGCAGCCCACGCGGACCATCCCCCTGGGAGAGGCGGTCCGCCAGGCGTTGGACGCCCTGAACCTGGAGGCGCTCCGAACCTCGGTCACACCGCTGACGGACTACCTGGGCCAGGCGCGGGCGGAGTGCCGGCAGGTGCACAACGTGGTGGCGTACAACCTGGGCGCCGCGCGCGACGAGCTGCGAGGCGACCCGGAGGCCGGCGGGGGCCAGGAAACCCCCATGGATCCGGAGGCCCTGCTGCAGGACGCCCGCTCCCTGACATTACAGGGGCTGGAACGGACGGCCCGGGCCCTGGAGAAGGTCCTGGCCGGCACCTTCGAGCCCTACCGGCTCTTCACCCAGCGGGCCCACGGCATCATCCACCGGGCCATGGTCCAGGCCCGGGAGCGGATCACCCTGGAGCGCGCGGTCCAGGAGCAGATCCGGGACGTCCGGAGCCTGGTGCGGGGTTGGATTCGCCAGGGCCGGGACCGGCTCGCTTCCTTCTGGGGCGACCTCCGTCCCCGGGTCGAACGGATCGGGAAGAAGGGGTACGTCCAGGTCCAACGCCTCATACGGAAGGGGCGGTCGGCGGTGGGCGCCCAGCCCGCGGCGGAGGGCGAAGCGGAGCGGGCCATGGAGGTCCTCCGAAGCATCCCTCGGCTCCTGGAACCGCTCCCTCTGGTCTACCGGCGACTCTTCTCCTTCCAGCCCGTGAGCGATCCGGCACTGCTGGTGGGACGGGACGACGAGATCGCGTGGGTCACGCACCGGTGGACGGGGTGGAAGGACGGCTTGCATGGACCGTCGCTCCTCACCGGCGCCGTCACGGTGGGTCACACCAGCTTCCTCAACACGCTGGAGTCCACGCTGTTCGTCGATGCCCGTGTAGTCCGGTTGAACCTCGCCGAGCGCTACCGGAGTCCCGAGGCGCTGGCGACCCATCTCGCCCGGGTACTCCAGGAGGCGGGTGTCCTGGAGACCGACGAGGGGACCTGGACGCTGGACCGCCTCGCGTCCCGCCTCCTGGACCACGGGGGGGGTGCCTCCGGTCCGCCCCTGGTGCTCCTGGTGGAGCACCTGGCGCACCTCTTCCTCCGCAAGACGGGTGGAAGCGTGACCCTGGAGCGATTCCTGGACTTCCAGGCGCGTACCGCTCCGGCCGTGTTCTGGCTCTCCACGGCGTCCGACCCGTTCTGGAAGCTCTTCCGGAAGACCGAGCCGCGCGCCGCGGCGCTGGTGAGCGTGGGAGAGGTGGCGGCCATGGAACGGTCCGAGATGGAAGAGCTCATCATGACCCGACACCAGCGGAGCGGCGTCCCCCTGGAGTTCCTCGCGCCCTCCAGTCCCAATCCGCTCCTGAAGCGGAAGCTGCAGCGCGCACGGTCCGCCGACGACCGCCAGGCCCTGCTCCGGGAGGAGTTCTTCGACCGTCTCTACCGGGCCAGCCAGGGCAACATCATCATGGCCATCCTGCTCTGGCTGAAGTCCTCCGACTTCGCCGGCCGGCAGGGATGGCTCCGGTTGCGGCCGCCGGTCCCGCTCCGGTTCCAGTTCCTGGAGGAGTTGGACCTGGACGCCGACTTCGCCCTGATGGCGCTGCTGGAGCACTCGAGCCTGACCATCGAGGAGTTCTGCACCGTCTTCCGCGTGGAACCGGACCAGGCCTTCCAGACGCTGGAGCTCCTGCGGGGTCGGATGCTCCTGGACCGGTTCGTCACCACGGGAGGGTTGCCGGAGCCGGTCCAGACCGTCCGGGACGGAGTCCGCTACCGGGTGCCCCCCATCCTGAGCCAGGTGGTGACGCAGTATCTGAGGAACCACAACATCCTGCACTGACCGGTAGCTCACCGGGACCGGCGTCCGTCACAGGGCGACGGGAGATCCCCCTGCCCCGGATCTGGAGGGGAGGCCCCTCACCGCGTTAGTTTCCCGCCTGCATTGAATCCACGTGCCCCTCCGGGAGACACCGTTGAGCGACAGGAAGAAGGTGGTACTGGCCTACAGCGGCGGACTCGATACCGCCTGCATCCTCAAGGACCTGATCATGCAGGGCTACGACGTCATCGCGTACGTGGCCGACGTGGGTCAGCTGGAGGACTTCGACGAGGTGGCGGCACGGGCCCGGGCCACCGGCGCCAGCAAGGTCTTCGTGGAAGACCTGAAGCACGAGTTCGTGACGGAGTTCATCTTCCCGGCCATCGCCGGGAACGCCGTGTACGAGAACCGATACCTCCTGGGCACCGCGCTGGCCCGTCCCGTCATCGCCCGCCGCCAGGTGGAGATCGCCCTGAGCGAGGGGGCCACCGCGGTGGCCCACGGCGCCACCGGAAAGGGGAACGACCAGGTCCGGTTCGAGATGGCCTTCGCGGCGCTCGCTCCGTCCCTGGAGATCATCGCCCCGTGGAAGGATCGGAGCTTCCTGAACCGCTTCCAGGGCCGCCAGGACCTCCTGGCCTTCGCCCGGGAGCACGAGATTCCGGTGGAGGCCACGGTGCAGAAGCCCTACTCCAGCGATGAGAACCTCATGCACCGGTCCTACGAGGCCGGGATGCTGGAGGACCCCTCCGCCCCGCCCCCGGATGACATGTTCAAGCTGACCCGGGCGCTGGAGGACACGCCGGATCAGGCCACCGACCTGAGCATCCACTACAAGGACGCCATGCCGGTGCGGGTGGTCTGCGAGTCCGAGGGCGTGGACGTGACGGATCCGGTGGCGCTCTTCGACTTCCTGAACGAGAAGGGTGGAGAGCACGGGATCGGGCGCATCGACATCGTCGAGAACCGCTTCGTGGGGATCAAGTCCCGCGGCGTGTACGAGACCCCCGGAGGGACCGTCCTTCACCATGCCATCCGGGACCTGGAGGGGATCGCCATGGACCGGGAGGTCCTCCGGCTCCGCGATATGCTCTCACCCCGCTTCAGCGAGATCATCTACAACGGCTTCTGGTTCTCACCTGAGATGGACTTCATCCAGGCCGCGTTCCGGCAGTCGGAGCGCCTCATCGACGGCGAGGTGCACCTGCGCCTGTTCAAGGGGAACGTGCAGGTCCGCGGTCGGACCTCCACCAGCTCCCTGTACGACCAGGAGCTCTCTTCCATGGACGTGGCGGGGGGCTACGACCAGCAGGACGCACGGGGCTTCATCCGCATCAACGCACTGCGCCTGCGGGCCCACAAGCTCATTCTGCGGAAGACCGGAGAGAACGAGATCTCCGGCGGCTGATCCCGGCTCGACGGCCGAGGTGGGGCGGCGGAACCTCCCGCCGCCGCGGAGCGAGGCGCCCGTGCCCTAGGAGGGCTCCCAGGAGAAGCGGGTTTCCACCAGCTGCCGGTTCTGGATGCGCTGGGTCATCCCCATCATGTCCATTCCCATGGTCATGTCCACCTGGGATTCCATGCGGAGGGGCCGGAGCGTCTCCGCCTCCACCACGAGGGTGTTGTGGGTGGCCAGGCTCATCTCCGTGATCCCCATCTCCATCCCCGTCCCGCCGTACTGCTCCATCATCCCGGCGATGAAGATGTCCATGAGGTTGCGCAGCTCCTCGCCGTCCGGCGAGGCTCGCGAGACGAGCTCCAGGCAGCCGTCGTCCGCCTCGCCGTCGGCGCAGGGCACCCGGCCCACCAGCTCCAGCTCGGTGTCCACCCTCACGGGCTCCCCGGGCACCATGGGAACCACCATCTCGCTCGCCACGCTCACCGTCTCCCCCACCCGGAGCGTGCGACCCGCCCAGAATCCCACCATCTGGTCCCAGGCCAGCTTCGCGTTCCGGGACATGGCCTCCTCCGACATGGAGGTCTCCATCATCTCGTCGAACATCTCGGCCATCCCCTGGGCCTCCAGCTCGACGCGGGTCTTCGCCAACATGGCCTCCATCGATTCCCGAAGGGCCGGGTAGTCCACCAGGCCCCGGAACTGTCCCGCCCCGTCCACCAGGATGTCCGGCTGCATGTTGGCCATCATCTCCGACGCCCCCTCGCCCTGGCCGGCTTCGGACAGGAGCTCCTCGATGTTGGAGCCGTTGAAGGTGAAGTCCGAGTGGCTGAGGCGAAGGCCCCCGGCGTCCTCCGTCACCGTCAGGCGGTAGCCCGTGCTGGAGTCGATCTCGGTGGATTGGCCCATGACCCCCGCCGTCACGTTCGAGGTCGCCGTCACCGTGGCCACCCCGGGTGTCCACCCGAAGTCCAGCGTGATGGATTGAGCCGACAGCTCCGCGGTGCCGCCGGTGGCGACGAGGAGCGTGGTCAGCACGAGGGGGAGGGGCGTCTTCATGGGGGGCTGGGACGAGAGGGTACGATGGAGCGAGCCGCGGCCGTGGCGGAAACCGGTCGTCCCCGTCCGTGGCCGCATCTCCCAGTCTACCCTCCCGCACGGCGGGGAACACCCCCTCTCGGCCCGCGGCAGAGGTGGCGCCGTGGCTCGCCTCCCGGCGGGGGCCTACCTTTCCGGTGTCCTCCCAGGCACCGAAGCGACAGGAGTCCAGCCTCATGACGAGATCGAGCTTCGCCTGGACGGCGAGCGCCCTGATCGCCCTGGCCGGTTGTGGAGGCGAGCCGCCCCCACCGTCGTTGGAGACCCCCGACTTCTCCGCCGTGAGCCGCGTGGACTCGGGAACCGCGGTCTCGGTCATGCTGTCGGCCTACAGCACGACGCTCCTGGCGGATGGGATGGACCATGCCCCCCTGAGGATCGCCGTCACCGACAGTCTGGGCCGGGAGATCCGGTCCGCGGACCACACGATCCGCATCTACGTGGACGGTGACGGGACCATCACGACCCCGGAGGGTGATCCGGTCCCCACCGTCACGGACACGGCCGGCGTCCCGTATGCCCCCGCACCCCTCGTGGACGGGGTCGCCCACCTGGCGTTTCGCGCCGGGACCCGGCCCGACCGCGTGGACGTATCCGCCCGGTCGGAAGGCCTGTTCGCAGGCGGGCACCAGATCCACACCATCCCCGCGGACGTGGAGCTGCGGACCCCCACCACGAGCCAGCTGGCCAAGACCAACCGGCCCGTGGAACGGATGATCGGCGCCGACATCTCGTGGCTCCCGCAGATCGAGAGCGGAGACGGGCTCTGGGCCGACTTCCCCGGTTTCGCCAAGGATGGGGAGCCCGTGGACGCCATCCAGCTCCTGCGCGATCACGGCTTCAACACCATCCGGCTTCGGATCTTCGTGGAGCCCGCGAACCCGGAAGGGTACTCCCCCGGGGTCGGCTTCTGCGGCCTGGATCCCACCCTCGAGATGGCCCGGCGAGTCGAGGAGGCGGGTATGGACCTCCTCCTGGACTTCCACTACAGCGACTACTGGGCGGATCCCCAGCAGCAGAACAAGCCGCTGGCCTGGGCCGAGCTGGACTACGCCGCGCTTCAGGACTCCATGCGGGCGTACACGTCGTCGGTCCTCCGGGCCCTCGACGCGCAGGGCACGCTGCCCGAGATGGTCCAGATCGGGAACGAGGTCAACCACGGGCTCCTTTGGCCCGACGGTCACATCGGCGACCTGGACGGGCTCGCCGGGCTCCTGCGGGCCGGCGTGGAAGGGGTACGGGCGGTGGACCCCGACCTGCCCGTGATGATGCACATCGCGCTGGGCGGGCAGAACGACGAAGCCCGCTTCTGGCTGGACAACATGATCGCCCGGGGCGTGGAGTTCGACGTCCTGGGTCTCTCCTTCTACTCGCGCTGGCACGGGACGCTGGAGGACCTGCACCGGAACGTCCACGATCTTGCGGCCCGGTACCGCAAGCCCATCAACGTCGTGGAGTACGGGGGCTACGCCCGGGAGATCGCCGACATCGTCTTCTCCCTTCCCGACG
>JBDHLC010000076.1:0-8008 GCA_039586075.1 Gemmatimonadota bacterium | reverse complement strand
CGGCGGAGCGGGCCGACGTGATCATGGACTTCACCAACGTACCGGTGGGGACCGAGATCGTGCTCATGAACATGGGTCCCGATGAGCCGTTCGGCGGTGGCGTGCCAGGGGTCGCCTTCGAACCGGCCGATCCGGCGAGCACGGGCCAGGTAATGCAGTTCCGGGTGAAGGGTGCGGAGGTCACCGACAACACCACTCCGCCCATGGATTTGGTCCTTCCCACTGTGCTGGCCCTCGGACCTCCCGACGTCACCCGGGCGGTGAGCCTGAACGAAGAGGAATCCCTCAGTGTGCGGGTGTCTGAGGTCAATGGCGGCTTGGTGGAAGACTGCGCCGGTGAGATCTTCGGACCGACGGCGGCGCTCCTCGGGACGCTGGTGGAGCCCGATCCGACGAACCACCCCGGGAAGCTCGGGCGCGTCTGGATGGCTCCCATCACTGAGAACCCGGCCCTCAATAACCCGGCCCTCAATTCCACGGAGGTCTGGGAGATCCACAACTTCACGGCTGATGCCCACCCGATCCATGTGCACCAGGTGAAGTTCGAGGTGGTCAATCGGGAGGCCGCCGGAGCTGTACGTCCCCCGGAGCCATGGGAGACCGGCCCGAAGGATACGGTCATCTCCTACCCCGATGAGATCACCCGGGTGAAGATGCACTTCGACCTCCCGGGCTACTACGTGTGGCACTGCCACATCGTGGAGCACGAGGACAACGAGATGATGCGACCGTTCTTCGTGGGCGGGATTCCGGACGGACCGCAGCCGTAGTCCGGCGCACCTCCGTCACCCCAACCGCCCGGGGTCCCATTTGGGGCCCCGGGCGCTCTCGTTCCTATCGACTGGCGTCGACCCAGGACTCCATGACCGTTCGGTCGCCGCGGATCAGCTGCGACCAGCGGACCTCCAGGACCACCCGGGCCTCGTGGGTGAAGGGATGCCCCTCCTCCCATCCACGGGCCGCCAGCAGGATCCGCCGGGGCACGGTGATGAGGTCGGGAAGCTGGGAGCCGACGTCTCCTCCCCTGCCCTCCCGGATCGCGGAAAGAAGAGCCACCCGGGAGGGGAACGGACTACCATCGAGCCTCGCGTCGTCCAGCGTTTGGGCGGCAACCGGTCCTACCTCCGGTATGGCAGCGAGCACCGGGAGTGTCGCCGAGTTCGCGTTGATCCGGCCATCGCTCCCTACGGTGACGTACGGTGCGAGTTCGAACACGAGGGCCGGGTCGAATCCCGGCACCAGCGCCAACTCCTCCAAATGCATGATGGGCGCCCGGTCGGACATCTGGGCGCGGACCAGCGCCTCGAGTCCATCGTCTGGCTCCGCACCCTCCCCGGGGAGGGCATCCACCGCCGGTCCGTCCAGCCCCCACGCCCGCAGCGCCTCCACCAGCTCCCCGGCCCGCGGATCCCCCACGAACTGACGAAAGAGCCCCTCCAGCACTTCGTCCCGGGACTCGTTCAGGTCCACCCGGGCGTTCAGGTCCTCCACCACCACCTGGTAGCGGCCGGTCCCGATCTCCTGGACGCCCCATGCCTCGAGGGCCCGCTCAAACTCGCCGAAGACCCGGGCCTGCGCCTCCGGGGACTCCGCCGCCTGCACCAGCTCCTCCAGCAGCGCCCGCGCCACCACCACCCCACTCTCCGCCGCGTAGCGAGCCACGGTCTGTGTCCGGGCGATGGTGGCCACGTCCACCCGACCCCGGGCCTGGGCCAGGACCTGCAGGGAGACGAACCCCAGGACGAGGAGGACCCAGACGGCCAGCATGAGGGCCACGCCCCGGCGGCCATGACCCGGACCGGGGCATCGGGCGCCATGGCCGGGACCGAATCCGAGAGACCGGCCGTTCATCGCTGCCCCGCCGTGGGAATCCCCACGACCAGCGGCGGGCCCGCCGGGCCGTCCGGACCCCAGAAGGTGATCCGCACGGCGTAGGGGAGCGCCCGGTCGCTCGTCCAGGTCTCGGACCACATCCCAGTCCCGGTCAGGGCCTCCACCTGCATCCCCGTGTATCCCGGGGGACCCCGGAGGAGCCTGGCCGGTGCGGACCGACCCACCGGGACTGCCTCCAGCCCCAGCCCTCCCTCCACGATCCCCAGGGTGAGCTGCCAGTCCGCCCCATCGTTCAGGGGCGGCGGGCCCCCGGCGGTGATGACGGCGAAGCGGTCCAGGGGCCGGCCGTCCCGGTCCACGGCACCATCCTGCACCGCCACGGTAGGCCCGCCGTAGTCGAAGGGATCCCGGGCCGCCCGGATGGCGTCCGTGAGCAGGGTGCGCCAGGCGACCTCGGCCTGGAGCGCCGTGCGACCCTCCGCCAACCGATCCTGGGTGGCGGTGGCGGTGGCGATGGCCCCGTAGGCCAGGAGGGAGACGACGCCCAGCAGGACGATGGCCAGCGTGATCTCGATGAGGGTGAATCCGGGGGCGGCGCTTCTGCTCCCGCGACTCCAGCAGACCCCAGCGCCCATCCGCCCTCAGCTCCCGTCCAGGAGCCGACGCACCTGGAACTCCCCACCGTCGGGAAACCGGATGGTCACGGTCACCTGGGAGAGGCCTGCGGCCGCCGGCGCGGCGTCGACGCGCCGCCGGAACCCCCCTTCCAGATCCTCCTGCTCCCGGGCCAGCATGCCCGGAAGGTCGAGCTTCGCCAGCTCCATCCCCTCCTGGGCGTAGGCGGTGGCGGTGGTCCATTCCCGCGCCTCGGTGGCCGAACGCAGAGCGGTGGCGTAGAGCTGGAAGGACGCGGTCACCACCAGGCCCAGGATCACCAGGGCGACCATGGTCTCCAGCAGGGTCAGCCCCGAGCGGCGGCTCACGAGACCACCCGGCAGGTGAGCAGATCTAGGGGCGGCCGCCAACCGGTGGTGTCCGCCGCCAGCTCCATCCCGCACGAGCCGGTGGGCGCGATGCGAAGGACATACGGGTGCGGCGGCACCCAGGCCTCGGCCAGCCCGCCACGCCCCAGGACGGCGTCGGTTTCGCCGGAGGACGCCCCGCGGGCGGTCCATTCCCCCCGGACCCCCACCTCCACGAGCACCGGCTCGCCCCGCCGAATGGCGGCGGCCTGGGCATCCGCCAGGACGCGTTGCAGCGAGGCGTCGGGGTCCGTCGGTCCGGGAAGGAGGGACGGCGCCACCAGGGCCGTGGCGAGCCCCATGAGGATCAGGACGACGATGAGCTCCACCAGGGTGAAGCCCGCCGCCGGACGGGGATCCGCCGGGTCAGGCGGCGCCGCGGCCCCGCACCGGGCCCACGCTCCCCCAGGCACCCGCGCTCAGTCCCAGTTGTTGATGTCGGCGTCCTCGCCCTCTCCCCCGGGCTGCCCGTCCATGCCCAGGGTGAAGAGATCGAAGCTGCCGGGGTTCTCCTCCCCGGGGCTCCGGTACACGTACGGCCGGCCCCAGGGATCCTCCGGGACGGCGCGCCTCAGGTACGGTCCCCGCCAGTTGGTGGGGAGCGGCTCGCTGCTGGGCTCGGTCCGGAGAGCCTCGAGCCCCTGCTGGGTCGTGGGGTAGCGACCGTTGTCCAGCCGATAGCTGTCCAGGGCCACCCCGATCATTTCGATCTGGGTCCGAGCGGTGGAGTCCCGGGCCTGGGAGACCCGCCCGATGACCTGTGGAAGCACGATCCCGGCCAGCAATCCCAAGACGATGACCACCACCACCACCTCGATGAGGGTGAAGCCCGCGACCCGACCCAACTCTCTTCCACGCAACGTCATAGCCCTTCTCAGCTCAGGTTGGCGTTCACACTGTAGATGGCCTGGAGCATGGCCAGGGCGACCAGCCCCACCAGGACCCCGAAGAAGACGATCATGGCCGGCTCCAGGAGGGCCACGGCCACCTTGACCGAGCGCCGGACGTCCCGGTCGTAGGTCGTGGCGATGCGCTGGCACAGGACGTCCATCTGACCACTTTCCTCCCCCACCGCCAGCATCTCCACCGCCAGCGGGGGCAACGCCCCTTCTATGCTCTCCGCCACGGGACGTCCCTCCGCCACGGCGGCGATCCCCTGGTCCAGACGCTGGACCACGGCGTGGTTGCTCACCGTCTCCCGGGCGATGCGCAGGGCCCGGAGGAGCGGGAGGCCGTGCGCCAGGAGGAGGCCCAAGGTCCGGGTGAAGCGGGCCGTGACCACCTTCAGCTCCAGTTCCCCCAGGACCGGCCACCCCAGCCGGGCCTCGTGGAACCGCAAGCGATTCTCCGGTCGCCGCAGCCAGGCGGCGGCGCCGAAGACCGCCCCCCCCAGGAGCGCCAGGACCAGCCACCAGAAGCTCGCCAGGAAGGTGCCCACCCCCATGAGGATCCGGGTGCTCAGGGGCATGGTCCCCCCGAAGTCCGCCACGATCCCCGAGAACCGGGGCACGACGAAGAGGAGCAGGACCGCCACGCCCACCGCCGCCACCACCCCCATGAGGGCCGGGTAGATGAGGGCGGCCCGGACCTCGGACCGGAGCTCGGAGACCTCCTCCAGGTAGTCCGCCGCCTGCTCGAAGACCTCCGCAAGGGCCCCACTGGCCTCGCCGGCCCGGGACATGGCCGGAAGGACCTGGGGAAACCACGCCGGATGCCGGCCCAAAGCGTCCGACAGGCTCTCACCGGCGTGGACCGCCTCCCGCACCTCCCCCAGGACCGCCGCGAGCCCCTCGTTTCCGGCCTGGTCGGCCGAGACCCGCAAGGCTCGCTCCAGGGGGGTTCCGGCTCCCAGGAGGGCAGAGAAGCTCCGGGCCCAGCGGGCGACGGCGGTCTCCCGTCCGAATCGGCTCCCGGACCCGTCCGGGGCCGACGGGAGCGCTTCCACATCCACGACGTGCAGATCGCGCCCCCGGAGCTGGTCCAGCACGTCCTGGCGTGAGCGGGCCTCGGAGATCCCCTCCACGACCTCCCCCCGGTCGGTGGAGGCTCGGTACCGAAAGCGGGTACTCACCGGAGGGCTTCCTCGCCCGTCAGCCGGGCCACTTCGCCCACCGTGGTGCGCCCGTCCCGCGCCTGCGCCCAGGCGTTCTCGTGCAGGGGCACCATCCCCTCGTCCCACGCGGCGCGGCGGATCTCGTCCAGGCTGTCTCCTCGCACCAGCAGCGAACGGATCGCTTCGCTGACCCGCATGAGCTCGTAGACGCCGATCCGGCCCCGGAAGCCCGTTCCCCCGCACGCCTCGCAACCGGGGGCCTGGCGGTAGGAGCCGCCCTCCGTCTCAAGGCCGAGGGTGCGGGCCCACTCCCGCTCGCTCTCGTCCAGCGCGTGGGTCTCGGCGCACGCCTCGCAGAGGCGGCGGACCAGCCGCTGCGCCAGGATCCCCTGCACCGTGGCGGCCAGAAGATAGGCCTCGGCCCCCATGTCCCGGAGCCGGGTGATCCCGCTGGGGGCGTCGTTGGTGTGGAGGGTGGAGAAGACCAGGTGCCCGGTGAGGGCCGCCTGGATGGCGATCTCCACCGTCTCCCGGTCCCGCATCTCCCCCACCATGACCACGTCCGGATCGTGCCGGAGGATGGACCGGAGGGCCGCGGCGAAGGTGCGTCCGGCCCGGGGATCCACGGCCACCTGGGTGAGGCCGTCGATCTGGTACTCCACCGGGTCCTCCACGGTGATGATCTTGATCTCGGGAGTGCGGATCCGCTGGAGGGCCGCGTACAACGTCGTGGTCTTCCCCGACCCGGTGGGACCCGTCACCAGCACGATCCCGTTGGGCCGCCGAACCAGCTGCGTGAAGGCCCGCTCCGTGTCCGGATCCATGCCCAGGCGGTCCAGGGTCCGCATGTCCGCCGTCCGGTCCAGGAGGCGGAGCACCACCCCCTCTCCGTGCACGGAGGGAAGGGTCGAGACCCGGACGTCGAGCTCCCGGTCCGAGAGCTTGAGCCGCACCCGGCCGTCCTGGGGCATGCGACGCTCGGCGATGTCCAGGTTCGCCATGATCTTGATCCGGCTGATCACCGCCGCCTGGTAGCGCAGGGGGTGGGTGGCCACGTCGTGCAGCACCCCGTCGATGCGCTGCCGCACCCGTAGTCCCTCGGGTGTGGATTCCAGGTGGACGTCGCTCGCCCGCTGCTTCAGGGCTTCCAGCAACATGAGGTTCACCAGCTGGATGACCGGGGCCTCGCTGGCCAGCGCCCGCAGGTCGTCCAGCATGGCGCCGGCCCCGTCCGCCGGCCCTTGGGGCGTTCCTTCCACCTCCACCTGGGCGACCGTGGCGGAGGGCTGCGCGGAGAGGATGGCGGCCTGGATCTCCGCCGCCGGCGCCTCCACCAGGGTGAGCGGCCGGCCCAGGGCGATGCGCAGCTCGTCCAGGACGGTGGGGTCCAGTTCGGCCCCCACCGCCACGCGAAGGTGGCCGTCCTCCGTCAGGTCCAGCGGGAGGACGCAGTACTCCTCCAGGTACTCGGGCGAGAGCCGTTGGGCGAACGCGCCTCCGGCCGCCTCGCGGAGCTCCCGGTTCGAGAGCCGTGCGGCCCCCTCTGCGGACCCGGAACCGCCCCGGGCACCCTTTCCCCGCCCGGGGTCCTGGTGAGCGCTCAGAAGCCCCCCTGCGTGCCGGTGGTGTCCCCGGGAAGCGCCGCCGGGTTCAGCTGCCCACGGATCCGCTGATACACCTCGTCGGCGTCCTCGTCGGTGAGGATGACGTAGGGCGTCACGAAGATGGCCAGCTCGGTCCGGACCCGGCGCGTCTGCCGGGACTTGAAGAGGTATCCCAGGATGGGGACGTCCTTGAGAATCGGCACGCCGGACTCCACCTCCTCGTCCAGCTCGTCGATGAGCCCCCCGATGACCACCGTCTGTCCGTTGCGCACCACGGCGCTGGTCTCCGCCTCCCGGGTGCTGATCACCGACGCCCCCAGCGCGGCATCCACGTTCTGGGCCGTCAGCGAGCTCACCTCCTGGAGCATCCGGAAAGTGACGTAGCCGTCCTCGTTGATCGTGGGGATCACGGTGAGCTGGATCCCCACGTCCCGGTATTGGACCGACTGGTCCACCACCACGTCCAGCCCGGTGCGGGTGGATTGGGTGAAGGGGACCTGGCTCCCCACCAGGATCCGAGCCTGCTCGTTGTTCATGGCCACCACGTGGGGGGTGGAGAGGACATTCACGTCCGCGTCGGAGGCGAGCGCCCGGATCACCGCCCGGACGTCCACGTCCCCGAGCCGGACGGCTCGCACGAGGAAGTCCTGCACCCCGGTGAGGGCGGAGTCGGCGAAGGCCTGGTTGCCGAAGCGGGCCGTGCCCTGGCGATCACCCGCGTCGTTTTGCGTATAGGTGAACCAGTTGATCCCGTACTGGGTGGCCTCGTCCAGCGTCACCTCCGCCACCTGCACCTCCAGCAGGACCTGGGGCGGGCGCACGTCCAGCTGCTCGATGGTCTCCCGCAGCACCGGGTAGTTGGGCGGTTCGGTGCGGATCACCAGGGCGTTGGTGGCCTGGTCCGCCACGATGGTGGTGGAGCGCCCCGGCCCCGACTCGTCCCCCGGCGCCCCGCTCCCGGTGTCGGCCGCCCCGCTCACCGGGGCCGACGACGAGAGGGGCTGGAACGGGTCGCTGCGACGCTGCTCCAGCGCCTGGGCGTCCCGCTCCCGGAACCCCTGGAGGCTCGAGCTCAGGCTCTGGTCGCTCAACGCCTGGACCCGGGGCCGGGCCGCGGTCTGCACCAGGCGCAGCCCGTAGAGCTGGGAGAGGGTGTTGGCCAACTCGGCCGCGTTGGCGTGCTTGAGACGGTAGACGTACGTCCGGCGTCCCGACTCCCCGTCGGATCCGGCGTCCAGCTGGCGGATGAGCTCCAGGAACCCAGCCACATTGGAGGCGTGGTCGGTGATCATCAGCCCGTTGGAGCGGGGGAGGGCCTCGATGCGGGCGATGGGGCCGCCCAGCTGCCCCAGGATCTGAAGGGCCTCGTCGCTGCTGATGTACTCCAGGGGGACGATCTGCGTGACCAGCCCCACCGGCCGGGGGGTGGGCAGGGTCCGGCCCGAGGAGACGGGCCCCGTGGGGGGGGCGGCGTCCAGGGGCACCACCTGGGCCAC